>NZ_WWCT01000015.1 GCF_009857605.1 Duganella levis | reverse complement strand
TTGAAACAGCTTCATGAAGAACTAAAGGAGTTGGGCTTTGAAGGGTCTTACGACCGGGTTGCAGCGTTCGCCAGGGTATGGCGGGCGGGTCAAACTGACAGGGTCAATTCAGCTAGCAAACGCACACCTCGAATCGATTGTCGAGGCGCCGTAGAGCGTGCTCAACAAAAGCATGCCAGGAAAGGAAACTACTGGCATCTGCCTCCAACACTTTTGCGACCGCAGGACAAAATTGGAGCAGGAAGGCTTCCCAGTGTTTTGCAATACTAATCCAGCTCCCATGCTTGGTTTGAAACATAAAATCTCGAAGGTCGCGAGTAACATTCATGCATGGCTCGCCGGTTCCTTCAAGTTCCCAAGCGGTGATGTCCTATCTCTGGAAACTACTTCGACGGGGTTGAGCAGAAGAAAGGCAAAACTTCCAAGAGCAATCGGAAAGTGGACCTACGATTTATGGCGCACGATGCGCTTCAAAATCAACGAGATTACACTTCGGACGACTTAATCTTCCTGGATGCCCGATACAACACTCGCTGGACGGGTGACAAGGCCATTAGGCAACGATGGAGGCGTATCTTGAAGGCTGCTGGCGTGAGGTACCGAAATCCCTACCAGACGCGCCATACGTTCGCCAGTAGTCTTCTGATGTTAGGAGCAAACACGCTATATGTTGCATCACAGCTTGGGCACGAAAATACAGCGATGATCGAAAGGCACTATAGCAGGTGGATTACAGGCGGACTAGACGGGAATAAGCGCGCACAGCTCTTAGCACTTTATTCCCAAATTGATCCCAAACGCCGAAATGAATTCCCAGTATTTGAGCTAAGTGATTGATATCACTAGAAGAATTCTGGTGGGAAGTGCAAGTTTCGAACTTGATACTCGTGCTACAGCAGCGTAGCTCAGCAACCGTCAGTACTGGAACGTTATTGAAGAGCTACCGAAGCAGCGCCACTGTAGCGCGCTAAAATGATCCTCCATTGCCCCAAGTTTGCCCCAAATTTCTGCCTGTTAAACTCAACTCCGTCGCGTCGGGATTGGGTCCGTTCAACAGCGCCGCCGGTTGGCCAAGCTGGTTGTCCGCTCGCGCAACTGCACAGTCACGACTGCTAGGCCTTTCGTTCTAGGATGCTGCATGCGCGACTGACGACCGCCACCGCCTCCGCGCGGCAGCACTGGACAGCAAAAGCGTACCGCGATCTGGCGTCGGCTCGCGCCGATGACAAATTCGGCCTTGATGCTGCATGCTTCGCCGTGCTAGACGAAGATTACGGACGGCGTCGTGCTTTCAGTCCAATGCAGCGCCACATCGCTCACAGCAAACAGCAAGTGGACTTGGGCAACTCAGGATTTACCGTCTCCGCTAGGTCTGCTTGCGCCCCATCTCGGACCTTCGCGCCTATTATTGGACTCATCCCAAAGCAGCCAGCCAGATAATCGATAGCGATTTTAGAATACCACTCAATCCTGCTCAAAATAAAGTATCAATCCTGTGTAGAATTGCAACAATATTCCGCGTATCTGCTTAAGGCCATAATTTTGGCCTTGGAAATCGACATACATGTCTTTGTCCGTTGAAGTGAAAAAGTGTTGATAATAGTCATTGATGGGTGGCTCCTTACCTATCGCGGCGACAGCTCCGTTGTCTTTCCAATGGAAGTGCTTGCTTGCATTAGCAGTGTACGCACAGATTGACAAGCAATTCACTATATTGCGTTTAATACCACTATCGACATTTGGCACGCAGGTAGTATCTAAAATCCACTCATCAGATATAGTGGGGATGGTCCATTCTTTGTTCCGACTCGCTACAGAAAAATTCTTTGCCTTGCCACTAGCTCTATAGAATTTCTCTATCCATTCCGCGAGAACATAAGCAGTAACTATAAAATTAAATATATCGTAAGGATGAGGGTCATCTGTGAGCCTATCGCCATCTAAGCGAAGCTTTTTTAGCAAATCATCAGGGGTGAAGATTCCGTACGAAAGCGCATACATCGTTCGACTGGTAGTGTCCACTTTACTTTTCCAAGCGCAAAGAATATTAATCACATCTGCTTAAGGGGAAACCCAATCTTTGCAGTGCAAAAATTCGTTTCGGTGTGAACGGTCCTATCTAATTGTGTCCGTTCGCTCTAGTAACTTTGATATTGCTAACATGGTTTGAACTTTCGTCGACGATAATCAAATCAATTTTCACATCAGGAATTGATGCCTCATCAGGAAAGTCTTGGCCCTCTGGCTGCTCAAATTCACCTAAGGGCCCACCAATCAATTGGCCGGATAAATAAGGTCCTCCGCAAGACTTAAATGTTGGAGTGAAATCAAAAATCGCCTCTGGAACAAACTTGCGAACCATATTACATGCGACCATTCCCATCAACTGGACGGCGTCAGCTAGAGATTGACCAGTTTCTGCCTCGATTGAATCATTGGTACGACCATGAGTAATCCCATGTCTCACCTTCGATAATAATTTGAAGCTCGCTCCAGCATCCGGAACTCCGATAGTAAAAAATAAATCCCGAATTGCCTGCGTCGCCATGGGGACGCGAGTGGGTGAGTCCCCGCAAGATTTGCAGCTAATTGCACCACCGCATTCTCCACAAGGTATCGGTATTGATTTTTTTTCTTTTGAACCATTTGCCAGAACTTCGACAGCAGTCCAAAATTGCATGAATCTGTCTTCCTGAGAAAATAACAATAAGGCGGTTCTAAAACATTGAAGCGCCCGTCTCACATGTGGGGGCAAATCGCTTTGAGCCAAAGCATTCGCTGTTTTTATTATATTTCCCGAGAGAATTGTTTCGGGAAATTTATCTAATACATTGAGTGCCTTGAATTTTCTTTTCTTCTGCCCCGGCTCCCACTCGACAACCCGCCATACTTTTTCAATCACTAGACTGCATTGGCAGACATAAGCAAGGTTATCTAACCACCTCGCTAAAATAGCACGAAAGTCATGGCCTACCTCATCCATACTTTCAGCCTCACCCATTATTGTGGCATCTAAACTTCTAACAATCTTGTTTTCTAGCGCTGGAGCATTCCTGAGTGTAATTTTGTATTTAGAATCAAGATACTCTACCACAATAAAATCGTCAGAAGTTGGGAATACGATTTCTGATTTAACTCTGATATCGACGCGAAAGGTTGGCATGGAGATATCCTATGAACGTAGGCTCTTGGCCGAGAGCGGAAAAGAGCGCGAAACAGCTATGGATTTCGCTCAGTTAACCAACGGATTGAATGGGCTTGTGCGCCAAAAACGAGTGACGCCACAAAAAATCCCGAAAAGAAAATAAATGGAAAATTTATCAATGTCGTATCTGTAGATGCATACACTCCGCCACATACTGAAAGGACAAGTGTCGGCAACGCATATGGCCTTGTACTTGGCTTTATACATCCCACGATCAGAAATACAAAGATACCCAAGCCAATCCCCGCTGCCATATAGATTAAAACCTCTCCACCCATATCGTGGTTCCTTCAAATCAAGGTAGTCTGCTTTTGGCCGTTAGCCGAACGATTCGATAATTACCGCAATATGTCGGCCAGCATCGTCGCGACGCTTTTTTGCTCGTATTCGTGCGGTCAGACCTACCCAACCTTGGATGTCAGGATCAGCGCCATGCGCCATCATCAACTCAACAATTTCAGGATATTCTCCCTGAACTGCCAGGCTCAAAGGCGTTTCTCCAATCAACTCCTCTTCATGCCGATTCACGTTAGCACCAAGCTCTAAGAGAAGCTGAGCCGCTTGATAACTGTCACCCTCAACGGCATAGTGCAATGGGGCACGGCTCAAGTCATCAAATGCATCAATATCAAAGCCCTCACTGGCGAGGTGTGATATTTCACTGAGGTTTCCATCACGTGCAGCACGATGCAATTGCTCGGCTTCAAACCAGTCTTCACGAAGTGCCATTGGAAACTTCTGTCCCTTCACTCATTCTGATCGCGTCTGTATGTCTGCTGCTGGCCGAAGCCAGTCAAATGCCGCAGCCAATTCTACTTGGTTAGCTGGATACTCCGGCGATCACCAAAGCCATCATGAACATCGAGCACCGCTGGCACTCCAAAGTCACCGCCACCTGCCTTCCACCAACAATCAGCGAACCAAGACTTTAAGACGTCGGCCATCAAGTTCACGCCGCTGAATTTGAAGTCAGTGAAGTATCTGTCATCCATTTCCTCTAACTCATCAAGGTTTAGTGCCACTTCGCGCGAACGTTCGCTGGACTTCAAATTATCGTCAACAAAATATGCCCAGATGGAGGGTGCACCACAGTTCTCGGCATCGACGAACAGTTGGAATTCAACGCTTTGGACGGCAGCAGGAATAGGCTGAAGGAGAAAGCCGCGAATGCACTGAATCGAATGGTCCGATAGGTCTTCTAGCGACCGTATAAGCCTCTGGGAAAATTGGTTCTGGTCTAGTCCAAATGGGATCATTCTCTTCAATCTATATTTGTTTCTGTCCGCTGTTGGCCGGAAGCCGCCTACTATTTTAATTCTCTGAAAGCTGCGGTCTCAGCGAAAAACTCGTAGCAGCCTGTTTCATCTAGAAAAATTCTGAAATGGTGTAACTGTTTATACGCTCGTCGGGTCGAACGATCGGATTGCAAAAATCGAGCAAGCTCTTCCAGGGGGGATACCTCAATTAGCTTGAAATACGCATGCGCAATCCAGGAAGTCTCGCAACAATATAACTGCGTATAGCGATGCCATCGAACATTCGTGAATCGCATCTCAAGGTCAGGAAGTTCAGCGACGTGAAGAACAAGTGCAGCACTCCCATCGACCATATGTAATTCACTTCCCTCGTACTGTCCGGTATCGAATTCGGGTAATTCAAATATCGTTTTTACGTGAGTTTCCATATTTGATTATTTAATGATTAATGGACGACTGCTTGTGGCCGATATCAGCCTAGAACTACAATTTCATAGAGAGGAATTTACGCTAAAAACCCGAGAGATTTTCTATCAGCCGCATGGAAAATTGCTTTAATGAATCCGTGAGGAATTTTGAAATCCATCTCAAGAGCAGTACCATCAGGGGTCGTGTTTTCGAGAACCATATGAAAATACGGCCCATTGGGGTCTATCTTTTTCGCGTAAAGATAGCTCCCCATATCATTGCGCTTGAGCCACAGCGCAACGAGACTTCCAAGCTCTTCGGCAGCAGCCTCGAATAGGACTACAGCGTATACTTCTGAATTACTCACGCCCCCTCCTTTAAACAACTCCAATGACAACTCAGCGGCAGCTATTGGCCCTTTTCCGGTCAAAATCGCTCTCTCCATCTCTTAAAGTAGCGAGCACTTAACCACAATAATAGAGGAAAACTAAGCGACCAAAATATCAATGCAAGATACCCGCCAGAACTCTGAGTGGCAGCTTCCCATACGCTATGGGTGAAGAAGCCTCATACCGTCATCTCAACTAGCATTACCGGCAACCATAGCGCTCTATTGCCATCCCCAGCGATGGCGAACGAGACACCAACAATGAACAATGTTGCCAGCGCTAAACAGGTAAAGACTAAGACGTAAATAAACATTTTCGCTGATTGATTAGGCGGTAGTTGCGACAGTCCGCTCCTGGCCGAACCTGGACTGTTCTAAAAAATCGGTTTCGATATTGCTTTAACAGTCCACGCACCTAAGATGATTGCCACCCCGCAAAGCACGCCGTCCACAGCCGCCAGATTTAACGAGAGATCGCTCTTTACCGCCATGTTGGTTTGGTACGCAAGAATTAAAGATAGCGCTAAGGGTATCCATCCAACTATCGCTGAAGCCAAAACCGTGCGACCCGGAAACAGTCGATAAATTGGCCAAGCCGGGGCGGCAAAGAGGACCGCAAGCGTAATCATGCCACCAAGCCGTTCAGCATCGGGATTGATCGCCTTGCCACCATAAAACTCATGAGGCAGAAATCCATGGCAATACACCCATAGGATCGCAATAGAAATCCCGATCAGTAGAAGCAAACAACACTTGCCAACCTTGATTGCTACCTGCATTTACGCTCCAAGTTGAACCTTAAAGTCTCCGTCAGCTTCTGGCCGCATGCCGTCGAGTTGGCCGCTAGTTCCCGCCTTGATCAATCCAGTCAAGGAACCCTCGAACAACCGCGCAAAATGTTCCGACTTCTACTTTCATGCTTTCCAAAGCATCATCGCCTCTTTTAAAAAGCAATCGTACACTGCCTCCGTTTCGAACTATGAAGGATTTCGAATTGTCGAACGACTCACCGCCGTTAGTCAGAAAGTCGTATCGGGAAAAGCGTTTAGAATCCGCGACAACTTCTTCTGTAGAGCGGTCATCGTCAAGGTAAAGCGCCTTGTCGATGAGGTCCCATGTTACTGCATCGCTCTGGTCGTGAAAAAGGGCGCAATCCATCTGTGGAAGGTGCTCCAGGATTGCCTGAAGGTGGCTCGCAGTCACGTTCAGCATGCAGGCCGGCTCGTCAAAATCACCTAGTACCTTATCGCCTGCGCGAATGCACATTCTGCCAAACACGTGGCGCGGCTCACTTCCAAACGGTTCATGAGCGCAAACAATGGCGAATTGGGCCTGGTCCCCAAAGTGCCTATAAATCGATCCTTCTGAAGTCATTCGTTTGTCATGGGTTTAAATACTTGGAGCCAATTGCGAGCGGCGGCTCATGGCCGCTAGGTGGCGCTGGAATCATTTTCCCTTCGTCACCGTACCGCCTTCCCAGCCACACGCAGCGCCGGAGTAGACCATACAGGACTCACCCTTGATTTTTCCATGCTTAAATGGCTTATCGAACTCGACAGTGATTGTGCAAGCCTCACCATTCTCTTCTTTGGCAAAAGGAGTGAATGTCATCTTTCTTCCTACGACTTTTCCTAAACCTGCGACAGTACCAGAACAGGCCCCCTGCACAACGGTCGTCGTAGCGGCGATATCACCTTTCTGACTGTCGAGCACAATCACTTGCAAAAATAAGCCTCCAGGGGATGAGTAAGTGCCCTCCACATTGGCGTATTGGGCCAAAGCATGTGGTGAAGCTGCAATAATCGCGAGACCCAAAACTCCCTTCTTGATCATCTTTGTCATTTTTTGATTAGGAAAAATTCTAAACTTGAGAGGCCGCTCTTGGCTGACTGCGACCGATGGGCTCAGCATAGCACTATTGCCTATGTGAAAATGCGCAAATTCTAACGTGGGAAAAGCCTTACTGATGAAGCCGGCGCATAGTGGAGCTCCAACACAAGGAGCTCTATCATGAACACAAAAACTTTCGCTTCCGAGTAGGGGGTGCCATGGAACAAGGCAAAATTGTCGGCCAGAAGGCGCCGCTCCGCATCAGTGAGATCTGGGCTATTCGAGTCCGGCTTCAAATCTACGGGCGCCGGCGAGATCTGGCACTCTTCAATATAGCGATCGACAGCAAGCGGCGCGGTTGTGACTTGGTACAAGTACGCGTTCTCGATGTTGTTCACGGCAGTCACGTGGCCAGCAGAGCGACCGTGATGCAGCAAAAAACAAAACAGCCCGTTCATGTTGATTTGCGCGAGATTGTGACCCAACCTTAGGCATAGTTTTTGCTGCGCCAGGTGACCCATACGACTTGAGGCGCAAAGCATCCGTTCCAGGCTTGCGGCGCAAAAAGCGGGTCAATCATACTGGGTCAACCCTGCGCGCAAATGAACAACAGGCTCACAGCTCAGAGCTTAAACAAGAGAACTAGCGCAAGCCATTTCAATCTGCTTAAGCAGGTCCGCCCCTCCACCGACAGCATCTCGATGTGCTGATCTGCCTCAGAACACGGCAATCAAAAAAGGCCAGAATAAGTCTGACCGAATCGCCATATCGCAGGCGGTGCCTTATCCGGCGCGAATGACCAATTGCCCAGCTCGTACAACCATGGCTACCGACCTGATCGCTAAGCACACAGCACCGCAACAGGGTGACCCGAATACACCTAGTGCAATAGCCGCCCGCCCGTTCGCAGCACAACATCCCGGCCTGGTACTCATCAACAGAAAACAACTATTGCAAAAGGTCCCCCTCTCGGAAAGGACAATACTCGACATGGAAAAACGCGGAGAGTTCCCACGGCGATTCGCGATCAGTGCCCGCCATGTCGCGTGGGACCTCCAAGAAGTCGATCAATGGATCCAGCGCCGGCGTCAAACTGCAGGTCAGCTCCAAGCGCCGGGGACGGATTTGCGTACCAAATAGTCAGGTCAAGCCGTCACACCTACCCACTCATCGATCATATCAGCCCACTTCTGCAGCATGTCGCGGCGCTGCACTGCATACTCCGCCTTGTTGTAGACTGCTCTGACGCCCCGCTGCTCATGCGCTAGGCACTTTTCTATCCAGTCACTGTTAAAACCCGCCTCGTGCAAGAGTGTCGATCCGGTACGCCGCAGATCGTGGACGGTGAACGGGGCCAACTGGCGATCATGTGTCCGTGCCTGCTCCTCCACCGCATACACAATCCTATTCAGCGTGACGTGCGAGATAGGTTGATCGGGATCGTAGCGGGAAGGGAAAATAAATTCTGACCCGCCTGCGCAGATCTTCAAGGCCAACAGTATTTCTAACGCCTGGCTCGACAAATACACATGATGGGGATTTCGGCGTTTCATCCGCTCAGCCGGGATCGTCCATAGCGCATTGCTGAAGTCTATTTCAGACCAAGTCGCCTCTGCCAGTTCAGACTTCCTGAGCAATGTCAGTAGCAAAAGCTTGATGGCCAATCGCAACGGTGCCGCGCAGCTGACATGCTCGATGAATTGGTAAAGCAGCCGAATTTCTGGCGGGCTCAGTGAACGATCTCGTGGCACAAAGCGGGCGATACTGGACGGCTTGACTCTGTCAGCTGGATTCTCCACATCGATGCCACGCTGACGCGCATACTCAAACACTTGCATCACGATCTCCCGCGCGTGGACTGCCGTGGCGGGAGCCCCCCGCTCCACGATGCGGTCGCACAGCCCACGCAGTTCATGGTGGGTGATCTCCGAAAGTAACAACCGGCCGAAAGGTCTTGCCAAATCTCGTTCATATACGGAGCGCCGCATGTCGCGCGTAGACTCCGCCATCCGATACTTGTCCAACCACCGCGCGGCCCAGATGGCGAAATTCTCCTGCTCTGCAATATTTAACTTCTGACGCGCTTTGACACGTGACGGCGACTCCGCCATGGACAACCGCTTCCTGGCTTCGGCAAACCGCTCGCGTGCTTCCAGCAGTGTTAAGCCACCGGGACCATAACGCCCGAATACGAGTGTCTCTTGTCGGCCATGCAGACGGTAGTTATATCTGAACGAGACGCCGCCGGCTTTGGTAACCAGCACATACAGTCCATCTCTGTCAGCGACTTTATAGTCCGCGTCACGCGGCTTGAGATTCCGCAACTTGGTATCGCTTAGCATCATAGCCTCCGTGGCTGAATGATGGTATTTCGTTAGAAAGCTGGATATTCAGAGAAAGTGTTGGAGAATCAACGGGTTAAAACGAGCCCAGGTGGAAATTCCCGAGCCGGTATACCAACACGGCTTTCGCGTGATACCCCCGTCAACTTCTTCAGCAAATTCAACGTCTTATCGATCGTATACCATCAAAAACAGGGTATTTTTCGCATCATCAATAAGGCTTAGACATCGTACGTGAATGCTGGTTCATAAAAAAGCCATCAAAAATGCCATGAACAAGAGTTGCTTGTAGCTGCCGGACTTTGCCGGTAACGGAGATTGCACATAAAAAAAGCCCCTGAAATCAGGGGCTTATCTTGGATGAGCTGCGCTTATTCGCTCGTGTTCGCCAGACTGACAATCATTCCCACTCGATAGTCGCAGGTGGCTTACCGGAAATGTCGTAAACGACGCGATTGATACCACGCACTTCGTTAATGATGCGGTTGCTTACCTTGCCCAGCAGCGAATGCGGCAGGTGTGCCCAGTGCGCGGTCATGAAGTCCTGGGTCTGCACGGCGCGCAGCGCCACCACGTATTCGTAGGTGCGGCCGTCGCCCATCACGCCCACCGATTTCACCGGCAGGAATACGGCGAACGCTTGCGAAGTCGCGTCGTACCAGTTCTTCGGCACGGCGTCCTGATCGAAGCCCGGCACAATGGTGGCTTCGTACGGCGTGTTGCGCAGCTCTTCGATGAAGATGGCATCGGCCTGGCGCAGCAGGTCGGCGTATTCCTTCTTCACTTCACCCAGGATGCGCACGCCCAGGCCCGGGCCCGGGAATGGATGACGGTAGACCATGTCATGCGGCAGGCCCAGCGCGACGCCCAGCTTGCGCACTTCGTCCTTGAACAGTTCGCGCAGCGGCTCCAGCAGCGACAGTTTCATGTGCTCCGGCAGGCCGCCGACGTTGTGGTGCGACTTGATGGTCTGGCCTTTCTTGCCCTTGCCGGCCGACTCGATCACGTCCGGGTAGATGGTGCCCTGCGCCAGCCATTTGGCGTTGACCAGCTTGCCCGATTCCTTGTCGAACACTTCGACGAATTCGCGGCCGATGATCTTGCGCTTCTGCTCCGGATCGCTGACGCCGGCCAGGTGACCCATGAACTGGTCTTCGGCATCGACGCGGATGACTTTCACGCCCAGGTTGTTGGCGAACATGTCCATGACCATCTTGCCTTCGTTCAGGCGCAGCAGGCCGTGGTCGACGAACACGCAGGTCAGCTGGTCGCCGATGGCGCGGTGGATCAGCGCTGCCGCTACGGACGAATCGACGCCGCCGGACAGGCCCAGGATCACGTCATCGGTGCCGACTTGCGCGCGGATTTTCTCGACCGCTTCCGAGATGTAATCCGGCATGTTCCAGTCCGATTTGCAGCCGCAGATTTCGTGCACGAAGCGGCTCAGCATGACTTTGCCCTGCTCGGTGTGCGTGACTTCCGGGTGCCACTGCACGCCGTAGAAGCTTTTCTCTTCGTTGGCCATGGCGGCGATCGGGCACGACGGCGTGTCGCCCATCAGCACGAAGCCTGGCGGCATGTCCAGCACCTTGTCGCCGTGGCTCATCCAGACCTTTTGCATGCCGTGGCCTTCGTCGGTGACGAAGTCGACAATGCCGTCCAGCAGGCGGGTGTGGTTGCGCGCGCGCACTTCGGCGTAACCGAATTCGCGCACTTTGCCGTTCTCTACCTTGCCGCCCAGCTGGGCCGCCATGGTTTGCATGCCATAGCAGATGCCCAGTACCGGCACGCCCAGGTCGAACACGGCGTCCGGCGCACGCGGCGCGTCGCCTTCCAGCGTCGAGCTGTGGCTGCCCGACAGGATCACGCCGGCGGCGCCGTAGTTGCGCACGAATTCGTCGCTGACGTCATACGGATACACTTCCGAGAACACGCCGGCATCGCGCACGCGGCGCGCGATCAGCTGGGTCACTTGGGAACCGAAATCGAGAATGAGGATTTTAGAGTGCATGGAGTTTGAACCAGGTTGAATATAGAAAAACGCCGGCGTCGGCCGGCGTTTGCAAGGTCTTAGTCGCCCGAACGGTAATTCGGCGCTTCCTTGGTGATCTGCACATCGTGCACATGCGACTCGCGCATGCCGGCCGAGGTGATTTCGACGAACTCGGCTTTGTTGCGCAGTTCATCGATGGTAGCGCAGCCGCAGTAACCCATCGACTGACGCACGCCGCCCACCAGCTGGAAGATGATCGCCAGCACCGAGCCTTTGTAGGCTACGCGGCCTTCGATACCTTCCGGCACGAACTTGTCGGCCTTCATGGTGGCGTCCTGGAAGTAGCGGTCGGCCGAACCATCCGACATCGCCCCCAGCGAGCCCATGCCGCGGTACGATTTGTACGAACGGCCCTGATACAGGATCACTTCGCCTGGCGCCTCTTCGGTACCGGCAAACATCGAGCCCATCATCACGGTCGAGGCGCCGGCTGCCAGCGCTTTCGAGATATCGCCCGAGAAGCGGATGCCGCCGTCGGCGATACATGGCACGCCCGTGCCTTCCAGTGCTTCAGCAACGTTGGAGATGGCGGTGATTTGCGGCACGCCCACGCCAGCAACGATACGGGTGGTGCAGATCGAGCCAGGACCGATGCCGACCTTGACTGCGTCCGCGCCGTATTCCACCAGTGCTTTGGCAGCGGCGGCGGTGGCGATGTTGCCGCCGATAACGTCCACGTGCGGGTACTTGGTCTTGATCCACTTTACGCGGTCCAGGATGCCTTGCGAGTGACCGTGGGCGGTGTCGACCACCAGCACGTCCACGCCGGCGGCGACCAGCAGGTCGATGCGCTCTTCATCCTTGGCGCCAACGCCGACTGCGGCGCCGACCAGCAGCTTGCCCTGCGAGTCTTTCGACGCCAGCGGGTGCTCGTGCGATTTCTGGATGTCCTTGACGGTGATCAGGCCGCGCAGCTCGAATGCGTCGTTGACGACCAGCACGCGCTCCAGGCGGTGCTTGTTCATCAGGCGCTTGGCTTCGGTGGTGTCGGCGTCTTCCTTGACGTACACCAGCTTGTCGCGTGGGGTCATCTTGGCGCGCGCTTCGGCGTCCAGTTCCTGCTCGAAACGCAGATCGCGGTTAGTGATGATGCCGACCACTTCCTTGCCTTCAACCACAGGGAAGCCGGAAATGCCGTATTGCTCGGTCAGCTTGATGACGTCGCGGATCTTCATGGTCGGCGGGATGGTGATCGGATCACGCAGCACGCCGGCCTCGAAGCGCTTGACGCGCGCCACTTCACGGGCCTGATCTTTCGGATTCAGGTTTTTGTGAATGATACCGATACCGCCCTCTTGCGCCATGGCGATCGCCAGACGCGCTTCGGTGACCGTGTCCATCGCCGCCGACAGCAGGGGGATGTTCAGGCTGATATTGCGGGTCAGACGGGTTTTGAGGGACGTATCCGCAGGCAGGACGTTGGAGTACGCTGGGACGAGCAGCACGTCATCGAATGTGAGTGCTTTTTGAAGTAGACGCATAGCATTTCCTATAGGCGCAAAGCGGCATTATACAGGGATTGAGATTAATTGTCTGCAACAGACTGCGCCCATCTCGCGATCTCGGTAATAATAGCCAGATCCTAACACCTTCAAAGGTTCCGTCGTCATGTACAAGCAACCTGACCTACTCCGCCGCAACGTCGTCAGATACCTGTCCAGCATTCCGTTGCTGCCGCTGGCTGGCGTCAGCAGTGCGTCCGCCGCAGCGGGAACCTTTGCCTTCGCCGGCCTGAAGCCGGATTTTGAGGCTGCCGTGACCGGCCTCACCCTGACCGAAGACCTGCGCTTCGGCAGCAGCGCAGTACCCAGCGGCACGGCGGTCAGCGCTGCGATCAAGACGCTGGCCGATGTCGCCGCGCGCTTCAACCCGCTGGAAGGCGATTTCGGCCCCAACGGCGCCCACCAGGGCGGCACCGGGCCTGTCACCATCAATAGCGAAGTGCAGCGTTACGCCACCGAATTCAACCCGCAAAACCATGTGCTGGAAGCTGATGGCCTGCGTCTGCAGGCCGTACTCAGCGGCGGCCACTTCAATTCCTACCTGCGTGGCAACGTCGTCACCACCGGCAATGGCTTCAATGCCGGCGCCGAGGGCGCCTCGGCGCCAACCCGGCTGGCCGACATCGGTTTGACCGTAGCCGACCTGGCCAAGATTGAAGTGGGCACCTGCATTACCGGCGGCAGCAATTCCGGCATTGCGGTGGTAGTGGACAAAGATGCCGGCGCCGGCACCATCACGTTTGAAGCGGTCAGCTCCGGCATCAAGACTGCCTACAAGGGCAACTGGCACGTCACCTTCACCACGTTTGCCTTCGCGCGGGTAGCGGCCGAAGTGAGCAATGGCGGCATGACCACCCTCAAATTCAAGACACCGCTGGCGTCCACCGTGGTGCCCGGCATGTTTGCGATGGGCGTCAATGGCGATCCCGGTTACTACAATGACCCGCGAGCAGCCGATCGCGCCCGGGTGGCGTCGGTTGCCGCCGACCGGCTGTCGGTCACGTTCGACAAGCCGGTGCGCTTTGGCCGCCCTCTGAAAGTGCTGACGCCGGGCGGCGACAATACCGGCGACGGCGTGCTGTTCGTGCCGGGACTGAGTTCGGGTCAAATCTGGAGCAAGCGGGCGTACGGGCCGCAGCGGCCAGGCTTCCAGGTCCAGGCGCTGGAGGTCGAAATCACCATGCCGGCCATGCCCCAGTTCCCCGGCGGCGGCTACTACGCCAAGCCGGCGATTGAGAAGGCCATGGCCGCCACCCCGGGCATGCTGTGGGGATATTGGCCGGCCGTGTGGTTCTACAGCTTCAATCCCGAACGCATCCGGGTCGCGCAGTCGCCGTCGCCGGAAGTGGACGTGTTTGAATTGTTCACGCGCCTCAGCAACGGCCCATCGACCTGGACCGGCTTTTTGCACACCCAGCCCTACCAGCGCAAGGTGGCGTCGCCGCGTGGCGGATTCTGGGCCGGCAACCCGTCGGGCAACAGCAACAGCGGCATCCAGACCCGTGATGCAGCGTATCTGGTATTGCCGAAGCCCCTCGCCAATGGCCAAAAGCGCACCGTCGGCGTCATCTGGACCCGGGACAAGGTGGTGCATTATCTCGATGGCGTTGCGGTGTCTGAGTCCGACTGGGTGACCGCCCAGGGACTGCCGCACCAACTGGGCATCAACCTGGCCTGCGGATCGCTGAGTGGCAACAATGCCTCCGGCTTGTTCTTCCCGCAGAACGATGCGCAGGCCACCGGCCAGTTCCTGACGGTTCACACGATTAAAACCTGGGAATTGTAGAACTGGGCGGCAGGGAAAGCCGCGATCGCTATTCGATGGTGTACGGCTCGCCTTCGTCTTCGGTATAGCGCACCGGCCCCAGATTGTTGGCGGCAATGCGCTGGCCCAGCGTCGACGCCGCGTCGGCGGTCAGGTTCTCGTGCGCGAACACGCGGTCGAGGATCTGCGCATCAGGGACGCGGGAGGCGCTGGAGAATTCCAGCGGCTCAGATTTGTTGCTGTACCAAACCTTGTAAAATGGCATGCCAATCTCCTATGGTGTGAGGGTTGCATTATATTAGCGCATCAATCGCCAGGACGGCGCAGTGCGCAGGCTGTACTGGGGTGCAGTTGACAGTTGTCATGAATCATGGCGAAATCTGCGCACGTCTACACTGGAGCGCCTCATGAATCACCGCCACATCCTGCTTGCCACACTGCTGCTGGCCGCCTCATCGCTGGCCGTGGCGCAGTACATCTGGGTGGACGACAAAGGCGTCAAGCAACTGTCCGACCGCCCTCCGCCGCCCAACATCCCTGAAAAGCGCATCCTGAAGGCGCCTGGCAAGCCGCTATTCAATCCCTATGCGCCAGCCGAGGCTGAGCCGGCCGCCAGGCCGGCAACCGCGTCCGCCCCCACGCTGGCCGAACGCAATGACGACTTCAACAAACGCAAGCAGGCAAGCGCCGAAGCCGCCCAGCGCGCGGCCGCCGAGGCCCGCAACAAGGCCGAGCAAGCCGCCAACTGCGACGCCGCCCGCAAGAACCAGCAGGCGATCGACCAGGGCGTGCGCCTCAGCAGTTTCGATAAAAATGGCGAACGCAGCTATATGGACGACGCACAGCGCGAAGAATTGCGTAAAAACACGCAAAAAGTGTTAGCCGAATGCAAATAACCTCTCTTACTTTCGGCTTTCCTGCCGTATGATATCGCTATCAGCATCAATATCAACATTAATCAAGTTTCATCAATGACGAAGACTCAAGCGGGCAAGAGCCGCGCCAGTGGCCGCATCACGCTGGCGATGGTGGCCAACAAGGCCGGGGTGGCGACCATGACCGCCTCGCGCGCCATTACCCAGCCGGAGATGGTGTCGCAGGCGCTGCGCGACCGGGTGGACAAGGCCGTTGTCGAGCTGGGCTATGTACCAAATCGTGCCGCCCGCGCGCTGGCTTCGTCGCAATCGAAGGTGATCGCGGTGCTGGTGCCGTCACTGTCCAACGCCGTGTTCACCGAAGTGCTGGCCGGCATCCAGGACGCGCTGGACGCCGATGATTACCAGATCCTGATCGGCAACACCCGCTATTCCGACAAGGAAGAGGAAAAGCTGATCAACACCTACCTGCAATCGAATCCCGACGGCATGCTGCTGTCCGGCCTGAGCCACAGCCCGCGTGTGCAGCAGATGCTGTCCACGCTGCGCATGCCGGTGGTGTCGATGATGGACATGTCCAGCGATCCGGAGCAGTTGACGGTCGGCTTCTCGCAATTCCAGGCCGGCCACGCGATGACGCGCTATCTATTAGACAAAGGCCACAAGCGGATCGGCTTCATCGGCGCGCAGCTGGACGAACGTACGCTGCGCCGCGCCGAGGGCTACCGCAAGGCGATGCAGGAAGCCGGCCTGGCCGACGTCAAGCTGGAGGTGATGGTCGCCGAGCCGTCCACCATCGCCCTCGGCGCCGAGCTGGTGGGCCGAATGCTGGCGCAGGCGCCGGATTGCGACGCCATCTTCTGCTGCAACGACGACCTGGCGCACGGCGCTATTTACCAGTGCCAGCGGCGCGGTATCGCGGTGCCGTCGCAACTGGCGATCTGCGGTTTCAACGACCTGCCCGCCTCGGCGTGGATGAATCCGTCGCTGACCACCATTGGCACGCCGCGCTACCGCATCGGCTTCGAGGCGGCCACCCTGCTACGCTCGGTCATCAAGGGTGACAATCCTGTCAACAAGCAGGTCGACCTCGGCTTTACGCTGATGGCGCGCGAGAGCGCCTAGCCTCCCGGCGCCGCTGCTGCGGCGCAGCATCGATATTCCTTTACAATTTTTCCAATTTGTCTAAACTCGCTGGAAACTGTTAGCGCTATCATGTATTTGCAAATCAATGACTAATCAAACACAAACTCGCTGGGTGGTAATGGGCGTCAGCGGCTGCGGCAAGAGCTCGGTCGGATTGCAGCTGGCCGGTGCGCTGGATGTGCCCTTTCTGGAAGGTGACACCTACCATTCCTACGCCAACGTCGCCAAGATGACGGCCGGCGTGCCGCTGACCGACAGCGACCGCGCCGACTGGCTGCAGGCGCTGCACCAGCAAATCCGCGACGCCCGCCTCAAAAACAGTGGTCTGGTGCTGTCCTGCTCTTCGCTGAAACGCCGCTACCGCGACCTGCTGCGAAGCGCCGATCCGGAATTGCGCTTCGCCCATCTGGCCGGACCGCGTGAACTGATCGCCAGCCGCATGGCCGCGCGCAAGGATCACTACATGCCGACCACGCTGCTGGACAGCCAACTGGCCGCGCTGGAACCACTGCAAGATGACGAAGCCGGCATCGTGCTCGACATCGGCAAGCCGCCGGCCGAGCTGGTCCAACAGATTTTGCACACATGATAGTTACCGCTATCAAAAACAGGCTCTCTCCGGAACGGCAACCCGTTCCGTTCAGGCAGTGATAACCTTGCTGCCTGCTTTTACATGCGCTTGACGATGACAGTGAACAAACAACTGACCTGGCGGGAAAAAATCAGCTACGGCGTGGCCGACATGGGCTTCAATTTCTATTGGACCAATATCGCCACCTTCCTGCTGATTTACTACACCGACGTGTTCGGCATTTCTGCCGCCGCCGCCGCGTCGATGATGTTCACGATCAAAATCATCAACGCCTTCACCGATCCGATGATCGGCGCCGCCGCCGACCGCACCAGCACGCGCTGGGGCAAGTTCCGCCCCTATCTGATCTGGGTGCCGCTGCCGCTGGCCTGCGCCGCCGTGCTCACCTACACCACGCCCGACCTGTCAGCGGACGGCAAGATCATCTGGGCCTACGGCAGCTACCTGGCCATGATGGTCTGCTACACCTGCATCAACATCCCGTACAACGCCCTGTCCGGCGTGCTGTCGGCCGATCCGCAGGAGCGCTCCACCGTCAACGGCTTGCGCTTCATCTTCGCCTTCGCCGGCGGCACCGTGGTGACGGCGGCCACGCCGGCGCTGGTGCACTGGCTGGGCGGCGGCAACGATAAGCTGGGCTGGCAGCTCACCATGCTGACGTGGAGCGTGTTTGCCTCGCTGCTGTTCGTGCTGACTTTCCTGAACACGCGCGAGCGCATCGTGCCGGTCTCCACGCAGCAGAGCAACGTCTGGCAGGACGTCCGCGACTTGTCGCAGAACCGTCCCTGGGTGGCGCTGTTTTTCCTGGCGCTGATTATCATGATCACCATCACGCTGCGTACCAGCAGCGCGGCCTACTACTTCAAGTACGTGGTGCAGCGGCCCGAGTTGATGACGACCTTTGTGCCGGCCTATATGCTGTCGGCCGCCGCCGGCGCCTCGCTCACGCCGTTGATGACGCGCTTCGTCGACAAGAAGAAGCTGATGATGATACTGATGACGATTACCGCCGTGCTGTCGTCGGCCTTCTTCTTCGTGCCGAAGGACCAGGTATGGCTAATGTTCGCGCTGCAGATCGGCATGGGCCTGGCGCTCGGCCCCAAGTCACCGCTGGCCTTCTCCATGTACGCCGACACCGCCGACTACAACGAATGGCGCACCGGCCGCCGCGCCACCGCCATGACCTTCGCCGCCGCCACCTTCTCGCAGAAGCTGGGCACCGCGATTGCGGTCGCGGTGATCGGCTCGATCTTCACCCAGCTGGGCTACGTCGCCAACGCCGTGCAAAGCGCCGGTTCGCAGGCGGGCATCGTCTGGCTGATGTCCTTTATTCCGGCCGCCTTCGCGCTGCTTGCGGTGGCCGTGATGTTCTTCTATAACCTCGATAACAACAAGCTGCTGCAGATCCAGGCGGATCTGGAAGCGCGCAAGATCTGACGGAGAGTGATGATGCTACGCCCAACCCACAACGGCGACCGCTACGAATTGAACAGCCCCACCGCGATGCCACAGGCGGCGGGCTTCCTGTGGAATCAGAAGATGATGATACAGGTCACCTGCCGCGGCTACGCCACCGCGCAGTTCATGCAGCCGGAGCCTGCCAAGTACGCGCACGCGCCCAATCTGGAGGCCAAGACCTTCATGCAGCCGGAGCAGAACTACTACGCCCATCATCCGGGCCGCTTCTTCTACATCAAGGATGAGGAAACCGGTGAGGTGTTCTCGGCGCCATATGAGCCGGTGCGCGCGAAGGTGGACAGCTACGCCTTCTCGGTTGGCAAGGCCAATCTGGCATGGACCGTCGAGCACCTGGGCATACGGGTGGAACTAACTCTTGGTTTGCCGGTGGCGGACGTGGTGGAGTTATGGTCGCTGCGCGTGACCAATCTGTCGGGCCGCGCGCGCAAGCTAAGTCTCTACCCCTATTTCCCGGTCGGCTATATGTCGTGGATGAACCAGTCGGGCGAGTATCGCCCGGACCTGGGCGGCGTCGTGGCCAGCAGCGTCACGCCATATCAAAAGGTGGCGGACTACTTCAAACAGAAGGACTTCAAGGACAAGACCTACTTCCTGTGCGAGCAAGCGCCGGATGCATGGGAGGTGCGCCAGTCGGCGTTTGAAGGCGAAGGCGGTTTGCATGCGCCATCCGCCATCACCGCAGAGCAGATGGGCAATAGCGACGCGCGCTACGAAACGCCGACCGCCACCGTGCAGTACCGCGTCACGCTGGCCGATGGCGAAGCGCGCGACTACCGCTTCCTGTTCGGCCCCGCGTTTGACGACGCCGAAATCCAGGCGGTGCGCGCCAAGTACCTGAGCGCCAAGGCATTCCAGTCCACCGCCGACGACTACGCCGCCTACGTCGCCAGCGGCCATGGATGCCTGCGCATCGAAACGCCGGACGCGGACCTCGACAACTTCGTCAATCACTGGCTGCCGCGCCAGGTGTTCTACCACGGCGACGTCAATCGCCTCAGCACCGATCCGCAAACCCGCAACTACCTGCAGGACAATATGGGCATGAGCTTCATCAAGCCCAGTGTGATGCGCAAAGCCTTCCTGCACGCGCTGTCGCAGCAGGAAGCCACTGGCGCCATGCCGGACGGGATTTTGCTGACCGAAGGCGCGGAGCTCAAATACATCAACCAGGTGCCGCACACCGACCATTGCGTGTGGCTGCCGGTGGCGCTCAAGGTCTACCTCGACGAAACCGCCGACTACGACATCCTCAACGAAGACGTGGTGGGCACGGAAACCGGCATCGCCCTCACCGTCTCCGAACGTGTGAGCAGCGCCATGGACTGGCTGCTACAGGCGCGCGACAAGCGTGGCCTCAGCTACATCGCCCAGGGCGACTGGTGCGATCCGATGAACATGGTCGGCTACAAGGGCCGCGGCGTGTCCGGCTGGCTGACCGTGGCCACCGCCTACGCGCTCAATCTGTGGGCCGAGATTTGCGAGACCAGCGGCGCCAGTTCCTCGCTGGCCGAAAGCGCCAAGCATTTCCGCGCCGGCGCGCGAAGCGTCAACCGCGCCGCCAACGAACATCTGTGGGACGGCGACTGGTTCGCGCGCGGCATCACCGACAACAACGTCACCTTCGGCATTCGCAAGGACCAGGAAGGCCGCATCTGGCTTAACCCGCAGGCTTGGGCCATTCTCGGTGGCGCCGCCAATGCCGGCCAGCGCGCGTCGATGGTGTCGCAAGTGGAGCAACAGCTGGTGACGCCGTACGGCGTGCAGATGTTTGCGCCGCCGTTCAGCGCCATGCGCGACGATGTCGGCCGCGTCACCCAAAAGCACCCGGGATCGGCGGAGAACGGCGCGGTGTACAACCACGCGGCGATCTTCTACATCTACAGCCTGTACACGATCAACGAAAGCGACCGTGCCTACGAGCTGCTGCGCCGCATGCTGCCCGGCCCGAGCGAAGCCGATTACCTGCAACGCGGCCAACTGCCGGTGTTCATCCCGAACTATTATCGCGGCGCATACCACGAGTATCCGCGTACCGCCGGCCGTTCCAGCCAGTTGTTCAATACCGGCACCGTGTCGTGGGTCTACCTGTGCTTCGTCGAAGGCCTGTGCGGCTTGAAGGGCAGCAGCGACGGCCTGACCATCAAGCCGCAACTGCCGTCGCATTGGGACGGCATCAAGGTGGTGCGCCAGTTCCGCCACGCGACCTTCAACGTGTCTATACAACGCGCCGACGTCGACGAAATACAGGTGTGGCAAGACGGTAAGCGTTTGACTGAAAACGTTATCAAAGGTATCGTTGCGGGCGGAGCATACGCGTTGGAGGTTCTCATCCCACGCTAAATTAACTTAAAATTATAAGGACACTGTATCGTATGAAGAAGCGTCTCTGGCTGTCTCTGGCACTGGCTTATCCACTCATGTTGACCGGCGCCCACGCCGCAGACGCACCGCAACCCTGGCTCGACGCCAAGCAGTCGCCCGACGTGCGCGCCGACCAGCTGGTGAAGGCGATGACGCTGGATGAAAAAATCCAGACCGTGTTCGCCTACTTCTCCACCGAATTCTCGCCGAAGAAATACGAGCAGCCGAAAGAAGGCCGTCCCGATTCCGCCGGCTATGTGCCGGGCATCGCGCGCCTTGGCCTGCCGCCGCAGTGGCAGTCGGATGCCGGCGTTGGCGTCGCCACGCAAGCAGTCTCCAAGAAACCGTATGAGCGCACTTCCCTGCCTTCCGGCCTGGCCACCACCGCCACGTGGAATCCGCAACTGGCCTTCGCCGGCGGCGCGATGATCGGCAGCGAGGCACGCAGCACCGGCTTCAATGTGCTGCTGGCCGGCGGCGTCAATCTGATGCGCGAACCGCGCAATGGCCGCAACTTCGAATACGGCGGTGAAGATCCGCTGCTCGCAGGCGTGATGGTCGGCGAACAGATTCGCGGCATCCAGTCGAACCACATCATTTCGACCGTCAAGCACTACGCCTTCAACGACCAGGAAACCAACCGCAATCACATCAACGTCAAGATCGCCGACAAGGCCGGCCGCATGTCGGACCTGCTGGCGCTGCAATTCGCCATCGAGCGCGGCGATCCGGGTTCGGTGATGTGCGCGTACAACCGCGTCAACGGCGACTACGCCTGCGAGAACGACTACCTGCTCAACGAAGTGCTGAAGAAGGACTGGAAATACACTGGCTACGTGATGTCCGACTGGGGCGCGACCCACTCCACCATCCCGGCCGCCAACCGTGGCCTGGACCAGCAGTCCGGCTTCCCGTTCGATAAATCGGGCTACTTCAATGAAGCGCTGAAGGAAGCAGTGGTCAACCGCCACGTGCCGGAAGCGCGCCTGAACGACATGGTCAAGCGCATCACCCGCACCATGTTCGCGCACGGCGTGGTCGAGCATCCGGTGTCGACGCCGACGTCGGCGGATGCCGGCATCGACTTCGCCGCGCACGGCAAGGTGACGCAAGCCGACGCCGAAGAAGCCATCGTGCTGCTGAAGAACCAGAACGACCTGCTGCCGCTGGCGGCCAGCGCGCGCAATATCCTCATCATCGGCGGCCATGCGGACGTCGGCGTGCTGTCGGGCGGCGGTTCGGCGCAAGTGTATCCGAAAGGCGGTTCGGCGGTGCCGAATGAAGGCCCGGCCTACTTCCCAGGCCCGATCGTCTATCACCGCTCGTCGCCGATGGGCGAACTGGCTGCGCTGACCAAGGCCAAGCTAACCTACAACGACGGCAAGGACGTCGCTGCCGCCGCCAAGCTGGCAGCCGGCGCAGATGTCGTCATCGTGTTCGGCAACCAGTGGATGGCCGAGAGCTTTGACAGCGACGACCTCAATCTGCCGAACAAGCAGGATGACCTGATCACCGCCGTGGCCAAGGCCAATCCGAAAACCGTGGTGGTGCTGCAAACCGGCGGCCCGGTGGTGATGCCATGGCTGAACGACGTTGGCGCGGTGCTGGAAGCCTGGTATCCGGGCACCAACGGCGGCGCCGCGATTGCGCGCGTGCTGAGTGGCGAAGTCAATCCGTCCGGCCGTCTGCCTGCCACCTTCCCGGCTTCGCTGGCGCAGCTGCCGCGTCCTAAGCTGGATGGCGATGCCAAGACCAAGGATGAGAACATCATCGAGAAGGTCACCACCGACTACAACATCGAAGGCGCGGCAGTCGGCTACAAGTGGTTTGACCTGAAGGGCCACAAGCCGCTGTTCCCGTTCGGTTACGGCCTGTCGTACAGCAGCTTTGCGCTTGAGGGTTTGAGCGCCAAGCCAGCCGGCAACGGTATCGAGGTCAGCTTCAGCATCAAGAACACCGGCAAGCGCGATGGCAAGTCGGTGGGCCAGGTGTACGTGTCGCCGGTCAGCGGCGGCTGGGAAGCGCCTAAGCGCCTCGGCGGCTGGGACAAGCTGGCCGTGAAGTCCGGCGCCAGCGGCAAGGCCACGGTGAAGATCGATCCGCGTCTGCTGGGCGTGTACGACAGCGCCAGCAAGACCTGGAAGATCGCCGCCGGCGAGTACCTGGTGACGCTGGCCGAATCGGCCGGCGCCAAGCCAGCTGCCAGCGTCAAGGTCAAGCTGGCCGCCAAGACGGTAGACGTCAACGGCCGCTAATCGCGGCGCATGCTGCACGGCTTGCGGGCCGTGCAGCGTTCCTCACTCCGCCGCCGACAACGCCGCCACCAGCGTCGCCGGTCCTGGCCGGAACAGCCGCTTGACGGTGGCTTCATCAAAATATTTGGCGTAGATGTCGCGCACGCGCTGCTCTTCTGTCATGGTCTTCAGCGCCGCCGCATAATGCCGGCGTGCCGCTGGCGAAATGGTCTGCTTCGACAAATAGATACCGGTGAACTGCGGCGCCGATTCCGGCAGCGGCACAATCACGGCTGGCGTTGACAGGTGGATCTGCTTCAGGTATTTGTTATAGATGGGCGGCGAGGCCAATGTGCCTTCCGCGCGGCCCATTTCCAGCTTGCCGAACACGGTCTCGAAATCGTTCACCACTTCCAGTCGCCCGGCGGCGGCCAGCAGCGCCAGCTGGGTTTCGATCGCGCTGTCGTAGGCCACGCCACGCGTGACATTGAGCCGTCCCGTGCCGCGCGCGACAAAGTCACTCAGGCTGACAAACGGGCTGCCGTCCGGCTCCGTCAGCACCAGATCGTATTGCAGCCAGGCGTAAGGCAGATAGCTGGCGTAGGCGTCGCGCTCCGGCAGGCGCAACGAGCCCATCGTCATGTCGACGTGTCCCGCTGCCAGCTCAATGAACAGACGCTGGCGCGGATACCAATGGAATTCGAACTTGCAGCCGGTGCGGCGCGCCACCTCATTGGCGATATCGACGGCGATGCCGCCAATCCGGCCCTGCTCGCGGTAAGAGGTGTAGCCGAGATCGCTCAGCCCGACGCGCGTGACGGTCGGACACGCGGACTCCGCTTGCGCAACGGGCAGGCTAAACCAGAAGCTGGCGACCAGGAGCAACTGCTTGCGTCTCATCATGAACTCTTGCGGTGGATAACGATGAGTGTATCTTATGCGCGGGTAATGGCGCGAGAAAGCCTCACGCCTGCAAACCTTCTTTGCAACAGTGCAAGGCGCTGCTCGAAGACAGCGGTACACTTGGCGCATGCCACTCACTCCCAACAAGCAAGCCGAATTGCAGCGCGCTTTACAGGACGCGATGGACGATCACGCCCTGCTGGCAGCCATGCCGGACTTGCAGCCGATGCTGGGCACGCCGCCGCTGCCGGCGGCCTTGATATCGGACAGCGAGCTGCACATCGTGCGGCACCAGGATAGCGGCTGCGTGCAATTCGTATTTCCGGGTGAAGCCGGCCCGGCGTCGGGGCTCACGCTGTCGGCGCAATCGGGCTGGGACTGGATCGTGCAAGCCACGGTTAACGCCGGGGTGCAGATGACGCAGGCGATGATCGACAAGATCGAAGCGCACCATCAGCCGGAACGTCTGCTGGCGCTGCGCCACGGCTACGGCCAGACCGCGACCCCGGCCGAACTCGGCGCGGCGCGCGGGCGCAAGGTATTGCTGCTGGTGCACGGCGTATTCAGTTCGACCCAAGGCGCGTTTGGCGACCTCGATCTGCAACCGCTGCTGGAACGTTACGAAGGCCGCGTGTTCGGCTACGACCACTGGACCATCGGCCGCACGCCGCAGCAGAACGCCATGAACCTGCTGCACCGGCTGCCGGCGAATGCGGGCTGGGAGGTGGACATCTTATGCCACAGTCGCGGCGGGCTGGTAGTGCGTTCGCTGCTGACCGACGGCATGGCCGACATCGTTCGGGCACGCGCCGGACGCATCGCCAAGGTTGGCAAGGTGATGTTTGTGGCGGCGGCCAACCAGGGATCGCCGCTGGCTTCACCGGAAGAGATCAAGCACTTTCTCAACGTGGCAGCGTTGCTGGCGTCGTTCAGCGGCAGCATGGCGCTGGATCTGGTGATCGGGCTGGCGCGAATGGTGGTGTCGCTGGGCTTTGCGCAGCCGAGTGTACAAGCCTTGGCCAGCGACTCGGCGCTGATCGAGCTGCTGAACCGCAGCGGCACACTGCTGACCAGCGCCAGCAACTACTACGCCCGCGCCAACTTCGACTACGGCGATTCCGTGCTGGAACATGCCGGCTCCCTGCTCAGCAGCGTGCTGATCGACAGCGCCAACGACATGGTCGTCCCCTACGACAGCGTGCTGCTCCCAAACGCCGCGCCCGACACCGACCACATGCTGAGCTTCGGCAGCGCCGAACAAAAACAAACCACCGTCTGGCACACCGACTTCTTTCGCCAACCCGCCACCCGCGATTTTCTATTGCACAACCTGCGTTAGCCAACTACGCGAGAGCGCCGTGCGCTAAGAACTTGCAGATAATGCTGTTTTAACTCCATTTCAAACCGCTCAGGATTGGCATTGACGTACTCAAAAAACTTCCATATTTCAGCATTGGGATTCGGCTCGCCAGTGAAATATGTGGGAACTAAATCCTTAATGTCATCGTCTACGCCGCCGACGAGCATCGGAGCCTCGCCGAGCAAGTATTGGCGAAACTCCTCAATGCCTTTTAACACCGATTTAGTATCCATAACGTCACCTCCTAAAAGTTCGACATCTAACCTTTGAAAAAGTTCCGAAATCGCTGGAGAAACGGCAGCGAACGTACAATCTGCGGTTCAACTCTGAGCACTTCCAGAAAACACGCAGCATGGAACAACGGTTCGTAAGAGTAATAAATAATGCAGCCACAGTAATCAAGCCCCCGTGAGTTTCGTGAGCCTGACAATTTTTTGCCAATCTCTGGCTCTTCAGTTAGCAGCGCCTTCAACGCTCGAAACTCAATCGCACTCAAGCACTCGTACAAATGACGAGAGAAGTCTGCCGCATAAGCAAACTGCACAGGACGCAATTGTTGGGATGTCATGGCGGCCACCGTCGAGGCGTTGATAGCCTATGATGGGCCGAGATGCATGAGCCCCTGTGATCTACATCAACCGGGCGCGGGGGCTTTGCGGCGGCGGCGGGCGTGTTTGGGGTCGGCGATCAGGGGGCGGTAGAGTTCGATGCGGTCGTGGGCGCGCAGGATGGTGTCGAGCGGCTTTTTCTTGGCGTAGATGCCGGTTTGTAGCTGGCTCAGGTCCAGGCCCGGCACTTCCTGCAACACGCCGCTCAGGGCGACGGCCTGCTCCAGCGTGGTGCCGGCCGGCACCTGCAGGTCGCGCAGGAATTGCGCGCCGTCGCTGGCATAGCACACCTGGATCGCGAAAGTCTCAGCCGCCATACACCGTTTCCGCCCGTTTGCAGAAGGAATCCACCATGCTGTTGGCAATCATGCCAAACACCGGCCCCACCAGCTTGTCCAGCAGCCCGCTGGAGAACTCATAGCGCAAATCCAGCTCGATCTTACAGGCATCCTCGCGCAGCGCTTTAAACGTCCATACGCCGTCCAGGCACTTGAAAGGACCGTCCACCAGCTTCATCTTGATCTGATCCGGCGGCGTGTTTTCGTTCGACGTGGTAAAACTCTGCTTGACGCCGTGATAGTTGATGCCGACGCTGGCCACTACCGTGTTGCCATTGCGTTCACGGATCTCGACACCACCGCACCACGGCAGGAATTTGGGATAGTCCTCGATCCGGGCCACCAGATCAAACATTTGCTGTGCGCTATAACCAAGGAAAACTGATTTGTGTACTACTGCCATTGTCTAACCATTTGCTATGATGTTGAATTATTCGCGTCTCACGGCGCGCAGCAGTAGTTTAACCGATACCCACTCATGACCATAGCCGACAACAAAAAAGCCTTTTTTGACTACTTCATCGAAGACCGCTTCGAAGCCGGGATCGTGCTCGAAGGCTGGGAAGTCAAGGCGATCCGCGATGCCCGCGTCCAGATCAAGGAAGCCTACGTCACCATCAAGGGCGACGAGCTGTACCTGTTCGGCGCCCACATCAGCGCCCTGCCGACCGCCTCCACCCACATCAGCCCGGAAGCCGTGCGGACCCGCAAACTGCTGCTGCACCGCCAGGAGATCGACAAGCTGATCAGCCGGGTGACGCGCTCCGGCTACACCCTGGTGCCGCTCAACCTGCACTACAAGGGCGGCCGCGTCAAATGTGAAATCGGCCTCGCGAAGGGCAAGAAAATGCACGATAAACGTGCCACAGAGAAAGATCGCGACGGCAAGCGCGAGGTCGAATCGGCGATGAAGACCAATCGCCGCTAAAACTGTTGCGCGCCCCGTACACAACCCGGTCCCGTACCGGGTTTTTTATCGCCCGGAGAATTTCTAATTAGAAACATCCATGCTAAACTGGGTGCAGAATGATTTTACATTCGCGGCCACCGGCTGGCCGCGAGCAGACTGGACTTTTGAGGACGAGGCTATCATGGCGCTGAAAACTGCAATGGCTCTGGCAGCCGGGCTAACGCTGCTGGCGGGATGCGCATCGCGCTACACGCCCACGCCGCTGGCCGCCAACTTCCCCACCACCAAGCAAGCCAAGCTGCAAGCCGCCTACCACTGGGGCGTGATTTCCGACAGCATCGAGAAGCGCGTGGTGGCCGAGCTCAAGAAAAGCCCGCCGCGCCCGGTCTACATCAATGAACCGAAAGATCCGTCGGCCTTCCAGCGCGCGCTGGCGACCCAGCTGACCACCTCGCTGGTGAATGACGGCTATGTGGTGTCGCGCACCGCCGCCGGTTCGCTCAAGGTCGAGATGGACGTGCAGGCAGTGACCTTCAGCGCCAACCGCCCGCAATACCGCTACCACGGCGACCGCGCCATTCTCGGCAGCGGCGTCTGGCTGTTGAGCGAAATCGAAGCGCCGGTCTTGGCCAACGTGGCTGTGGGCGCCGGCGCCTGGGATGCCTACGACTGGTTCAACGCCCAGTTCGCCCCCGGTGATACGCCGAAGACCGAGATCATCGTCACCGTCTCCGTGTCCGACCAGTACCGCTACCTGGCGCGCAACACTTCCGCCTACTACGTGGCCGACAGCGACCGTATCCTGTACGGCATTGTCGATCCCAAGCCCGAAGAACCTAAACTGACCCGTACCTTCCAGGTGCGCGGAGATATTTGATGCTGACGAAATCCTTGGCGCGCGCTGGCGTGCTGGTCCTGCCGCTGCTTCTGGCGGCCTGCTCCTCGACGCCGAAAAGTGAAGAAGGCAACTACTCCACCATTTCGTCCAACCAGTTCATCAACGCCAACTACAAGGCCGCTGACGCGCTGTTGCAGCAACTGAGCGGCAAGCTGGTGGCCGACAAACCGCTGATCGTCGCCACCATGGTCAACATCGATGCACTGGACCAGACCACCACCCTGGGCCGACTGGTGTCGGAGCAGGTGTCGACCCGCATGGCGCAAGGCGGCTTGAGCATGCTGGAAATGAAATTGCGCAACAGTGTCTACCTGAAACGCAACCAGGGCGAACTGATGCTAACGCGCGAAATCGGCGAAGTGGCCACCAGCCACAACGCGCAGGCCATCGTGGTCGGTTCGTATGCGGAAACCAGCGACATGGTGTTCATCAACATCAAGGTGATCCAGCCGAACACCAACTTCGTGCTGGCCGGGACCGATTACGTGCTGGCCAAGGAAGCCATCGTCCGCTCGATGTTGCAGCGGAACTAAACTAGCAGCGGCAGGATCTCCACTGCCGACGCCTCCACTTTCAAGCCGATCAGGTCGTCCGCCCGGGTTTTGCCCAGGTTGATGGCCGCGATCGGCTTGTTGGTTTGCGCCGCCAGCTTGGCGAAGCGGTAGCCGGAAAACACCATCAGCGACGAGCCGACCACCAGCACGGCATCGGCCTCGTCGGCCCATTGCAGGGCGTCGGCGGTGCGCTGCGGCGGGATGTTATCGCCGAAGAAGATCACGTCCGGCTGCAGGACGCCGCCGCAGGCCGCGCAGGTCGGCAGCTGGAAATCCTGGAATTCGTCCAGTTCCACTTCCGCATCCCCGTCCGGGCGGGCTTCCGGCACCACCTCGCCAGCCGGCCCGGTCGGCACCAGCGACGGATTCGCTTGCGCCAGCCAATCCTGGATCGCGGCGCGCGGATGGACGGCGCGGCACTCCAGGCACAGCACGCCGTGGATGTTGCCATGCAGCTCGATCAGCTTGCGGCTGCCGGCAGCCGTGTGCAGCCCATCGACGTTTTGCGTGATGATGCTATGGATGCGGCCCGCCTGCTCCAGCGCCGCCAGCGCATGGTGGCCGGCATTCGGCGCGGCGCCGGCCAGGGTGGGATAGCCGGCCATGCTGCGGGCCCAGTAACGGCGCCGCACAGCCTCGGATTTGCGGAAATCCGGCCCCTGGATCGGACTGCGGCCGCGCCGCACGCCGTCCTTGTCGCGGTAGTCGGGAATGCCGGACGCCGTGCTCAGGCCGGCGCCGGTCAGCACCAGCACGCGCTCATGGCGCTGCAGGAAAGTGTTCAAATGGTCGATTTGCTGGTTCAGGTTCATATGCGCATGGTAGCCTAAAAATTATTTCCCGATTTGTAGAACCATTTGCGTCCGGCAAGGTATTAACCGGACAAATGGAGAAAGTGGATGGCCTTGGATTCAGATGACGCACTACTGCTGGGCAGGATCGCCGCTGGGGACAGGCACGCCTTCGAAACGCTGTATCGCGCGTATTTCCCGCGCCTGTCGCGTTTTGCCGGCCGCATGGCGCGCAATCCGGCGCTGATCGAGGAAGTGGTCAATGACACCATGTTGGTCGTTTGGCAAAAAGCCGCCAGCTTCGATGGCAGCTGCAAGCCCTCCACCTGGATTTTCGCGATTGCCTACCGCAAGACGCTGAAGGGTCTGAAGCTGACCGACGACCCGGTCGAGTCGGATGCCTCCTTGTACGAAGATGAGGGCGACCGCCAGCCGGAACAAGTGCTGAGCCGCCAGCAATTGCAGCAGACCGTGGCCGACGCGCTGGACGCGCTGCCACCGGCGCAGCGGGCGGTGATGGTGCTGACTTATTATCACGATATGGCGTATGCCGACATCGCCGAGATTGTCGAATGCCCATTGAACACGGTCAAGACGCGCATGTTTCATGCGCGGCACCGATTGAAGGATTTGTTGTGGAACGAAAGAGAGAACAGCCAATGAACGGGCGCGTGTTCAGACTGGATATCCCGGTGCACCAGGCGGTGCAGGAGTTGCTGCCGTGGTATGCGTCGGCGCAACTGTCGGCGGACGAAGCGCGGCGCGTGCACGAGCATCTGCAAAGCTGCGGGCAGTGCCGCCATGAGCTGGAATGGGAGCATGGCATGCGTGCCGAAGCAGCCGCCGAGGCAGGCAGCCTGCCGGCCGGCGTCGATATGGAAGGCGCACTGGCCAGACTATTGCCGGCGCTCGGCCCACAGGAACGAAACGGCGCCTCGCCAGCACTCCCGCTGGCCGCCGCCGCACCTGACGCCCCAACCGCCAACGATGGCGCTGAAGACCGCGTCGACAGCGCGCCGCGCCGCCTGCCGTGGTGGCGCACGCCGGCCGCCAATCAGCCGTCGTGGCTGCGCTGGGCGGTGGCCGCGCAATGGGTGGCGATCATCGGTCTCGGCGCGCTGGTGCTGCGGCCAGATGCCGATTCCGCTGCCTACCGCACGCTGGGCGCCGGCGCCGCAGCCAAGGGTAATATGGTGGTGGTATTCCAGCCCGACACCAGCGAACGCGAACTGCGCCGCATCCTGCAAGCGCAAAACGCCCGCGTGGTCGACGGCCCGACCGTCACCGACGCCTACCTGCTCAGCGTGCCAGCGGCTGGCCGCGACCAGGCATTGCAGGCTCTGCGCGCCGAGTCCGCCGTCAAGCTGGTGGCGCCGCTGGACGGCGGCACACCGTGAACACCGTCTGCAGCCGGCTGTTACTGTGCCTTGCCTGCCTGACATGGCTTGCGGCTGGCGCAGCGCATGCCCAGGACGACACACCAGCGGAGCCAGCAGTCACCATCGTCGCCAACGATAGCGGCGAGCATCAGTTGCTGGTGATGCTGCGCCTGCCCGCCGCCCACTACCGTCCGGACGCCAGCTACGGCGGCCGCTACCTGGACGACAGCGGCCGCAGCGCGCGCCACCGCCGCGCCGAGCAGCTGGCGCAGCAGCACGGCCTGGCGCTGCTGGACGACTGGCCGATGCCGGTGCTGGGCATCGACTGCTACGTGATGCGCTATCCAGCGCACGAAAGCGCCGAACACATGATCGCCGTGCTGACGCAGGATCCGCAGGTGGCGTGGGCCCAGCCGGTGGCAAGCTTCAGCGGCCTGGGCCAGGCGGACACCGCGCCCGCCGGCGACGCCCTGTACCCGGTGCAGCCGGCCGCCCGCTACTGGCACGTGGCCGAACTGCACCGCTATACCACCGGCCGCAACATCAAGGTCGCCGTGGTCGACAGCGGCATCGACGCCAGCCATCCCGACCTGCTGGGCCAGTTGGACGTCAACAGCAATTTTGTCGATGCCGGGCCGACGCCGGCGGAAAACCACGGCACGGCGGTGGCCGGCATCATCGCTGCCAAGGCCGGCAACGGCGGCATCCTTGGGGTGGCGCCGCAGGCGCGGCTAATGGGTTTGCGGGCCTGCTGGCAATTACCCGACCAGGCCACCCGATGTAATAGCTTCACCCTCGCCAAGGCCATCAACTACGCCATCCTGAATGGCGCCAGGGTCATCAACCTCAGCCTGTCCGGTCCGCCCGACAGGCTGTTGGACCGTCTGCTGGACGCAGCGCTGGAGCGCGGCATCGGCGTGGTGGGCGCGGTCGACCCGCAGAACGCCGGCCCGGCCTTCCCGGCCGGCCACCGCGGCGTGCTGGCGGTGGCCTCGCAAACACGCAACGGTAGCAGCAATCGCGCCGTTGGTCAGACGCGGCCTGAGCCGCCCCTGTTCGCACCCGGCAACGACATTCCCACCAGCGCCCCCGGCGGCCGCTGGACCTTTGTCAACGGCAGCTCGTATGCGGCGGCGCACGTCTCCGGCATGCTGGCATTGCTCGACGAACTACAGCCCGACACCTCGCCCGCACAATTGCGCCAGCTACTGCAACCGGCGCCGACGCTCAACGCTGGTAACATCGACGCATGCGCCACCATCTCCCGCCTCGTCCGCCATTGCCAGTGCACGCTCCCCCTGTCACAAAGCGGCGCCGCACCGTGACAGCAACGTGGCGCGCGTTCGCCTGGCTGGCGCTGCTGCCGCTGCACAGCGCCATGGCGCAAGTGGAACTGAGCGGCAGCGTTGCATTGCAATCGGAATACCGCTACCGCGGGCAGTCGCCAGGCAACAGCGGCGCAGTGCCGCAGCTGACGCTCAACCTGGACAGCGCCAGCGGCTGGTACCTGGGCGGCTTCGCCAGCGCCGTGACCATCGGCGAGCAGACCGGCTACAAGCTGCAAGGCTATGCAGGCTTTGCGCAGCGGCTGCGGTCCGGCTGGAGCTGGGAACTCGGTTGCAGCCACACCGCCTACACGCAGCTGCATACCAACGATTTCCACGAGTGCTATGGCGGCCTGTCCGGCGAGCGCTTCAGCGGCCGGCTGTACTACGCGCCGCGCTACCTCGGCTACCCGGCGCACACGGTGTATGCGGAAGCCAACTTCTTCTATCCCCTGCACCCCTCCGTCAACCTGATTGCGCATGCCGGCCTGCTGCGCAATCTCAGCAAGGGCGTGTGGCCCGGCATACCCGCCACCTCGCGCTATGACGCCCGGCTGGGCATCAGCGTCCCTCTGGGCGACTGGACCTTACAGCTGGCGCGCGAACAGGGCCAGGACGACGGCATGCGCTACAGCTGGTATCCGCTCCATCCGTCCAAATCGTGGAGCATGAGCGCCAGCTACGCGTTCTGAAAAAAGGGAACCACGCGGGCGCGGACTGGAATTAACAGCGCATCAACCAGTCCAAACGAAAGGAAACGCCATGCGCACAGTTCTCTCCTTCTCGCTGGCCGCCAGCCTGGCCGCCTGCGGCGGCAGTGATTACGGTAGCAGTCCCCCGCCGGTCGCCCAGCCACCGATGGCCAGCAACACCCTGTTCACCGTCACCAGCCTGGTGGTCGACAGCGGCGCCAGCGCCGCCCACACCGACGCCAAACTGATCAACTCATGGGGCATCGCCTTCAATCCGACCGGCTTCGTCTGGGTCGCCAACAACGGCAGCAGCAGCTCCACGCTGTATGACGGCAACGGCGTGCCGCAATCGCTGGTGGTGGCCACGCCGGTCGCGCCGACCGGCATCGTCTTCAACGGCAGCAGCGACTTCAAGATCACGCAGAACGGCGTGAGCGCCGCCAGCCCGTTCATCTTTGCCGGCGAAAACGGCAGCATCGCCGCCTGGTCGCCGACGGTCAACCGCAACAATGCGCTGACCGTGGTGGACGGCGCCGGCGCGCAGGCAGTGTACAAGGGACTGGCCATCGCCACCTACAACAGCGCCAATTACCTGTACGCCACCGATTTCCACAACAACCGCATCGACGTCTACGACGCCGCGTTCAATAAAGCGACGCTGCCAGGCGGCTTCAAGGACGCGTCGCTGCCGGCCGGTTATGCGCCGTTCGGCATCCAGACGGTCGGCGACCGCATCTACGTCAGCTACGCGCAACGGGAAACCAACGGTGACGACGACGTCAAAGGCGCGGGCCTGGGCGCGATCGATGTGTTCGACACCGCCGGCAACCTGGTCAGGCAACTGGTACGGGGCGGCGCGCTGAATGCGCCGTGGGGCATGGCGGTGGCGCCGTCCAACTTCGGCACCTACAGCGGCAAACTGCTGGTGGCGAACTTCGGCGATGGCAAGATCAACGCCTACGACACCGCCACCGGCGTCATGACCGGGACCGTCACCAAGGCCGACGGCAGCGCGGTGGTGATCGACGGACTATGGGGGATCGCCTTCGGCCCCGGCGTCAACAGCCAGCCGACCAACACGATGTTCTTCACCGCCGGTCCCGGCGATGAGGCGCACGGCCTGTACGGCCGGCTCGACATGATGTGATGACGGCTACAGGCGGGCGCGCAAGTCTTCGACCGAAGCGCGCCAAGCCTCGTAGTGCTCGCTCTCTTCCCACAGCGCGCGCAGTTCGGATTCCTCGGACAGGATGCGGTCGAGTGCGCGCACCGCTTTCTCGGCCAGGTCGGCGCGCGGCTTGGCTTTGGGCTTGCGGGCTTCGACCCACTCGTCTACCGGGGCGCTGTCGTCGGTGCGCGGGCCGCCCTTGCCTTGCAGGCGGGCCAGCACCTCGATCGCCACCAGCGCTTCGGCGGCGAACGGCGCGTCCAGTTCGCCCGCCGTGTCCAGCGCGGTGTCGAGGGTGTCCGCCACCGCATCCAGATTGCTCGTTTCGTGCAAGTCCTGCGCCCAGTCCTGTGCGTAGTCATTGCCGAATGCGTCTACCGCCCATGTACCCATACCTGCTCCTTATGCTTTGGCGGGCTTGACGAGCGGCGCGTCTTTTTGGGTCTTCACCACTTGCATGGCAGTGGCGATCAGGCCGCTCATGTCGCCCAGATTGGCCGGTATGATAATCGAATTATTGGTCTTGGCAAGCTGGCCGAAGGCGCCGACGTATTGTTCCGCCACCTTGAGGTTGACCGCATCCTCGCCACCCGGTTCGCGGATTGCGGCGCCGACCTGGCGCAGCGCGTTGGCATTGGCTTCCGCCAGCGCGATGATCGCCGCCGCCTGGCCCTGCGCGCGATTGATTGCGGCCTGCTTGTCGCCTTCCGAACGGGCGATCTGCGCTTCGCGTTCGCCGCTGGCGATATTGATCTGCTCCTGCTTGCGGCCTTCCGACGCTGCGATCAGCGCGCGCTTCTCACGCTCGGCGGTAATCTGCGCCTGCATCGCGTGCAGGATTTCCTTCGGCGGCGTCAGGTCCTTGATCTCGTAGCGCAGCACCTTCACGCCCCAGTTGGCGGCCGATTCGTCGATCGCATTCACGATCGCGGTGTTGATGTGGTCACGCTCTTCAAACGTTTTGTCCAGCTCCATGCGGCCGATGACGGAACGCAGCGTGGTTTGCGCCAGCTGGGTAATCGCGGCGATGTAGTTGGACGAGCCGTACGAGGCGCGCATCGCATCAGTGATCTGGAAATACAGGATGCCATCCACCTGCAACTGCGTGTTGTCCCTGGTGATGCAGACCTGCGGCGGCACGTCGAGCGGGATCTCCTTCAGCACATGCTTGTAGGCGATGCGGTCAACAAACGGAATCACGATGTTGAGACCCGGCCCCAGCGTGGCGTGGTATTTGCCGAGACGCTCGACCACCCACGCGTGCTGCTGCGGCACCACGTTGATGGTTTTAAAAACAAACACTAAAGCCAGAATAAACAGAATGAAGGTGACATTACCAATACTGATGTCCATGAATTTCTCCGTGAGTTAATCTTAAGCCGCCACAATCAGGCGGCTGCCGCGTACTTCGCGTATCGTGTACGGGCCCGGTGCGGCGTTACTGCCGGGCGCTAATTCCACATCCCATAACGCGCCGCGGTACATGACGCGCGCTGCGCCATCCTGCCACGCTGGCACATTGACGGTTTGACCGATGTCGAGATTGACGTTGGGGTCGCGCTCGGCCTGCACGCGTTGCTGCTGCTTGCCGTAGCGGCTGCGGCGCAGCACGACGGTGGCCGCCACGCCCACCACGGCCGCCACCAGCAGCGACACCACTTCGCCCAGGCCGAGGAAGGCGGCAACCGCGCCGGCCACCAGGCCGATGGCAATCATCAGTAAATAAAAGGTGCCACTGAAAAGTTCCAGTATCACCGTGACGCCGGCGGCAGCCAGCCAGTAGCTCCAGTCGCTCATGATTGTCTCCTTTTGAAATGCAAAAACCCCCGCGTCCCGAGATGGGCTGCGAGGGTTTTTACTGCTGGACAGATGGTATTGATAGAGTTTTTTGCTACTTAATTCGATAACTCTAGTCTATACCATTTTCCGTTTACGTCAACTACTTCTGCAGCGACGCCAGTTTCTGCCAGGTGTCGATCACCGAGTCCGGATTCAGCGACATCGATTCGATGCCCTGCTCCATCAGCCAGGCGGCAAAGTCCGGATGATCCGATGGACCCTGGCCACAGATGCCGATGTACTTGCCCTGCTTGCGGCAAGCCTGGATCGCCTGCGACAGCAGCGCCTTGACGGCGTCGTCGCGCTCGTCGAAGTCGGCCGCCAGCAATGCCATGCCGGAATCGCGGTCCAGGCCCAGCGTCAGCTGGGTCAGGTCGTTGGAACCGATCGAGAAGCCGTCGAAATGCTCCAGGAAGCGCTCCGCCAGGATCGCGTTGGACGGTACTTCGCACATCATGATCAGGCGCAGGCCGTTCTCGCCGCGTACCAGGCCGTTCTTGCCCAGCAGGTCGACGACTTTCTCAGCCTGGCCCAGCGTGCGCACGAACGGCACCATGATCTCGACGTTGGTCAGGCCCATGTCGTTACGCACGCGCTTCATCGCTGCGCACTCCATTTCGAACGCGCCGGCGAAATCGGCCGCCAGGTAACGTGCCGCGCCGCGGAAGCCCAGCATCGGATTTTCTTCATCCGGCTCGTAGCGCGAACCGCCGATCAGTTTCTTGTACTCGTTGGACTTGAAGTCCGACAGGCGCACGATGACTGGTTTCGGCCAGAACGCGGCAGCGATGGTGGCGATGCCTTCGGCCAGCTTGTCGACGTAGAAGGCTTTCGGCGAAGCGTGGCCGCGCGCGACCGACTCCACAGCCTTCTTCAGGTCCGCATCAATGTTCGGATATTCCAGGATCGCTTTCGGGTGCACACCAATATTGTTATTGATGATGAACTCCAGGCGCGCCAGTCCGACACCGGCATTCGGCACCGACTGGAAGTCGAAGGCCAGCTGCGGATTGCCGACGTTGAGCATGATCTTGGTCGGCAGCTTAGGCAGTTCGCCGCGTGCCACTTCCGAGATTTCGGTTTCCAGCAGGCCGTCGTAGATCTTGCCTTCGTCGCCTTCAGCGCACGACACGGTGACGAAGGTGCCGTCCTTCAGCACTTCGGTCGCGTCACCGCAGCCCACCACCGCAGGCACGCCCAGTTCACGCGCGATGATCGCCGCGTGGCAGGTACGGCCGCCACGGTTGGTAACGATGGCGGAAGCGCGCTTCATCACCGGTTCCCAGTTCGGGTCGGTCATGTCGGCTACCAGCACGTCGCCTGGCTGCACGCGTTCCATGTCGGCCGGGTCGTGAATCACGCGCACCGGACCGGCGCCGATCTTCTGGCCAATGGCGCGGCCAGAGGCCAGCACCGTGCCGCTCGATTTCAGCTTGAAGCGCTGCTGCACGTCGGTCGCCTTCTGCTGCGACTTCACGGTTTCAGGACGCGCCTGCAGGATGTACAGCTTGCCGTCGCGGCCATCCTTGCCCCACTCGATGTCCATCGGACGGCCGTAGTGGTTTTCGATGATGACGGCGTACTTGGCCAGCTCCACCACTTCTTCGTCGTTCAGCGAATAGCGGTTGCGCAGTTCAACCGGCACGTCAACGGTCTTCACCGAACGGCCAGCCTTGGCTTCCGCAGTGAATTCCATCTTCAGCAGCTTGGAGCCGATGTTGCGGCGGATGACAGGCGATTTGCCTTTTTCCAGCATCGGTTTGTGGACGTAGAACTCGTCCGGATTGACCGCACCCTGCACCACCGTCTCGCCCAGGCCATAGCTGGAGGTGACGAAAACCACGTCCTTGAAGCCGGACTCGGTGTCGATGGTGAACATGACGCCAGCGGCGCCCAGGTCGGAGCGCACCATGCGCTGCACGCCGGCCGACAGGGCTACTTCGGCGTGGGTGAAGCCTTTGTGCACGCGGTACGAAATCGCGCGGTCGTTGTACAACGAAGCGAAGACGTGCTTCATCGCGTCCAGCACATTTTCAATGCCGACCACGTTGAGGAAGGTCTCCTGCTGACCGGCGAACGAAGCGTCCGGCAAGTCTTCGGCGGTTGCCGATGAGCGCACCGCGAACGACATTTCGGTCGACGAATCGGCCACCAGTTGTTTGTAGTAGGTGTGAATCTCTTGTTCCAGGCGCGGCTGGAATGGCGTCTCGATGATCCACTGACGGATCTCGGCGCCGGCCTGCGCCAGCGAACGCACGTCGTCGATGTTCAGATCGGCCAGGCGATCGGCGATGCGATCGGCCAGCGATTTGCCGCCATCCACGCTGTGCGACAGGAAGTCGCGGAATGCTTGCGCGGTGGTCGCAAAGCCGCCTGGCACGCGCACGCCGGCGCCCGCCAATTGGCTGATCATCTCGCCGAGCGAGGCGTTTTTGCCGCCGACGGATTCGACATCCGTCATGCGCAAATGTTCAAACGAGGCAACATAGACTGCTTCGTTGTTTTGCTCCTTCAATGCTACGTTGGACATAATTACACCTTTTTGAGATAGAAATCTTTCCGGCGGGCGACAGACCCATGTTCTTGTCATTCTGGTGGCCGTGTCGCACAATGCATCCTGTTGGCGCTCATTCTACAGCCTGCGAAGCGAATTGACGATTCACAATACCGATAGCCTCCTCTACATGACACAAGAACAACGACCACCCCTACCGTCCGCCGCCCGCACCGTCTTTTTTGTTTCCGACGGGACCGGGATTACTGCGGAAACCTTTGGTCACTCGGTGCTGACCCAGTTCGAATTGCGCTTCCGCCAGGTGCGGCTGCCGTTCATCGACACGCTGGATAAGGCCTACGATGCGGTGCGCAAGATCAATGAGGCGTTTGAAAACGATGGTCAAAGGCCGATCGTGTTTTCGACGCTGGTGCATACCGAACTGTCGGACGTGATCCGCAAGTGCAAGGGCATGTATATGGACATGTTCCAGACATTTGTCGCCCCGCTTGAACAAGAGTTGGGCGTGAAGTCGACGCACACGATTGGCCGCTCGCACAACATCGTCGACAGCGAGGAGTACAAGAACCGCATCGAGGCGATTAATTTCTCGCTGGCGCACGATGACGGGCAGTCGCACAAGAATCTATCGGAGGCGGATGTGATCCTGGTCGGCGTATCGCGCTCGGGCAAGACGCCCACCAGCTTGTATCTGGCGATGCAATATGGGATCAAGGCGGCCAACTACCCGCTGATTCCGGATGATTTCGAGCGCGGACGCTTGCCGTCGTCGCTGTATCAGTTCAAGACGAAGATTTTTGGGCTGACCATTACGCCGGAGCGGCTGTCCGAGATTCGCAACGAGCGGCGCGCGGGCAGCAAGTATGCGGCGCTGGAGAACTGCCGCTATGAGGTCAACGAGGCGGAGGCGATGATGAAGCGCGAAGGCATCCGCTGGCTGTCGTCCACCACCAAGTCGATCGAGGAAATCTCGACGACGATCTTGCAAGAGATCAAGCCGGATCGCCGCGAGTATTGACCCGCACCGCCAGGCGGGGTCTGACCCCGTACGGGGTCAGACCCCTAAGCTGTAACGCCGGCGTCGAGGCTAAAGCACGCGGGTTAGACGCGCGCGGGATCGGTCTCGCGCGCGTAGATGCGCTGCTGCGCCAGCACCGACACAAACCGGTTCAGCCCCTCCGCAGCTTCGCTGGACTCCACCATGATCACCCCGGGGTCCGGCACGCCATGCGGCAGCTTGCGCGGGATCTTGGCCGCCTTCAGCAGCTCGGCGCCGCTGCCCAACGCCAGCAGCGGCTTGCCGTGCCGGTACTGCAGCTTCACAAACTCCAGCACAGCCGCATCGCGGCTCAAGGCGTCGCGCGCATCGGCGCAATCCGGAATAATCACGCCATCCCACAGCACCGACGGCCCGGTCTCGAAACTGATCTCCACATCCAGCGGTGCATCGGTGTACGACGCCAGCGCGCCTATCTTCTGGCCCACTAAACGCGGCACCGCGCCCTGCTCGAGCAATGCCGCATACAGCTTGCGCGTCTGCGCGCCGTCCACGCCCGGCCCCACCAGCAACGCCACGCGCCGCGTGCGGATGCCGGTGTTACCCGGCCGCGCAAACAGCGACAAGGATGGCGACGCCGGATAATCGTACGGTGGCCGATCGGTGGCCAACGGAAGCGGCGGCGGCACTTCCATGCCCAGACCGTCCGCCACGCCCGCCACCAGCGCCGCGTCGATATTGGCCAGCAGTGCCAGCACGCGCTTGCGCACGGCCGGCGTCTGCACCCGCGTCAACTCGAAGCGGAAGGCGTTGATGATGTGCCGCTGCTCGGTTACGCTCTGGCTGATCCAGAACAGGCGCGCCTGCGAGTAGTGATCGGCAAACAGCTCCGGCTTGCCACGCACCTCCCTGCCCTGTGACGGCTCCGGCACGCTGACAAAGCCGCGCGCGCCAGCCTGGAACGGACAGCCGCCGGCCAGCGAATTCGGCTCGTAACTGACCCGCCCACGGTTGATCTGCTGGCGGTGGATGCCATCGCGCTGGTTGTTATGAATCTGCGCCACCGGCGTGTTGATCGGGATCTCGTGGAAGTTGGCGCCACCCAGGCGGCTGATCTGGGTATCGATATACGAATGAATCCGCCCTTGCAGCAGCGGGTCGTTGGTGAAGTCGATACCCGGCACCACATGCGCCGCGCAGAAGGCTACTTGCTCGGTTTCGGCGAAGAAGTTATCCGGATTCCGGTCCAGTACGAGCTTGCCTACCGACCGCACCGTCACCATTTCCTCCGGCACGATCTTGGTCGGGTCGAGGATATCGAAGGGGAACTGCGCCGCCTGTTCTTCGGTGAAGACTTGCAGGCCCAGCTCCCACTCGGGGAACTGCCCGGCGTCGATGGCTTCCCACAAATCGCGCCGGTGGTAGTCAGGATCGGCGCCGGTCAGCCGCGCCGCCTCGTCCCACACCAGCGAATGCGTGCCCGCCAGCGGCGTCCAGTGGAATTTACAGAACACCGATTCGCCCTTGTCGTTCACCAGCCGGAAGGTGTGCACGCCGAAGCCCTGCATCATGCGGTAGCTGCGCGGGATGGCACGGTCGGACGTATGCCACAACAGCATGTGCGCGATCTCTGGACTGAGCGAGGCGAAATCCCAGAACGTATCGTGCGCACTGGCCGCCTGCGGCATGCCGTTGTTCGGCTCCGGCTTGACCGAGTGGATCAGGTCCGGGAACTTCATCGCATCCTGGATGAAGAAGATGGGAATATTGTTCCCCACCAGATCCCAATTACCGTCATCGGTATAGAACTTGACGGCGAAGCCGCGCACATCGCGCACGGTATCGGCGGAACCGCGTTCGCCGGCCACGGTGGAAAAGCGCACAAACACCGGCGTGCGCTTGCCGGCGGCGGCAAACGGCGCGGCGCGCGTGAGGCCGCGCAGATCTTCGTAGCTTTCAAAGTAGCCGTGCGCCGCAGAGCCGCGCGCATGCACCACCCGTTCGGGAATGCGCTCATGGTCGAAGTGGGTGATCTTCTCGCGCAGGATGAAGTCTTCCATCAGCGTCGGCCCGCGCAGACCGGCTTTCAGCGAGTTCTGGTTGTCGGCCACCGGCACGCCCTGATTGGTGGTCAGTTCGCGGCCGGTATCATCGACGCGCACCCGGTCCAGCGGGCGATTGATGGCGTTGTCACCGATGTCCGGCTGGCCGTCGCCGACTTTCTCCGAGCCGACGATTTCGGTACTGGTGCTGGCAGTGGCGATGGGCGTCAGCGGCGCGTGGGTGGCGCCGGTATGCGGCGTGTAGGCCGCTTCGCCATACTCCAGCGGTTTGGTGGGATTGAACGGCATCTCGGCGGCCAGCTTCTCATCGCCGGTGACTTTCTCCAGCAGCTGGTCGGCGATCGGATTGGGTGGCCCCAGGCGCGACGGATGCGGCGCTGCGGCCGGCCCGGCGACTGTGCTCAGGATGGAACCGGCGCCGTCCAGCGCGCCGCCGTTGGATTTACGTTTAGCCATGTCGACCTCCATTGTGGGCAGAGGTCGAGTGTGCGCGGATGCCGCTAGCTGTATTTGATTGCGGTCAGAAGAAATGCTGCCAGTCGGACAGCCAGGCCGGGAAGTCTTCCACCGGCATCGGCTTGGCGATGTAGTAGCCCTGGGCGTAGGTGCAGCCCAGGCCTTGCAGGAAGTCCCAATCCTGCTTGGTCTCGACGCCTACCGCCACCGAGCGGCGGTCCAGGCTGCGCGCCAGGTTCAGGCAGGAGCGCAGCACGGTGCCGATGGCGGCGCGCTTGGAGGCGCCGTCCACGAAGCTGCGGTCGATCTTCAGCTCGGAAAATGGAATGCGCGCCAGCAGTTGCAGGTTGCTGCGGCCAGTCCCGTAGTCGTCGATGGCCAGGCCGAAGCCTTTCATGCGCAGGCGCAGCAGCCGTTCGAGGAAGTGGGCGTCGGTGCTCAGCACCGCCGACTCGGTCATCTCGAAGGTGATGTAGTCGGACATGATCTGGTGGCGCTCAAGGCAGGACATGATCTGGTCCATGAATTGCGGGTGCGCCAGCGTGCTGTGGTCCACATTGATGGAGACCGAAATCGGTATGCCCAGGTCATGCAGCTTGCGGCATGCGAGCACCGATTTTTCGATCATGGTCCAGTCGAGGAAGTCCACGCGCCGCGCCTCTTCCAGCGCCGGCATGAAGGACGCCGGTCCCAGAACGCCATACAGAGGGTGACGCCAGCGGGCGAACATCTCCAGGCCTTTTACCTGCCCGGTTTCCAGCTCGATCTTGGGTTGAAAGAAGGGATCGAATTCGCGGTTCTGCAAGCCCTGACCCACTTGCGCAAACGACAGCGTCGGCGGCGCCTCGTGCAAGGCATGCGCTTCGGACGGTTGCAGATAGTTCTGGATCAGCGCCACCAGCCGGCTGCCGATCACCGGCTTGCCGATCGCACCCAGCACGTTGACGCCATACGCGTCGGCCATGGTCTCCACCGAGAACAGCACGGCGTTGGTCTGCGCGCCGACCACGATCACGCCGGCCTTGCAGTGCGCTTCGCCGAGGCGGCGTATCAGTTCCAGCGCGTCCATGCCCGGCAAGGCCAGGTCGATGATGGCGATGTCCACCGGCGGCGTGATGCCGGCGCTGAAATGGCGCAGCGCCGTGTGGCCGTCCGGCGCCTGCGTGATCCGTCCGACACCGAGGTGCACCAGGATATCAGCCAGCGCATGGCGTTGAACATGATCCCCTTCGGCTACCAGAAAGTGCAACTGCGCGATATCCATGACGGCTCCAATGTGTGCTTACGTCAGATTCTGCCTGACTTGCTCGAAAAAGCATACTGCCGCGCAGGCGGCCACGTTGAGCGATTCCACCTGCCCCAGATGCGGGATCACCACCTGATGCGTGGCCATCGACAGCAAATCGTCCGCCACGCCCTGGCCTTCGTGGCCGAACAGCCAGGCGGTCGGCGCGCGCAGGTCGACGTCGTACAGGCGCTGGGTGGCGTAGCCGCTGGTCGCCAGCGTCTGCACCTTGGCGTTGCGCACCAGCTCCGCCAGGTCGACGTTTTCAAAGATATCCAGCACGAAGTGCGCGCCCATCGCGGCCCGCAGCACTTTCGGCGACCAGCAGAAGGCCGTGCCGGCGCTGCAATATACTTGCGTCACGCCTGCCGCCGCCGCGCTGCGCAGGATGGAGCCGACGTTGCCGGGGTCCTGCACGCCGTCCAGCAGCACCGCCGATACGCTCACCGGCGCCGTCACCTCGCGTTCCGGCGTGGCGATCGAGAACATCACGCCGACGCCATGTTCGACCTGGCTGATGCCGTTGTACAGGGCATCCGGCAGCGCCAGCACGTGCGCGCGTTGCGCTTCCAGCTGGCCGACAATCTCCATCACTTCCGGATTGTGCAGCGCGCTTTCGCTGACCACGCACTGCTCCGGCATGCCGCGCAGTTGCAGAAAGGACTGGCACAGGTGCACGCCGTCCAGCAGCGTGCGGCCGGCCTTGCGGCGTGCCGACTGGCTGCCGGCCAGCTTGACCAGTTCCTTGTATTGCGCGTTGTCGCGCGAAGTAATCGTCTTCACAGGCTCACCTCCAGCAGCTTGCGCACCGGCGCAAACGAGCGGCGATGCACCGGCGACGGGCCGTGCGCGCGCAGGCGCTCCAGGTGCAGCGCGGTGCCGTAGCCCTTGTGCTGGTCGAAGCAGTATTCTGGATAGCGCTGATGCAGCACCACCAGCGCGGCGTCGCGCGCGGTCTTGGCCAGGATCGAGGCGGCCGAGATGGCGTCCACCTTGTCGTCGCCGCCGATGATGGCGATGCTCTGGATTTTCATGACCGGGCAACGGTTGCCGTCGATCAGGGCCAGGGTCGGCACGGTGCTCAGCGCTTCCACCGCGCGGCGCATGGCCATCATCGACGCTTGCAGGATATTCAGCTTGTCGATTTCTTCTTCCGACGCTTCGGCAATCGCCCACGCCAGCGCGTGCTGCTTGATCAGCGGCGCCAGCATGTCGCGTTTGGCTTCGGTCAGTTTTTTCGAGTCGCGCAGGCCTTCGATGGGACGCGACACGTCGAGGATGACGGCGGCCGCGAACACCGGGCCGGCCAGCGGGCCGCGGCCCGCTTCGTCCACGCCGCAAATGATTTCATCGGCCGATGCCGGCAGGTCGTCAAACAGGCCGAGGTTTTGGTTGTTCACTTTGATCTTTCTATAACTTGGAGCACCGCCGCCGCACTCTCCGCTGCGCTGTTGCGCAGCAGGCTGTGATGCATGTCGGTGAAGCGCTGCGCCAGCCGCAGGCGATGCGGCGCGTCGCTCAGCTGCTTCCACATCGCATCCGCCAGCGCTTCAGGGTTGGCGGCGTGTTGCAGCAGCTCGGGCACCAGGAATTCGCGCGCCAGGATATTCGGCATGCCGATCCACGGTTGGTAGCCGAAGTGGCGCAGGATCTGCCACTCCAGTTCAGCCATCTTGTAGGCGATGACCATCGGCTTCTTGAACAGCGCCACTTCCAGCGACGCCGTGCCGGAGGCCACCATTACCGCATCAGCCGCCGCAATCGCGGTGTGCGACTGGCCGTCCAGCAGTTGCAGCTCGATGTCCTGCAAGCCCGCCTGCGCGATCAGCTCAAGGAAGTACGCACGCTGGCGTTCGCCGGCCATCGGCACGACAAACTTCAAGGAACGGTCGCGAATTTTCAGCAGCCGCGCCGCCTGCACGAAGGCCACCGTGTTGTACTTGATCTCCGACATGCGGCTGCCCGGCATGATGGTGACCACGTTGGCGTCTTCCGGCAAACCGAGCGCGCGCCGCGCGGCGCCTTCGTCCGGCGCCAGCGGAATCAGTTCGGCCAGCGGATGGCCGACATAGCTGACCGGCACGCCGGCCTTTTTATAAATCTCTTCCTCGAACGGGAAGACTACCAGCATGTGCGACACCGCCTTGATGATCTTCTTGATGCGGCCACCGCGCCAGGCCCAGATCTGCGGCCCGATGTAATGCACGGTCGGGATGCCGGCATCCTTCAGCTGCATTTCCAGCCCGAGGTTAAAGCCCGGATAGTCGGCGCCGATGAAGGCCGCCGGCCGGTCGGCCAGCAACTGGTCGCGCAGCGCGCTCTGGATGCCTTTCAGTTCGCGGTAACGCAGCAGCACCGGCAGCAGGCCGCGTACGGTCAGCTGGTCCATCGGCCAGTGCGATTCGAAGCCCTGCGCCATCATCTGCGGTCCGCCGATGCCGTGGAAGCGCGCTTCCGGCAGGTGCGGACGCAGGCCCGAAAGCAAACGAGCCGCCAGCATGTCGCCGGACGGCTCGCCGGCCACCAGGGCCAGGGACAGCGGCGTGTCAGCGGACGATGCCACGGCTCGCGGTATCGAGGAATTCACGCATGGCGCGCATGTGCAGCGCGACGTCGGCCGGTACCGTCGCTTCTTCGGCGATCAGGGCCGCCTTGGCTTCTTCCAGCGTGTGGCCGGAGCGGTAGATGATCTTGTAGGCCGCGCGGATGCCGTTGATCTGCTCACGCGTAAAGCCGCGCCGTTTCAGGCCTTCGATATTGACGCCATGGGCCGATGCCGGATTACCGTTCAACAGCACGAACGGCGGCACGTCCTGGGTCAGCGAGGTGCTCATGCCGACAAACGCGTGCGCGCCGATCTTGCAGAACTGGTGCACGTTGGCGAAACCGCTCATGATCACCCAGTCGCCGATTTCCACGTGGCCGGCGATCTGCGCGTTGTTCGAGAAGATCGTATTGCTGCCTACCACGCAGTCATGCGCCAGGTGGACGTAGGCCGAGATCCAGTTGTCGTTGCCGAGCGAGGTCACGCCCTTGTCCTGCACCGTGCCGGTGTTGAAGGTGCAGAATTCACGGATGGTGTTGCGGTCGCCGATGGTCAGGCGGGTCGGCTCGCCGCTCCACTTCTTGTCCTGCGGCGCGGCGCCGATCGACGAGAACTGGAAGAACTTGTTGTCACTGCCGATGGTCGTGTGGCCTTCGATCACCACGTGCGGGCCGACCACCGTGCCGGAACCGATGACGACGTTCGGGCCGACCACGGAATACGGGCCGATATCCACGCTGTCGTGCAGTTCGGCCTTGCTGTCGACGACAGCGGTGGCGTGTATCTTGGCCATGATTACTGTCCTGCGGCCGGCTGCGATGCGTCGGCCGCATTACGGATGGTGCACATCAGATCCGCTTCGACAGCGGTCTGGCCGTCGACCGTGCCGACTGCCTTGTATTTCCAGATGCCGCGCGACACGCGCACGATTTCGATGTCCATCTTCAGCTGGTCGCCAGGACCGACCGGACGCTTGAAGCGCGCGTTGTCGATGCCGACGAAGTACACCACCGAGTTCTCATCCGGCTTGATGCCCATGGTCTTGAACGACAGCAGGGCCGCCGTCTGCGCCATCGCCTCGATCATCAGCACGCCCGGCATGACCGGCTTGTGCGGGAAGTGGCCGTTGAAGAATTCTTCGTTGACGGTCACGTTCTTGATGGCGGTGATGGACTTGTTCTCTTCGTACGCGAGCACGCGGTCGACCAGCAGCATCGGATAGCGGTGCGGCAGGTAGGCCTTGATCTCGCAGATGTCCATGGTCTTGGCGGCGGCGGTGTCGGGAGTAGTGGTCATGATTCGTTTTCAGTTCGTGTTTTAATGGTTTTTTCCAGCGCGCGGATTTTATCGCGCATGGCGGACAAATTGCGGACAATCGCCGCCGATTTTTCCCAGTCGGCGTTTTTCGCCAGCGGGTAGAAGCCGGTGTACTGGCCAGGTTCCAGGATCGAGCGCGACACCATCGAGCCTGAGCCCACGTGCACCTTGTCGACGATGGTCAGGTGGCCCAGCACCATGGCGGCGCCGCCGAAAGTGCAGTATTTGCCGATCTTGGCGCTGCCGGCCACGCCGACGCAGCCGGCCATCGCCGTGTGCGCGCCGATATGGCAGTTATGGCCGATCTGGATCTGGTTATCCAGCTTGACGCCATCTTCGATAACCGTATCGGCCAGCGCGCCACGGTCGATGGTGGTGTTGGCGCCGATGTCGACATCGTCGCCGATCATCACCCGGCCGGTCTGCGGAATCTTGATGTAGACGCCGCCCTCGTTGGCAAAGCCGAAGCCGTCGGTGCCGATCACCGCGCCCGAGTGAATGATGCCGCGCTTGCCGATCTGGCAGCGCGCGTGGAAGGTGACGTTGGCGAAGAACTGCGTGCCCTCGCCCACCACCGCCTCGCGGCCGACATAGCAGCCGGCGCCAATCACTGCGTGCTCGCCGATCACGGCGCCGTCTTCGATCACCGCGCGCGCGCCGATGTGGGCCGAAGCCGCCACCTGCGCACTATCGGCCACCACCGCCGACGCATGCACGCCGGCCGACGGCACGATCGCCGTCAAGGATTCGAAATACTGGGCCGCGCGGGCGAAGTACACATACGGATTCGGGACGACGATGCGCGCACCATGGTAGCCGGCGGCGATAAAAGCGTCATCGGCGGCCGACACGATAAGTGCCGCCGCCTTGCTCTGCAACGCCTCGGCGCGCAGTTTGCTATTGCTGAGAAAGCTGATGTGCGAAACGCCGGCATCCGCCAGTGGCGCGATCCCGGAGACTTCCAGGTTCGCATCGCCTACCAGCTGTCCGCCCAAGCGTTCGACCAATGCTCCTAGTCGAGTGCCCATCGGGTGATCCAATCTTGAGTTTTACTTGTCTTTATCCAGCGCAGCCAACACCTTCTCGGTGATGTCGATGCGGCTGCTGGCCCAGACGGCATCCTGCAGCACAATGTCAAAGCCTTCGACATTGGCCAGCTGCTTGATGATCTTGGTGGCTTTTTCCGAGATCGCCTGGCGCTCCTCGTTGGTGCGCTGGCTGACGTCTTCGCGGAATTCGCGCTGGCGGCGCTGGTATTCCTTGTCCAGTTCAAACACGTCGCGCTGGCGCTTGATGCGGTCGGCCTCAGTCAAGGTCGGCGCATCCGCCTCCAGCTTGTCGGACGCCGTCTTCAGGCGCGCCGCCATCTCGCTCATGGCCTTCTCGCGGCCCTTGAACTCTTCCTTCAACTTTTCTTCGGCCAGCTTGGCCAGCTTGGATTCGTTGTAGATGCGCTCCGGGCTAATCCAGGCAATGCGCGAGGCCGAGGTCTGGGCCTGCACCGGCGCCAATGCACACCAGCCCAGTGCCAGCATGGCGAAATATTTGGTCATGGTTGCGGATGCAGTCTTCAACTTATTTCTCCGAAATAAAAAATATTACTTTTATGCATTAGTAGCGAACTTAGAAGCCCGTACCCATCTGGAACTGGAAGCGTTCCAGACGGTCGCCGGTCTTGGCGTTCAACGGCTTAGCATAACTCAGTTTCAGCGGCCCCACCGGCGAAATCCAGCTGATGCCCAGACCGGTCGAGTAGCGCAGCTCGGAAGCGCGCATCTTCTGACCTTCCTGATAGACCTGGCCGGTATCGAGGAAGCCGAACCAGCGCAGGCTGCGGTCCTGGCCGGAGCCTGGGAACGGCAGCTGCAGCTCGGCATTGCCGATAATACGCGAAGCGCCGCCCAGGGCATCGCCGTAGGTGTAGTCGACCGCGCCCAGCGACGAGCTCAGATAGCCGCGCACCGAACCGATACCGCCGGCGTAGAAGTTCTTGAATACCGGGTAGCTGCTGTTGCCAATGCCATGGCCGTAGTCGAACTCGCCTTTCAATGCCAGCGTCACTTTCGAGAACAGCGGCTTGTACCACTGCTGCTCGTAGACGGCGCGGTAGTATTTCTGCTGGCCGACCAGATCCAGCTCCAGGTTGGCGCGCTGGTAGCGGCCGATGGTTGGCGTCACTGCCGAGTCACGGCTGTCGCGCGCCCACGCCATGGTCAGCGGCACGGCGTTGGTGGCGGCGGTGCCGATACCGTTGGCGATGCCGGTAATGGTGGTCACGTATTCGCGGAAGCGGGTCGGCGAGGTGGCGTCGGTGGTGATCTTCGAGCGTTCCAGGCCGATGCCGAAGAACACGGTGTCGACTTCCGAGAACGGCACGCCGTAGCTGATGCGGCCGCCCTGCTGTTTAATCGTGTAGGAACCGATGTTCAGCGCCGGCGGTTGTTGCGTGCGCAGATACAGCTCGTAGCCGCGCGAGACGCCGTCGTCGGTGTAGTACGGGTCGGTCTGCGAGAACGAAATCGTGCGGCTGTATTTCGAGGTATTCAGCTCCAGGCCCACCGTGGTGCCGGAACCGGCAAAGTTGGCCTGCTGGATCGCTGCCTGGAACGAGAACTTCTCCGACTGCGAGAACGCGCCGCCGATCTGGAAGTTACCGGTCGGGCGCTCGGTCACGGTCAGGTTGACGTCGACCTGGTCGGAGGTGCCTTGCGCTTCCGGCGTATCGACCGTCACGTCCTTGAAGTAGCCCAGACGGTCGACGCGGTCGCGCGACAGCTTGATCTTGTTGGCGTCGTACCAGCTCGATTCGAACTGGCGGAACTCGCGGCGGATCACTTCGTCACGGGTCGAGGTGTTGCCGGCGATGTTCATGTGGCGCACGTAGGCGCGCTTGCCCGGATCGATGAAGAAGGTGAACGACACTTCGCGCTTCTCGACATCGATGTCCGGCGACGCGTTGACGTTGGCGAAGGCGTAGCCGAAGGTGCCCAGGCGGTCCGAAATCAGTTTGTTGGTGGCGGTCAGCAGCTCGCCCGAGTAGGTCTGGCCGCTGCGCAGCAGCACCAGCGAACGCAGTTCTTCTTCGCGGCCGAAGGTCTCGCCTTCGAACTTGATGTTCTTGACTTTGTACTGCTCACCCTCGGTGATGTTGATGGTGATGTAGATGTCCTTCTTGTCGGGCGTGATCGAGACCTGGGTGGAATCGATGTTCATGCTGATGTAGCCGCGATTCAGATAGAAAGACTTGAGCGACTCGATGTCGCCGGTCAGCTTGGTCTTGGAGTACTGGTTGGCCTTGGTGTACCAGCTGAACCAGCCGCCGGTATTCAGCGCCAGGTTTTCTTTCAGCTCTTTGTCGGAGAACACCTTGTTGCCGACGATGTTGATCTCTTTGATCTTGGCGATCTCGCCCTCGTCCACCACGAAGTTGATGTTGACGCGGTTGCGTTCCAGCGGCGTGACGGTAGTTTCGACTTTGACGCCATACAGGCCGTGCGACAGATACTGGCGCTTCAATTCCTGCTCGGCGCGATCGACCGAGGCTTTTTCGAAGGTCTTGGCTTCGCCGACGCCGATGTCTTTCAGCGCCTTGATCAGCGTGTCTTTTTCAAATTCCTTGGTGCCGGTGAAGTCCACCTTGGCGATGGCCGGGCGTTCCTCGACCAGGACGACCAGCACCTGGCCGTCCTGTTCCAGCTTGACGTCCTTGAAGAAACCGGTGGCGTACAGCGCCTTGATGGCGGTGACCGATTTGTCGTCGTTGAAGGTTTCGCCGACACGCACCGGCAGATAGCTGAAGACCGTACCGGCTTCCGTACGCTGAATGCCTTCGATGCGGATATCTTTGATGACGAAGGGCTCGACAGCGAGCGCGCTGCCGCTGCACAGTGCCAGGACAGCGGCGCCGATCAGGCTGCGGCGCAAGGAAGTAGAGGTAATACGATCAGAATATCTTTTCATCGGTTTCAATGGCTAATCAACGAGAACTACACAGTACAGCTACAGCAGCCGGGCAACGTCGTTAAACACCGCCAGCAGCATCAGGCTCAATAACAAGCCCATGCCGAGACGCTGCGCGATGTCACCAACGCGCTCCGGCACAGAACGCCCAGTTAAAACTTCCAGCGAATAATACAGCAAATGCCCCCCGTCTAGAACGGGAATCGGAAGCAAATTCATCACACCCAGACTGATGCTGATGAAGGCGACGAAGCTCAGGTAATACTCCATGCCCATCTGCGCGGTCTGGCCGGCATAATCGGCGATGGTGATCGGGCCCGTCACATTCTTCAGCGAGACCTCGCCGGTGACCATTTTGCCGATCATTTTCAGCGTCATCGTACAAGTCTCCCAGACCCGCGCGACCGCCTTGGCGACTGCCGCGGGAGGGGATGATGGCACCTTGATCATATCCGGACGGTTTGCAATCTCCGCGTTGATCTTACCGACTGTTACAGTTCCTTGAGCGGTTTTTGCTTCCACCGCCGCCGGCACCACGCTGACCGTCAGCGGCTGGCCGTGACGCTGCATCGCCAGCAGCACCGGTTTGCCTGCGGCGGCGCTGATTTTTTCGATGAAGGCTGGGCTGTTATCCACCGCCACGCCGTCAACGGCGGTCAGCAGATCGCCAGCTTGCAGGCCGGCCCGTTCGGCCGGACCGCCCGGCAGCACGCGCAGCACCACCGGCAAGGGCCGCGCCACGTCCAGGCCCAATTGGCCTGGCACGTCGCCTTCCAGGTTCAAGCCTTGCAGCGCGCTGGCGGCCAGCGTCAGGTTGACGTGGCCCTGCCCTGCGCGTTCCAGCGCCACCCGCACCGACTGCTTGTCGATGGCCGCCTGCACCAGCTGCCAGCGCAGTTCGGACCAGACGTGCACCGGCTGTTCGTTGATCGACACCACGCTGTCGCCGCTGCGCAGGCCGGCCTGCCAGGCCTGGCTCTCGGCCTTGACGCTGATCTTGCTGGTGGGTTCTTCCACGCCGTGCATGAACAGGCCTGCGTACAGCGCGATGGCAACCAGGAAGTTGGCGATCGGGCCGGCGGCCACGATGGCGATGCGCTTCCACACGTTCTGGCGCGTGAATTCGCGTTTCAGGTCGGACTCCGGCAAGCCGGTCAGCTCGCCTTCGCGGGCGTCCAGCATCTTGACGTAGCCGCCCAGCGGCAGCGCGGAAATCGCCCATTCCGTCTGGTCCTTGCCGAAGCGGCGCGACCACACCACCGGTCCCATGCCGACCGAAAAGCGCAGCACCTTGACGCCGCACCAGCGCGCCACCAGGTAATGTCCCAGCTCGTGCAGCACCACCAGAGAACCCAGGCAGAAGACGAACGCCAGCACTTTTTGCAGGAAGATCATGCTGCCAGTCCGGCGATGCAGGCTTCGGCGGCGGCGCGCGCGGCGGCGTCCTGCGCCAGCACCGCGTCGATGCTGTGGGCGTCGCCGTGCGGCAGTGTGTCCACCACTTGTGCGATCACGCGGTCGATCTGGCGGAAGCCGATTTTGCGGTCGAGGAAGGCTTGTACCGCCACTTCGTTGGCCGCGTTCAGCAGCGCCGGTGCGGTGCCGCCGGCGCGCAGCGCGTCGAACGCCAGTGCCAGGCACGGGAAGCGGGTAAAGTCCGGTTTTTCAAATTGCAGCGTGGCGATCTGGGTCAGGTCCAGCTGCGCCACGCCGGAAGCGATGCGCTCCGGGTAGGCCAGCGCGTGGGCGATCGGCGTGCGCATGTCCGGGTTGCCCAGCTGCGCCAGCACCGAGCCGTCGACGTAGGACACCATCGAGTGGATCACCGACTGCGGATGGATCACCACTTCGATCTGGTCGGCCGGCGCGCCGAACAGCCAGTGCGCCTCGATCACTTCCAGGCCCTTGTTCATCATGGTTGCCGAGTCGACCGAAATCTTGCGGCCCATCGACCAGTTGGGGTGCTTGCAGGCCTGCTCCGGCGTCACCGCGTCCAGCGTGGCGACGTCGCGCGTCAGGAACGGGCCGCCGGAAGCGGTCAGCAGAATCTTGGCGACGCCGGCCGCCTGCTCGCGCACCGCCGGCACGCGGCCGCCGAATTGCGGCATCGACTGGAAGATGGCGTTATGTTCGCTGTCGATCGGCAGCAGCACGGCGCCCGATTCGTGCACGGCGTCCATGAACAGCTGGCCGGACATCACCAGCGCTTCTTTGTTGGCCAGCAGGATCTTCTTGCCGGCGCGCGCTGCGGCCAGGGTCGGCGCCAGGCCGGCCGCGCCGACGATGGCGGCCATCACGCTGTCGACTTCCGGCGCGCTGGCGATGCTGCACAAGGCCTGCTCGCCCCACTCCACTTCGGTCTTGACGCCGGCGGCGCGCAGCAGCGCCGCCAGGCGGTCGGCGGCGGCGGCAGTGCCGACCACCGCGCGCGCCGGACGGAACTGCACGCACTGCGCGGCCAGTTCTTCAACCCGGCTATGCGCCGACAGCGCGTAGACGGCGTAACGGCCGGGATGGCGCGCCACCACGTCCAGCGTGGATACGCCGATCGAACCGGTGGCGCCTAAAACGGTAATACGTTGCATGGGAATTCTTTCAGAGCCAGGACGTGACCAGCGCAGCCATCGGCAGCACCGGGATCAGCGCGTCCACACGGTCCAGCACGCCGCCGTGGCCAGGCAGCAGGTTGCTGCTGTCCTTGATGCCGGCGCGGCGCTTGAGTTGGGATTCAAACAGGTCGCCGATGACGGAGAACACCACGATCACCAGCAGCACCAGCAGCGCCGGAACCCAGCCGAAGCGGGCTTGCAGCTTCCAGGCGAAGGTGTCTTGCAGCCACGGCGCAGCGCCGTTGGCCAGGATGATCGACAGCGAAGCCAGCACCAGCACCGCAAGCGCGCCACCGATCGCCCCTTCCCACGACTTGCCTGGGGAGATGCTCGGCGCCAGCTTGCGCTTGCCGAAGGCCTTGCCGGAGAAGTAGGCGCCGATGTCGGCGATCCACACCAGCACCATCACCGACAGCAAATATAGCGGCGACTTCAGGTACAGGCCGACCAGCGCGAAGAAGGCGGCAAACACGGCAAAGGTAAAGGTGATCGCCAGCGACCAGTTGGCGGCGCCGTCCAGCGGCGGCAGGCCGAGGCCCAGCGTCGGCGTATAGCGGATCAGCCACAGCAAGGCGGCCACGCCATACAGCGCGTTGACCGCACCCGGCTTGGCCGAGTACATCAGCGCGACGAACAGCACGCCGCCGATGAAGCCGGCCACGCGCGCGCGGCTTTCGCCCAAGCCGAACAAACGGGCGCCTTCCCATACGGCGGCGCCGACAAACAGCGTCACCACCAGGGCAAACGCGGGGAAATAGTTGAAGAACAGGACCGGCAGCAGCACCGCCAGTAACACCAGAGCGGTAATAATCCTCGTTTTCAGCATCAGTTTGTCTTTTCAGCCAGTTGCGCGCCGGTGCGGCCGAATCGCCGCTCGCGGTGCTGGTAGGAGGCGATCGCCTCGTCGAGACACGCGGCGGAGAAATCCGGCCAGTACGTGTCGGTGAAAAACAGCTCGGTATAAGCCAGCTGCCACAGCAGGAAATTGGAAATGCGCTGTTCGCCGCCGGTGCGGATGAACAGGTCGGGTTCGGGCGCGTAGGCCATGACCAGGTGCGGCGCCAGTTGCTCTTCGCTGAAGTCGCTCGCGCCGGGATGGGCTTTGACCATCTGCGCCACGGCTTGCATGATGTCCCAGCGGCCGCCGTAGTTGAAGCAGACGGTCAACGTCATGCCGGTGTTGGCGGCGGTCTTGCGCTCGGCGGCGGCAATCATGCCTTGCAACTTCTGGTCGGCACGGCTGAGGTCGCCCACGACGCGCAGGCGGATGTTATTGGTGTGCAGTTTGGAGACTTCGCGCTCCAGCGCCGTCACGAACAGGCGCATCAGCAGGGACACTTCTTCTTCCGGGCGGCGCCAGTTTTCGGAGCTGAAGGCGAACAAGGTCAGATAGTCGACGCCACGGCGGGCGCAGGACTCCACAGCAGTGCGCACGGCGTCCACGCCCTTGGCGTGTCCGGCCACCCGCGGCAGGAAGCGCTTGGTTGCCCAGCGTCCGTTGCCGTCCATGATGATGGCCACATGGCGCGGTACGGCAGGTGCGTCTGGAACCTCGGTAGTCGAACTCGTATATTTCATGAAAACGTCGATGCCAAAGTATAAAGTATTGCAGGTGTGAGGCAAAAAGACAAGTTGCGCCCACAGAAACGTCATTCCCGCGAAGGCGGGAATCCATGCCGAGCGTGTCGCCACGCGGCCTATGGATTCCCGCCTGCGCGGGAACGACGCGGTGCTTACACCGTCAGGATTTCTTTTTCTTTCTCACCAACCATCTTGTCGATATCGGCAATGAACTTGTCGGTCAGTTTTTGCACTTCATCGGTGCCACGACGCTCGTCGTCTTCCGAAATCGCCTTGTCCTTGACCAGCTTTTTCAAGCCTTCGTTGGCATCGCGGCGGATGTTGCGCACGGCGACTTTGGCGTCTTCCGCTTCGCCCTTGGCCAGCTTGACCATTTCCTTGCGGCGCTCTTCGGTCAGCGGTGGGGTCGGTACGCGGATCATGTCGCCCTGCGCGGCCGGGTTCAGGCCCAGGTCGGCATCGCGGATGGCTTTTTCAATCGCGCCGGCCATTTTCTTTTCAAACGGCTGCACGCCGATGGTGCGGGCGTCGACCAAGGTCAGGTTGGCCACCTGGCTGATGGCGGTCGGGCTACCGTAGTAGTCGACCGTCACGTGATCGAGGATGCCGGTGTGGGCACGGCCGGTACGGACTTTGGCCAGGTCACCGCGCAGGGTTTCCAGCGATTTGGTCATGCGGTCTTGGGCGTTCTTTTTAACGTCAGCTGCGGACATTGCTGCTCTCCTGTATATCTGAAATATCTAAATTTAAACGTGAACCAGTGTACCCTCATCCTCGCCCATGATGACGCGCATCAGCGCGCCCGGCTTGGTGATGGAGAACACCTTGATCGGCAGTTTCTGGTCGCGGCACAGCGCAAAGGCGGTGGCGTCCATGACCTGCAAGTGCTTGGAAATCGCTTCATCGAAGCTGATCGAGTTGTACAGCGTCGCGTTCGGGTCTTTCTTTGGATCGGCAGTGTACACGCCATCCACCTTGGTGGCCTTCAGCACGATCTCGGCGCTCATTTCCGAACCGCGCAACGCCGCGGCGGTGTCGGTGGTGAAGAACGGGTTGCCGGTGCCGGCCGCGAATACCACGACTTTGCCTTCTTCCAGGTACTGCAGCGCTTTCGGGCGCACATACGGCTCGACCACCTGCTCGATGCCGATCGCCGACATCACGCGCGCGGTGACGCCAACGTGGCGCATGGCGTCGGCCAGGGCCAGCGCGTTCATCACGGTGGCCAGCATACCCATGTAGTCGGCGGTGGCGCGGTCCATGCCTTGGGCGCCAGGCGCCACGCCGCGGAAGATATTGCCGCCGCCAATGACGATCGCCAGTTCCACGCCCAGTTTCGCGACCTCGGCCACGTCGGCCACCGTCCGTTCGATCGTGGCGCGATTGATGCCGTAAGGATCATCGCCCATCAGGGCTTCGCCGGACAATTTGAGGAGGACGCGCTTGTAGGCTGGTTTGGACATGAGACGGGGCTCCTAATGATTGGTTGTTCGGGGTAAGTCTGCCGGCGCCTATGATACCTCGCCCGACGCCGGGCACTGCTGCGGGCTTAAAAAAACGGGCCTCTCGGCCCGTTTTCTGTATTACGCTCCTTTGGAAGCGGCTACTTGCGCAGCCACTTCAGCGGCGAAGTCGTCAACCTTCTTCTCGATGCCCTCGCCCACCACGTACATTACGAACGCTTTCACGGTGGTCGATTTTTCTTTCAGCATCTGCTCGATCGATTGCTTGTCGTTTTTCACGAAAGCCTGGTTCAGCAGCGAGACTTCTTTCAGGTACTTCTGTACCGAGCCTTCCAGACGCTTGGCGACGATGTCGGCAGGCTGTACTGGCTTGCCAGCAGCAACAGCGGCGGCTGCATCTTCGTCAGCTTTCAGCTTGGCCACCGAACGCTCTTTTTCGATCAGTTCGGCAGGAACCTGGTCAGCCGACAGCGACACTGGCTTCATGGCCGCGATGTGCATGGCCACGTCTTTACCGACTTGCTCGTCGGCGCCGTCGAATTCAACCATCACGCCGATGCGGGTGCCGTGCAGGTACGACGCCAGTTTGGCGGTGGTTTCGAAACGCTGGAAGCGGCGGATCGACATGTTTTCGCCGATTTTACCGATCAGGGCAGCGCGGACTTCGTCCAGCGTTTTGCCTTCGTCGCCAGCTGGCAGGGCCAGCAGGGCAGCCACGTCGGCCGGGTTCTTTTCAGCCACCAGACGGGCGGCGGTGTTGGCCAGGTTCAGGAAGTCGTCGTTTTTCGCAACGAAGTCGGTTTCCGAGTTCACTTCCACCAGGGCGCCCACGCCGTTGGCGATGTAGGTCGCGACCACGCCTTCGGCGGTGATGCGGCTGGCGGCTTTACCAGCCTTGCCACCCAGCTTGACGCGCAGGATCTCTTCCGCACGACCCATGTCGCCTTCGGCTTCGGTCAGTGCTTTTTTGCATTCCATCATCGGCGCGTCGGTTTTCGAGCGCAGTTCGCCTACCATTGCTGCGGTAATAGCTGCCATGTGTTTCTCCTGTATTTCGATCTGATAATCGGTATTCGGGGTGGTGAGCAAGATGCTCTAACCATTTACGTTAAAAAAAAGGGGGAGCTGTTGGCCACCCCTTTTTCCTTACAGCCAATCAGGAACGATTAAGCTTGTTCGCTGACTTCGACGAATTCGTCGCCGGCTGCGGCTTTCACCATTTCAACTACTTCGTTACCGGCAGCGGCACGGCCTTCCAGGATGGCATCTGCAACGCCGCGGGCGTACAGCGTGATGGCTTTCGACGAGTCATCATTGCCTGGAATTACGTACTGCACGCCTTCTGGCGAGTGGTTGGTATCGACCACGCCGATAACTGGGATGCCCAGTTTTGCGGCTTCGGTGATGGCGCCTTTATGGTAGCCAACGTCAACGACGAAGATTGCGTCAGGAACGCCGCCCATGTCTTTGATGCCGCCGATCGATTTTTGCAGCTTGACGATTTCACGTTGGAACATCAGCGCTTCTTTTTTCGACAGCTTCTCAACCGAACCATCGGCAACCGTAGCTTCCATGTCTTTCAGGCGCTTGATCGAGGTCTTGATGGTTTTGAAGTTGGTCAGCATGCCGCCCAGCCAACGCTGGTCAACGAAAGGAACGCCTGCGCGTGCCGCTTCCGCAGCGATGATATCGCGTGCTTGACGCTTGGTGCCGACCATCAGGATGGTGCCACGGTTGGCAGCAACCTGTTTCACGTGTTTCATCGCTTCTTGATACATAGCCATCGTCTTTTCCAAGTTGATGATATGGATCTTGTTGCGGTGACCGAAGATGAACGGTGCCATCTTTGGGTTCCAGAAACGGGTTTGGTGACCGAAGTGGACACCGGCTTCCAGCATTTCGCGCATAGTTACGGACATAATATTACTCCAGGGTTAGTTCCGGAATCCGACCAGTGACCCGGCTATGCCTGGCACCCTTGTTGACCGGATTCGAGTTTATAAATGAAATTAACAACATTGCTTAAACCAAATTCAAGCAACCCGATATTCTACCCTAAAAACAGCCACTTGCGCAAGATTTCTCACTATGATGCGCCGCCCCACAACCGTGCAGCCGCACCAAAATGTTACACAAGATTAAAAAATCTACCTCCAAGCCACCAAAAGATGCCGGGAATGTAATATCATCGAGCAAAATTCGTTCCGATAATTTAATTTTCGTTGCGCCCAGCCCCTGCGATAGCGTCCTTCTCGAAAGATCGCCATCATGTCCGTCCTGTTAGCCGCCGCCCTCGCCGCCGCGATACAACCCACCTGCTCCTGGGACCACCCTGGGCGCAACCCGTACACCGGCAGCCCGGCTGCCGCCATCGACCGCTACACCGACATTCCGGCCGCCGTGCGCAGCACGCTCAAGCGCCGCATCGAGGAACATCAGCCGGACGATACCGTCAGCATCACGCGCGACGCCATCGGCGGCAAGAGCAAGTACGATCCCGCCATCCACGACATGCACTTCGGCGCCGCCTCGCAATGCGCCAGCGTGACCCGCAGCCACTGGGCCGAAACCCGCAGTGAACCGGGCGCCGTGTACTGCGTCGGCGAGCACTGCATCCTGGTACCCAAGATTTGCGGCAACATCAGCCGCATCAGCAAGCTGGCGCCAGGCAAGGCGCCGGTAGCAGTCGCCAGCCAGGCCGCCGCAGCGAAACCGGCCGAATTTGCCGACATCAGCCTGGTCGACCCCGATGTGCACGAGCTGGCCGATGCCATTCCGCTGGACCAGCTCGATCCGGACGGCAAGCCGAACAAAACGCAGCGCCTGGCCGGCAGCGTGTCCGGCGACGGCGTCGACCAGTTCGAACTGGCCGATGAACTCGATCTGGACGACCTGGCCAGTCAATTCGCCCGCCGCAACGCTTTCGGCCTGGGCATGGACGGCGGCAGCGCCATCCATACCGCCGTGCCGGAAGCCGACACCTGGGCCATGCTGCTGGGCGGCCTGGGCCTGATGGGCTGGATGGCGCGCCGCCGCGCCCTGGCAGTCGCCAAGGCCGCCGCCTGAGTCTTGCCACAGCCGGGGCCACCGCCAGCCCCGGCGTCGTTTATAATTTCCATATATTGCACGCCACGCGCCCCGCTTCTGTTGCGGCCGGTGCGGCTGGCGCGTTCACCGTTTACCTAGCTGATTGCGATCCACTATGTCTATTACCATCAAAACCGCCGAAGATATCGAAGGCATGCGCATCGCCGGCCGCCTCGGCTCCGAAGTGCTGGACTACATCACCCCTTTCGTCAAACCGGGCGTCACCACCGGCGAACTGGACCGCCTGTGCCATGAGTACATGGTCAACGTCCAGGGCACCATCCCGGCGCCGCTGAACTACAGCCCGCCAGGCTACACGCCCTACCCGAAGGCCATCTGCACCTCGGTCAACGACGTCATCTGCCACGGCATTCCGGGCGATAAAGTTTTAAAAAATGGCGACGTCGTCAACCTGGACATCACCGTCATCAAGGACGGCTACCATGGCGACAACAGCCGCATGTTCTTCATCGGCGAACCGTCGATCCTGGCCAAGCGCCTGTCGGACATCACCTATGAATGCATGTGGTTGGGCATCGAGCAGGTCAAGCCGGGCGCCACGCTGGGCGACATCGGCCACGCCATCCAGCAGCACGCCGAAAAAGCCGGCTACAGCGTGGTGCGCGAATTCTGCGGCCACGGCATCGGCAAGGTGTTCCACGAAGAGCCGCAGGTGCTGCACTACGGCAAGCCAGGCACCGGCGTCAAGCTGGAAGCCGGCATGATCTTCACCATCGAGCCGATGATCAACGCCGGCCGCCGCGAAATCCGCGAAATGGGCGACGGCTGGACCATCAAAACCAAGGACCGCAGCCTGTCGGCGCAGTGGGAACACATGCTGGTGGTGACCGACACCGGTTACGAGGTGCTGACGCTGTCGGCCGGCAGCCCGCCGCCGCCGGCCTTCGTCACCGGCCAAGGGTCGGCCAACCCAGCCAAGGCAGCGTAATCCCGTGAACGCGGCCGTGATGAGGAACCAATTGCGCGAGCAGCTCAAGCGCCAGCTGAAGGCCGACCGCCAGGTCGTCATTGCCGCCTTCAAGGAAGACGGCAAGCCGGAAAAGCTGCTGCGCAGCCTGCGCCAGAGTGTCGACGCGGTGCTGACCACCGCCTGGCACGCGGCCGGCCTGCCGGAGCATACCGCGCTGGTCGGCGTCGGCGGCTACGGCCGCGGTGAGCTGTTCCCGTATTCCGACGTCGACCTGCTGATCCTGCTGCAGGAAGCGCCGGACGCCGCCACCACGGAAAAGCTGGAAGAGCTGGTGCAGCTGCTGTGGGATCTGGGCCTGGAAATCGGCCACAGCATCCGCACGGTGGACGAGTGCCTGACCGAATCGGCGGCCGACATCACGGTGCAGACCAGCCTGCTGGAAGCGCGCATCATCTGCGGCGACGAGCAGCTGTTCGCCGAGCTGCAACACCGCTACGACGCGGCGATGGACCCGCGCGCCTTCTACCACGCCAAGCTGCTGGAGATGAACCAGCGCCACGCCAAGTATGAAGACACCGCCTTCAGCCTGGAGCCAAACTGCAAGGAAAGCCCGGGCGGCCTGCGCGACCTGCAAGTGATCCTGTGGCTGGTGAAGGCCTCCGGCCTGGCCAACTCGTGGCGCACCCTGGCCAGCAGCGGCCTGATCACGCAGACCGAAGCGCGCCAGCTGATGGAAAAAGAGCGCGCCTTCAAGGACATCCGCGTGCGCCTGCACCTGCACGCCGGCCGCCGCGAAGACCGGCTGGTGTTCGATGTCCAGACCGCGATTGCCGAATCGCTGGGCCTGACCGCCACCGGCGCCGGCGCTCATATGCGCCGCGCCAGCGAATACCTGATGCAGCGCTATTACTGGGCCGCCAAGACCGTTACGCAATTGAATACCATTCTGTTGCAGAACATCGAGGAACGGCTGTTCCCGCAGGACGGCGTGGCAGTGCCGATCAACGCCCGCTTCAACGACGTCAACGGCCTGATCGACATTGCCGAGGACGACACCTTCGAGAAGACGCCGTCGGCCATGCTGGAAATCTTCCTGCTGATGACCGAGCGGCCGTCGATCAAGGGCATGACGGCGCGCACCACCCGCGCGCTGTGGCACGAGCGTTTCCAGATCGACGCCGCCTTCCGCGCCGATCCGGCCAACCGTTCATTGTTCCTGCAGATCATGCAGGCGCCGCGCGGCATCATCCACGCACTGCGCCGCATGAACGACCTGTCGATCCTGGGCCGCTATCTGCCCAATTTCCGCAAGATCGTCGGCCAGATGCAGCACGACCTGTTCCACGTCTACACGGTGGACCAGCACATCCTGATGGTGGTGCGCAATATGCGCCGCTTCACGATGGCCGAGCATGCGCACGAGTACCCGTTCTGCAGCCAGCTGATGGCCAACTTCCCCAAGCCGTGGGTGCTGTTCCTGGCCGCGCTGTTCCATGATATCGCCAAGGGCCGTGGCGGCGACCACTCCAAGCTGGGCATGGCCGACGCCGAGCAGTTCTGCCTGGAACACGGCATGAGCGAGGAAGACACCGAGCTGGTGGTGTTCCTGGTCGAGAACCATTTGACCATGTCGCAAGTGGCGCAGAAGCAGGACTTGTCCGATCCGGACGTGATCCAGGCGTTTGCCAAGCTGGTCGGCGACGAGCGCCACCTGACCGGCCTCTACCTGCTGACGGTGGCCGACATCCGCGGCACCAGCCCGAAAGTGTGGAACGCCTGGAAAGCCAAGCTGCTGGAAGACCTGTACAAGATCACGCTGCGCGTGCTGGGCGGCGAACCGCACAGCGCCGCCAACGAGCTGCGCAACCGCCAGGACGAGGCGCTGGCCACCTTGCGCCTGTACGGCCTGGACGCCCACGCGCACGAAGCCTTCTGGAAGCAGCTGGACGTGGCCTACTTCCTGCGCCACGACGCCTCCGACATCGCCTGGCAGACGCGCGCGCTGTACGAACGCTTCAACAGCGAATCGCCGGTGGTCAAGTGCCGCCTGGCGCCGATCGGCGAAGGCTTGCAGATCGCGGTCTACATCAAGGACCAGCCGGACCTGTTCGCGCGCATTTGCAGCTATTTCGACCGCAAGAATTTCTCCATCCTCGACGCCAAGATCCACACCACGCGGCACGGCTATGCGCTGGATACCTTCCTGGTCACCGAGCAGAATTTCGCCAAGAACTACCGCGACATCATCAGTCTGATCGAGCACGAGCTGTGCGGACTGCTGACCCATCCGGAGCCGCTGCCGGCGCCGAACAAGGGCCGGCTGTCGCGCCTGTCGCGCACCTTCCCGATCCAGCCGACGGTTGACCTGCGCCCCGATGAGCGGGGCCAGTACTACCTGCTGTCGGTGGCGGCCAACGACCGCACCGGCCTGCTGTATTCGATCGCCAATGTGCTGACCAAATACAAGATCAACCTGCACACGGCCAAGGTCATGACCCTGGGCGAGCGCGTGGAAGACGTGTTCCTGATCGACGGCCCGGCGCTGAATAACGCCCGCAACCAGATCCAGCTGGAAACCGACCTGCTGGACGCCATCAAAGTTTAACCCCTGTTTTCAAAGAGTCCCCCCATGTCTGAAGAATTACTCCGCCTGTCCAAACGCATGTCCGAACTGGGACTGTGCTCACGCCGCGAGGCCGACGAATGGATCGCGCGCGGCTGGGTCCGGGTTGACGGCAAAGTCATCTCCGAGCTGGGCACCAAGATTTATCCGAGCCAGCATGTGACGGTCGAACGCCAGGCGGCGGCCGAGCAGTCCAAGCGCGTGACGGTGCTGATCAACAAGCCGATGGGCTATGTCAGCGGCCAGGCCGAGGACGGCTATCAGCCGGCGGTGGTGCTGATCAAGCCGGAAAACCGCTGGCCGGACGATCCGTCGCCGGAGCTGTTCCACCCGACGCAGCTGCGCTCGCTGGTGCCGGCCGGCCGCCTGGACATCGACTCGGTCGGCCTGCTGGTGCTGACCCAGGACGGCCGAGTGGCCAAGGAACTGATCGGCGAACATACCGACGTCGACAAGGAATACCTGGTGCGGGTCGAGTACACCAAGCCGGGCAAGCTGCCGGACAGCGACCTGAAAAAGCTCAACCACGGCCTGTGGATGGACGGCAAGCCGCTGCTGCCGGCCAAGGTGCGATGGCAGAACGACGACCAGCTCAGCTTCACGCTGCGTGAAGGCAAGAAGCGCCAGATCCGCCGCATGTGCGACATGGTCGGCTTGAAAGTTGTCGGTTTAAAACGGGTGCGGATTGGCAAGGTGAAACTAGGTGATCTGCCGGTCGGCCAATGGCGTTATTTGCGCCCGGATGAACGCTTCTGACCACAGGCAGACAAAAATTCTTGCTATTTTGCAAGCCAAAAACCGGAATCCACTGTAAACTGCGCAGATCGACCTCGCATTATAGAAGTCATTGCCAAAGAGATATGCCGTCGTGAACGATCCTATACCCAATGAATTCCGTCGCGGGCCTCCCACCCTAAAAGATGCTGTGGAGCCAATCGCAACGGGTTCGAAGCCGCATGACATGACCGATGAACATGACATCGGTGATGCCCTGACTTTGCTGGCCGATAGCGGCGAGCCGGTGTCCATTTATCCGCTCAGTTCCACCAATGTGGTGATGGCGCGCATCAAATGGGTCGATCCGGAGAATCCGCACTTTGTGGTGGAACTCAACGAAGGTGAATTCCTGCCGCCGGGCGAGGCGGTTTTTGTGGCCTGGATGCGCTCCGCCAAGCTGCAGTTTACCCTCAGCTCGACCGACTGGGCCTCCAAGCCCAACGAGCCGACCCTGATTCCGATGGAATTCCCGCTCAAATGCCTGGTGCTGAACCGGCGCGCTTCGACGCGGCTGGAGACGCCGCTGGGCGTTTACTACATGGCCTCGTTCGTGTTGAACGGCAAGCCATATGAATTGCAGCTGTACGATTTTTCCGCCGGCGGCGTCGGCATGCGCGCCTCGCCGCGCGACGCGGTCGGCCTGCACGTCGGCCGCAAGCTGCAACGCGTGCGGCTGGAACTGGGGCCGGATTCGGTGATGATCGCCGACCTGGAGATCCGCCTGGCGCGCACCTTCCGCTCTTTCCTGCTGGGCGAACAGGTGCAGATCGGCTGCCAGTTCTCGAATCTGTCGCCGACCATGGAAGAAGAATTGCGGCGCCTGCTCGACAAGTTGAACAGCAAGCACCACCGTTGAGCATCGCCGACGGCACGTTTCTTGCTTAAAAAACAGCTAGTCCACTAGCTGCTTTTTTTATGACCACCACACAGCGCATCGTCAAAATCCGCCGCGATTACAACACCTGGGTGGCCAACGAAACCATCGAGGATTATGCGCTGCGCTTCACGCCGCGCGCATTCCGCAAGTGGTCGGTGTTCCGCGTCTCGAATACGGCCTTCGGCGCCATCTCCTTCCTGGTGCTGGAGGCGATCGGCGGCACCATCAGCGTCAACTACGGTTTCATTAATGCGCTGTGGGCCATCATGGCGGTCGGCCTGATCATCTTCCTGACCGGCCTGCCGATCAGCTATTACGCCGCGCGCTACGGCGTCGACATGGACTTGCTGACGCGCGGCGCCGGCTTCGGCTATATCGGCTCGACCATTTCGTCGTTCGTCTACGCCTCGTTCACCTTCATCCTGTTTGCGCTGGAAGCGGCCATCATGGCCTATGCGCTCGAGCTGTATTTCCACATGCCGCTGTGGCTGGGCTATATGGTCAGCGCGCTGGCGGTGATTCCGCTGGTGACGCACGGCGTGACGCTGATCAGCCGCATCCAGATGCTGACGCAGCCCGTATGGCTGGTGCTGATGGCCCTGCCCTTCATCGCCATCTGGCTCAAGCGCCCGGAAATGCCGGCCGAACTGCTGCACTATGCCGGCCGCGATGGCGCCAACGGCCAGTTCAATGTGCTGATGTTCGGCGCGGCGACGGCGGTCGGCGTGGCGCTGATCACGCAGATCGGCGAGCAGGTCGACTTCCTGCGCTTCATGCCGCAGCAGACCCGCGAGAACCGACTGCGCTGGCATCTCGGCGTGCTGGTGGCCGGTCCCGGCTGGATCGTGCTGGGCATCGCCAAGATGCTGGGCGGCGCACTACTGGCGTATCTGGCCATCAGCGTGGCGGTGCCGCTGGAGCAGGCCGTCAATCCGACTCATATGTACCTGGTCGGCTTCGGGCTGGTGTTCTCGCAGCCGCAGGCGGCGCTGGCGGCAACCGCGCTGCTGGTGGTGGTGTCGCAGGTGAAGATCAATATGACCAACGCCTATGCCGGCTCGCTGGCGTGGTCCAACTTCTTCGCGCGGCTGACACACAGTCATCCGGGCCGCGTGGTGTGGGCCGTGTTCAACGCGCTGATCGCCGTGCTGCTGATGGAGCTGGACGTATTCCAGGCGCTGGACCAGGTGCTGGGGCTGTACTCCAACATCGCCATCTCGTGGATCACGGCGGTGGTGGCGGATCTGGTGATCAACAAGCCGCTGGGCCTCAGTCCGAAAGGCATCGAGTTCCGCCGCGCCTACCTGTACGACATCAACCCGGTCGGCGTCGGCGCCATGCTGCTGGCGTCGGCCCTGTCGATCGCCGCGTTCATGGGATTGTTCGGCCAGCAGGCGCACGCCTTCTCGGCCTTCATCGCGCTGCTGACGGCCTTCGTGGCGTCGCCGCTGATCGCCATCGCCACGCGCGGCAAGTACTACATGGCGCGCCAGCCGGAACACATCCACAGCAAGACCTGCGTGATCTGCGAAAAGGAGTACGAGGCCGAAGACATGGCGCACTGCCCTGCCTACCAAGGTTCGATCTGCTCGCTGTGCTGCTGCCTGGACGCGCGCTGCAACGACACCTGCAAGCCGCATGCGCGCGTCGCCGTGCAGTGGCAGGAAGCGATGCGCGCGCTGCTGCCGCAATCGCTATGGCGCTACCTGAGCAGCGGCCTGGGACACTACCTACTGCTGATGATCGTCACCGTGCTGTCGCTCGGCGCGCTGCTTGGGCTGATCTACTATCATGAGCAGTCGGTGCTGCCACCCGGCTCCGAGGCGCTGCTGCCGCAACTGCGGCTGGTGTTCTTCAAGATTTTTGCGGCGCTGCTGCTGGTCAGCGGCATCGTCGCCTGGTGGCTGGTGCTGACCAGCGAGAGCCGCCGCGTGGCGCAGGAAGAATCGAACCGCCAGACCGGTTTGCTGACGCGCGAGATCGAGCTGCACCAACAGACCGACGCCCAGCTGCAACAGGCCAAGCAGGCCGCCGACCTGGCGAACCAGGCCAAGAGCCGCTACATCGCCGGCATCAGCCACGAGATCCGCACGCCACTCAATTCCATCCTCGGCTACGCCCAGCTGCTGGACAACGATCCCTCCATTCCCGCGCACCGGCAGCAGGCGGTGCGCGTGATCCGCAACAGCGGCGAGCATCTGCTGTCGCTGATCGAAGGCACGCTGGATATCGCCCGCATTGAGGGCGGCAAATTCAACTTCGACATGAAGGAGCTGGACTTCCCGGACTTCATCGGCCAGGTGGTGCGCATGTTCGAACTACAGGCGGCCAACAAGGGCCTGAGCTTCCGCTACGAGCTGACCGGCGTGCTCCCGGCCTGCGTGCGCGCCGACCGCAAGCGACTCGGCCAGATCCTGATCAACATCCTCGGCAACGCGGTCAAGTTCACCAGCCATGGCGGCATCTTCATGCGCCTGCAATACGCGCGCGAGATGGCGTCGGTGGAAATCGAGGACAGCGGTCCCGGTATCCTGCAAGAAGAGATAGACCATATCTTTGAACCGTTCTCGCGCGGCAGCGCCAGTGCGCAGGCCAACGCCAGCGGCACCGGCCTTGGCCTGCCGATCGCGCGCATGCTGACGCAGTTGATGGGCGGCGAACTGAAAGTCCGCACCACGCCGCAAGGCAGCACCTTCCAGGTGCGGCTGTTCCTGCCCAGCGTGCACGTGCCGTCCGGCCGCGCCACGCGCGACGCGCTGCTGGCCGGCGAGGCGCGGCAACGCAGCGGCTATCGCGGCCCGCGCCGCCGCATCCTGGTAGTCGACAATGAGAACGTGGACCGCGAACTGCTGCACAACATCCTGCAACCACTGGGCTTTGAAGTGGCGCAGGCCGCATCGGGACTGGAGTGCCTGGACCTGTACGCCAGCTTCCAGCCGGACCTGATCCTGATGGATCTTGCCATGCCTGGCATGGATGGATGGGAAGCCAGCTACATCCTGCGCCGCAAGCAAATGTCGGCGGTGCCGATCGCCATCGTCTCGGCCAACGCCTTCGACAAGGGCATGGACAATCCGGCCGGCATCCGCGCCGAGGACTTCTTCATCAAGCCGGTCAACGTGAGCGAGCTGCTGGACTGGATCGGCGCGCGCCTGTCGCTGGAGTGGATCATGCAGGCGCCGGCTGAACCGGTCGCACCGGCCGCGCCGCCGCTGCTGGTGTTCCCGCCGGCCGCCGTCATGACGTCGCTGCGCGAGCTGATACGCATCGGCTACGTGCGTGGCATCCAGAACAAGCTGGATGAAATCGGCGCGCTCGATCCGCGCTACCAGCACTTCACGCAAACCATGCGCAACTTTGCCGCCCGCTTCCAGCTGGATGCGATGGCGGACTTTGTCAGAGAGAACAACAACGATGAACTTCAACACTGACGCCGGCCTTGTGCTGGTGGTGGACGACGTCCCGGAGAATCTGGCGGTACTGCACGACGCGCTGGACGAATCGGGCTTCACGGTGCTGGTGGCGAACAACGGCGAGGCGGCGCTGCTGCGCGCCGCCGAAGCGCAGCCGCACATCATCCTGCTGGACGCCATCATGCCGGGCATGGACGGCTTTGAAACCTGCCGCCAGCTGAAAGCCAATCTGGCCACGCGCCACATTCCGGTGATTTTCATGACCGGGCTGACCGAAGCCGAACACGTGGTCACCGCGTTTGCCGCCGGCGGCAACGACTACGTCACCAAGCCGCTGCGCACCAGCGAGGTACTGGCGCGCATCGCCGCCCACATGCAGACCGCAAGGCTGGTCGACCAGGCCCGCAGCGCGCTGGACGCCTTCGGCAACGCCGTCATCGCCATGACGCCGCGCGACGGCAAAGTGGTCTGGCAAACACCGCTGGCGCGCACGCTGATGCAGGGTTATATGGTCGACGCCGAACTGCCGGCGTGGTTGCAAGCGACGCAACTGGCGCATAGCCAGGGCTTATCGCATCCGCCATTAACGCTGGCGCGCGGCGCGCGGCGCCTGATCTTCTCGGCGGCGGAGTTCAGCGAGAACGAACAGTGGATGATCGTGCTGCGCGAGGAATCCGACACCGCGCAAATCGAAAAGCTGATGGCGTCCTTCAAACTGACGCAGCGCGAATCGGAAGTGCTCAACTGGGTCATCAAGGGCAAGACCAACCGCGACATCGGCGACATCCTCGGCACCAGCCCGCGCACCATCAACAAACACCTGGAACACGTCTTCGTCAAACTCGGCGTCGAAACCCGCACCTCCGCCGCCTCCGTGGCGCTGGCAAGAATAGAACGCTCCTGAAGAAGACGAGACGCCGATACGCCAACCGGTTGGCTCGCTGCACGCTGGGGACTTGCCAAGGAGGCGTCATTTTTGGTCGCTTTACTAAAATTGCCTAAACCGTACTAGCTGATAGTAGCCACTACTATTTAGTGCTAAAGGACCGTTTGGGGAACTAAAAGCCGTGCCGGCACTCTAACTTTAGTAAGTGTTAGAGCGCTCTCGCACCGCATAGCAGGAGCTAGCAGCTTTTAGTAAAACCCCTTTTTAGGAGCCCCCCATGTCTACCCTTCAATTCCCCACACGCCTGCCCGCTGACCTGCTGGTGGAACTGGGCGAACTCACCGGCATTCGCTGGAACAGCTGGGAACTGGAACCCATCATCTGCGACGCCATCCGCCGCTACATGCATCCTCCGGCCGCCCCCGCGCAGGAGCAGACCAGCACCACCAGCGGCGCCGGCTATCAATGGAAACAGGTTTATCTGCCGGATGGCACCCGGCTGCGTGCTAGCTTTGGCGGGCAACCCCACTTCGCCACCGTCACCGGCACCGAGATCAAATCCGGCGATCTGACACTCACGCCCTCGGGCTTCGCCAACCTGTACGGTAGCGGCAACCGCAATGCATGGAAAGCCGTCTGGCTACGCTTTCCCGGTAATGAGCAGTGGGTGCTGGCCGACGTCTGCCGGGCGAAGCAAAAAGCCGCTATAGCGCGCCTGTTCGCCGGCGCCGATTATGTCGCCGCAGAGCCGCCGGCCGCCGCCAGCCGGTCCGCCCGGCCGAGCGCGCAGCGCGTCGCCGTCGCGGCCACACAAGGCCGCAAACAAGGCCGCAAACAAGGCAAAGCAAAAAAACATGGCAGGCGTGGCGCCCGCCCGGCCGGGTCAACCGCGTAAAACAGCCACGCTAGCGCCGCTACGGGGCATCTTTGGCATACACTGCCCTGATGATCGACTCAGGGGTGGCGGAACATGACCAAGGAAGAAGAACTGAAACGCTCCAAGCGGCTGGCGCTGTCGCTGCTGGCCGCAGCGGCGGCGGTATTTGTCATCACCTCGCTGATGCCGCGCGGCTTGTGGACCGACGGCCTGCGCGCCGTCTCCGAGGCGGCCATGGTCGGCGCGCTGGCCGACTGGTTCGCCGTGGTGGCGCTGTTCCGCAAGGTGCCGATTCCGTTCATCTCGCGCCACACCGCCATCATCCCCAATAACAAGGAGCGCATCGCAGACAACCTGGCCGGCTTCGTCGAAGACAAATTCCTCAAGCCGGAATCGCTGGCGGCCGTGATCCTGAAGACCGATCCCGCCACCAGCGTCGCCGAATGGCTGAAGGAACCGGCCAACCGCAACTACCTCGCCAGCCACCTGCTGCAACTGCTGCCCGAAATCCTGGCTACTGTGGACGATGCCCGCATCCAGCAACTGCTGCGCGACGCCCTGAACTCCGCCATCGGCAAGCTGGATATGTCGCGTTCATTAGGCTCGCTGCTGGCCACGCTGACCAAGGACGGCCGCCACCAGGAACTGCTGGACGACGGCATGGTGGCGCTGATGGGCGTCATCAACCGCCCCACCACGCGCGACGTCATCGCCGGCCAGATCGCCGCCTGGCTGAAACGCGAACACGCCGCCATGGAACTGGTGCTGCCGACCGAATGGATCAGCGAGAACGGCGCGGCGATGATCGCCAAGGCACTCAATAATCTGATGCTCGACATCGCCGCCGACCACGATCACAAGCTGCGCCTCAAGTTCGACGACATGGTGCAGCGCTTCCTGGTGCGGCTGGAATCTGATCCCGCCTTCATCGCCCGCGGCGAAGACTTCAAGCGCTACCTGCGCGACGGCGACACTTTCAATAACTACATCGCTGACCTGTGGGGCAGCGTGCGTGACTGGATCAAGGCCGATATCGCCGGCGGCGAATCGAAGCTGAACGACGGCGTGATCCAGGCCAGCCAGTGGCTCAGCGAAGAACTGCTGCGCCATCCCGGCATGCGCGCCTCGCTCAACCAGCACATGGCCGGTATGGCGCGCACGCTGGCGCCGGCCTTCTCCAGCTTCCTCACGCGCCACATCAGCGACACCGTCAAAGCCTGGGACAACCAGGACATGTCGCGCCAGATCGAACTCAATATCGGCAAGGACCTGCAATTCATCCGCGTCAACGGCACGCTGGTGGGCGGCATGATCGGCCTGCTGTTATATACAAGTGCCCAGATCATGGAATGGGCAGGAAGTTATCTCCATCCCTGACTATCATGTTAGGATGGCCTACATGAAATTCTGGCTAACCTCGTTGATCTCTGTGCTATGCGCGAGTGCGCAGGCGGCCGACATTCCGGTCACGATCTACGCCGACGCCGGCTATCCTCCCTACGCCTACGAAAAAAACGGCAAGCCCGCCGGCCTGTATTACGACATCGTGCGCGCCGCTGTCGGCCACATGCAGGGCTACAAAGTCGAAATCCAGCCCGTGCCCTGGAAGCGCGGCATGGCGCTGCTGCGCACCGGCACCGGCTTCGCCCTCTACCCGCCCTATATGAACACCAAGGACGAACCGTGGACCTGGCCGTATTCGCTGCCGCTGTATGAAGAACACGTGGTGGCCGTCTGCCGCAAGGACGTTCTGGCGGCCAAGCCGCGCAAGCGCTGGCCGGAGGATTTCTATGGTCTCACCATCGGCAACAACGCCGGCTTCATCGTCGGCGGCGAAGCGTTCGACCAGGCCGTCCGCGCCCGCCAGCTGCGCGTGGAAGAAGCCAAGGACAGCGAGACCAACATCGTCAAGCTGGGATTGAAGCGCATCGACTGCTACATCAACGACCGCCTGTCGATCCAGTGGACGCTCAACCAGCTCAAGGCCCAGGGCAAATATGATGAAGGCGGCATGCACGCCAGCGTCGCCGAAGCGGCGGTGATCGCGGTCAAGCAAGGCTTCCTTGGCTTCACCGACCGTGACAACGGCAAGTACACCTACAAGAACGACTTCGTCAAACAGTTCGACAACGCCATCTCACTAATGAAGCACACGGGTGAAATGGATGCCATCACCCGCAATTTCTTCAAGACGCATTAAACCGCGAGATGGCGCTTGACCTCCGGGTCGTTCATCACTGACTGCGCGCCGGACGCCACCACCTCGCCGCGCGACAGCACCATGAACTGGTCCGCCAGCTCGTGCGCGAAATCGAAGTACTGCTCGCACAGCAGGATCGCCATATCGCCGCGCTGGCGCAGCAGGCGGATCACGTTGCCGATGTCCTTGATGATCGACGGCTGGATGCCCTCAGTCGGCTCGTCGAGAATGATCAGTTTCGGCTCCGCCAGCAGCGCGCGCGCGATCGCCAGCTGCTGCTGCTGGCCGCCGGACAGGTCGCCGCCGCGCCGGTGCAGCATCTCCTTCAGCACCGGGAACAGTTCATATACCTCGCCCTTGATGGTGTGCGCCTTCTTGCCGCTGTGGGTGGCGAGGCCCATCAGCAGGTTTTCCTCCACCGTCAGCCGGGCGAAGATCTCGCGGCCCTGCGGCACGTAGGCGATGCCGGCCCGCGCGCGCTGGTGCGGCGCCAGTTTGGTGATATCGCGTCCCTCCAGTTTCACGCTGCCGGCCGACACCGGCAGCACGCCCATCAGACACTTGAGCAGCGTGGTCTTGCCGACGCCATTACGGCCCAGCAGCGCCATGCACTTGCCCTTTTCCAGCTCCAGCGACACACCGCGCAAGGTATGCGAGGAACCGTAGTACTGGTTGATTTTTTCTACTTGCAGCATAGCGTCAGCGTCCCAGATAGACTTCAATCACACGTTCATCGGCCTGCACTTCTTCCATGCGGCCCTGCGCCAGCACCGCGCCTTCATGCAGCACCGTCACCACGCCCTGCTGCGCGATCTCGGTCACGAAGGCCATGTCATGCTCGACCACCACGATGGAATGCTTGCCCCGCAATTCGTTCAGCAGCTCCGCCGTGCGCGCCGTTTCGGCGTCCGACATGCCGGCCACCGGTTCGTCCAGCAAAATCAGCTGCGGCTCCTGCATCTGCAGCATGCCGATCTCCAGCCACTGCTTCTGACCGTGCGACAGCAGCCCGGCCAGGCGCTGCTCACTGCCGTTCAGGCGTATCAGCTTGAGGATCTCGTCGATCTTGCCGCGCTGGTCCGACGAAAGCCGCGCGAACAGCGTTGGCCGCACACGCTTGTCCAGCTTCATGGCCAGCTCCAGGTTCTCGAACACCGTGTGCTGCTCGAACACCGTCGGCCGCTGGAACTTGCGGCCAATGCCGGCATGCGCGATCTGGTGCTCGCTCATGCGGCTCAGGTCCATGGTCTGGCCGAAGTAGGCAGTGCCGGAGGTCGGCCGCGTCTTCCCGGTGATGACGTCCATCATGGTGGTCTTGCCGGCGCCATTCGGGCCGATAATGCAGCGCAGCTCACCGACCGAAATATCCAGGCTCAGTTTATTGAGCGCGCGGAAGCCGTCGAACACCACGCTAATCTCTTCCAGGTACAGGATCGCGCCGTGCGTCGTATCCAGCCCTTGCTGCGCAATACGCGCATCGTTCAAAGTCATGCCTGCTCCTTGCGTACCAGCCCGGCCAGCCCGCGCGGCAGATAGCGCGTCACCAGGATAAAGATCAAGCCCAATGCAAACAGCCACAGATCCGGAAAGGCGCCGGTGAACCAGCTTTTCAGGCCATTCACCGAAAACGCGCCGATGATGGGGCCGAGCAGCGTGCCCCGCCCGCCGACCGCCGCCCAGATCACCATCTCGATCGAATTCGCCGGCGACATCTCGGACGGATTGATGATGCCCACCTGCGGCACGTACAGCGCGCCGGCGATCCCGCACAGCACCGCCGACAGCGTCCACACAAAGAGCTTGAACCACAGCGGGTTATAACCAATGAACATCAGCCGCGACTCCGAATCGCGCACCGCCTGCAGCACGCGTCCCAGCTTGGAGGTGACGATCCAGCGGCACAGCAGCAGCGCGCCAAGCAGCACCGCCAGCGTCACCAGGTACAGCGTGGCCTTGGTGCCCGGCGCGCTGATCGAATAGCCGAGAATGCGCTTGAAGTCCGTGAAGCCGTTGTTGCCGCCAAAGCCGGTGTTATTACGGAAGAACAGCAGCATGAAGGCATACGTCATGGCCTGCGTGATGATCGAGAAGTACACACCCTTGATGCGCGAGCGGAAGGCGAAGAAGCCGAACACGAAGGCCAGCACGCCCGGCACCAGCACCACCAGCGCCAGCGATACCCAGAAGCTGTCGGTGCCGCTCCAGAACCATGGATAGGTTTTCCAGTCCAAAAATACCATGAAGTCCGGCAGGTCGCTCTGGTACACGCCTTCGCGGCCGATGGCGCGCATCAGGTACATGCCGTGCGCATAAGCCCCCAGCGCAAAGAACACACCGTGGCCCAGCGACAGGATGCCGGCATAGCCCCACACCATGTCCAGCGCCAGCGCCGCCAGTGCGTAGCACATGAATTTGCCGATCAGGCTTACCAGGTAGCTCGGCACATGCAGCGCATGGCCGTCGGCGAAGAAGAGATTCAGCAGCGGCAGCGCCGCCAGCACCACGGTACAGGCGACGATGCCGGTCCACGCTCGGCGCGAAAATAATGAGGGATGATTCATTCAGCGCTCCTTCCTTTCATGGCGAACAGCCCTTGCGGACGCTTCTGGATAAAGATGATGATGAATACCAGGATGGCGATCTTGGCCAGCACCGCACCCGCCACCGGCTCCAGGAACTTGTTCGCTTCACCCAGTCCCAGCGCGGCGATCACCGTGCCGGCCAGCTGGCCGACACCGCCCAGCACCACCACCATGAAGGAATCGACGATGTAGCCCTGGCCCAGGTCCGGCCCCACGTTCCCCAGTTGCGACAGCGCCACGCCACCCAGGCCGGCGATGCCGGAACCCAGGCCGAAAGTCATCATGTCGATCTTGGCGGTAGAGACGCCGACGCAGCCGGCCATGCGGCGGTTCTGCATCACGGCGCGGACGAACAGGCCGAGACGCGTCTTGTTCAGGATCAGCCACACACCGGCCACCACCAGCGCGGCGAAGACGATGATGGCGATGCGGTTGTAGGCCAGCACCAGCGATCCGAGCACGGTCACGCCGCCGGACATCCAGGCCGGATTGGCCACTTCAACGTTCTGCGCGCCGAAGATGGTGCGCACCGCCTGCATCAATATCAGGCTGATGCCCCAGGTGGCCAGCAGCGTTTCCAGCGGGCGGCCGTAGAGCCAGCGGATCACCGTGCGCTCAAGCACAATGCCGACCAGCGCGGTGACGATGAAGGCGGCCGGCAGCGCGGCGGCCAGATACCAGTCCAGCGCATCCGGCGCCCAGCGGCGGAAGGCCAGCTGGCACAGGTAGGTGGTGTAGGCGCCGATCATCAGCAGTTCGCCGTGCGCCATGTTGATGATGCCCATCAGGCCAAAGGTGATGGCCAGGCCCAGCGCCGCCAGCAACAGCACGCTGCCCAGCGAGACGCCGTAAAACAGATTGCCGACAAATTCGGTGCGCGCCAGGCGGCTGTCCAGCGCCTGCAGCGTATGGGCGGCGGCGATGCGCACGCTTTGGTCGGGGTCACTGGCCAGCATGGCTTGCAGCGCGGGGCGCAGGTTGGCATTGCTGCTGTCGGCCAGCGCCTCCACGGCGGCCTTGCGCCTGGCGGCTTGCGGAGATTGCAGGTTGGCCGTGGCGGCGACCAGGCGCAGTAGCTCGCGGATCCCGGCGTCCTGCTCTTTCGCCAGCGCTTTCTCGATCAATGGCGCTTGCGCCAGCGTGGTGCTCTTTTGCAGTTCGGTGACGGCGGCCAGGCGTTGCGCGCGGTCAGGCGAGAACATCTTCAGCGCCGACAGCGCCTCTTCGACGGCGCCGCGCAAACGGTTGTTGATCATGATGCCGTCCAGGCCTTCGGGCAGCGCGGTGGTGGCGCCGGTAGCCGGGTTGTAGGCTTTGTCGTCGGCGACGATATACAGCTTGCCGTCCGGCGTGGTGTAGACGTCGCCGTTTTGCAGCGCCGTCAGCAGCCGCGTGGCGTCGTCGGTGGCGAGTGCGCCGATGGTGGCGATGGCGGCGACGCGCGCGTCGGCATCGTCACCGGCCAATGGCGCCAGCACGGCGGGATCGATCGCCGCGCGCGCAAGGCCCGCGCACAGCAGGCAGGCAAGAAGCAGGAGTTTTTTCAAGATGCGTAGTCCTCAGGTGAAGCAGCCCCGCGCAACTGCGCGGGGCATATCGGTTACAGCTTCTGCTTGCCCTCGTTACCCGGAATGTACGGGCTCCAAGGATTGGCGCGCACCGGACCTGGCGTTTTCCACACCACGTTGAACTGGCCGTCCGGACGAATCTCGCCAATGAACACCGGCTTGTGCAGATGATGGTTGGTCGCATCCATGGTCAGCGTAAAGCCGTCCGGCGCCTTGTAGGTCTGGCCGGCCATCGCCGCGATCACCTTGTCGGTGTCGGTCGACTTGGCCTTCTCCACCGCCTGCGCCCACATGTGAATGCCGACATAAGTCGCTTCCATCGGATCGTTGGTCACCACCGTGCCGGCATTCGGCAGCTTCTTGGCGACCGCATACGCCTTCCACTTCTTGATGAACTCCGCATTCACCGGATTTTTGATCGACTCGAAGTAGTTCCACGCCGCCAGGTGGCCCACCAGCGGCTTGGTGTCGACGCCGCGCAGCTCTTCTTCGCCAACCGAGAACGCCACCACTGGCACGTCGGTCGCCTTCAGGCCGGCGTTGCCCAGCTCTTTGTAGAACGGCACATTGGAGTCGCCGTTAATGGTCGAAATCACCGCCGTCTTGCCGCCCGCCGAAAACTTCTTGATGTTGGCGACGATGGTCTGGTAATCCGAATGGCCGAAAGGCGTGTACACCTCATCGATATCGCTATCCTTCACGCCTTTGCTCTTCAGGAAAGCGCGCAGGATCTTGTTGGTGGTGCGTGGATACACGTAGTCGGTCCCCAGCAGCACGAAGCGCTTGGCGCCGCCGCCGTCCTTGCTCATCAGGTACTCGACCGCAGGAATCGCCTGCTGGTTCGGCGCCGCGCCGGTGTAGAACACATTCTTCTCCAGTTCCTCGCCCTCGTACTGCACCGGGTAGAACAGCAGGCTATTGAGCTCCTTGAACACCGGCAGCACCGACTTGCGCGACACCGAGGTCCAGCAGCCGAACACCACCGACACCTTGTCCTGCGCGATCAGGCCACGCGCCTTTTCCGCAAACAGCGGCCAGTTCGAGGCCGGATCGACCACCACCGCTTCCAGCTTCTTGCCCATCACGCCACCCTTGGCGTTGATTTCATCGATGGTCATCAGCGCCACGTCCTTCAGCGACGTCTCCGAAATGGCCATGGTGCCGGACAGCGAATGCAGGATGCCGATCTTGATGGTGTCCGCAGCGTAGGCCTGCGTGCCGGCCGCCAGCAAGGCGGTAGCGGCGGCGATGCGGCTCAAGGTGCCGATAAAATGACGACGATTTTGCATAGCTAAACTCCGTGGTGGTTAATCAGTATTGAAGTTGTAGCGCGATCTGGAACTTGTCCTGGTCGGCCACGCTGGTGATCTTGGTCTTCGAGTACACGGCGCTGACCTGCGCGTTGTAGCCGTCGATGATGTAGTTGACGCCGGCGTCATACTGCCTAGTGTCGATGTTGGTGTCGGCGGCGAACTTCTGCCAGCGCACGAAGGGCTGGAACTTGCCCCAGCCGACCTTCTGCTCGAAGATGTAGGAAGCGCCGGCGGAATACGCCTTGCCCTGTTCGGCCTTGATGATGTCGTCGGTGTCGTAGTTGTACCAGGCCGCCTCGATGGCGAAGGCGCCGGCGCCCTTGATGCGCTTCTCCAGCAGGAAGTCGACGTTGTAGGAGCTGTACTTGCCGACCGCGCCGGCAGTCAGGATGCCGTCCTTCTGATAGCGGCCCGCCACGCCGATGGCGAGGATGTCGGCGCCGCCGAGGTAATTGCCGGTGCCGTAGTAGCCCGGTTCCGCGTCCCAGAAGTCGTACTGCACGCGGCCCGCATACATCAGCGAATCATCGGCCTTGATGCCTGCGGCCTTGGCCTGCGACTGCGTCAGCGAACCGATGCCGAAGGTGTGGCCCTCGAAAGCGCCGAACGAGTAGCCCAGGCGTCCGCCGTCGCCGGCATTGCCCCACACGACCACGCCGTCGTCGCGGCCCCGGAAGATGCCGCCGTTGTAGCCGTAGCGCGAGGCCACGCCAGCCCAGTAGCCGCCGCCCAGCGAGTAGTAAGGACCGGCCATGTTGGCGCGGTCGGACGGCGACAGCAGGCGGCCGGCCCAGATATTGAGTTCAGGCGAAATGGCGAACTGCCCGGCCGCATCCAGCACGCGGATCTTGTCGCCATCCCACTCGGTGTTGAACATGCCCTTGATGTTCTTGTTCAGCGAAGCGCCGAAGAACAGGCGGCCGCTGTCCAGATTAAAGTCGCTGGAACGGCCGCCATCCGGCGCGCCGTTGTCCGCGCTGGTGTAGCTCTCGCGCAGGCCGAAACCGACCGTGACCGACTTGTCGTCGCCCATATTGATCGTCGCCCCGGCCCAGGCATTGCCCACCGCCGCCGCAGCCAGTGCCGCCAGCAGCTTCTTGTTCACCCCCATCTTGCTCTCCCCGTTCGGTTTTGGATGAGACAAGATTAACTAGCCGACAATCTTCAAGGAATACGTTGAATGACGTAGTGGCGCAGCCGCGACGCAGCCCAGGCATATCACAGTCGTGGCACAATAGCGGCTTGATTTTTCGGGAAGACCATCATGACCATATTCGCCGCCTCCGTATTCGACGCCACCGTAATCTACGAAGGCAATGAACTATTCAAGGGCCAGGGCGCCGCCAAGGGCTGGGCTGAAAAGCTGGCCAAGGAACTGGAATGCGAGATCGGCGTCGAGAAGATCGGCACCGGCTGGGTATTGACCGGCACCGTCGACGGCGAGGCCTGTAAGTGGAGCATCGTCGGCCAGCGCCTGAAGCGCATGGACTAATCGTGCGCCAGCGCACATCGTAGCGCCGGACAGCCGGGTACGATGCATCGTATTCAGGCCACCAAGGATAGCGATGAAGCGCGATGACATTCCAGCCGCCGACCTGGCGCCAGCGGACGCTGCCCGCGCCGCCGGCCTGCGCTACGTGCACGACGGCCAGCCGGGCATCCTGCGCAAGGCGCGCGGCAAACAGTTCCGCTATCTCGACAGCGACGGCAACGCCGTCACCGACGACGATACGCTGGCCCGCATCAAGTCACTGGTGATTCCACCGGCGTGGGCCGACGTCTGGATTTGCAAGCAGCCGCTGGGCCACCTGCAGGCCACCGGCCGCGATGCGCGCGGCCGCAAGCAGTACCGCTATCACCCGCGCTGGCGCACGCACCGCGACGACGCCAAATATGAACGCATGCTCAGCTTCGGCAAAGCTCTGCCATCGGTCCGCAGCGCCGTCGATGAAGCCTTGCGCAAGCCTGGCCTGCCGCGCGAGAAGGTACTGGCCACCATCGTCTACCTGCTGGAAGCGACGCTGATGCGGATCGGGAACGAGGAGTACGCGCGCGAGAATAAATCCTTCGGCCTGACCACGCTGCGCGATCGTCATGTGCGGCTGGATGGCAGCAAGGTGCAGTTCCGCTTTCGCGGCAAGAGCGGCGTGCATCACGCGCTGGAAGTGCAGGACCGGCGCCTGGCCAACATCATCCGCAAGATACGCGACCTGCCGGGCCAGGAACTGTTCCAGTACGAGGACGACGACGGCAATCCGCACGCCATCGGCTCGGCCGACGTCAACGACTACCTGCACGCCATCACCGGCGCCGACTACACCGCCAAGGACTTCCGCACCTGGGCCGGTACCGTGCTGGCGGCGGTAGCGTTGAAGGAGTATGAAAAATACGACTCCGAAGCGCAGGCCAAGAAGAACGTGGTGCAGGCGATTGAATCCGTGTCCAAAAAACTCGGCAATACGCCGACCATCTGCCGCAAGTGCTATGTGCATCCGGCGGTGATCGAGTCCTACCTCGACGGCAGCATGCTGACCGCCCTGCGCCGCCGCGCGCAACAGGAACTCAAGGAAGACCTGCATGCGCTGCGGCCCGAGGAAGCGGCAGTCCTCGCGCTGCTGCAACAGCGGCTGAAAGCTGGCTGACAAGGCCGGGCGGGCGGAGTAGAATCAGTCTCCCCTGTCCGCGAGTCGCCTCATGTCCCGTGCCCTGCCCTTCCTCATCCGTAAAGAGTGCCCGCCCGGCGCCTGCGTGTGCGGGCGCGATGACTTGCTGGAAGCCTGGGAACGGGCGCCGGAAGACGCCGACATCCGCGTGCTTCAGCTCACGCGCGACGAGGAAAAGAAGCTGGTCGCGGCCATCGAAAATCTCGCCACGTATGAAGACCTGGGCCGCATCAAGCGCCGCCTGGACGAACTGCTGGGTATCACGCTGACCATCACGCCGTCGGTACGCGGCGTCAGCACGGTAATGGGCCTGTCGATCAAACTGGCCGAGAAACCGGGCCTGTGCCGCAAAACGCACGAAGCCCTGCCGGCCGCCCTGCGCCGCTGCTTCCGCAACAAGCCGGACATCATCTACGCCCTGCTGAATGCGCGCGACCTGCTGGGCGAAGACGATTAGTCAGTATGGAATTCGCTGGCGTTGACGAATAAATCCCACGCCGCGATGAACAGCGCCGCCACCACCGGACCGATGACAAAGCCATTCAGGCCAAACAGCGCCATGCCGCCCACGGTGGACAGCAGCACCACGTAGTCAGGCATCTTGGTGTCCTGTCCCACCAGCACCGGGCGCAGGAAGTTGTCCACCAGGCCAATCACGAACACGCCGAAGACAGCCAGCGTGATGCCCTGCCACACCGAGCCCGTCGCCAGGAAGTACACCGCCACCGGCGCCCAGACAATGGCCGCACCCACCGCCGGCAGCAGCGACAGGAAAGCCATCAACACGCCCCACAGCACCGGCGCGTTCACGCCCAGGAACCAGAAGATCAGGCCACCCAGGGCGCCCTGCGCGATGGCGACCAGGATATTGCCCTTGACCGTGGCGCGTATCACCGTGGTGAAGTTCTGGAACAACCGCTGCTTGTACTTGCGGCTCAGCGGCACCGCCTCGCGGATGCGTTTCGCCAGCTTGTCGCCATCGCGCAGCAGGAAGAACAGCAGGTACAGCATGATGCACAAGCCGGTCAGGAAATCGAAGGTGTACAGGCCCGCATTGATGGCGCGCGTGGCCACTTCCTTGCTCACTTGCGACGCCGCCTCGGTGAGCTTGGCCTGCAAATATTCCAGGCTGGTCAGATGGAAGCGGTCCAGCAGCGACACCAGCCAGTCCGGCAGCGCCGCCACGAGCTTATTGAAGAACATGGCGACCGTGATTTCACCCGACTGCACCATCTGCACCACCGATGCGGCCTGGTTGACGATCGAGACCGACACCAGTGTCAGTGGCAGAATCACGATCACCACGATCAGCGACAGCGTCAGCATCGCGGCCAGGCCGGCCCTGTTGCGGGTGCGCTGCAGCAGCCAGCGGTAGATCGGCGCGAACAGGATGGCCAGCACCACACCCCAGAAAATGGCGCCGCCATACGGCGCGAGTATCCAGCCGAAGCCGATGGTGACTAAGGCCAGCAGGGCGAGGAAGACTTTTTGTTGGAATGAGAACTGGGGCATCTGCGGCGCGCTCAATCGTCGTCGTTAGGATCGAGATCGGGGAACATCACTTCGGTAAAGCCGAACTTGGAGAAGTCCTTGATGTGCATCGGGTACAGCTTGCCCAGCAGGTGATCCACTTCGTGCTGCACCACGCGCGCGTGGAAGCCGTCGACGTCGCGCTTGATCGGCTGATTGTGTTCATCCACGCCCTCGTAACGCAGTTTGACGTAGCGCGGCACGCTGCCGCGCAGGCCAGGCACCGACAGGCAGCCTTCAAAGCCCTCTTCCATCTCGTCCGACAGCGGCGTGAGGATTGGATTGATTAATACCGTTTCCGGCACCTGCGGCGCATCGGGATAGCGCGCGTTCTGCTTGAAGCCGAAGATCACCAGTTGCAGGTTGACGCCGATCTGCGGCGCCGCCAGCCCGGCGCCATTGGCCGCGTGCATGGTGTCGAACATATCGGCGATCAGTTCTTTCATCGCCGGCGTATCGAATTCGGTGACCGGTTCGGCCACGCGCAGCAGGCGCGGATCGCCCATCTTCAGGATTTCTCGTACCGTCATGATGCTTCTCCCTTGATATCGCACTGTATCTGGCGCAGGAACTCGCAGTATTCGTCGCCCGTTTCTAGGTGCTTGAGGCCCATCGCGGTGGTGGCCTTCAGGTAGCCCAGCTTGGAGCCGCAATCGTAGCGCGTGCCGTCGTAGCGATAGGCCAGCACACGCTCGTCCTTCATCAGCGCGGCGATGCCGTCGGTCAGCTGGATCTCGCCGCCGGCGCCCTTGCCGATGTTTTCCAGGTAGCTGAAGATACGGCCCGTCAGCACATAGCGCCCGACCACCGCCAGCGTCGACGGCGCCACTTCCGGCATCGGCTTTTCGACGATGCCATGCACCTGTTCCAGCTTGGGCTGATAAGCGCTGGCGCTAACGATGCCGTACTGGCGCGTTGCCGCGCGCGGCACATCCTGCACCGCCAGAATGCTGGCGCGCTCGGTTTCATACACGTCGGTCATCTGCGCCAGCACCGGCTTGACGCCGTCGGCGGTGTCCATGAAGTCATCCGCCAGCAGCACGGCAAACGGCTCGTCGCCCACTACAGGCCGCGCGCACAGCACCGCGTGGCCGAGGCCCAGCGGCGCCGACTGGCGGATGTAGATGCAGTTGATATGCTTGGGGATGACGTTCTGCACCAGGTCCAGCAAAACGCGCTTGTTGGCCGCTTCCAGCTCGGCCTCCAGCTCATAGGCGGTGTCGAAATGGTCTTCGATGGCGCGCTTGTTACGGCCGGTGATGAACACCATCTCCGTGATGCCCGCCGCTACCGCCTCTTCCACCGCGTACTGAATCAGCGGCTTGTCGACGATGGGCAGCATCTCTTTCGGCTGGGCCTTGGTGGCAGGGAGAAAACGGCTACCGAGACCGGCAACCGGGAAAACTGCTTTTCTTATTTTGGTCATGTTATTTTTGTGCGAGGAGTTCGAGCAGGCCGGCTTCATCCAAAATGGTGACTTCCAGCTCTTGTGCTTTGGCCAGCTTGCTGCCGGCATCTGCACCGGCAACCAGATAGTGTGTTTTTTTCGAGACCGAACCGGATATCTTGCCGCCTTCCGCTTCAATCAGCGCGGCGGCCTGGTCGCGGCCCATATTCGGCAAGGTGCCTGTCAATACAAAGGTTTTGCCGGTCAGGTGGCCTTCAGCGGCCACGGTTTCCGGCAGCTGCGCCAGCAGGTCGTAGCGCAGCAGGTGCAGCGCCTTGACTTGCGCGCGGTTGGCGGGCTCCGACATCCACGCTTCCAGCGCATCCGACACCGCAGCCGGCAGGCCGAAGACGTTGAACACCTGCAGATAGGCCAGGGCTTCCAGCGTCACGCCTTCTTCCACCAGCTGCTTGCTGCGCGGTTCCGTCAATTTAGGAATCGCCAGCGCCGCCATCAACTTGACCATGTCGAGCTTCTCGCGCAGCTTGCCGCTTGGCGGATGCTCGTCTTTCGGCGCCACACCGGCGGCCAGCAAGGCGTCGATGGCTTCCTGATTTTTCTCTTCGGCGAAGAAGTCGGCGATCGACTCGGCCACGGTGCCGCCGATATCCGGCAGCACGCGCAACAGCGCAGCCGGTACGCGGCGGACCAGGTCAAAGCGGCCCAGCCACTCGGCCAGCGTCTTGGCGGTGGATTCGCCGACGTGGCGGATGCCCAGCGCGAACAGCAGGCGCTCCAGCGGCGGGTTCTTGCTGGCGGCGATGGCTTCCAGCAGATTGTCCGCCCACTTGGTGGCGATCTTGCCCTTGGCGACCGTCTCCGGCGTCGTGCCGTCACGTTCGTCGGCGAGGCGCTTCATTTCCAGCAGGTCTTCCAGCTTCAGCGAATACAGGTCGGCCACGCGCTGCACCTTCCCCCATTCGACCAGGCTGTCGATGTAGCGGTCGCCCAGGCCTTCGATGTCCATCATGCGGCGGCCGGCGAAGTGACGTATGGCTTCCTTGCGCTGCGCGGAGCAGAACAGGCCACCGGAGCAGCGCGCAATCGCCTCGCCCTCTTCGCGCACCACGTGCGAGCCGCATACGGGGCAGGTTTTTGGCAGCACGTATTGCGCCGGTTCCGGCGTTGGACGACGCTCCAGCACCACCGCCAGCACTTCCGGAATCACGTCGCCGGCGCGCCGCACGATGACGGTGTCGCCAACGCGCACGTCCTTGCGGCGCACTTCATCTTCATTGTGCAGCGTGGCGTTGGTGACGTTGACGCCACCAACGAACACGGACGCCAGCCGCGCCACCGGAGTAATCGCGCCGGTGCGGCCAACCTGCACTTCAATCGCCTGGACGATGGTCAGCGCTTCTTCAGCCGGGAACTTGTGCGCCAGCGCGAAACGCGGCGCGCGCGAGACGAAGCCCAGCGTGCGCTGGTCAGCCAGCAGGTTGGCCTTGTAGACCACACCGTCGATCTCGTACGGCATGGTCGGGCGGGCGTCGCCGATCTGCTTGTAGTACGCCATCAGGCCATCGTAGCCGCGCACCAGCGAGGCTTCCTTGGCCACCGGCAGGCCAAGCTGGCGATACCAGTCCAGCAGCGCGGAATGCGACAGCGGCATCTCGGCGCCTTCCAGCGCGCCGACGCCATAGGCGAAGAAACTCAGCTTGCGCGAAGCGGTGATGCGCGAATCCAGCTGGCGCAGGCTGCCCGCCGCAGCGTTGCGCGGATTGGCGAATTCCTTCTGTTCCGCTTCGCGCTGACGCGCATTCAATGCTTCGAAATCGCGCTTGAACATCAGCACTTCGCCGCGCACATCGAGGATGGCGGGCGGGTTGTCGGTCTTAAGGCGCAAGGGAATGCTGCGGATGGTGCGGATATTGGCGGTGACATCTTCGCCGGTATAGCCGTCGCCGCGCGTGGCCGCCTGCACCAGCAGGCCGTCGATGTAGCGCAGGTTGATGGCCAGGCCGTCGTACTTTACTTCGGCGGCATATTCCACCAGCGCTGCCGTATCCAGGCCTTCGCGCACGCGGCGATCGAAGTTCTCGATATCCTCTTCAGTGAAGCCGTTATTCAGCGACAGCATCGGCACCGTATGCGTGACCTGGTCAAACTGCGGCAGCGGCGCCGCGCCTACGCGCTTGGTCGGTGAGTCGGGCAGCGCCAGCTCTGGGTGTTCTTCTTCCAGCTTTTGCAGCGCGATAAACAGCTTGTCGTACTCCGCGTCCGGGATGGTGGGCGCGTCTTCCACATGATAGGCGTGCAAATGCCGGTTCAGCTCCGCGCTGAGTTGCTCGATGCGCGTTTTAAAATCTACTTCCGTCATTACCTAACCTTCTTAGCTGAACAAACGCATCGCGCGGGTGGAACCGGCCGGAATATCCGCATCGTTCATCTCGGCGTAGAAATCCTGCACCTGGCCGGCGATCTCGGTCAGCGCCGCATCCGACAGCGGCTGGTTGTAATCGTCAACGATAGTGCCGTCCAGGCGCGCCATCAAGCCCTTGGCGCAAGCGACCATGGCGCCGAAGCCGTCGCGCGCCGGCGCCACGCATGGCACGTCCAGCAGCAACGTCAGACGCGCAGTGGTTTCCTCGGCCGGCGTCACATTGGTCGACAGCGAGAACAGGAAGCCGCCCTCACCGTCCGGCATCACGAAGCGGCCATCCGGACGCAGGTCGAAGCCTTGCTTCTCCAGCGCGCCGATCAGCGTGTTGATGGCCCATGGCGCGCCGTTCGATTGCAGGTTGACGCCCAGCTGCGCGTCGTGGCCGGCGACAAAGCGGTGCAGATTGCGCGCCTCGGCCATCACTTCGATCATGTCGGGAATCTGCGGCTCGGCGCCGATTTCGTCGGCCATGGCGCGCAGGCGCGTCACCAGTTCCGAGTATTCCAGTTCGTTCAGCGCGGTGCTGCGGCTGGCCAGTTGCACGCCGCCTTGCAGTTCGGTGTAGACGCCGCCGTGGGCGACTGGCTCCCAGTCGCCGCTAACGGCCTTGCCGATGTAGTGCACCGGCTTGTTGCCGACCATGCGCAGGGTTTGCAGCACCGGCAGCAGCTTGTCGCCCCGCGCCGGGGCTTCCAGCGCCAGCGGCAGCAGGCAGTCGATCAGCGGATCGACCAAGGCGGTGGCCTGTTCCGCCGCCGCAGCCGATGCCGCGTTGGCGCGCGCCGCCAGTTCCTCTTCGCTCACGGTCAGCAGTGCGCCATCGTCACTGGTGAAATCTGCAGCCAGCGCACCGAGTGCGGCGGCGGCAGCCGATGCTTCACCACCAGCGACGCCAGGCGCCGTGCCGTCGAGCGAGAAGCTCGGCTCCTGACGCGCATGCGGCGCGGCCGGCGTGGTTGATGTCGGCGCCAGCTGCGGTTCTTCGCCGCCGGTGCGCATCAGCACATCGTCATGGTCGGTCGAGAAAGCGCGTTCCACGCTTTTCTTGGCCTTGTATTCCTGGATTTTGTTGTACGTGAAGACGCCGGCGATAAACACGCCTGCGGCTGCGAGTAAACTGAGTTGGAGATCTGTCATGCTGCTTGTGCCTCGGAAGCGAAGTTTGCGGCGGATTCCATATCCACCGCCACGATGCGCGATACACCCTGCTCTTGCATCGTCACACCGATCAGTTGATTGGCCATCTCCATCGCAATCTTGTTGTGCGAGATGAAGAGGAATTGAGTATGTTCAGACATGCGCTTGACCATGCGGCAGAATCGTTCGGTATTGGCGTCGTCCAGTGGCGCGTCCACCTCGTCCAGCAGGCAGAATGGCGCGGGATTCAGGCGGAACATGGAGAACACCAGCGCGGTGGCGGTCAGCGCTTTCTCGCCACCGGACAGCAGGTGGATGGTGGCGTTCTTCTTGCCCGGCGGCTGCGCCATGACCTGCACGCCGGAGTCCAGGATTTCGTCGCCCGTCATAATCAGCTTGGCCTGGCCGCCGCCGAACAGGATCGGGAACAGTTCGGAGAAATGGCTGTTGACGCGGTCGAAGGTGTCTTGCAGCAGATCGCGGGTTTCCTTGTCGATCCGCGCAATCGCGTCTTCCAGCGTGTTGATCGCCTCCGTCAGATCCGCGTTCTGCGAATCGAGGAAGTTCTTCCGCTCGGACGCCGTCGCCAGCTCGTCCAGCGCCGCCAGGTTGACGGCGCCCAGCAGCGAAATGGCGTTGGTCAGACGGGTTACCTCGCCTTGCAGGTAGGACGCCTTCATATCGGGATGCAGCTTCTCGGACAGCGCCGCCTCATCGGCCTGCACCTCGGCCAATTGCGCGGCAAACTGTTCCTGGTTCAGGCGCGCGGCCTGCTCCTTCAGCTGCATTTCCATGATCTTGTCGCGCTGCGGTTGCAACGCGCGCTCGGTCGACATGCGGCCTTCCTCGAACAGGCGCAGTTGCTGCGCGATCTGATCGAGTTCGTGGCGCGCGTCGGAAAGCGCTTTCTCTTGCGTGGTGCGATGGTCCAGCAGATCCTGCAGGCCGTCGCTGGTTTCGCCGGACTCCAGTTCTTCCAGCTCCATGCGGCCGGACTCCAGGCTCTCCGTCACCTGCGCCACCTGCGCATTGGCGGTGGCGATATTGCGGCGGAATTCCTCGATCTTGCTGCGCTGAGTCTTCTCGGCGAACTGCACTTCCTGCGCCGAGCGTTCCAGATCGCGCAAGGCTTCGCGGGCATCGGCCAGGCGCTGCTCCTTCTGCATAAAGTCGGTCTGGCCGTCTTCGTGCGTGCCTTGCAGGTTGCCGAGTTCCATATCCAGCTGCTCGAACTTTTCTTCCGACTCCAGCTTGACCTGGGTGTGCTCTTCTTCCTGCGCGGTGATCTCGGCCAGATCGGTTTCGATCTGCGTGCTGCGCTGGTTGAAGCGCGCCTCCACCTCGGACAGCTTCATCACCTCCAGCTGCATCGTGTGCACCGACTGCTGCAGGCTTTGCAGCTTGGCGCGGTACTCGGTCAGGCGGCGCGTCAGGTCCGACACGGCCGCATCCGCGCGCACCGAGCGCGAACGCGCCTCGTCGGCCAGCATCTGCTGCGCGCGCAACTGCTTGGTGATGTTATCGATTTCCTGCTGGCGTCCCAGCATGCCATCCTGTTCAGAATCGGCGGCGTAGAAACGCACGCTGCCCTGCGTGATGACGTGGCCCTGGCGGGTAATGATGCTGGCGCCGGCCGGCAGCTTGCCGCGATCGCCAAACGCTTCCGCCGCGTCTTCGGCGAAGTAGACGTTGTGCAGCCAGTCCTGCAGCAAACCACGCAGGCCAGGGTCGTTCAACTTCAGCAGATTCAGGAAAGGCTTGAGGCCCGGCGCTTCCACCGGCGCCGGCGGCACGGCGGTGGACGGCGCAAACAGCGCCAGCTTGGCCGGCGGCGCATCACTGAAGAAAGCCTTGGCCCAGTCGATATTCGACATTTGCAGCGCCGAGGTGCGCTCGCGCAGCACCGATTCCAGCGCCTGTTCCCAGCCTGCTTCGATATTCAGTTTTTGCCATAAACGCGGCAGCGATTCCAGCTCGTGCTTTTGCAGCCACGGCGTGACCTTGCCCTGCGTTTGCACGCGCTCCTGCAACTGGCGCAGCGCATTCAGACGCGCTTCCAGCTGCGCGTTGGCGGCGGTTTCGGCGTTGACCTGCTGCTGCGCGTCCTGGCGTTCCTGCTCCAGCTTGGGCTGCTGCTCCAGCGCTTCTTCCAGCACGAAGTTCTGCTCTTCCAGCGCCTGCTGCTTTTCTTCCAGCTGCATGCGCAGGTTGGACAGGTGTGAGCTGTCCGGCAGGCTCAAACCGTTCTTCTCCTGCTGCAAACGCTCGCGCCGCACGGCCAGGCCGTTCAGGATGTTGTTGGCGTTGCGCTGGTGCGCGGACTCCAGCTCCAGCTGTTGCTGCGCCTGCATAATGCGGGCGCGCGACTCGGTGCTCAGTGTCTGCGCTTCTTTCCACGCCTGCTCCAGCATCGGCAGCGACTCGGCCTTTTGCTCGGCCATCATCTGCGACTCTTCCACCTTGGCGCCCAGTTCTTCCAGCGTGAATTCGGCTTCCGAAATCTGCTCGCCGTATTCGCTGGACTGGCGCTGCCACTGGTCGCGCTGCGCGGTCAGCGCCGCCAGCTGCGATTGCAGGCGGGTGCGCGATTCAAGCGCGAACTTGATCTTGGCTTCCAGGCTGCCGATTTCGGCGTTGGTCTGATACAGCGCGCCTTGCGCGGTGTGCAGGCGGTCGCCGGCCGCAAAATGCGACTGGCGCATCTGCTCCAGCGACAGTTCGACGTTGCGCAGCTTGGCGGTCTGCTCTTCCAGATCGTTTTGCGCCTGCTCCACTTCGCGGAAGTATTTTTTCTGCTCGTTCTCGGCTTCCACCTTGCGCAGCAGCCAAAGCAGCTTTTGTTTCTCTTCCTGGTCGGCTTGCAGCTGGTGGAACTTGGTCGCCACGGCGGCCTGGCCTTCCAGCTTCTCCAGGTTGGAATTCAGCTCGCGCAGGATGTCTTCCACCCGCAGCAGGTTTTCGCGCGTATCGTGCAGGCGGTTTTCGGTTTCGCGGCGGCGTTCCTTGTACTTCGAAACGCCGGCGGCTTCCTCCAGGAACACGCGCAGCTCTTCGGGGCGCGACTCGATAATCCGCGAGATCATGCCCTGGCCGATGATCGCATACGCGCGCGGACCGAGGCCAGTGCCGAGGAAGATGTCCTGGATGTCGCGCCGGCGCACCGGCTGGCCGTTGATGTAGTAAGTGGAGGTGCCGTCGCGCGTCAGCGTGCGCTTGACGGCGATTTCCGCATACTGGCCCCATTGGCCGGCGGCCTTGCCGGCGTGATTGTCGAACACCAGTTCCACCGACGAGCGGCCGGCCGGCTTGCGGTGGGTGGAGCCGTTGAAGATCACGTCCTGCATCGACTCGCCGCGCAATTCCGAGGCCTTCGATTCGCCCAGCACCCAGCGCACGGCATCGATGATGTTCGACTTGCCGCACCCGTTGGGACCAACCACGCCAACCAACTGACCCGGCACCTGGAAATTGGTGGGATCAACGAAAGACTTAAATCCCGACAATTTGATGGAAGATAGACGCACGTTGTTATCTGGTGTGTGGGCTGTAAAATTTCACAATAATACCATTTTGCGTATCATATCAGGCCGAAAACGCATAGGGCTACACCGTTGCCCAGGCTAGCGCAGCTGCGGCCGTGGCGCATGCCAGCTGGCGCGGGTAAAGGGTTGGTCGCGGCCGGACAGGTAGAGCGCGGCCTTGGTAATCCACAGTTCGGCCGGGATCGGCTCCGCGTGGGGCGCCAGCAGCAGGATGGGCAGGCACAGCACGGCCAGCACGCGGCTCAGCGCCAGATGGCCTTCGCCGCTGGCATACCAGATGAAGGCGGCCGCGACCATCAGGCCAAGAATGCAGCCGGTAATGGCCTCGGAACTGGAATGGTCATGGACATAGACGCGCGACATGGCAATCAGCACGGCCAACGCCACGCCGGCAGCGGCACCCAGTTGCCGCGCCCACTGCGGCGATGAGCGCGTGATCAGGAAGCCGACCACCGGATAGACGGCCGCAGCGCGCATGGCATGGCCGCTTAAGCCGGCAAAGTCGACCGACTGCACACCAATGCCCCAGCCCATAAACGCCATCTTGGTAATCACCACCAGCGCCATGCCGACGCCGAACAGCGCCAGCCAGATGGCCGTGAGCCGCCAGGACTTCCCGGCCAGCAACCACGCCAGAATCGCCACGCCAATCGGCCCGGTCACCGCCAGACTGCCAATCACACTCAACCAATGCCACCAAACCATCGTGCTTTTCCCATTTCACCGTATGACAACATTCTAGCCTTCATTGCAGCGCAACAAAAGTGAAGTTCAAGTAAAAAAGTACAGACGGGCAAACAGAATAATTTAAAAATGATCATTCTTGGCAAGGACACTTCCATCAATGTCCGCAAAGTATTGTGGACCTGCGCTGAAATCGGCGTTTCATATCAACTTAAACCGTCCAGCGGGACGGATGTGCAGCACCTCAATCCTCACGCCATGGTACCGGTCGTGGTTGACGGCGGTGAGGTGTTATGGGAGTCGAATACCATTTGCCGCTATCTGGCCAGCAAGCATGCTCGCCACGATCTGCTGCCGGCTCAGCCAATGGCACGTGCCCACGTGGAAAAATGGATGGACTGGCAGGCCACCGAACTGAACACGGCGTGGCGCTACGCCTTCATGGCACTGGTTCGCGGCAGTGCGGCGCACACCGATTTGACCACGATTGCGGCCAGCATCAGGGATTGGAACCGCCTGATGCAATTGCTCGATGCACAACTTTCGCATACTGGAAGATGGGTTGCAGGCGACAACTTCACGCTGGCCGATATCGTGCTGGGCCTGGCATTCAACCGCTGGCTGTCAACGCCGATGGAGCGTCCTGCCCTGCCGGCACTCTCCGCCTGGGCCCAGCTGCTTGGCGAGCGCCCAGGCTGGCTGCTGCATGGCGCCAACGGCACGCCGTAATCAGGGCAGGCCGAAATGCGCCACCACAAAATCGACAAAACTGTTTAGCTTGGGGGTGGCTTGCCGGCCACGCGGATAAATCAGGTGCAGTGGCCGCATGGGCGGCATGAAGTCGCGCAAGACCGGCACCAGGCGACCGGCTGCAATCTCTTCGGCGACGACGATTTCCGCCAGCATCGCTAGCCCGAAACCGTTGAGCGCCATTTGCTTGAGGGCCTGGCCATTATTGGAACGAAACCGGCTAGGCTTGGGCGCGGCGTTTGTATTCAGCTGCCAGCGCACCACGCGCCGCCAATGCAGGAAATCCAGGCATTGGTGATGGGCCAGATCGGCCGGCGTGCCCGGCATGCCGTGTTGGGACAGGTAGGCTGGCGAGGCACAGATCACCATGCCGTAAGGCTGAAGCGGCCGGGCAATCATGGTCGAATCCTCCAGCCGGCCGATGCGAATGGCCGCGTCCAGCCCCTCTTCCACCACGTCGGAGATGCGTTCGCTCAACTCCAGGTCGACGCTGACTTCGGGATGGGCCGCCATGTAATCAGGCAGGCTCGGCGCCAGCAACGCGCTGCCAAACGCGACCGGGGCACTGATCCGCAACGTGCCGCGCGCGCTGCTGCGCATGGCCAGCGCGCCCGAATCCGCACTGTGCACGTGGGCGAGGATCTGCCGGCACTGTTCGCAGTACTGCTCGCCGATTTCGGTCAGGCTCTGCCGGCGCGTGGTGCGGTTCAATAGCCGCGTGCCGAGACGCTGCTCCAGTTCGGCGATATGTTTGCCGACCATGACCACCGACATCTCGAACACCTTGGCAGCCGCCGTAAAACTGCCGGCATCCACCACGCCGACGAACACTTCCATGCTACGTAGTCTGTCCATGATTGTGAATCGCCAGTTAAAGATATTGTAAATATTAGAGCATTTATAATTTCTCGGTTTAAAACGATACTAAGTTTTTTCTTTCCGGAGTGACCGAGATGGATTTTTCGACCTGGCTGCTGTTTCTGTCGGTATCGTTGGCTGCGGCGTTCAGCCCTGGGCCTGGCGTGTTGATGGCGATTTCCACTGCGTCCAGCCAGGGCGCGCACCGCGCGCTTTACAGTTCCGCAGGCAACGCGCTGGGCGTATTTATCGTCGCAACGATAGCGGCAACCGGATTGGGCCTGGTGTTGCAAGCATCCGCGCTGGCGTTCGGACTGCTGAAAGTAGCGGGCGCGGCGTATCTCGTGTATCTCGGCATCAAGGCCTGGCGCAACGCCGGCGCGCCGGCTACCACACAGGCGACGCAGCCAATGGAGCAAAGCCGATTCAAAACGTTTCGCTCAGGATTGCTGATCGCGGTCAGCAATCCGAAGGCGATCCTGTTCTTCACCGCCGTGTTCCCGCAGTTTATGCCGCATGACCATATCGACCTGCATCGTTTTCTGTTGCTGACGTCGACGTTCACGATCTGCACGCTGGTATCGCATTTCTTTTACGTCAGTTGCGCGGCATGGCTGACGCGAAATGTGGCAGCCAGCGCAAGCCGCCGCCGTCTGGCCGGCCGCAGCACGGCGGTAGTGTTCATGGGAATGGGCGGCGCGCTGTTGGCCGTACGTTAGCCAGCGGCCGCCGGGGTGGCGATGGCGGCGTCGTTGTCGGCGCCGCGGGACAGGGCTTGCGAGAGTGCCACGGCGACCACGCCTTCTGCGCGCGCGACCTGGGCACTGCCGTCGCGGAAGCGGCGGATCAGGTCGTCGCCCGACATGGAGAAGGCTTCCTGCCGCGCGGCGGTCGAGAAGATGTACAGCGTGCGGCGCGGGCTGATCCACGCCAGTTTGACTTTGCGGCTGCTGCCGTCTTCCTGCTCAAACGCCAGCCACATGCCGCGCGTGAGGCTGTCCACTTCGATCAGGGCATCGTCCTCTTCGGCTGGCGGCGCGGTCTGGTGGTCGGCCGCAGCCTCGGCTTCGGCCTTGGCTTGCAGCGCCAACCGGCGCTCGGCGGCCTGCTGGGCGACTTGCATGGCGATTTCCACCTGCCGTTCGGGCGACATTTCCAGCGGCGCGCGGACGATCGAGGCGTGGCATTCGGCCAGCTCGGCAAAGAATTGCAGGCGATCGGCATCCTGCCATTTGATAACATCCAACCATTTATTCAGCGCGGACAAGAGCCCCGGCAGCTTGGCGATCAGTTGCTTGCGGTCGTCGGGCGTTAGCTTGGGACGCACGCTCCAGATCAGGTCGTCCATGGTTTTGGTGGCGTTGTTGACGGCGCCGGGCTTGTCGTCTTCGATGCTGTAGGCGATGGTCAGCACCGAGGTCCAGCGCTGTTCGAGGAAGGCTTCCACCACGGCGATGACTTCCCCGGTACCGATGCGCAAGGCGACAGCGTTCTCGGCCAGCTTGTTCGACTCGGCCATCTTTTCCTGCTTGAGCGCGGCAGCGATGGGGGCGGCGATGGCGACGGCGGCGGCTTTCTCTTCCGCCTGGATCGACGCTTCCAGCTCGTTGACGGCTTCGGTGAAGACCGACAGTTCTTGCTCATAGTCGCGGCCGACGCGGTCGACGCTGCGTTGCATGGCCTGAAACAGCGGATCGTCCGGGCCTTTGCGCTGCTCCCAGACCATGCGCGACAGCAGTTCCAGCAGGCGGCGCGCCGGGTGGGCTTCTTGGAAGAAGAAGTTTTTGTCGACCAGGGCGGCTTTCAGGACCGGGATTTGCAGGAAGCGGATCAGTTCGCGGATTTCCGGCGAGATGCTTTGGTCACTGAAGACAGTGTCGAAGACGGCGGACAGCAGGTCGATCGTGGATTCGTCGGCGCGCGTCAGGCTGCCTTGCGGCATGCTTTGCTTGAGGGTCGGCAGGTAGAAGATGTTTCCGGCCGGCGTGGCCTGCGCAGATGCAGACGCTGGCGCCGTGCCGCCGGTGACGGCCGCCAGGTTGCCGATGGATTCGTAGGGTACGGCTTTTTGCAGTTCAGCGAGGTAGGCCAGCAAGGGCTGCTTGGCGTCGACTTGCGCCAGCCGCTGGGCGGTTTCGTTTGGCAAACCACCGGCATGGAAGCCCTGCGCCGCGCCTTGTGCCCAGCCGCCAACTTGCGCGCCCGGCTGGATGCCCCTGCTGAAGGCCTGCAAGCCCGACTGAGCGGCACTCATGCCGGCGATCGCGGCCGTGCCGACCGCCTGGCCGCGCGTGGCTGGCGCTGCGGCGTTGGGCGTCCACGTGCTGCCGGCCGCCAGCGCGGCAGCGGGCAGATCCGGTATCGTCAGGTCGACGCCGCCGGCGTGCAGCATGCCACTGGCGATGCCGTCCACAATCTGTCCCGCCGCCGATCCCGCCACGTCGCTGGACGCAAAAAACTGCCTTAGCTGCTGCGCCAGCGCCGCCTGATTGGTTTTCGTCTTGGTCGTTCCGCCATCCAGCTTGCGGCGCTTGTAGCCATCCGTGCCGCTCGGCAGCACGCCGCTACTCTGCAAAGCCAGACTCAACGCCTCCAGCATCGGCCCCAGTGCAATGAACATCTCCGGCTTGATCCACGGCTGCAACAGCCCTGCCGACGCTTCCTCCGGATCAAATTCTGTCCAGGCCTGCTGCAAGGCTTCGAGAAACACCGCCGGCCGAAACGGATTCTGGCTCAGTCGCAAAATATCGCGATCCAGCAAAAACGCCAGCCGCACATTCAGCGTCTGCAAGGCATCCGCATGCAACACCTCGAACGGCTTGCTGACGCCGCCCAGCGCGACCTGGTTATCCATTTCCTCGAACGGCACCAGCGACAGCGGCTGGTCCGCACTGCGCGCCACCCGCTTGACGGCCGGCGCCAACTCCGCGATCTCGCGTCGCAGCGCCTTCTCCAGCGAACTAGTCGCCAGATGTAAAAACGCAAAATTCCGATTGCGCAGCTGGTTGCCGGCGCGAATGCGCTGCTGGATCAGCCGCGTATCGCCATCCGTCGCATCAATCAACGCCCCGGCCAGCTTGTTGGCCAACTCCAGATACTGATCACCGGCGTGCTTGACCGCAATCCCAATCAGCTCCTCCAACAAGGCGTGACGCGGCGACACCGTCTTTTTCGGTGCTGCGGGCGTTGTTGGAGATGCAACCATGGGTGTGCCTGATGAATGAAATCAACTGTCCACTACATTGTCACATGATATTTCCATCAAGCAATACCAAGAAGCCAAGAATATGCAATTTTTTGTGTATTTTGCGACGGCTCAACAGGCAAGCTTGCAGTTTCCCTAAGATAAAAAACTCCCTCTACCGTCCACCAAGGATGCCCATGAAATTCCTGCACAACCTGGAAACATCCCGCAAGCTGCTGGCTGCCTTCGCTGTCGTGCTCAGCCTGACAGCGCTGCTGGGGCTGAGCGCGCTGTCCCGCATCAGCGCGATCAACCATGCGTCGGCGGAACTGGCCGGCAAGTGGCTGCCGCAAACCATGACGGCGCTGGCCAAACGCAACGAAGCGCTGCTCAGCGAAGGCGCGACGCCATCGCCGGAAGCCCAATTGCAGCAAGCCCGCGCGCTAAATACCCAACTCAGCCAGCTGCTGGTATCGGCCATTCAATCCAGTCAGGAAGCCACGCGGCAGACCGATGAATTGTACGCCAGCGCCCGCGTCACGACCTATAGCCTGCTGTTCCTGGCCGTGGCTGGCGGCGCCCTGATGGCCCTGTGGACGGCGCGCTCGATTTCGGCGCCGTTGCAGCAGGCGATGCTGGTGGCGCAACGCATCGCCGGTGGCGACCTCGGCACGCAAATCGCGCCACAGCCGGACAACCAGACCGGCAAGCTGCTGCGCGCCATGCAACATATGAACGACAGCTTGCAGGCCATCGTCTGCCAGGTGCAGCACGGCGCGCGGGCGATCGGCGGCGCGGCGACTGAAATTGCTGACGGCAACCAGGACTTGTCGGCGCGCACCGAGCAGCAGGCGTCGGCGCTGGAGGAGACTGCTTCTTCGATGGAGCAGCTTACCGCCACCGTGCGCCAGAATGCCGGCCACGCAGTGGAGGCCAACAAGCTGGCGCTGTCGGCGTCGGCCGTGGCGGTGCGTGGCGGCAATGACGTGGAGCAGGTGGTGGGCACCATGGCCTCGATCAACGACAGCTCGCGCAAGATTGCGGAAATCATCGGCGTGATTGACGGCATTGCTTTTCAGACCAATATCCTGGCCTTGAATGCGGCGGTGGAAGCAGCCCGCGCCGGCGAACAGGGGCGTGGTTTTGCTGTGGTGGCCTCGGAAGTGCGCAATCTGGCGCAGCGCTCAGCGGCGGCGGCCAAGGAAATCAAGGAGCTGATCGACGATTCGGTCGACAAGGTGGCACGCGGCACGCAACTGGCCGATCAGGCGCGCAAGACCATGGATGAGGTGGTTGGCAGCGTCAAGCAGGTGACCGGCCTGATCGGCGAGATTGCCGCCGCCAGCGCCGAGCAGACTGCCGGGCTGGAACAGGTCAACCAGGCGATTCTAGCGATGGATCAGGCCACGCAGCAGAATGCCACGCTGGTCGGCCAGGCCGCTGTGGCGGCCGCCTCCATGCGCGCCGAAACCGGCAAGCTGGGCGATGCGATCAGCCTGTTTGCCGCGCCTGACACACCGGCCACGCCAGCGACCACGCCAGTGGCACCTGCCAAGCCTGCCGCGACCTTGCCACCCGCACAGCCCTCGCCGCGATCAGCGCCACCCAAGCGCCCCGGGCCAGGCGCCCTATCCCGCCCGCCACGCGCAGCGCAGCAGCCGCAACAGCCGGTGGAATGGGAAGAGTTTTAATTTGCCAGCAAGGCATGCTCCTACAAGCCACCAAGGAGTATTCCGATACCGACCCAGCCTTGCTCGCCGCATCATGACGTCACCGGAAACGCCTCAGCATCCACGCCAAGGTGATTCCGGCGAGTACGTTCTTTTCACTTTATCAAAGGAATCAAAATGAACTCGAACCAAAAAGGCAGCAGCAACAGTAGCAACCAGAGCTCGAAACAAGGCTCGAACCAGAGCAACAAGCAATCGGGCACCGCAGGTTCGTCCAGCGGCGCGCGCAGCGGCACCCAGGGCGGCACCCATGAGCAGCACGTTGAAGCAGGCCGTCAAAGCCACAAAAATGACGGCAACAAGCAGTCCGGCAACCGCTAAGTAGACAATCAGCGGTACATGCGGCGCCAGACGCGCCGCATCGCCGGCAAGCGTTAGATGTTGGCCACCCGCTGCCCGGCAGGCGGCACAAAGTCTTCCACCCCGCTCACCAATCCCACTTTCAACGCTTCGGCCGCCGTCAGGTGCAGGTCCGAATATTCGTGCGTGCGCCAGTTGTCGTCGCTCAGCTGCACATGGTTGCGCAGGATTTGCTCGGTGCGGGCGTCGTCCGCCTGCAAGCCCTCGACGATGATGCGCAGCGCGTCCGGCCGTGCGCCGTGCGGCGCGCTGGCGTGCGACTTGTGCACCATGAAGCGCGCAGTGTCGCTGGCATAGCGCTCGGAACCGGCCAGATACAGGATCACTGCAATCGACGCTACTGCGCCGGCGTTGTAGGTGATGATCTTGATCGGCAGCTTGCTCAGGTAGTTGTACAGACAAATACCGTCGCTGACATAGCCGCCGTTGGACTGGATCAGGATGTGGGCCGTGGTAATACGGTCCTCGGTCATATCGGCAACGGCGTCAAACACGCGGCGGACCATATCGCTGTTAACGTCGCCGGACAGCGTGAACCACGCGTGCCCTTCATAACTGGTGTGATCTTGGCTCATGGTTGGGCTCTCGAAATAGTGTGATTAATTCTAGCAAATTGTTTCTTTTCCAGCTTTCCTTCTGTTCATTCGTGCGCGCCCCGGGCAAGATTGACATTCAAGCCCGTCTGACATATATTCCCGAGTCTTGATCGGGAGAGGGCAAACCAGCTTTGCCGCCGAAGGGGCACTACCCACAAACTCTCAGGCAAAAGGACCGGTCAAGGGGCCAGAAAACGGCTCAAACTCTGGAGAGAGATTGCATGGGCAATCCACCGAAGGGGCGTGCGGAAGCAGCTTTCCGCTATCTCTCAGGTACCAAGGACAGAGGGGTTTGGAATATGCGTATTCCCTGTTAACCTCTTTTCGTTTGGACCGGACATGACGCTCAAAGCCACCCCCCTCAATAACGCACACCGCGCAGCCGGCGCCCGCATGGTCGATTTCGGCGGCTGGGACATGCCGGTCAACTACGGTTCCCAAATCGAAGAACACAACGCCGTGCGCACCGACGTCGGCATGTTCGACGTCGCCCACATGTGCGTGGTCGACATCAAGGGCGACAATGTGCGCACCTTCCTGCGCGGCCTGCTGGCCAACAACGTCGACAAGCTGCAAGTATCGGGCAAGGCGCTCTACTCCTGCATGCTCAATCCAGAGGGCACCGTGATCGACGACTTGATCGTCTACTTCATCAACGAAAGCTGGTTCCGCCTGGTGGTCAACGCCGGCACCGCCGAGAAGGACGTGGCGTGGATGCAGGCGCAAAATGACGCCACCAGCAGTGGCCTGACCATCACCCAGCGCCGCGACGGCGGCAGCGATGCCATGGCGCTGATCGCCGTGCAAGGCCCGAACGCCCGCGCCAAGGTGTGGGAAGTGATCCCGGAATCTAAAGAAGCCACCGCCGAAATGAAGCCGTTCAACGTCGCTTTCGCCCAGAGCGCCGCGTTTGGCGAGGCGATGATCGCCCGCACCGGCTACACCGGCGAAGACGGTTTTGAAATCGGCGTCGCCGCCGACAAGGCCGAACAGCTGTGGAACGCGCTGGCCGCCGCCGGCGTCAAGCCGGCAGGCCTGGGCGCGCGCGACACGCTGCGCCTGGAAGCCGGCATGAACCTGTACGGCCAGGACATGGACGACACCGTGAACCCGCTGGACGCTGGCCTGGCATGGACCATCGACCTGGTGTCCGAGCGTGACTTCATCGGCAAGGCCGCACTGCAAGCCAAGGGCCAGAACAGCCAGTTCGTCGGTCTGATTCTGCGCGAAAAAGGCGGCGTGCTGCGCGCGCACCAGAAAGTCATCGTGGCCGGCAGCGAGGCCACCGGCGAAATCACCAGCGGCACCTTCAGCCCTTCCATGCAGCAGGCGATCGCCTTGGCGCGCGTGCCGATGGGCGTGAACGTCGGCGACACCGTCCACGTAGAAATCCGCGACAAAAAACTGGCTGCTTCCGTGGTGAAGCTGCCGTTCGTCCGTAACGGTAAAATCCTGGCAGTCTAATTTATCTCACCACCTCTGGAGCCCTTACATGAACATTCCTGCAGACCTGAAGTACACCGAATCCCACGAGTGGGTACGCGCTGAAGAAGACGGCACCGTCACCGTCGGCATCACCGAGTACGCGCAGGACGCGCTGGGCGACATCGTCTTCGTCGAACTGCCGAAAGTCGGCGACAGCTACGAAGCCGGCAACGACGCCGCCGTGGTGGAATCGGTGAAAGCCGCCAGCGACATCTACGCCCCAGTGGCCGGCGAAGTCGTGGCCGTGAACGAAGACGTGGTCAACGCGCCGGAATCGATCAACGCCGACGCCTACGCCAACTGGCTGTTCAAGATCAAGCCGACCGACGCCAACGCAATCAACGGCCTGCTGGACGCCGAAGCCTACGGCAAAAACACCGGCGCCTGATTGCCGTCGCCCTCGCGCAGGCGGGGGCCCATAGAACGCCAGCTCCGCATGGGTCCCCGCTTTCGCGGGGACGACAGCCCTTTTTCCTCTCTGCCCTCGCCCATATCATGACCCGCACCAGCCTCTCCCAACTCGAAGCACGCGACGCCTTCATCGCCCGCCACATCGGCCCAGACGCCGCAGAACAGCAGGACATGCTGTCGGTCCTCGGCTACGCCACGCGCGCCGCCCTGATCGACGCCATCGTGCCCGCCAACATCCGCAACAAGGCCGCGCTGCCGCTGGGCGCCTACACCCAGCCGATGCCTGAGCAGGAAGCGCTGAACAAGCTGAAAAAAATCGCCTCGAAAAACAAGGTGCTCAAGTCGCTGATCGGCCAGGGCTACTACAACACGCTGACGCCGAACGTCGTCCTGCGTAACATCTTTGAAAACCCGGCCTGGTACACCGCCTACACGCCCTACCAGCCAGAGATTTCGCAAGGCCGCCTGGAAGCCATCCTGAACTTCCAGCAGACCATCACCGACCTGACCGGCATGGGCATCGCTAATGCCTCGATGCTAGACGAAGGCACCGCCGCCGCCGAAGCCATGACGCTGATCCAGCGCGTGAGCAAATCGAAATCGAACGTGTTCTACGTCGCCGACGACGTGCTGCCGCAAACGCTGGAAGTGATCCAGACCCGCGCCAAGCCGCTCGACATCGACGTTAAAACCTTCCACCCGGCCGAACTGGCAGGCATCGGCGACTGCTTCGGCGTGCTGCTGCAATATCCGGGCGTGAACGGCAACGTGCGCGATTACAAAGCCGACGTCGCAGCGATCAAGGCCAAAGGCGCGATGGTGGTTGCCGCCGCCGACCTGCTGGCGCTGACCATGCTGACGCCTCCGGGCGAATGGGGCGCCGACGTCGTCGTCGGTAACTCGCAGCGCTTCGGCGTACCGCTGGGCTTCGGCGGCCCGCACGCCGGTTACATGGCCACCCGCGACGAATTCAAACGCTCGATGCCGGGCCGCCTGGTTGGCGTCACCATCGACGCGCAGGGCAACAAGGCTTACCGCCTGGCGCTGCAAACCCGCGAGCAGCACATCCGCCGCGAAAAAGCCACCTCCAACATCTGCACCGCGCAAGTGCTGCTGGCGGTGATGGCGTCGATGTACGCCGTCTACCACGGCCCGCAAGGCCTGCAGCAGATCGCCAAGCGCGTGCACCGCCTGACCGGCGTACTGGCCTCGAACCTGAAAACGCTGGGCTACACCATCACCAACGACAGCTGGTTCGACACCCTGACCATCAACGTCAAAAACGCCGAGCAGCTGCATGCATCGGCCCACTCGCACGGCGTCAACCTGCGCGTGATCGACGCTTCGCACGTCGGCATCTCGCTGGACGAAACCACCACCCGCGAAGACATCGCGCTGCTGTGGACCGTGTTCTCGCATCCGGTCGGCGGCCCTGCTCACGGCCCGGACTTCGACACCGTGGAAGCCGCCGTCGAGCGCTCGTTCCCTGAAGCGCTGCAACGCGAAAGCGCCTACCTGACGCACCCGGTATTCAACCGCTATCACTCGGAAACTGAGATGCTGCGCTACCTGCGTTCGCTGGCCGACAAGGACCTGGCGCTGGACCGCACCATGATCCCGCTGGGTTCCTGCACCATGAAGCTGAACGCCACCAGCGAAATGATCCCGGTGACCTGGCCTGAGTTCTCGACCATCCACCCGTTTGCGCCTGAAGCGCAAACCATCGGCTACCGCGAGATGATCGCTTCGCTGGAAGAGATGCTGTGCGCGGTGACCGGCTACGCCGCCATTTCGCTGCAGCCTAACGCCGGCTCGCAAGGCGAATACGCCGGCCTGCTGGTGATCCAGGCTTACCACCAGTCGCGTGGCGAAGGCCATCGCAATATCTGCCTGATTCCATCGTCGGCGCACGGCACCAACCCGGCATCGGCTTCGATGGTCGGCATGCAGGTGGTAGTCACTGCCTGCGACGAAAACGGCAACGTCGACCTGACCGATCTGAAAGCCAAGGCCGAGCTGCACTCGAAGAACCTGGCGGCCGTCATGGTCACCTACCCTTCGACCCACGGCGTGTTTGAAGAAGGTATCCGCGAACTGTGCGACATCATCCACAGCCACGGCGGCCAGGTGTACGTCGACGGCGCCAACATGAATGCACTGGTCGGCGTGGCTGCACCGGGCGCGTTCGGCGGCGACGTCTCGCACCTGAACCTGCACAAAACCTTCTGCATCCCACACGGCGGTGGCGGCCCAGGCGTCGGCCCGATCGGCGTTGGCGCGCACCTGGCCAAGTTCCTGCCGAACCAGCGTTCGAACGGCTACATCCGAGACAACGCCGGCATCGGCGCTGTCTCGGCCGCGCCATACGGCTCGGCATCGATCCTGCCGATTTCGTGGATGTACATCGCCATGATGGGCGCCGAAGGCCTGACCGCCGCGACCGAAACCGCGATCCTCAACGCCAACTACATCGCCCGCCGCCTGTCGCCGCACTTCCCGGTGCTGTACTCGGGCCACGACGGCCTGGTGGCGCACGAGTGCATCATCGACCTGCGTCCGCTGCAGGATGCCACCGGCATCTCGAACGAAGACGTGGCCAAGCGCCTGATGGACTTCGGCTTCCACGCACCGACCATGTCGTTCCCGGTACCGGGCACGCTGATGATCGAGCCGACCGAGTCGGAATCGAAAATCGAGATGGACCGCTTCATCGACGCCATGATCGCCATCCGCGGCGAGATCGCCAAAGTGGAAAGCGGCGAATTCGACAAGCTGGACAACCCGCTGAAATTCGCGCCGCACACCGCCCAGGTGCTGACGGCCGACGTCTGGGAGCGCAAGTATTCGCGTGAAGTGGCGGCCTACCCGCTGCCATCGCTGCGCAAGCAGAAATACTGGCCACCGGTCGGCCGCGCCGACAACGTCTACGGCGACCGCAACCTGTTCTGCGGCTGCGCGCCGATCAGCGACTACGAGTAATCCTCGTCCGCTCAAAAAAAGCCCGGCTGCACGCCGGGCTTTTTTTTCGCTTGCATTTCTTTCACCTGTCAGATATTCTTGACACATGAAATCCAAATCTCTCACAGGCGATCAGTTGTTGGCCACTCTGGCGGCACTGTCCAACCCGCACCGTTTGCGGGTGGTGGCGGCGCTGGCAGCGGGTGGACGGAATTACGTCAGCCAGCTGGCGCGTGAGTTGAATATCAGCCGCCCGCTGCTGCACCTGCATTTGCAGAAGCTGGAGGAAGCCGGCCTGGTGACCAGTCAGATGGAGTTGTCGAACGACGGCAAGGCGCTGAATTATTTCGACGCCGCGCCGTTCGCCATCGACCTGACCCCGGCCACGATCGCCGACGCAGTACGTACCCTGACGACCAATCCTGAAAAGTAGAGGCTCACCATGTCCGAAAATATTTACCTGCTTACCCTGCTGATGCCGCTGGGGACCATCTTCCTGATCTTCTTGCTGCGCTCGCGCACGGCCGTCAAGAAGGCCGAACTGGAAGCGCAGGGCAACGAGGCTTACCGCCAGCTGGCAGAACGCGCCGTCGCCGCGCAGGAGCAAACGGCAGCCGCGCTGGCCGACCTGAAGATCCGCATCATCGCGATTGAAAAAGTACTCAAGGAAGTCGAATAAACCCTCATTAAGGAGTTTCGCCATGCCACACGTATCGCTGTTTCGCCTGTATTCGCTGAGAGCTGTCTATCTGATCATCGCGCTGGGACTGGCGCTGGTGGTGTGGCCGAGCGTGATCCATCACGCCGAGCCCTGGGGCCTGTCGCAGGGCGTGGTCAAGTGCATGCTGGCCGCTTTCAGCCTGCTGTGCGTGATCGGCATCCGCTATCCGCTGCAAATGCTGCCGGTGCTGTTCTGGGAACTGGCGTGGAAGTCGATCTGGCTGCTGATCGTCGCCCTGCCCGCGTGGCAAAGCGGCGCCATGGACGACAACATCATGGGCACGGCGATGGAATGCATGGTCGCCATCATCATCCCGCTGGCCATGCCGTGGAAATACGTCATCGCCCGCTACATTCAGCAACCGGGCGACCGCTGGCGCGCAGCTTAGCTCCGTACTGACGCCAGCCGCAGACGCACCACGCGCGGGCTGCCGGCCGGACGCGTGGCATCAGGCTGCTCCAAACCTTCATCCAGCTTGAAGATGGCCACCGCTTCCGACAGATACAAGGCCTGCCGTTGCAGGCTGCTGGCGGCGGCAGCGGCTTGCTGCACCAGCGCCAGATTTTGCTGCGTCACCTGATCCATGCTGACGATGGCCTGCTGCACACCCAGCACGCCCTGCGCCTGCTGCGCGCTGGTGTCACCGATCTGGCCGATGATGTCGCCGACCTGGCGCACCGAGGCCACAATCTCCGCCACGCTGTCGCCGGCTTCCGCCACCGAACGCGCGCCGCTGTCGATGTCCGCCACCGATTCGGCCACCAGCAGCTTGATTTGCTGCGCCGCCGATGTCGAACGCTGCGCCAGGATGCGCACTTCGCCGGCCACCACGGCAAAGCCCTGGCCATGCTCGCCGGCGCGCGCCGCTTCCACCGCCGCGCTCAGGGCCAGCATATGGGTCTGCACCGCCAGGCCATCGATCACACCGACGATTTCCACCACCCGCCGCGTGCTGCCGCGAATCGACGCCATGGTCACCACCAGCCGCTGCACCACCGAGCCGCCGCGCGCGGCAAAGCTGTTGGCGCAGTGCGCCAGTTGGCCCGCCAGTTCGGCGTGGGTGGCGGTGTCGGACACCTGCCCGCCCAGCTGCTGCATGGCGTCGCCGGCTTCCTCCAGCGTGCCGGCTTGCGCGCGGGTGCGGCGCGTGAGCACAGCATTGCCCTGGGCGATTTCACGCGAGGCGTTGTCGATCGACTGCGCGGTCGACAGGATGGTCTTCAGCGTGGTATTCAGGTTGCGGATGCTGGTGTCAAGCGCGCGCGAGGTTTCGGCGATTTCGTCGCGGCCGTAGACGCGCTGGCGCACCGTCAGGTTGCCTTCGGCCAGATCGACCGCCGCCGCGCCGATCTCGCGCACCTCTTTCAGCATGGCGTTACGGACCGCCATGGTCACCAGCAGCGACAGGGCGATCGACAGGGCCACCACGATCGGCATCCAGGTCGACAGCACGCGGAAATCCGTTTCGGCGTCGGCGTAGGCGCGTTCGCTCAGGCTTTGTTCGAGCCGCGACAGTTCTTCCAGCCGCTGCGCCACCACGTCGAACGCCCGCTCGGCCTTGGACATGGCGTTGGCCGCCATCGACTGATCAACCATCGCCAGCTCAATCACATCCTGCATGGCCTTGACGTAGACCGTGTGCGCGGCCTGCGACTGCACCACGAAACGGCGCTCGGCCGGATCGGATTGCGTGGCCATTTCCAGCTGCGCGAACTGGCGGTCCAGCGCCGCGTGACGCAGATGGATGTCGCGCACCAGCGCGTCCACGCGCGGCGCCGAGAAGCTGGCGTTGATCCAGGTGAGCAGCTGGTAGATTTCGGTATGCGCCTTGTGCGCGCCGGCCACCAGGTCAGCCGCCGCCTTCAGGCGCACGGCGCGCTGCTGCACCATATTGTCGAGTGACTGGTTCTGCCGCAGTAGCCCGAGATACGCGCCGGCCGACAGCACGATCAACAGGATCAGCACCACCCCAGGGGCCAGCAGCAGCTTGGGCCCGATCTTCAGTTTGCTGAGCATGGTCGGCACGCTCAGTGTTTGTAGATGCCGGCTTCGAGCGCGACGTCGCCGACCCGTAGCACGTAGGTGCGCTTGGCCTCGACCTTGCCGGTTTCCGGATTACGGAACTTGTAGTCGACCCAGCCGTGCCCCACGCCCTTGGCCAGCGCCACCATCTCCTGGCGGAACAGCTTGCCGTCGGCGTCCGGCACATCCAGCAGGTTCTTGCCGATCAGCGCGGTGGTCGGATGGGCCACAGTGATGCCTTGCAGGTCGCGCATCGCCAGGTACAGCGCGCCCTGGTTGAATTCGGCGTCCTTGCTATTGATGCGCGCGATCATCTCGGCCTTGCCGTGTGCGCGCACGAACTGCGCGCCCTTCTCGGCCAACGCCACCGCGTCCTTTTCGCCGGGCGCAGCGTGCGCCGCGCAACTCGTCAACAAAGCGATAATGATCCAAGCACGCATGATTCCCCCTGGCAGCCAAGATGTTGTAATCTACGCTGGCTGCCGCGCTGCAATCTTGCGTTCGGTCAATCGGCACAAAGTAACAACAGGAGCATCATGAAAGCATCATCCAGGGCGGTACTCATCTCCGCTTTGCTGTTTCCCGGACTGGGTCACCTGGCATTGCGGCCGCGCCGCACGCTGCGCGGCATGCTGTTCCTGCTGCCGACCGCCGCCGCCGTGCTGTATCTGCTGACCACCATGCTGCACTTGCTGTCTCAATTACAAGATGAACTGGACGCGGGCAAGCTGGCGCTCGATCCATTCGCCATCCTGGATCGCGTGCATGCGTCCGGCATTGACAATCCGGCCACCAACCTGGCCTCGGCCGTGCTGCTGGTGGGCTGGATCGGCGCCGTCATCGATGTGATCTGGCTGGGCAAGCGCACGCCGGCTTAGACCGCCAATCGTCCGGCCGGCAGCACCGGCGGCAGCGCCATCAGCGCGCGGAAGCGAAGGACCATGTAGATCAGTGCGCCGAGTCCGGCCACGCTGCCCACTTCGTACCAGGGGAAGTTGGGCGCCAGCTGTAACAGCCCAACAGCGCCCAGGCACACCAGCACCATGATGACAATGACAACCGTCCACGTCACGCCGAGACGTTGGGCCGGGGCCACGGCGTAATTGCGCAGCAGCGGTGTTACTGTCCACAGCACGACCATGGACATGGCAAAGCTTACGCCGTGCAGGCTCAAGTGATCGGCCAGCACCGAGTCCAAGCCAGCCACGCAAGCCAGCGATACCAGCCACGCCGCCAGCGCGCGGCGCAGCACCGTCGTTACCAGCAGACGATTGATGCGGGCGGCGGCCGGTGCGGACGGCGTCAGGAAGTACAGTTGCTGCTCGGCGCCGTGCAGCACGACATCGTCGGCCACGCTGATGGCGTACATCAGCACTGCGCCCAACTGCATCAGCCCGGTCGCGATGGTCATGCCGGTGCGGGCGCCGTCGCTGAGAAAGCGGCCGATCACCAGCGCCAGCAGCGTGGAGACCAGCGAAAAAGCGATCATGCGGGCTGGATGCGCGCCGGGGCCGATCGCATGCATCAAGGCGCGGTCTGCCGCCACTCCGCGTTGGCTGTCGCGGCGCAGCGCAGCCAGGTAAAAACTCTGCATCACTTGCCTTAGGCGCGACGGCGCAGACTTGGCCGATGTGCTGCTCCGCCCGCAGGTCAGCGCGTCCTGGCGCTGGTTGAACTGGGCTTGCCAACGCCAGTGGTCATCGCCGCCGCGCGGCAGGATCAGGTGCAGCCCCCAGCCGCCCAGCAGCACGATCGGCACCATGGCGACGGCCGTCACTGCGGCTTCGTTGAGTCCGGCCAGCAGGGGCGGCAAATCGTTGACCGCATAAGACATGCCGAACGGGATGGCCAGTGCCATGACCCAGGCCAACGCCATATAACGGTTCATGAGAATGCTTAACACAGTGAACACGCCACCAAACACCAGGCCGTAGCCCGCGTGGCCGAACACCAATCCGCTCACCACAGCCAGCAGCGCGATTTCGACGGCATACATTGCGGCTGTCACCCGTATCAGCCGATTGCGCAGATGCGGCACCAGGCCGGCATATTCCGGTCGATTCTGGCGGACCGCATTTTTCAGGAAAGCCCCGCACCAAAGCTGCAACGCTACCCATGGCATACAGACCAGCACCAGGGTGCCCGCTTGGCCGCGACGACCATCGTAGAGTGTCAGCAGCAGGATTTCGCCGACCGCCAGCAGCAAAGTCGCGCGTACAATCTGGCGGCGGGTGGCGCTGTCCTGCACCAGTTGCGCCAGCATGGGGCCGTAGGCTTGGCGGAGTGTCATTTGGTCACCTCGACAAACAGGTCTTCCAGGCTGAGGTTTTTACCTTCCAACAGCTCATCCAGCGCGCCTTGCAGGACGATCTTGCCGCCTTGCAAGAAGGCGACATCCAGCGCCACCCGTTCCAGGTCGGACAGGATGTGGGTGGAGAAGATCACCGTGGTGTCGCGTTCGATCACGCCGCTGATCAGTTCCTGCAAAAAATCGCGGCGGCCGACCGGGTCGAGACTGGCGACCGGCTCGTCCAGCACCAGCAGTTGCGGATCATGCGCCAGTGCGCGGATGATCGACAGGCGCTGACGTTGTCCGCCAGACAACTGGCTGATTTGCTTGTCGCGCGCTTCGCCGTGGAAGCCCCAGCGTTCCATCAAGCCATCCACCTTGCCCTGATTCCAGCGCGGATACAGGGCTTTGAAATAGTTCAAAAGTTGCACAGGCGTTAACCACTCGAACAGGTCGGATTTTTGTGGAACGTAGCCGATGTTGGCGCGGGTTTGCTCATCCAGCGCGGTGACCGATCGGCCAAATACGCGGCTGCTGCCGGCGTCTGATTCACGCAGGCCGAGCAGACATTCCAGCAATGTCGATTTACCGGCGCCATTGCGGCCCAATAAACCAATCACCTTGCCACGAGCAATATTCCAATTCACGCCCTGCAATACCTGTTGGCTGCCGAAGGCTTTATGCAGGTTTTCCACCACGACTGGATTCATTTAGTTTCTCCAAGAATTTTCGCAAACAATTGCAGCACCGTGTCCGGATCGAGTTCCAATTGGCGGGCTTCGGCTGCGGCCCGTTCCAATGCCGGTCTTAAAAGATTTTCCCGTCCCTGCGGCTTATTTCCTTCCGCTACCAGCATGCCAACACCGCGCGCACGGCTTAATAAGCCTTCGGTTTCCAGCATGTTATAAGCCTTGGACACCGTCATCGGATTGACCGCCAAGGCCAACGCCACGTCCCGCACTGACGGTAAAACATCGCCCGGTTTTAAAACGCCCGCCGCAATTAATCGCCGGACCTGTTCGATTAATTGCCGGTAGATAGGATCGGAGGAGCCGGTCGCTATCGAAAATAAGGCAGCTGTGTGCATGGCCATGTTAGTGGTATCTGTGTATTAGTTGAGTAATACAGTATGCGCAATCGCGGACGTTGTCAAGCGCAAAAGTCAACTGTCGCCAGAAGCTGGCTGGATCGCGCCAACACTTGGCATGGATAGGCGAATTTTCGTACGTTTCCGCACGCAGGCAGGGGCAATTGGCGGTTAAACTTGTCGTATGCGTATCGCCACCTTCAATGTCAATGGTATCGGCAGCCGGTTGCCGGCCCTCCTTCAATGGCTCGATGAGACCAAGCCGGATGTCGTCTGCCTGCAAGAATTAAAAGCCCCGCAGGAGAAATTCCCCGAGCAGGCAATTAACGACGCCGGTTATGGCGCCATCTGGCACGGCCAAAAAAGCTGGAATGGCGTGGCCATATTGGCGCGCGGCGCCACACCGACTGAAACCGGGCGCGGTTTGCCGGGCGATCCGGAAGATATTCAAAGCCGCTATATAGAAGCGGTGGTCAACGGCGTGATTATCGGCGGCTTATATCTGCCGAACGGGAATCCGGCGCCGGGACCGAAATTCGACTATAAGCTGAAGTGGTTTGACCGATTAATCACCCATGCCGCCAAGTTAATCGACAGCGGTGCGCCAGCCATGCTGGCGGGTGATTTCAATGTCATGCCGACCGAGCTGGATGTCTATAAGCCGGAGCGCTGGGTCGACGATGCCCTATTCCGTCCAGAAACCCGCGACGCCTTCCACCGGCTAATGAAACAGGGCTGGTGCGATGCCTTGCGCACCAAACATCCCGACGAAGTGATTTATACCTTCTGGGATTATTTCCGCAATGCTTACGGCCGCAATGCCGGTCTGCGAATCGACCATTTGCTGCTCAGCCCGTCGCTGACGCCGGCGCTGAAAGCCGCCGAAGTCGACCGTGACGTGCGCGGCCGAGAGAAGCCCAGCGACCATGCGCCGGTGTGGGTGGAACTGGACCTAAAAAGGATAGGCTGATGGAGCAAAAGTGGCCTCAGCAACTGTGGCTGGTGCGGCACGGCCAGAGCGCCGGCAACGTCGCCCGTGATGCTGCCGAGGCCGGAAAACAGTTCCTGATTGACATCGCCGACCGCGATGTTGACGTGCCGCTATCCGAACTAGGCCAGCGCCAGGCACAGGCCATGAGCGACTGGTTCGATGCGCTGGGGCCGGACAATCGGCCAACGGTAGTGCTGTACTCGCCGTACGTGCGGGCGCGGGCCACCGCCAAAGCCGTGCTGGACCGGCTGGACCGCGACCAACTAACCGCCGTGGCCGCCGACGAACGCCTGCGCGAGAAAGAATTCGGCATCCTCGACCGGCTGACGCCGCTAGGCATCCATGACAAATATCCGGAACTGGCCGAGCAGCGTGCCCATGTGGGCAAATTCTATTTCCGGCCGCCGGGCGGCGAAAGCTGGTGCGACGTCATCCTACGGCTGCGTAGCGTGATCGACACCATCACCCGGGAATACCGGGGCGAACGGGTGCTGATCGTCGGCCATCAAGTCATCGTCAACTGCTTCCGCTACCTGCTGGAGCGGCTGGATGAAGACGCCATCCTGGCAATCGACCGCGCCGGCGACGTGCCCAACTGCGGCATCACCGAATACCGCTTCGACCCGCATGCCGGCAAAAATGGCAAGCTGAAGCTGGTGCAAGCCAACTTTGTCGCCCCGCTGGAACAAACCGGCACGCCGGTGACGCACGAGGCCGACCAGCCGGCCGCACCCAAATCATGAACCAGGACATCACGCCGCAACTGCTGCGTGACTGGCCGCTGCCAATGCCAGGCGCGGACGCGGACAAGGAAGTGCGCGGCCACGTGCTGATCGTCGCCGGTTCGCGGGAAATGCCGGGGGCGGTGCTGCTGGCGGCCAACGCCGCCTTGCGCGCCGGCGCCGGCAAGCTGACCATCGCCACCGCCGCCAGTGTCGCGGCCCATATCGGCACTGCCGTGCCTGAAGCGCGCGTCATCAGTTTGCAGGAGACCAACGATGGCGGCCTGCTGGCCGACAGCGCATCCGGCCTGCACCAAGCCTGCCAGCAAGCCAGTGCCGTGCTGATCGGTCCCGGCATGCAGGACGACGACGCCTGTTGCCAACTGGTGCGCGCGTTGCTGCAGTGCTGTAGCGACAGCCACCTGATCCTCGATGCGGCCGGCATGAGCCTGGTCGGCCGCGACGCCGAGTGCGGCACGGAGACGGCGCCGTACGGCTTCCGCTTCGACCGCCCCGTCCTGCTGACGCCGCATGCCGGCGAACTGGCGCGCCTGACCGGCGCCGACAAGCAAGACATCCAGGCCCAGCCGGAAGCCGCCGCCCGACTGGCGGCGCAGCGCTGGCAAGCCACAGTCGCACTGAAAGGCGCGCTGACGGTACTGGCGACGGTGGATGGAAGACAATGGCGGCACCAGGGCGGCAACGCCGGCCTGGCGATATCGGGATCGGGAGACGTACTGGCCGGCATCATCACCGGCCTGGCGGCGCGTGGCGCGACGCTGGAACAGGCGGCAGCCTGGGGCATCGCGCTACACGCGCTGGCGGGCGAACAACTCGCATTGAAACACGGGCCGCTAGGCTACCTTGCCCGCGAGCTCAGCAACGAAGTCCCCGCCCTCCTCCGCGCATTTTAATCCGGGGTCATAATCCGGGGTCAGGTCCGGCATTCGGACACGAGCACAACCTTAGCGAAGCCTACGGTTGTGCTCGTGTCCGAATGCCGGACCTGACCCCGGAGTTTTAGAGCTTGGCGGAGTGTTCGCGGGTGGCGTGGAATTGCAGCTTCGGCCAGCGTTCCTGCGTCAGACGCAGGTTGACGCCCGAGGTCGCCAAGTAGGCCAGGTTGCCTGCGGCGTCGTAGGCGACGTTGTGGCCGAGCTGGTCTTCGAAGTCGGACAAGGCTTTCTTGTCGTCGCTCGATACCCAACGCGCGCTGCTGATGCTGGTGCTTTCAAACACGGCGTCGACACCGTACTCGTTCAGCAAGCGGCTGGCGACCACTTCAAACTGCAGCACGCCGACCGCGCCCAGCACCAGCTCGCCACCTTGCACCGGCTTGAAGACCTGGACCGCGCCCTCTTCGCCCAGCTGCTGCAAGCCTTTGTGCAACTGCTTGATTTTCAGCGGGTTGCGGATGCGGACCTGACGGAAGAAGTCCGGCGCAAAGAACGGGATGCCGGTGAAGGTCAGCAGTTCGCCTTCGGAGAACGAGTCGCCGATCTGCATGTTGCCGTGGTTCGGCAGGCCGATGATGTCGCCGGCGTACGCTTCTTCCACCTGTTCGCGGGTCGATGCCATGAAGGTCACCACCGACGACACCTTGACTTCACGTCCCAGGCGCAGGTGCTTGACCTTCATGCCGCGTTCAAAGCGGCCCGAGCATACGCGCAGGAAGGCGATGCGGTCGCGGTGTGCCGGGTCCATATTGGCCTGGATCTTGAACACGAAGCCGGTAAACGGTTCTTCTTTCGGATCGACCGCGCGCACGGTGGCGTCACGCTCGCGTGGCGCCGGCGCCCAGTCGACCAGCGCCGACAGAATCTCGCGCACGCCGAAGTTGTTGATCGCCGAACCGAAGAAGACCGGCGTCTGCACGCCCGCCAGGAATTGCTCCAGGTCGAACGGATGCGAGGCGCCGTTGACCAGCTCCACTTCCATGCGCAACTGGTCCATCTCCAGCGGGAACATTTCCTGCAGGCGTGGATTGTCGATGCCTTCGATCAGCTCGAACGCGCCGTCGGCCTTCTCTTCACCCGCCTTGAACAGCATGATGGTGTCGTTCAGCAGGTGATACACGCCGCGGAAGTTCTTGCCCATGCCGATCGGCCAGGTCACCGGCGCGCACTGGATCTTCAGTACCGATTCCAGCTCGTCCAGCAGTTCCAGCGGATCGCGGGTTTCGCGGTCCATCTTGTTCATGAACGTGACGATCGGCGTATTGCGCATGCGGCAGACGTCCAGCAGCTTGATGGTCTGCGCTTCCACACCCTTGGCGGCGTCGATCACCATCAGCGCCGAGTCGACCGCCGTCAGCACGCGGTAGGTATCTTCCGAGAAGTCCTGGTGACCCGGGGTGTCCAGCAGGTTGACCACGTGGTCGCGGAATTCAAACTGCATCACCGACGAAGCGACGGAAATGCCGCGCTGCTTCTCGATCTCCATCCAGTCCGAGGTGGCGTGACGGCCCGATTTACGGGCCTTGACCGTACCGGCCATCTGAATCGCGCCCGAGAACAGCAGCAGCTTTTCGGTCAGCGTGGTTTTACCCGCATCCGGGTGGGAGATGATGCCGAAGGTGCGGCGGCGCTGCACTTCGCGCGCGATCAGCGCCGGCGTCTTGGCGCTGGCGGACAAGGCGCTGTCGTCGTTGCTGTCGGGAGTTACGTTTTCGTTATCGTTGGCCATGTGTGAGCGATCTGAGGCGGTTCTGCAAACCCTCGATTATACCGGCTCTTAGCCCCGGCGACAGTAACTTATTCCCCCTGCACCCGGCGCCAGCCTACCCGATGCGCATCGGCCGATTTGCCTTCCTGTAGCTGGCCGGTCTTGGTGACGCCGGTCGCCAGCGTGCTGGTCATCTTCAGCTGGCCATTTTGCAAGCGGTAGATGATGAAGCCGACCGCCGCCGAGTCCGACGACAGGATGGTGCCGGCCGGCGTATTCGGCAGCGCCGTGCCGGTGCAGACGTCAACCTGGTAGGCATTGCTGGTGCCGCCCACCGAGCAGGCCGACGACGACGATGGCAGATTGGTCACCACATTGGCGACGCCGCTGACGATTTGCGGGTCGAGGTTCATGCGCTCGCCGGCGGTGATGCTCCAGTCGAAGAACCAGCCGTCTTTCTGGCTGAGGTCGACCGGGTTGCTGGTCAGCGCGAAGGTGATGTTGCTGCTGGTGCCGACCTGGCTCAGGGTCTGCTGCACCATGGTACTGCCGCGCACGTTGTTGATGGTGGCGCCGCTGTCCTTCAGCAGGAACAAGCTCTGGACATCGGTGTTGGTGGTATCCGGCACGTCCAGCAGCCGGCCGGTGCCGAACAGCACCACGCGCTGGGCGGTGGTCGCGCTGCTGGTGACGCCGTTGTTGGTGCTGCTGGTGGTCATGGCGCACAGCGTCACGTCCGGCCGGGTGGTGATCGGCTTGGTGGTGCCGGCGTCGCCCATTTTGATCACCGGCACAGTGGCGCCGGTGGCGTCGGTCAGGTCGAAGCGCCACATGCGGCCGTTGTTGTCGCCGCCGTAGATGTAGGTGGTGACCGGGTCCAGGTTGGGATCGCTGCTGATCGAGGTGATCTTGGCCAGGCCGGATGGCGTGGTGGCATCGCCGGTCTGGGTCGAGACTTTCTTCAGCACCGCACCGGTGGCGACATCGACGATGTACAGGATGCCCTGGCCGCTGCCGGTGCTGACGCCATCGGTGCCCGGCACATTGTTGTAGCCTGAGGTCAGGAATACCACCCACTGGTTGTTCCACAAACCGAATTGCGGATTGCCGAAGGTCAGCCCGATGTCGGGATCATTGCGGCTGCACACGGTGGAGTCGGCGCAGAATTCCCACAACGCCACCGGATTAATCGGATCGGTCACATCCAACGCGTAATAGCCGCGCCCGCCGCCATTGAGGCCGGCCACCATCACGGTCTTCCAGACGCCGCCGATCTGCACGTCCGCCAGCTCCGGCGAGCCGTCGGTGCTGAACTGGTGATTGGTGCCGTAGGTGGTGCTGGCCTGCAAATACAGCTTTTTCATGGTGATGCGCGGCATATACGCCCAGCGCTCGTTGCCGTTGGTCGCGTCGAAGGCGTGCAGCATGCCGTCGTTGGCGGCGGTCAGCACCGTCGCCGGACGGGTTTGCGTGCCGGCCTTGAAGGCGGCATAGCCGGCCCGCGTGTAATTCTTGCGCGAGTCGCGCAGATAGGCCGGCTTGGACGAGGCGATATCGCCCAGCAGGATCGGAATCGGGCCGCTCAGGCCGGCCGGCGTGTGGTCGGTCAGCGTGTAGGCGCGGAACAAGCGGTCGTCGGCATAGGTCTGGGCGCCGCGCAGCCAGTTGACCAGGTTGGTGCCGTCATTGACCGTGGCGCGCTCGGCCGTGGTAAGCAGCGTGCATTGCGCCAGCGCTGTGCACTTGTTGCTGAACCAGCCTTTTTCCAGCGTGCTCATGTTCGCGTAGGTGACCTCCTTCAACGTGTTGTTGGTGGTGTCCAGCATCTTGATGATGCGTCCCGCCGGACCGGTGGCGCCGGGATTGCGGCCGACTGTGTCGGAACTGGTCCAGGTGACGGCGCTGCCGACTTCGCCGGTCGAGGTGTTGATTTTTTTGGCAGCCAGTTCGCCGTACCACTTCACGGTGGTGAAGGTGTCGGAGAAGATGTCGTTGTCCTGCAGCGAAATATTCGGCGTCGAGGTCGCTGCCGCCGCTGCCGCACCGAGGCGGATCTGCATATTCGACAGCGCTTCGCTGAGGCCGGCCACCACTTCCTTCGGCTGCGAGGCGCTGAAATACTTGCCGTGGCCATTGACGGCCGCGTGCCACAGGTCGTCCACGCGTTCCTGCACCGTATTGCCGCCGTTGGTCACATCCGGATTCGGCCACACATACGGGCCGTTGTTGTTCCACGGGCAGCCGGTGGCCACGCGCGTGATCAGGTTGTAGAAGTCGCCGCCGACCTTGCGCGCGGTGGTGTCGTAGTTGGGGTCGTAATTCATCACGCCGTCCACGCCCAGGCCCAGCGTGTAGGTGTTCATGTGCAGGTGGGTGTTTTCGCCGGAACGCGCCGGCACCGAGCCGGCCTTGGCCATATTCGGTTCCAGCGTCGGCCGCAGCGAGATGGTGTCGTCGCTGGAACCGCCGTTGTACCAGTGCAGCGCGACGTCGGCCAGCGACGGCACGCTCTGGGCCCGCGTATCGACGCAGCCGGAGGCGTAGCTGCAGAAGCGCGCGGTGCTCTCGGCGTTGTCGTTGTTGACCACCGGCGAATAATCGTCGTTGTAGTTCTTGGTCGAGCCACCGTTCCAGTAGCCGTCGGTGGTCAGGATCACAAAGTTCTGCTGACAGGGAAACTGCACCACTTCCTGGCCGGCCGCATACTGGTACGGCGTCTGATTGGCAAACATGCGGCCGACATTGTCAAGCGCCGGCCGGGTCGGCGTCGAACCGGAGGTGGTGGTGGCGTACAGCTTGGTGTACCAGCTGGTGCGCGAAGCGCCGGTGAAATCGGCCGGTATGATGTCCATGGCGCCGCCGGTGGCCACCACCGACAGCTTGGCGAAGCCGACCTTGTAATTGGCGTTGAGCGCGGCGAACGCCAGCCCCACCGAGGTCTTCATCATTTGCAAGCGGGTCTTGTAGTAGACGTACCAGTTGGCGAAGTTGGTCATTTCCTCCTGGTAGGTGCAGACGCCGGACTGGGCCACGCAATCGGTGCGGTCACTGCCCTTCGGATAGGTGTTGCCGGTCACGATGTTGACGCGGACGAAGCTGCTCGGCCCGGTCGAGCCGCCCGACATCGGCGCCGTCACAATCGGAATGGTATCGAGAAAGCCGGCGCTCTTGGTCGCCGAAAACGTCAGGCCGGAGACGGTGCTAGCGGATGGCGTCTGGCCATTGCCGGTGGCCGCCACATTCACCAGACAGACCGTGCTGGTGCTGGCGGCGCCGCAGATGTCGGTCACGCCATTGCCGCCGACGTAGCCGCGGACGTTGCCATTCACGCCGATGGCGCTGGCAATCGTGCTGGCCGCCGTGGTGGCGCTGGCTTTGGCGGGGATCGAGATATTGCTGGCCAGTGTGGTGCTGTCCAGCTTGATGGTAGTCGATAAGAACAGCGTATTGGTGGCCGGGCCGGCGATACTCAGCAGCGCGGTGGACGGCACCACCGCCGGTGGCGACGTGATCACCGTCAGCGCATAGCCCGAGCGCGAGGCGTCGAAGATGCGCGGACAGCTCACGGCGGTCTTGGTCGTGCTGCTGCAATCGACCGCCACCACGCCGACAATGTTGTCGGCGCTCAGTGTGATGCCAAGCCCGGCGCAGGTTGGCACGTTGCTGCCGGATGGCGGCGTGCGCACGCAGGCCAGATAGCGCAGCGTCGCGGGATTTCTGGTGTCGCCATAGCTGTTGATGTTGGACGCCAGCGCATTGGCCATCGTCTGGCGGTTGATGGCGGTGGTGGTCCCGCCGGAAGCCGTGACCGGCCCCGACGTCAGCGTGGTGCTGGTGCCGCCCTCATTGATGCTCACGCTGCTGATGTCCAGCGCGCCGGTAGCGAGCGAGGTGCCGATGGCGATGGTGGCGTAGGCCGCCACCGAACCGGCCGAGGTCGAATAACGCGGATACTTGAACGCGCCTACCTGCTTGGCCTGGCAAACGGTCAGCGCCTTGTCGCTGCACCAGCGCACCTTGACCGCCACCGGATAATTGGTCGGCGCGGCCGCCCCCGCCGAGGTGGTGCGGCACACGGTCATGGTGTCGTCGGTGCAGTATTCGGTGACGCCGATGTTGTAGTAGTACGGTCCGCCGGCAATCTGCGTGGCCGAGGTGTGGGTGGCGTCCGGATAGGTGTAGGTGGTGGTATTGGTGCCGCAGTCGTTGCTGTTGTTGGGATTGCACCAGCGGATGTCGGGGAAGTCGGTCAGCAGGTTGACCGTCGAGGCATTGCTGCTGGGTGTGCCGCCCAGCACGCTATAGCGCACGCTGAAGCCGTCGTTGCTGACTTTGGTGAACGTGGTCTGCGACGGATAGAAGGTGCCGTCGGCCTTGACCGGCACCGCGTACAGAATCGCCGGATTGTAGTATTGCTTGTTGAAGTCGGCCGTCATGTACGGCGGATGGCCGGGCGAGCAGCTGACCGCGCTGGCGGCCAGCGTGGCGGCGCCGCGGCAGATGGCGTCGTCCACGTAGTCCGGCGTGTAAGCCTGGTCCATCGAACCGGAATTGTCGAACAACAGCATCAGATTCGGCTTGACGGTGCCGGTGCCGGTGATGTTCAGCAGTGGCACTTGGGCGATCTGGGTCTGGGCCGCAAACGCGGCGGCCGACGCCAGCAGCATCAGGCTCAACAGAATACGGCGGGCCGGTGAAGGCAGCGGGAATCTCATGATCGTTCCATTCTAAAAACCGGCCTCAAGGCCCCATCATCACGACCGACTGCACCACTACGTTGCCGCCGCGCGGGCCGAAGATGCGCGCAGTAACTACGTAGTGCAGCTGCGGCTGGTTGTCGTACACGACCGAGCTCTGCCCCAGGCTGGAACCGAGCGCGACCGCAGCGGCCACGCCCTGCTTGGCCGCGCTCAACATGCAACTGTTGGCCGGCGAGGTGGCGTTGTAGGTGCCAGCAAAGGTGCACATGCGGTGAATCACATATTCGACGCGGCTGCCGCCACCGACCGGATCCTTGGTCACCGAGCCGGTCCAGAACGCCGGCGTGCTGACGGTCCACATGGGATTCATGGTGGCGACATAGCCGTTGGCGGCGCTGTCGGCCACCAGCAGCGCCTTGGTGGACGGCTGCGACAGCCATTCGAAGGCGGCGTGCACGCCGAGGTCGGCCTCTTTGCTGAGCGCGGCGTCATAGGCCAGGTTGTTCACCGTCAGCGTGGTCGAGGTGCTGGCGCGCAGCAGGTAGATGCTGCTGACCAGCATCACCGTCAGCATGATCAGGATGATGGGCAAGGCGATGCCGCGCTGGCCGGAGCGGGGTAGTCGCGCCATCATGGCCTCCATTGCGCGTTGCGCACCGGCACCACGGTTTCAAATACCCGGTAGCGGTAGCACTGCCAGGCGATCGGATCGCCGGTGACGGCGACGTTGACGGTCACCGGCACCGCTGCCGCGCTGCCCACCGCCGTATTGAACAGGGTCGGCTTGGTATCGGTGGCATGGCACTGGCCGTCGCTGCCCGGCCGTTGCGCCGACTTGCTGCGCGCCACTACCGCCAGCCGCAACGCCACCACGCGCTGGAAATCGCCCGGCCCGGCAACGACCAGGTCGCTGTCGGCGTCCATCATGGTGTTGCTCCATTGCGTCAGCTGCACGCCGCTGCCGCTTGGCGCCGGCAGCGGGTTGTAGATCGTCATGACGCGCGTGTCCAGCCCATACTGGGCCTTGATCGCGACGATGTTGTCGGTCACCGACACGCCCTGCGCGCTAGCGCCGGACTGGTCGGTGGCGCGCAGCAGCAGCGTGCCGCCGGCCACCGACCACGTATGGAAGGCCAGCCGACCCGGCGCGCCGAGATTGAAGATGCGGCCGCCGCCTTTCGCATAGCCGTTTTGAATGCCGGCGGCCGGGCCGAAGCGGAAATTATTGCCGCTACCGAGGGCGATCTTGTCGTTGTCTGGCGCCGCCTGCATGCCGCTCATCTGCACGATCGAGCAGGCCGGATTGGCGGCCGTGGCCGGTTCCGGCACCACCAGCAGCACATCGCCGGCGGCAAAGCCGAACGGCGCCTGGGTGGTGGTCGGCAGCACGCTGGCGCCGGCGACAATCTCGCCATTGATGCGCAGCGACGCCACGGCGGCGGCCGACTTGCCGGCATACAGCGAGATCACGTCCGACCCGGCGCCGCCAGGCTGGATCACGGCCGCCGCCAGCGGCGTGCGGGTGACGCCGTTGACGCTGATCTGCGCCAGCGCGTAGCCGCCGCTGTCGCTGAAGCTGGTCTGGCAGCCGGCCGCCAGCGTGTCGTTGAGACCCCAGCCGGATTGCGCGGCGTCGTTGCTGATCGAATACAGCGCCAGCATGCCGTTCTGCATCGAGTCGGAACCGCCGACCGCGCCGTCCTTGGTCTGCTCGCCGCTGATGATCAGCCGCGTGGCAAACAGAATCGCCAGCATGCCGATCACGACACTGACCATCAGTTCAACCAGCGAAAAGCCGGCGGCATGGCGGGAAGCAAGCACGCGGCGCATGTCAGGAGCCTATATAAGCGGTGAGCTGCTGGCGCAGTTGCGCCGAGCCCGCCTTGCGGGTCCAGCGGATGCTGATGTCGACCTGGCTGCGGCGCGTCTGCTGCGTCACCACCACCGAGATCACCGCGCCCGGAATCGCGGCGCCGGTTTCGCGCGCCCACGGGCCGATGGTACTGTTGGGCGTGGCGCCTTCGGCCAGCGCGTAGTTGGCTACATTGGCGGCGTCGGTGCTGATGGTGCCGACCAGTTTTTCGCACGCCAGCGTGGCCTCGGCGCGCAAGCCGGCGTCCGACAGCACCGAATAGGCACGCGCCTGCATGCCGATCGCGCCCAGCAGGCCGATGCCGAGGATGACCAGTGCGATCATCACCTCCAGCAGCGCGATGCCGCGCTGTACGCGGCTGTGCCGGCGGCGCTTCATGGCGGACACGCCCGCGAATCGCCGGCCGTCTTGGTCGGATCGCATTTAGTCGGCATGCCGGCCAGCGAGACCGCCAGCGCGCTGACCGGCACGTCACGCTTATAGGCCGCGGCCGGGTCCAGCCGCAGCTGGGTCAGGCGCTCGTCAATGGTCGGATCGACCCAGCCCAGCGGCGTGTAATAAATCGCGGTCGCGCCTTCCGGCAGGATGCTCGGGGCCAGCACATCGGTGCCGGGCAAGGCGCTCGCGGCGCGGAACACCGAGCGGTAGCCGGCGGTGCCTTGCGGGTCGTTGCCGGCGGCGGCATTGGTGGTGGACCAGGAACCGCTGTTGTCGTCGCACGGCGTGCCGGGACGCGGGAAGCAAATGTCGACCTGCCAGTCCAACTGGCCGGTGCCGGGATTGACGGTCAGCGTGATGCGGCTCTCGCTGTTGTGGCTGACGGCCTGACGGCGCGCCAGCGCAAAGCCTTCCATGTAGAACTCGCTGGCCGAGCGGGCCCGCGTGGCCACCAGCCAGGCGCTCATATTGGGGATGGCGATCGCCAGCAAAACGCCCATGATGACGATGGTGGTCATCATCTCAATCAGCGTAAAGCCTCCTGCGCGGCGATTTAGTTGGACGAACATTTCCCGCCCTTGCGGTCGACCCAGCAATCGGCGCTGGTGCCCCAGCCGCTTGGGCTGCCGGTGGTGGCGCGCTTGCCATTCTGGTCGAGCGTGTAGACGAAGCCGTTCATCTTGCCGATGCCTGTCGCGGTCAGGGTGTAGCTGGAAGCGCCAGCATTGCTCAACGCATAGGTAAAGTTGGTGCTGGCGGCCGGGAAGCCGGTGGCGCCGTCGAAGCCGGCATAGGTGCGGCTATTAGGCCAGAACTGTTCGGCCGCCGGCTGCGCCGCGCCAAGCGCGGTGAAGGCTTCGGTCAGGCGGCTGCGGGTGACATAGTCGCCATACATCGGAATCGCCACCGCCGATAAAATGCCAATGATGACAACGGTCACCAGCAGTTCGATCAGGGTAAAGCCTGCATGTGCGCGTTTCATGATGTCCCCATAGACGAAAATTGTTCTATGGAGAAAGTATAACGTGGCCAGCTTGCATTTCCCTGAGGAAATCCTGACAAACCGCTGACAAGCGCACAAAGTCAGGCAAATTTGACCGTAAATAGCGCGCCTTGGCCGCCCGGCGGGTCGGAAATGGTCAGCCGCGCGCCGTGCACCACGGCGATATCGCGCACGATCGCCAGGCCCAGGCCGCTGCCGTGGGTCTTGTCGTCCAGCCGCACGTAGCGATTGAAAACCTGCTCGCGCCGCGCCAGTGGAATGCCGGGGCCGTTGTCTTCCACGATCAGCAGCTTGGGCCGCACGCTGACCGTCACCGCGCCGTGCGGCGGCGTGTAGCGGATGGCGTTGTCGATCAGGTTATCGATCAGGTCGCGCAGCAGGAAGCGGTCGCCGATTACGGTGACTGGCGCCAGGTCGAAGCCGATGTCGATGTTTTTCAGCCGCGCCTGGTCGACGAAGGATTGCACCGCGTCGGCCACCAGCGCGTCCAGCGCCAGCGGCTCCAGCCGGGTTTTCTCGAAGTGATGCGGCTCGGCGCGGGCCAGGGCCAGCAGCTGGTTGGTCTGGCGTATCATGCGCTCGGTGGCCGACAGCATCAGGCCGACCGACTTGGCGGTATCCGGCTCCGTGTGACGCGCGCCCAGCCATTCCAGCTGGGTCTTGAGGCCAGCCAGCGGCGTGCGCAGCTGGTGCGCGACGTTGGCCAGGAAATCCTGCCGCGCCTGCGCGCCCTCGCCCACTTTGGCCAGCAGGCCGTTGAAGGCCGACACCACCGGCTCCAGCTCGTAGGGCACCTCGACCGCCGCGATCGGCGCCAGGTCGTCGCCTTCGCGCGCGTTGAGCTCGGCGCGCAGGCGGCTCAGCGGCCGCAGTCCGTTGCTGACCGAGAACCACACCAGCCCGACGCAGCCCAGCGCAAACACGATTTCCAGCAGCACCAGCGTGCGCAGCACCACTTCGCGCAATGGCGGCGGCGCCAGCATGTAGGCCAGCGCGCCGGCCAGCAGATTCATCAGCAGCACTGGCGGGATCACCCAGCGCAGCAGGCGCAGGCGGATGCTGCCGCTCATGCGGCCAGTTCCAGCACGTAGCCGAAGCCGCGGATGGTACGGATCGCCACGCCGGCATCGGCAATCTTCAAGCGTAGGCGCGAGATGTAGACTTCCACCGCGTTCAGCGTCAGATCATCGCCCCACGGCAGGATGGCGTCGATGATCTGCTGCTTGGAGACCACGCGCGCGGCATGCTGTAGAAGGTATTCCAGCACCGCCCATTCGCGCACCGACAATTCGATCACCTTATCGCCGACGCGCGCGCGCTTGGCGGCCAGGTCCAGCGACAGGTCGCCCAGCGACAGTCCGGCCGGCTTCGGCGTATTGCGGCGCGCCAGCGCTTTCACGCGCGCCACCAGTTCAGCGGTGGCGAAGGGCTTGACCAGGTAATCGTCGGCGCCCTGCTCCAGCCCGCGCACGCGGTCCTCGATGGCGTCACGCGCCGTCAGCAGCAGCACCGGCACCGCACTGCCGCGCGCGCGCAGCCGCCGCACCACCTCGAAGCCGTCCATACCGGGCAGGCCGATGTCCAGCACCACCACCTCGGCTGTGACGGCGCGTTGTAGGAGGTGATCCGCCTGGGTGCCATTGCCGACCACTTCCACAGCCATGCCGTGGCCGCCCAGCACGCGACTGAGGCCATCCGCCAACACTGCATCGTCTTCTACCACCAGTACATGCATATTCGTGCGCCGCTTATTTTGGATGTGTGACATTATGCCCCTGCCTCCACGATAAAGACAGGTCATCCCTGACCATGTAGGATCAGGACTACAAGTGTGCATGGCACATGCCTACATTTGTGCGTCCCCTGCTCTTATGTTCGGTAATTCACATTCCCCATAAAGTTACACCAACACGTAACTAGCTTTGTGAGGAACTCCATGAACAATACCCAAGTCAACGCAACCACCAAGACCGCCCGCGCTTTACCGGTCGGCGCCAAAGCAATCAAAGTTGCGTCCCGGCCTGCGGTCACCTACACCGGCGCTCAGCAAAACGAGTTGCTGGCCGCCCTGCCGCGCGAGGTGCTGGAATCCTTGTTTGAACATCTGGAAATGGTGCAACTGCCATTTGGCAAAGAACTGTTCGAGTTCGGCAATGCAATGGAGTATGTGCACTTCCCGACCTCGGCGATTGTCTCGCTGCTGTACGTGATGGAAGACGGCGCCACCACCGAGATCGCCGTGATCGGCCACGAAGGCGTGGTTGGCGTATCGCTGTTTGAAGGTGAGCGCGCCATGTGCAGCGCAGTAGTGCAGGCAGCCGGTTATGGCTACCGCATGAAGGCCGAACACCTGCGCGCCGCATTCGCCCGTGGCGGTGCGCTGCCGGCGCTGCTGATGCGCTACAACACCGCGCTGTTCGCGCAGATGGCGCAAAACGCCGTCGGCGGCCGTCACAGCTCGATCGAACAGAAGCTGTGCCGCTGGCTGCTGGACCGCCTGGACCGTTCGCCATCCAACTCGCTGAAAGTCACGCAAGAAATGATCTCGATCATGCTGGGCGTGCGCCGCGAAAGCATCACCGCCGCCGCCGGCAAGTTGCAGGACGAAGGCCTGATCACCTACCGCCGCGGCAACATCACTGTGCTTGATCGCTCAGGCTTGGAGGCGTATGCGGGTGAGTGCTATAAGGTTGCGAAGACGGAGTTTGACCGTCTGCGCCTGGATGTAGCGCGCTGCTGATCACATCGCTGATCGCCGGCGGCAGGATGGTCGGCGTCATGTTGGCGCGGCGCTCCTGCGCCGTCGGCTCAGGTGGCGGCGTCATGCCCTCGCGGTGACGCAGCGGAATCGCCACTTCAATACAGGTACCGGTATCGTTACGGCCACGGCGGATATTCATCACGCCGCCCAATTGCAAGGCGCGTTCGCGCATCCCCAGCAAACCATGCGACATCGGCTTGATGATGGTATCCGGCGCGATGCCGATGCCGTCATCGATAATCCGTAGCATCAAGCCTTCCGTGGTGCGGTTCAGCGTGACCGTCACGCGGCTGGCCTTGGCGTACTTGCGGATATTGGTCAGCGACTCCTGCACGATGCGGAACAAGGCAATCGACAAGTCGCCGGAATGCCGGCTCAATCCCTCAATCTCGGCCGCCACGCTGCAATCGCAGCGCACTTGCGAGGCCCGCGTGAATTCCATGCAATAGCTTTCGATGGCCGCGCACAAGCCCAGATTATCCAGCAGACTCGGCCGCAGATTCTCGACAATGCGGCGCTTCATCTCCACCGTTTCCACCAGCGTGCCACGGGCGCGCTTGAGTTGCTCGGCCAGTTCCGGGTGGCTATGGCGCAGTTGCTGCGTGACGGCGGCAATATCCATGCTGATCGACGTCAGATTGGCGCCCAGCTCGTCGTGCAATTCGCGCGACAGGTGCATCTTCTCTTCTTCGCTGATGCTGATCAGGCGGCGTGACAGCACCGACAATTGCTCGGTACGCTGCTCGACCGTGGTTTCCAGATTTTCGTTGGCGCTTTGCAGCGCGTGTTCAACCGCCGCACGGTGCGCAAAGCTGCGCCGCACCAGCTGGTAGAACATCACCAGCACCAGGATCGCCAGCGCATTGATGCTGACGCCCAGCCACACGGCTTTCTGGTATTCCTTGTAGAACGCGGCACTGCGGACGTTCAGCGTTTCGTTCTGCTCCTGCTCCATGATCACCACCAGCAGGCGGATCTCATCCATGCTGGAGCGATCGTCGCTGAGCTTGGCGATATTGACGATTTCCTGCAAGCCGCCATCGCGGTAGACGTCGATGGCCTGGCTCATGATGCTCAGGCGGCGGCGCACCAGCGTGTGCAGCTGGGTCAGGTTCTTCAATTGCGAGGGATTGTCGGACAGCAGCTTTTCCAGTTCCTTGAACTCGGCTTCGCTGTCGGTCAACGCGGTACGGGTCGGCCCGAGATAGGCGTCGCGGTCGGACAGGAAATAGCTGCGCATGCTGCTCTCGGCATCCAGCACCAGCACGTTCAGGTATTGCAGGCGGTCGGCGACGCGCGCAGTCTGGCTCAGCAGGACTTGCGCACCGCGCAATGCTTGCAAATTGTGGAACAGGCTGAAACCGTTGACGATGAGCAGCAACGCGCAAGTCACGCACAAGAGAGTCTTGTACAGCGGCAAGCGGTGATGCGGCGCTGTTTCGACGGTGAAATACATCCGTTTCCTTCACGATTGGGGCAAGGCGTAACTACGCCAAGCATACCAATTATAGACTGGAAGAAAAGTTGATGCGTCTGTGCGCACCCCAACGGTGCGCACGTGTTGCTAATCTAAAAGATTATTCTTCATTGCGTAGTACGTCAGGTCCGAATTCGACTGCATGCCCATCTTTTCCATGATGCGGGTGCGGTAGGTGCTGACGGTTTTAATGCTCAGCGACAACGCCACGCCGATATCCGACACGGTCGAGCCACGCGCCAGGCGCAGAAACACCTGGAACTCGCGATCCGACAACTCGGTATGCGGCGCCTTGTTGGGGTCGCGGTCAAAGCTTTGCGCCAGCAGCTCGCCCACTTGCGAGCTGACATAGCGGCGGCCCTGGAATACCGTGCGCACCGCCGTAATCAGCTCGTCCGCCTCGCACTCCTTGTTCAGGTAACCGTTGGCGCCCATCTTGAACAGGTTCAGCGCGTACTGCTGCGCCGGATACCCGGACAGGATCAGCACCGGCAGATCAGGCTGCCCCTGACGGATGGTGCGCAAGGTGTCGATACCGCTCTGGTCAGGCATAGCGATATCGAGCAACAGCACATCGCAAATTTCGCGACGGGCGATATCCAGCGCTTCGCGCCCGGTACCGGCTTCCGCCACCACCTCGAAATCGTCCGAGGATGAAAAAATCTGTTTAAAGCCTGCTCTTACAATTTGATGGTCGTCACAAATGGCAACGCGTATCATTGTTTCCTCTCGTCGTACCCGATCGAAGCCGGGCTATCCGCCACCGTGCATCAGCGTCGCTGATAATAAAATAATATTGAAAGAAGTATAGCAGCAATCACTCTCCGCCCGCCGCGCTTTGCGCCAGCGGTGCGCGGGCTTCTTAGTCTTGCTTGAGCAAGCCGAGGATCGCCAGCAATTCGCCGCGTATCAAGTCGCGGTCCAGCGGGGGTACAACGGCCGACGGATGCACGCCGTTGACCGTTCCCGCATCATACTCCGCGGCGGCGCTATCGTAGGCACGGCTGTCGAGTTTATTGCGTGCCCCACTAATGGTGAAGCCCTGCTCGTACAACAGTTCGCGGATGCGACGGATCAGCAGCACCTCGTGGTGCTGGTAATAGCGGCGGTTGCCGCGCCGCTTGACCGGCTTGAGCTGGGTAAATTCCTGCTCCCAGTAACGCAGCACATGCGGCTTCACGCCGCACAGCTCGCTGACTTCGCCGATGGTGAAGTAGCGCTTGGCCGGGATCGGCGGCAGTACCACCAGTTCGGACTTGGCGAGACGATCGTTCATGACGACTCAGCTCCCGTTCAGGCGGCGCGCGCCATCGGATTGCTCTCTTCGACCATGCCCTTGAGCTTCTGGCTGGCGTGGAAGGTCACGACGCGGCGCGCCGTGATCGGGATTTCTTCGCCGGTCTTCGGGTTGCGGCCCGGACGCTGCGGCTTGTCGCGCAGCTGGAAATTGCCGAAACCGGACAATTTGACGGCTTCGCCGCGCTCCAGCGCATTGCGGATCTCGTCAAAGAAGGTCTCCACCATGTCCTTGGCCTCGCGCTTGTTCAGGCCAACCTGCTCGAACAACAGTTCGGCCAGTTCCGCCTTGGTCAGCGTGGGCAAATCTTTTTCAGCATCCTGGCGCACTTTGGCAACCTGCATGGCCCGGTGCAGATCGGCAGCCAATGCGGATTGGAGTACGGCGGAATCAACGTCGTTGTTATTAATTTTCCAGCCCTGCCTTTATCAAAAATGAACAAGTCCGGCGCAGGCCGGACTCCCTATTAGTCAAAAATGCAATACTTGCTAGCGCAGACGCGCAGCATGTTTCTGCTTGGCGGCATCGCTGGCGGCAGCCATGACGGCTTCCACCACATCGTCTTGCAGCGTGTTTTGAGTATCTTGCAAGCTAAAGCGGAAAGCAAGCGATTTTTCGTCTGCCTCCAAACCTTTACCACGATATTCATCAAACAAAACAATGGCTTGCACAATTTTTCCCTGAGGAATTGTTTGCAAAGCATCATTGAATGCATCCAGCAAATCCTGCGCTGGAATCGTTTGCTTGACAACCACCGCCAGGTCACGGGTGGCGCCCGGGAACTTGGAGATCTCATCATACTTTGGCACTGCTCGTTGCTGCAAGGCAAGCGCATCAAGTTCGAACACGATCGGTGCGTGTGGCAGCTCGTATTTCTGCAACCAGCGTGGATGCAGTTCGCCAATGAAGCCAATGACGTTACCATCCAGCAATACATGAGCCGAGCGGCCTGGGTGCAGCGCCGGGTGTTCGGCTTTGACGAAACGCAGCGCCAGCGGCGCGAACAGGTGCTCCAGGTCGGCCTTGACGTCGAAGAAGTCGATGGCGCGGGTGTCCTGGCCCCACTGCTCGTCCGAGGCTGGGCCGTAGGCGATGCCGGCAACGCGTTTCGGCTGGTGATAGCCGGCCACGGTCAGCGGGCCGTCCGGCACGCTGTCGTCACGCTGGTAGATGGCGCCGATTTCAAACGCGCGCACGCGGCTTGCTTTGCGGTTCAGGTTGTAGCGCACATTGGCCACCAGGCTGCCGACCAGGGTCGAACGCATCACGCTCAGCTGGCTGGCGATCGGGTTCTGCAGCTTGATCGGATTGCTGTTGCCGCCGAAGTCCTGTTCCCACTGGGCTTCCACGAAGCTCATATTGACCACTTCCTGGTAACCCAGATCGGCCAGCTGGTGACGCACCGCGAACAGCGAACGGGTATTTTCCGGCGCAATGATCATGGTGTTGGCAGCCACCGGCGCCACGGTCGGGATGTTCTCGAAGCCGTAGACGCGCGCCACTTCTTCGATCAGGTCTTCCTCGATTTCGATGTCGAAGCGGTACGACGGCGAGGTCACCGAGAATACGCCATCGGCCAGCGTGAACGGCAGCGCCAGGCGGGTGAAGATGTCGGCGATGACTTTGTCGTCCAGCGCCACGCCAATGACTTTCTGCGCGCGCGCGGTGCGCATTTGCACTGGCTCGCGCTTCGGCACGTTGACGATCTGGTCGTCCACCGGGCCCACTTGCGTGTGGCTGGTGCCGCAGATTTCCACCAGCAGCGCGGTGATGCGCTCGATATGCTCAACAGTGGTCGCATAGTCGACGCCACGCTCGAAGCGGTGTGCCGCATCGGTCGAGAAGTTGTACTTGCGGGCGCGGCCCTGGATGGCGTTCGGCCACCAGAATGCTGCTTCCAGATAGATGTTTTGGGTGTCCAGCGAGACGGCAGTGGCGTCGCCGCCCATGATGCCGGCCAGCGATTCAAGCTCCTGGTCGTCGGCGATCACGCCTACCCATTCGTCGACCTGGATGGTGTTACCGTTCAGCAGCTTGAGCGATTCGCCCTTGCGGCCCCAGCGCACGTCGAGGCCGCCGTGGATCTTGTCCAGGTCGAACACATGGCTCGGACGGCCCAGTTCCAGCATCACGTAGTTGGAGATGTCCACCAGCGCCGATACCGGACGCTGGCCGCTGCGCTCCAGGCGCTGCTTCATCCAGTCCGGCGTGACCGCCTTGGCGTTCAGGCCACGGATGACGCGGCCCGAGAAACGGCCGCACAGGTCCGGCGCCGAGATTTTCACCGGCAGTTTTTCGTCGAGATTGACGGCAGCCGCACGGAAGGTCGGCACAATCAGTTCCACGCCGGTCAGCGCCGACACTTCACGCGCCACGCCCAGCACCGACAGGCAGTCCGCCTTGTTCGGGGTCAGCTTGATGGTGAACTTGAGGTCGTTCAGCGCGTAGTAATCGCGGAAGTTCTGGCCGACTGGCGCGTCGTCCGGCAGTTCCAGCAGGCCGCTGCCCTCTTCCGACAGTTTCAGTTCCTTGGCCGAGCACAGCATGCCTTGCGATTCGACGCCGCGCAGCTGGCCTACCTTGATTTCAAACGGCTTGCCATCGGCGCCCGGCGGCAGCACGGCGCCAGCCATGGCGCAGACCACTTTCAGGCCCGGACGCACGTTCGGCGCGCCGCAGACGATGGTCAGCAAGGTGCCGGTGCCGACGTCTACTTCGCAGACGTTGAGGCGGTCGGCGTTCGGGTGCTTGGCCATTTCGCGCACGTGGCCTACGACCACATTCGAGAACGGCGGCGCGACCGGTTCGACTTCTTCCACTTCCAGACCGGACATCGTCAGCAGATGGGCCAGTTCGTCCGAAGTCATCTTCGGATCGACCATGGTACGCAGCCAATTTTCAGAGAATTGCATATTCGTTCGACTTTCTTGTTATCGGTGCCGTATTAGTTGAACTGCTTCAGGAAACGCAGGTCGCCTTCGTAGAACAGGCGCAGGTCGTTGATCCCGTAGCGCAGCATGGTCAGGCGCTCCAGGCCGGAGCCGAACGCGAAACCAATGTACTTTTCAGGGTCCAGGCCAAAATTGCGCACCACCGATGGGTGCACCTGGCCCGAGCCGGACACTTCCAGCCAGCGGCCCTTGAGCGGACCGCTACCGAACGCGATGTCGATCTCGGCCGACGGTTCGGTGAACGGGAAGTACGACGGACGGAAGCGCACCTGCAAATCGTCGGTCTCGAAGAAGGCCTTGACGAAGTTCAGGTACACACCCTTGAGGTCGGCAAAGCTGATGTTCTCGGCGATCCACAGGCCTTCCACTTGGTGGAACATCGGCGAGTGGGTGGCGTCGCTGTCGACGCGGTAGGTACGGCCGGGCGCGATCACCTTGATCGGCGGCGTGTGGCTACGGGCGTAGCGCACCTGCATCGGCGAGGTGTGGGTGCGCAGCAGCAGCGGCTTGCCTTCGCTGTCGTTGCCTTCGATGTAGAAGGTGTCCTGCATGGAGCGCGCAGGATGGTTTTCCGGGCTGTTGAGCGCCGTGAAGTTGGTCCAGTCGTTTTCGATTTCCGGGCCGTCGGCCACGTCGAAACCGATCGAGCGGAAGATCTCTTCCACCCGTTCCCAGGTACGCATCACCGGGTGGATGCCGCCGCCGGCGCGGCCGCGGCCTGGCAGCGAGACGTCGATCGCTTCGGCGTTCAGGCGGGCTTGCAATTGGGCTTCGGCCAGCGCATCACGGCGCGCATTGAGCGCGGCTTCGATCTGCTGCTTGGCGGCGTTGATCAGCGCGCCCTGCGCCTTTTTGGCGTCCGGGTCGAGCTTGCCCAAGCCCTTCATCAATTCGGTAACCTGGCCGGTCTTGCCCAGGTATTTGGCTTTGGCGTTTTCCAGTGCGGCGGCGTCATCTTTGGCCGCGTCGAAATCCTGCACTGCTGAGGCGACGAGTTGTTCCAGGGAGTCCATGCGTTTTTCTTATCCTTGAATCAAAAAACGGGGCACAGGTATGACCCTTGCCCCGTTCTCTTGCGTAAATCCGCGCTTAAAAATTAAGCAGCGATTTTAGCTTTAACGACGTTGACAATCGCAGCGAACGCTGGCTTGTCCATCACTGCCATATCGGCCAGGACTTTACGGTCCAGTTCGATTGCAGCTTTCTTCAGACCGTTCATGAACACGCTGTAGGTAACGCCATGCTCACGGGAAGCGGCGTTAATACGAGCGATCCACAGGCGGCGGAAGACGCGCTTCTTGTTACGACGGTCACGGTATGCGTACTGACCAGCGCGCATAACTGCTTGCTTGGCAATACGGTATACCTTGCTACGACGACCGCGGTAGCCTTTGGCAAGATTCAGTACTTTTTTATGACGGGCACGCGCAGTAACCCCACGTTTTACTCGAGGCATATTAGCTCCTTAGATGAGTGTGAGATTAAGCGGATGGCATCATAGCGTAGACGCGCTGGACGTCGGACGCATTGATGTTACGGGTGCCGCGCAGTTGACGCTTGTTCTTCGTCGTCTTCTTGGTCAGGATGTGGCGTTTGAAAGCCATACCCGATTTAACGGTACCACCTGGACGCACGCGAAAACGTTTTTTCGCCGAGCTCTTGGTTTTCATTTTTGGCATAGATATTCTGCCCTCTCGGACAGCTCCTATTAACAGGATTACAGGTGGCAACACTACGTCGCTCTTAGATGCCTGCTCTCACTTGTTTGTGCAGTGGATGCGAGTCCACTACATTTACTACAGCCGACAATTATAGCCCATAAAATGAAAAAGGGCACTAGTTGTGCCCTTTTTTTGCCTGCTATACCAGCCAGATTACTTCTTTTTCTTCGGCGACAGGATCATGATCATCTGACGGCCTTCCATTTTCGGGAACTGCTCTACCTGGCCGTACGGCTCCAGGTCGGCTTTCAGGCGTTCCAGCATACGGAAACCAATATCCTGGTGCGCCATCTCGCGGCCGCGGAAGCGCAGGGTGATTTTGGTCTTATCACCCTCTTCCAGGAACTTGGTCAGGTTACGCAGCTTGATATTGTAGTCGCCATCATCGGTACCCGGACGGAATTTGACTTCCTTCACGGCGATGATTTTCTGCTTCAATTTCGCTTCGTGAGCCTTCTTCTGCTCCGAATACTTGAATTTGCCGTAGTCCATCAAACGGCATACCGGCGGGACCGCGGTAGGAGCGATCTCGACCAGGTCGACATTTGCCTCTTCCGCCAGGCGGAAGGCTTCGGCCAAACTCACGATACCGAGCGGCTCGTTATCGACCCCGGATAAACGCATTTCAGGGGCAGTGATTTCGCCATTGATGCGATGCGACTTGTCAGTAGCTATGGTGATTCCTTTTAAAATCTAATGAATTGCCAGTGCGATCAGGCCTTGGTGGCGACGTCTTGTTGCAGTCGCTCTATCAGGGCATCGACGGACATGACGCCCAGATCGACATTGCCCCGTGCCCGCACGGCGACGGTGTTGGCATCCCGCTCTTTGTCGCCCACCACAAGGATGTACGGCAGTTTTTGGACGGAATGTTCACGTATTTTATAGTTTATTTTCTCATTGCGCAAATCAGTCTGCACGCGGAAGCCGCTGCGGCGCAGCTTTTCAGCCACTTGCTGCACATATTCCGCCTGCGCGTCCGAGATATTCAGCACCGAAACCTGCACCGGCGCCAGCCATGCCGGCAGTGCGCCCGCATAGTTTTCGATCAGGATGCCGATGAAACGCTCCATCGAACCGACGATCGCGCGGTGCAACATGACCGGCACCTGACGGGTGTTGTCAGCCGCCACATATTCGGCGCCCAGACGCTCCGGCATGAAGAAGTCGACCTGCATGGTGCCGACCTGCCATGGGCGGCCCAGCGAATCCTTCAGGTGGTACTCGATCTTCGGACCGTAGAATGCACCCTCGCCCGGCAGCTCGGTCCAGGTCACGCCGCAGGCGCGCAGGCCCGAACGCAGCGCTTCTTCGGCCTCATCCCAGACTTCGTCGGTACCGATGCGGTTGTCCGGACGCAGCGCCAGCTTGACGTCGATATTGTGGAAGTGGAAATCCGAATACACTTCCATCGCTTGCGTATGGAAAGCCACCACTTCCGGCTCGATCTGCTCGTTGGTGCAGAAGATATGGCCGTCATCCTGGGTAAAGCCGCGCACGCGCATGATGCCGTGCAGCGCGCCGGACGGCTCGTTGCGGTGGCACTGGCCGAACTCGCCGTAGCGCAGCGGCAGGTCGCGGTACGAACGCATATTGCTATTGAAGATCTGCACGTGGCCCGGGCAGTTCATCGGCTTCAGCGCGTACGAGCGGTTTTCCGACTCGGTGACGAACATGTTTTCGCGGTAGTTATCCCAGTGACCGGTCTTGGCCCAAAGGCTGGCGTCCAGAATCTGCGGCGCTTTCACTTCCTGATAGCCATTGACCTGGTACTTGTTGCGCATGTACTGCTCCACCTGTTGCCAGATGGTCCAGCCTTTCGGATGCCAGAACACCAGGCCCGGCGCCTCATCCTGGAAGTGGAAGAAGTCCAGCTGCTTGCCCAGCTTGCGATGGTCGCGCTTCTCCGCCTCTTCCAGCTGGAACAGGTACTGCTCCTGATCTTCTTTTTTCGCCCAGGCGGTGCCGTAGACACGCTGCAGCATTTCGTTCTTGCTGTCGCCGCGCCAGTAGGCGCCGGCCAGCTTCATCAGCTTGAATACTTTCAGCTTGCCGGTCGATGGCACGTGCGGGCCGCGGCACAAGTCGGTGAAGTTGCCTTCGCTGTACAGCGAAACATCTTGATCAGCAGGAATCGATTCGATGATCTCGGCCTTATAGGCTTCGCCGATCGACTTGAAGTACGCCACAGCTTCATCGCGCGGCAGCACTTTGCGGGTGACCGGCTCGTCTTTCTTGGCCAGCTCGGCCATTTTCTTTTCGATGGCGATCAGATCGTCCGGGGTGAACGGGCGCTTGTACGAAAAGTCGTAGTAGAAGCCGTTGTCGATGACCGGGCCGATGGTGACCTGCGCGTCCGGGAACAGCTCTTTGACGGCGTACGCCAGCAAGTGAGCGGTCGAGTGACGGATCACATCCAGACCTTCAGGGTCTTTATCGGTCACGATGGCCAGATCGACGTTTTTCTCGATCAGATACGAGGTGTCGACCACTTTGCCGTCGACCTTGCCGGCCAGCGCGGCTTTGCCGAGGCTGGTAGCGATGCTGGATGCCACTTGTGCAACGGTGACCGGGCCGTCGAATTCACGGGCGGAACCATCAGGAAGGCGGACTGAAATCATTGTGATCTCCGGTAATTTAAAAGGTATTAAAAGATGCAGACGAAAAAAAACGCGGGCTAGCCGCGTTTTCTCTTTTTTCAAGCAAAAGAATCCCGTTGACTAGCGTCACTCCCAAAGCTTGGTAGTAGTTCGCGGTGTCATAACCGTGATGCCTTTCTCGCTCTTACATATGTTCTGGTGGGCGGTGAGGAATTCGAATCCCCGACCCCTTGGATGTCGACCAAGTATTCTAACCAGCTGAACTAACCGCCCGTTTTTACTGCTTTAAATTGTACCGCTTTACTGCGAATTCTGGTGGGCGGTGAGGAATTCGAATCCCCGACCCCTTGGATGTCGACCAAGTATTCTAACCAGCTGAACTAACCGCCCGAAGACCAGCATTATAGAGAGCGATCGGAAGAAAAACAAGGGTAATGATATGAAACATTTCTAATTCTCCTATGACAGCAAAAAAGCACGCGCTGCCGTCATACATTAAACTGTGGCTATTGATATCTAACAACACGCCCATGCAAGCAGACACCGCCACGTCCTCGCCCTCCGCCCACCTGCACGAACACCGCGCCGGCGACGCCCACTATAAACACTACACAGTGCAGCGCAGCCAGTCGGTGCTGGCGTGGTCGCTGGTATTGACGCTGGGCTTTGCCGTGGTCGAAGTGGTGACCGGCTTTATGTCCAATTCGCTGGCATTGATTTCCGACGCCGGGCACATGGTGACGGACGCCGCTGCGCTCGGGCTGGCGCTGCTGGCGCAGATCATCGCCAAGCGGCCACCGTCGGCGCGCCACTCGTTCGGCTTCGGCCGCGCCGAGGCGCTGGCGGCGTTTGTAAATAGCCTGGTACTGCTGGTCCTGGTCAGCTGGATCGGCTACGAAGCCATCAGCCGCTTCTCGCATCCGGAAGAAGTGCATGGCGCCACAGTGTTTATCGTGGCCGGCCTCGGCTTGTTGATCAACCTGCTGCTGGCGTGGATGCTGTCGCGCGGTGACAGCAATATGAATACGCGCGCAGCGCTGGTGAATGTGCTAGGCGATTTACTGGGTTCGGTGGCTGCGCTGGTGTCCGGCGCCGTTATCTATTACTTCGGCTGGATGCAGATCGACCCGCTGCTGTCGCTGTTCGTCGCGCTGCTGATCCTGCGCTCCACCGTCGGCGTGCTGCGCGAGTCGTATCACTTCCTGATGGGCGGCGTGCCCGAGCAAATCGACTACCTCAAAGTTGGCGCCGACCTGGAGCAAGTGGACGGCGTGTGCTCGGTGCACGACCTGCATGTGTGGGACATGTCGCCAGGCGAACCGGCACTGATCGGCCACGTCGAAATCACCGACCTGGAGCGCTGGCCCGACATCCTGCACGCCATCAAGGCCATGCTGCTGGAGAAGCACAGCATTGACCACATTACGCTGCAAGCAGAAGTGGCCACGAAATAACCGCGCGGCTGCCTATCATATAGGGGATGCGATGAAATCTCTTCTCTTCACACTCTTGATGGCTGCAGCACAAGCGATGGCGCAGCCGCTGGATGAAGTATTGAGCCGCTGGGACCGCGACGAACACCTCGACCTGCGCAGCGTGCTGGTGATGCGCGACGGCGCCATCGTGGCCGAGCGTTACTACAACGGCGAAACCGCGGACACGCTGCACGACATCCGCTCCGCCGGCAAAAGCATCACCGCCCTGCTGGCCGGCGCAGCAGTCGATCGCGGCAAGCTGAGCGCCGACGGCCGCATCGACCGTTACTGGCCCGCCGCCAAAGGCACGGCGTTGGAAGGCGTCACGCTGGACCAGGTGCTAACCATGCGCTCCGGCCTGGCTGCCTTCGATGAAGATCCCGCCTCGCCCGGTAACGAAGACAAGATGGACGACGCCGCCGATCCAGTCGCCTTCACGCTGGCCACGCCGGCCGACACCGCACCCGGCACACGCTACCGCTATAACTCGATGACCGCCTACATTGCCGGCGTCACGGTCGAACAAGCCACCGGCATTGACCTGGAGACGTTCGCGCGCAGCACGCTGTTCGAGCCGCTCGGCATCCAGCGCTGGCAGTGGCTGCGCGATACGGCCCATCATCCCAAGGGCCAGGGCAACCTGTTCCTGCGCACGCGCGACCTGGCGAAGATCGGCCAGGTGGTGCTGGACAACGGCATGTACCAGGGCCGCCGCATCCTCAGCGCCGAGTGGATACAGGCCGCACTGGCGCCGCGTGTCGCCATCAGCGACGTCGACCGCTATGCCGACCACTACGGCTATTTCTGGTATCGCAAAACCGAGCGCGTTGGTGGCCGCGAGATCGTCGTCAACTTCGCTTCCGGCAATGGCGGCAACAAGATCTACGTCATCCCGTCGCTGAAGTCGGTAGTGATCGTCACCTCCAGCGCCTATGGAAAAGGCTACGGCCAGCGACGCTCCGCCAATATCTTGCAAGCCATCCTGGACAGCTATAATGCTGTCGCCCTCCAGTAAACAATACGTCTTATGCAGAATTTTGAAAAACGCCGCGACCGATACAATGCTTTTGCGTCGTTCGAAAACCCTTTGGTCAACCTGAGCTTTGAGCTGGAAGTGCCGGATTTCCGGCCTTACTGCAAACAGCGCGGCCTGCCGAGCTTCCACTTCTTCCTGTACCACGTGCTGCATGCGGTTAAAGGAATCGATAATTACCTGTACCGCATCTACAAGGGCGAAGTAATCAAGATCGAGGATTTCTGGGCCTCGTACACCGTGCTCAACCAGGATGAGAATCTGAATTTCGCGCGCTTCGTCATGACGGATGACTTGAATGAATTCATCGCCCGCAGCGTCGCCTCGGCCAAGGAAGCAGAAGCCAGCACCAAGCTGATCAACACCGCCGAAGACCTCAACGAATACGAGCAGCGCCGCAATATCTACATCACCTGCATGCCGTGGCTGAAGCTGTCCGCAATCGAGCATCCGATCTACGAGCACAAGAGCTACGATATCCCGTCACTGGCCTGGGGCCGCTACAGCGCGCCGCGCGCCGATGGCAAGCTGAGCATGACTATGGCGGTGCAAGCCCACCACGGCTTTATCGACGGCTACCACGTGCATCTGCTGGCCGAAGCCATCAGCGAGCGCATTGCGCAGACGCTGGCGTCATAACTCGCGCAGGAAGGCTTGCACCGCCGGCGAATCGCGTCCGGCCTGCGAACACACCAGGCCGAATTCGCGGTAGGTAGGCGGTTGCAATTGCATCACGCGCAGGCCGCGCTGGTCGAACGGCAGTGCCGATTCCGGGATCACCGACACGCCCAGTCCTTCACGCACCAGCACTGCCGCGCTGGCCAGGTCGCGCACGGTGACGCGGATGTCGCTCAGCGTCACGCCGGTCTGCATCGCCAGGCTGTGCGCATGAACATTGCAGCCGCCGGTGGCCAGCACGAATGGCTGATCGGCCAGATCACTCCAACTGACGCCCTGCTCGCTGGAACGCCGCCCCAGCGGATGCTGCGCCGGCAATAGCGCGACCCACGCATCGCGGCCGATGATCACCGCCTGCCGCTGCGGCGCCGGATTCAGCACCACACCAAGTTCGATCGTATCTTCAGCCAGCCAGGCTTCTACTTCCTCATCCGATCCCTCCAGCGCCACCACATCAATGCCGGGATGACGGCGCCGGAACGCCGATACCAGCCCCGGCAGCACCGTGGCCAACACCGACGGAAACGTCGCCAGCCGGATGCGGCCGGCATGCAAGCCGAGCGCCGCATCACCCAACGCGCGGATGGCATCCAGCTCCACCAGCATGCCGCGCGCGTGCTGCAAGACCTGCTCGCCAAGCGCGGTGAGCATTACCTCGCGCCGCTCACGCACGAACAGCGGCGCGCCTAGCGATGCCTCAATCTGCGCAATCGCCTGGCTGGCGCCGGACTGCGACAGGCCGACCTGCTGCGCCGCCCGCGAAATATTGCGCAAGTCGGCGACGGCAACCAGCAATCGCCAATGGGATAAATTCATCATTAGAAAAACTGATAGCGCGCTTCTGAAGCATTCATTTTACAGCGCCTTGATGCGACGCATACAGTGAGGGTTCACCATTTAAGGAGTTCGCAATGAAGCTGTACTACGCACCGCATACGTGCTCGCTGTCGCCATTGATCGTCTTGAACGAGCTGGGCCTGGCGCATGAACTAATCAAGGTCGACAACCAGAGCAAGCGCACCGCCGACGGCCGCGACTTCCGCGCCATCAACCCGAAGGGCTACGTGGCGGCTCTGGAATTGGAAAACGGGGAAATCCTGACCGAGGGACCGGCCATTATTCAATATCTGGCCGACCTCAAACCGGAAGCAGCACTGGCGCCACCAGCCGGCAGCTGGGAACGCGTGCGATTACAGGAAATGCTGAATTTCATCACCAGCGAAATCCACGCTGGCGTCGCGCCATTGTTCAACAGTGACTTGCCGGAAGCGGCCCGAACCATCTTCCGCGACCGCCTGCTCCGCCGCATGAGCGTGCTGGAAACCACGCTACAGCAACGCGCGTATCTGATGGGAGCAACCTTCACCGTTGCCGATGCCTACCTGTACACTGTGCTCGGCTGGTTCCAGTTTTTCGCCATCGACCTCAACGAATGGCCGGCGGTGGCAAGCTACCATGCCAGCCTCGCCAGCCGCCCATCCATCCAAGCCGCCCAGCAAGCCCACAAATAAACTCCGGGGTCAGGTCCGGCACTTGGACACGAGCACAACCGTAGCAAGCGCTACGGTTGTGCTCGTGTCCAAGTGCCGGACCTGACCCCGGAGTTTAGGCGCGGCGGGCTTCCTGGACGCCGGTCACTTCGGCGATGGAGTTCAGCGCTTTGTGCAGTTGCGCGGTGGCGCCGATTTCGGCCGTAAAGGTCATGCGCGCAAAGCCTTTGGCGCTTTGCGTGTTGACGCCGATGACGTTGATCTTCTCGCGCGAGAAGACCTCGGAAATATCGCGCAGCAGCCCCTGGCGGTCATTCGCCAGAATGAAGATATCGACCGGGTAGACCGTGTCCGACACCGCCCGTCCCCATTCGGTGACGATGACCCGCTCCGGCGCCTTGGCGCGCATTTCGGCGAAGTTCTTGCACGTTGCGCGGTGAATCGACACACCCTTTCCGCGCGTGACGAAGCCGACGATGCCATCCGGCGGTGCCGGCTTGCAGCACTTGGCCAGCTGCGTCATCAGGCCATCGGTCCCCACCACCAGCACGCCCGACTTGGCGCCCTGCTCAACGCTGGACGCCTTGCTCTTGCCGAGGAAGACTTCGTCCACCGGCTCGGCCGGTTCGCCGCTGTCGTGCAAGGCTTGCTCGATGTGGCGCAGGCTGAATTCATCCTTGCCGACCGACAGGAACAGGTCGTCCACCTTGGCAAAACCCAGCTTGTTAGCCAGCGCTTCCAGGTTGACCGCCGTCTTGCCTTCGCGCTGCAAGGTTTTTTCCACCATGGCGCGGCCGTGCGACAGCGTTTCCTGCATGTCGATGGCGTGGAACCAGGCGCGGATCTTGGAGCGCGTGCGGGTCGCCACCGTATATTCATCGCTGAGCCAGTCGCGCGACGGGCCGGCCGTGCCGGGTGCGCCTTTGGCGGTGATGATTTCGCAGGTCTGGCCGTTTTTCAGCGGCGTGTTCAGCGGCACCATGATGCCGTCCACGCGCGCGCCACGGCAGCGGTGGCCGACGTCGCTATGCAGGTGATAGGCAAAGTCGACCGGCGTGGCGCCGACCGGCAGTTCGATCACGCGCGCTTGCGGCGTCAGCACGAAGATACGATCATCCAAGGCCGCAGCCTTGAGCTTTTCCACCCACTCGCGCTGCTGTTCTTCCTGCCCGACCACGGCATCGGCGACGTCGGTTTTCCACGCCAGCAGCTGACGCAGCCAGGCGATTTTCTCGTCGTACTTCTGGCCCTGGAAGTTGGAGCCGCCCTCTTCCTTGTACCGCCAGTGCGCGGCCACGCCGTATTCGGCGAAGCTGTGCATTTCCTGGGTGCGGATCTGCACTTCCAGCGGCCGGCCGTCTTCCGCCATCACCACCGTGTGCAGCGACTGGTAGCCGTTCGGCTTCGGCCGCGAGATGTAGTCGTCGAACTCTTTCGGAATCGGCGTCCAGATGTTGTGCACCACGCCCAGCACGGTATAGCAGGTCTTGACGTCGGCCACGATCACGCGGAACGCGCGCACATCGTACAGGTCCGTAAAGTCCAGCTCCTTGCCCTTCATCTTGCTCCAGATGGAGTAGATGTGCTTCGGCCGCCCGAACACCTCGGCCTGGATGCCGGCTGACGCCATTTCCGACTGCAGGCGCGCAATCGCGTTGGTGACGAAGCCTTCGCGCATCATGCGCTTTTCTTCCAGCATCTTGGCGATGCGCTTGTACGTTTCCGGCTCGATGAAGCGGAACGACAAATCCTCCAGCTCCCACTTCAACTGCCAGATCCCGAGGCGGTTGGCCAGCGGCGCGTACAGGTCCAGCGTTTCGCGGCCGTAGGCGGCGGTCATGTCGTTGAACAGCTTGATGTCGGCAAAGTAGCGCAGCGTGGTCACGCACGACGCCAGCCGCACCAGCACCACGCGCATGTCGGAGGCCATGGCCAGCAGCATCTTGCGCAGCGTTTCAACTTGCGCCACCGCCATTTGCGCGGCGTTGCGGCCGCGTCCCGGCGCGGCGCCGGTATTTTGATTCTGAGTCAGCTCGCGCAGGCGGATCAGCTGCCGCACGCCGGACACCAGTTCGTTGACTTCCGGCCCGAAGCGCGGCTCGATCACGGCCGCCTGCTCGGTGTCGAGCAGGGTAAGCTCGAACATCAGGCCGGCGAGCCGGGTTTCGACGTCGGTGCTCAGGGACGACAGCGTGCAGGCCACGCCGACCGCGAAGTCGAGCGCGGCCTGGCCGCTGCTGCATTGTTTGTCGGCATACGCGGTGCTGGCAAATTCCAGCGCCGCCAGCATGCGGGCGCTTTCGTCGGGCGTCAGGCCCTGGACCAGTTGCTCCGACGTGACGCTGCTGACCGCAGTGGTGGAAACCATGAGACTCCTAGCGCTGCGCTGCGACGACGACGATTTCGACCAGCCAGTTAGGGTCGGCCAGCTTGGCTTCGACCGTGGCGCGCGGCGGCGTGTGGCCTTGCGGCACCCAGGCGTCCCACTCCTCGTTCATGCCGGCGAAGTCGGCCAGGTCTTTGATGTAGATCTGGCAGCTCAAGATGCAGGTCTTGTCGCTGCCGGCCTCGGCCAGCAGGCGGTCGACGTGGGCCAGCACTTCGCGCGTCTGGCCGTTGATGTCGGCCGTGGTGTCTTCGGCGATCTGGCCAGCCAGATAGACGGTGCTGTTGTGAATTGCTACTTCCGACAGGCGTTTGCCTGCGTACAGTCGTTTGATTTCCATAATACTTTTAACCTAACAGGAATTGCTTTGCTATATGAATCTGATCGTCGTGGATAAAGGTCGGCGCATGGCCGACGTCTGGAATTTCCACCAATTGGGCCTTCGGTCCACGTTCCGCCATCAGCTTGGCCGTCTCAGGCGACAGCAGGTCGGAGTCGGCGCCGCGCACCAGCAGCGTTGGGCAGGTGATGGCGTCGTACGCAGCCCACAGCATGGCCTGGTCGGCTTCGGCCGATTCCGGCGTGGCCGAACGAAAGGGCAAGGCCAGCCCCATATCGTAATGGCGCACCCATTTGCCGTCCTTGTCTTTGCGCAAAACATCGGCCGCGAGTTTGTGCCATTCCTCGTCGGTATGCTCGCCGAACGAGACGGACACGTCACGGACGAACTTGGCGCCGGCTTCAAAGCTGTCGAAGCGCAGGTCCTGGCCGATGTAGTCGCCGATGCGCTGCAGCGCCTGCGGCGCCAGCACCGGGCCGATGTCGTTGAGCACCAGCTTGCGGATCGGATTGCCGGGCAGCGAGGCCATGCCCATGCCGATCAGGCCGCCCATCGAAGTGCCGAACCAATCGACCTGCTGATTTTCATCTGGCAGCACGCGCGCCAGCAAGGTCACGATATCGCTGACATATTGGGGCAGCACGTACAACTGCGGGTTGCGCAGCCAGTCCGAGCGGCCGCGGCCGACGATGTCGGGACAAATCACGCGGTAATCGCCGGCCAGCGCCCTGGCCATATTGTCAAAGTCGTCGCCAACGCGGGTCACGCCATGGACGCACAGCAGCACGTTGGGATTGCTCTCATCACCCCACTCCTTGTAGGACATGCGATGCAGGCCGGCCAGCGACAGGCATTGAACAGACTTTATTTTTGGTTCGAGCATGCGGCTTCCCTTAATGGTTCTTTGATCTTATGTGTAAAAATACCATTTTACCGTGTTGTGGTTAATCCCTTAGCGAAGTGTAGCGCAGGGCAGCGTCATTCACCTAGCGCACGCGGGTGGCAGCTACGTAGAAACCCGTATTCCAGAGAGATATCACCAGCGCGAATTTGCGGCTTTCCACAATAGTGATATCTCTCGGCCTGAGCGATGATGCACTCCTCACAGAAACACACGAGGAGACCCCGTGAAAAAACCATTCTATAAAGTCTTATACGTCCAGGTGCTGTTCGCCATCGCCTGCGGTATCCTGCTGGGCTTGTTCTACCCGGACAGCGGCGTTGCCATGAAACCCCTGGGCGACGGCTTCATCAAGCTGATTAAAATGATCATTGCCCCGGTGATCTTCTGTACCGTGGTCTCCGGCATCGCCGGCATGCAGGACATCAAGAAAATCGGCCGCGTCGGCGGCAAGGCCCTGCTGTACTTCGAAGTGATCTCCACCTTCGCGCTGGTGATCGGCCTGTTCGTCGCCAACCTGGTCAAGCCAGGCGCCGGCTTCAACGCCACCGCCGCCACGCTGGACACCAAGGCCATCGAGCAGTACACCACCAAGGCGCACCCGCTGACCACCACCGATTTCCTGATGAATATCATCCCGAATACGGTGGTGGACGCCTTTGCCAAGGGCGATATCCTGCAAGTGCTGCTGATCGCCATCCTGTTCGGTTTCGCCATCTCCCTGCTGGGTGAGCGTGGCAAGCCGCTGGTCAAGCTGATCGACGACGCTGCGCACGCAGTCTTCGGCGTGGTCAACATCGTCATGAAGGTGGCACCGATCGGCGCGTTTGGCGCCATGGCCTTCACCATCGGCAAATACGGCATCAAATCGCTGCTGCCGCTGGCCACCCTGATGGGTTGCTTCTACGCTACCTGCGCCATCTTCGTGATCGTGGTGCTGGGCACCGTGGCGCGCCTGACCGGCTTCTCGATCGGCCGCTTCATCCTGTACATCAAGGAAGAACTGCTGATCGTACTGGGCACCAGCTCGTCGGAATCGGCACTGCCATCGCTGATGCGCAAACTGGAACGCCTGGGCTGCTCGAAATCGGTGGTCGGCCTGGTGGTCCCAACCGGCTACTCGTTCAACCTGGACGGCACCAACATCTACATGACCATGGCCGCCCTGTTCGTTGCGCAAGCCACCAACACCGAGCTGACCCTGCTGCAAGAGCTGACCATTCTCGGCGTCGCGATGCTGACCTCGAAAGGCGCATCGGGCATCACCGGCGCCGGCTTCATCACGCTGGCCGCCACCCTGCACGTGGTACCGGACATTCCGGTGGCCGGCATGGCGCTGATCCTGGGCATTGACCGCTTCATGTCGGAATGCCGCGCGCTCACCAACTTCGTCGGCAATGGCGTCGCTGCCATCGTCGTCTCGCACTGGGAAAAAGAGCTGAACCACGACACCATGAAGGCCGAACTGGCCAATCCAGGCTCGACCGTACCACTGTCCGACCTGGAACCGCTGGAGCCAGTGCGCGCCTAAGCGTTCACGTTCTCGCCTAAACGCCCCGCCCGGCCCACGCCGCGCGGGGCGTTTGTATTTGGCAGAAGGCGCCAATTGAATAAGCAAGAAATTGTCCGGAAACGAACAGTGTTGACGTTCATTTCCGCACACTCCACCCTCCCCAAGCCGCAATATTCCGTGGCACAAGACTTGCAGTTCTCTCCGCGACCAACCACAAGGAGACACCATGCATGACCTGACCCTGGGCGCCCGCGGCAAGGAAGCCAGTATCGCTGTCGATATCAACGCGCGCGGCCAGATGGCCGGCATCCTCGAAGACGAAGACGGCCACCAGCGCGCCATCCTGTTCGACCAGCGCCCGGTCGAGCTGGGCACGCTGGGCGGCCGCGAGGGTTTCACCCGAGGCATCAACGCCAACGGCGACGTGGTCGGCACGGCGCAGAACGCCAGCGGCTACTGGCGCGCCTTCATTGTCCGCCATGGCGAGCGCATGCAGGATGTCGGCACACTGGGCGGCAACAGCAGCTACGGCGCCGCCATCAACAACGACGGCCAGGTGGCCGGTTTCTCCGATACCAGCGACGGCTATTACCGCGCCTTCGTCAGCACGCCCGGCGGCGAACCGCTCGACCTCGGCACGCTGGGCGGCAGGATCAGCTATGCCGCCGGCATCAACACCCATGGCGCCGTGGTCGGCACGGCCGCGCTGGCCAATGGCTACCGCCACGCCTTCCTGACCGCGCCGGGCGGCGGCATGCAGGATCTCGGCACGCTGGGCGGCCGGGTCAGCAGCGCCAGCGCCATCAGCGACAACGGCGTGGTGGTGGGCGCGTCGGAAACGCCTGACCGCCGCTGGCACGCCTTCATGTGGAACAAGGGCAAGATGGTCGACCTGGGCGCGCTGATCGGCTACGGCGACAGCTACGCCACCGCCGTCAACAATGCCGGCCATGTGGTGGGCAGCATCCGCGTCGGCGACGAGCGCCGTTCCTTCGTCTACCGCGACGGCAAGATGACGGTGCATCGCGGCGGCTACGGCCTGTATCTGGTCAACGCCATCAACGACCAGGAACTGGTCATCGGCGCCTACAGTGTCGGCAACAAATTTAACGCTGCCACCATGATTTCCAGCCAGCCGGCGGTCGCCACGCACGGCCCACAGGAGATGTTGGGGCTGATCGCCCTGGTGCTGGTGGGGGCTGTCGGCGTGGTCGTCTATCGGCGCCGCTACCACGGCATCGCCCTGCCGGTCATGTAGCACATTTGTGCGACAGACAAGCGTGCGCCTCCATGGGATAGTACTGAATACACAATTTCCATATCAAGGAGACACTACATGCACACCATGCTACGACACTTCGCCGCTGTCAGCATCCTGCTGGCGGCAGCGACGGCGGCCCACGCCACTACCTACGAGTTTTCCTATCACTTCCTGAACGGCGAGGTGGTCAGCGGAAAACTGGACGGCACCGCCAGCGGCAATCTGGTCGAACACATTAGCAATGCCACGTTCAGCATCAATGGGACTGCCGTTGCCGGTCTGATCAGGTCGCAAAACAGCACGTTCTCGGGCAACGCGGTGTTTTCCTTTAACGGCCTGGAGAATAATTTCCTGCTGTTTGACCGCAGCTTCCAGAACGTGTTGTTGTCTGGCTCCGTCAACGGCGCCACTGTCACCAACGTCATCAATTACTCTACTCCGGGCGGGGCTTACGCCGAAGGTCCGGGTGTCGAAGCATACTCGGCCAGCCGCTGGAGCCTGACCAGTGCGGTGCCGGAGCCTGCCACCTACGCGATGCTGCTGGGTGGCCTGGCGCTGCTCGGCACGGTTGCCCGGCGTCGTCAGCAGGCGCGCTAGGCGATCAGCGACACCAGCCTGGCCAGCACCGCGCCGATGGCGCACCAGCCCAATAGCGGCAACATCTCGCGTTGAAAGAAACGCAGCGCCTGCGGCAAGCGGCGGTCGGCGCGTGCGAAACGGGCCCGACTTCGATGCCGAGGTAGCGCACGTCACGCTGCCCCAGCTGCAACACCGCTGCGGTGCTGTTGTGCGTGTGTGCGCCAGCGGCGCACGTCCACAACAAGCCCAGCAGCAGCCAAACAACACGCATGAGTAATCCGTTAAGAAATTAAGTAGCAAATATCACAATAGCTTAACAAAGAAAAACGGCACGCCGTAGCGTGCCGTTGCATTGAATTAAAACTTTTTACAGCGCGGCAAAGTCCAGCTTGACGCCGGTGGCGGCCTGGATCTGGTCCTTGGTCACGCCCGGCGCCAGTTCGGTCACTTTCAGGCCGGTGTCGCTCACTTCGAGCACGCCGAGGTCGGTGATGACCAGGTCCACCACGCCGACGCCGGTCAGCGGCAGGTCGCATTTCGGCAGCAGTTTGTGCGAGGTCGAACCGTCCTTGGCGGTGGCCACGTGTTCCATCAGCACCACCACTTTCTTGACGCCGGCCACCAGGTCCATCGCGCCGCCCATGCCCTTGACCATTTTGCCGGGGATCATCCAGTTGGCCAGGTCGCCCTGCTCCGACACCTGCATCGCCCCCAGGATCGCCAGGTTGATCTTGCCGCCGCGGATCATACCGAACGAATCGGCCGAGCTGAAGTAAGCGGAGCCCGGCAGCGCCGTCACGGTCTGCTTGCCGGCGTTGATCAGGTCGGCGTCGATCTCTTCTTCGGTCGGGAACGGGCCGATGCCCAGCAGGCCGTTTTCCGATTGCAGGAACACTTCGATGCCGGTCGGCACATAGTTGGCCACCAGCGTAGGCAAGCCGATGCCGAGGTTGACGTAGTAACCGTCCTGCAGCTCCTTGGCTGCGCGCGCAGCCATTTCATCACGAGTCCATGCCATGATTATGTTCTCCGTTATTCTTGGTTGGCGGCGCGAATGGTGCGCTGCTCGATGCGTTTTTCCGGCGTGGCGTTGACCACGATGCGATGCACATAGATGCTCGGCAGGTGCACCTGGTCGGGATCGATCTCGCCGGTTTCCACCAGCTGTTCGACTTCGGCGATGCAGATCTTGCCGGCCATGGCCGCGTTCGGGTTGAAGTTGCGCGCGGTCTTGCGGAACACCAGGTTGCCGGCCTTGTCGGCCTTCCAGGCCTTGACCAGCGCCACGTCCGCGACCAGGCTGCGCTCCATCACGTATTGTTCGCCGTCAAACTCGCGGATTTCCTTGCCGTCGGCGACGATGGTGCCGACGCCGGTCTTGGTAAAGAAGGCCGGGATGCCGGCGCCGCCGGCGCGCAGTTTCTCGGCCAGCGTGCCCTGCGGCGTGAATTCCAGTTCCAGTTCGCCGGCCAGGTACTGGCGCGCGAACTCCTTGTTTTCGCCCACATAGGAGGCGATCATCTTTTTAATCTGGCGGGTTTCCAGCAACTGGCCGAGGCCGAAGCCGTCGACGCCGGCGTTGTTGGAGATGGCGGTCAGGCCGGTGACGCCGGAATCGCGCAGTGCGCCGATCAGCGCCTCCGGGATGCCGCACAGGCCGAAGCCGCCTACGGCAATGGTCTGGCCGTTCTGGACGACGCCGTTCAAGGCGGAAACTGCGTCCGGATAGATCTTGTTCATGGATGTCCCTTTATGATTTATGTTGCGTGTGCCTTGCCAACGATGTTAAATACGTTAGCGATGCGGCGATCCAGCATAGAATACGCCCATCGAAAGTTCAATACCGTAGAAATACCTGCACCGTACCCATACATGCGCGCTCAGCCGATTATTGATTACGAATCGATTTTCCTTCATGCGCCAGTCGGCATGTGCATCTCGGAAAATCGCACCATCCAGACCTGCAATGGCGCGCTGGCGGCCATGTTCGGCTACACCCGCGACCAGCTCGAAGGCCTGTCGTTCCTGGTACTGTACCCGACCATGGACGAGTTCCTGCGCACCGGCGACCGCATCGTCCCGATCATGAACGCCAAGGGCCGCTATTCCGACGAACGCATCATGCGCCGCGCCGATGGCGAACTGTTCTGGTGTCACGTCACCGGCCACGCGATGCTGTCCGACGCCCCGCTCGGCGCCGGCATCTGGACCTTCGAGGACGTCAGCGAAAAACGCCCGGTCACCGCCGAACTGACGCCGCGCGAACGCGAAATCGCCGCCCTGCTGGTGGAAGGCAAAACCAGCAAGACCATCGCCCGCCAAGTCGATCTCAGCCCGCGCACGGTCGAAATGCACCGCGCCAAGCTGATGCGCAAGTTCTCGGCGTCCACCTCTTCCGAGCTGGTGCACAAATTGGTCGGTGTCCAGCTTTAAGTCGCCGTCATGCCGTCATCGGCCGAGATAATCGCGCCATTGATGAAGTTGGAATCCTCGCCGGCCAGCAGCAACAGCAGGCCATCCAGGTCTTCCGGCTTGCCGGGACGCTTGCGTGGCAGCATCTGCACCAGCTTCTGACCCTGCTCGCTGGCGAAATAATCCTCGTTGATCTCGGTGGAAATATAGCCGGGGCAAATGGCGTTGGTGTTGATGCCGTACTTGCCCCACTCCACCGCCATCGCCTTGGTCATCTGCACCACGCCGGCCTTGCTCATGCAGTACACGCCGATCTGCGGCAGCACGCGCAGTCCCGCCACCGAAGCGATATTGATGATGCGGTGCTGCTTGCCCGGATCGCCCTTGGCGCGCGCGATCATGCGCTTGGCGGTTTCCTGCGCCACAAAAAAGGCGCCGCGCAGGTTGGTGTCCATCACGAAGGCATAGTCGTCCGGCGTCACGTCCACCAGCCGCTGGGTGGTCGACACGCCCGAGTTGTTGACCAGGATGTCGATCGGGCCCGCTTCGGTCTCGGCGTGGGCGATGGCCGACTTGATGCTGGCGTAATCGGTCACATCCAGGCTGACCACATGGGCGGCGCCGCCATCGGCCTCGATCTCGGCGCGCAGCTCCTTCAGCCGCTCGGTGCGGCGCGAGGCCAGCACGACTTGCGCGCCCGCCTGGGCCAGCACTTTGGCAAACCGGGCTCCCAGACCGCTGGAGGCGCCGGTGATCAGCGCAATTTTTCCCTCAAAGTTAACTTCTATGCCCACGTGATGCTCCTGTGTGTTGGTTGCTGTCTAAGCGTAATCATTACACAAATCGCCAGTATTAGATTGCGGTGTCTAATAATGTCGCGGAAAATGGCAGCAATCCAGCAGAAAAAGAAGCACACTCGTGCTAAAATTTTTACATTCATCAAAACCACTATAACAATAGACCATGACACAGCCTCAATCCTTAGTAGAACAGTACGGCCCACGCGATGCGATGGAGTATGACGTCGTGATCGTCGGCGGCGGCCCGGCAGGCTTGTCGGCAGCGATCAAGATCAAACAGCTGGCTGCGGCCAAAGGCCAGGAAGTGTCCGTCGTCGTGCTGGAAAAAGGCGGCGAACTGGGTGCGCACATCCTGTCCGGCGCCGTGATGGACCCGCAGGCGCTGACCGAACTGATCCCTGACTGGAAAGAAAAAGGCGCGCCGCTCAACACCGCCGTCACCGAAGACCGCGTGCTGTTCCTGACCGAAACCGGCTCCTTCAAGACCCCGAACTTCCTGCTGCCGAAGTGTTTTGAAAACCACGGCAACTACGTCATCTCGCTGGGCAATGTGGTGCGCTGGCTGGGCCAGCAGGCCGAAGCGCTGGGCGTGGAAATCTTCCCCGGCTTTGCCGCCGCCGAGATCCTGTACAACGACGACGGCTCGGTCAAGGGCATCGCCACCGGCAATATGGGCGTCAAGCGCGACGGCGAAGCTGGTCCGGAATTCCAGCTGGGCATGGAACTGCATGGCAAATACACGCTGTTCGCCGAAGGTTCGCGCGGTCACCTGGGCAAGCAGCTGATGGCCAAGTACGACCTGAACAAGGGTAAAGACCCGCAGTCGTACGGCATCGGCATTAAAGAGCTGTGGGAAATCGACCCATCCAAGCATCAGCCCGGCCTGGTGATCCACACCACCGGCTGGCCGCTGGACAGCAAGACCTACGGTGGCTCCTTCCTGTACCACCTGGAAAACAACCAGGTGATGGTCGGCTACGTGGTCGGCCTGAACTACGCCAATCCTTACCTGTCGCCGTACGAAGAATTCCAGCGCTACAAGACCCACCCGGAAATCCGCCAGTTCCTCGAAGGCGGCAAGCGCATTTCATATGGCGCCCGCGCGATCACCGCCGGCGGCCTGCAATCGCTGCCGAAACTGGTGTTCCCCGGCGGCGCGCTGATCGGCTGCGACGCCGGCTTCCTGAATATGAGCCGCATCAAGGGCAGCCATGCGGCGATCAAGTCCGGCATGCTGGCCGCCGACGCCGTGTTCGAGGCATTGGGCGCCGGCCGCCAGGCCGATGAGCTGGCCGCCTACCCGGTCGCGTTTGAACAATCGTGGCTGCACGAAGAATTGCACGTGGCGCGCAACGTCAAGCCGTGGCTGAACAAGGGTCTGTACCTGGGTTCGCTGATGACCGGCATCGACCAGATCGTGTTCCGCGGCAAAGCGCCATGGACCCTGCGCCACTCGCACGCCGATCACGAGTGCCTGAAGCCGGCCTCGCAGTTCACGCCAATCAATTACCCTAAGCCGGATGGCAAGCTGACCTTCGACCGTCTGTCGTCGGTGTTTATCTCCAACACCAACCACGCCGAAGACCAGCCGATCCACCTGACGCTGAAGAACGCCAGCGTGCCGGTGGACGTCAACCTGGCCCAGTACGCCGGCCCGGAGCAGCGCTACTGCCCGGCCGGGGTGTATGAATTCGTCAAGACTGACGACGGCGGCGACCGCCTGCAGATCAACGCCCAGAACTGCGTGCATTGCAAAACCTGCGATATCAAGGACCCAACCCAGAACATCGTCTGGGTGACACCGGAAGGCGGCGGTGGCCCGAACTATCCGAATATGTAGAAAAGCAACACCCCACCAACAGCGCGGTCTTCCCACCGCGCTGTTTTTATTTGATTCCGGGCAGCAATCGGCCCATAATCGGCTGGTGGGGCCTGCCCGAAACAACGTAAAACAGCGGCCTGCAGCGCGATTACAAATTATTTTCAATAAATTTCCACGAAGCATTTAATGTCCTTCCAGATACGGTCGTCTTGTACTTGGGAGAGCGCAAAAGATTCGTTGCTCCGAACTGAATCCACCTACCAGGAGTTATTTCATGCTGAGCCTTCACACCAATTCCGCGGCCCTTTCCGCACAGAACTCGATCTCCCGCACCCAGTCGGCGCTGTCGACCTCGCAGACCCGCCTGAGCACCGGCTTCCGTGTCAATTCGGCAATGGATGACGCAGCAGGCCTGCAGATCGCCACCCGTCTGAAAGCCCAGACCAGCGGTATGGCCATGGCCATGCGCAACACCCAGAACTCGATCTCGCTGCTGCAAACCGGCGAAGGCGCCCTGGATGAGACCACCACCATCCTGACCCGCATGAAGGATCTGGCAACCCAGTCGGCTGACGGCGCTTCGACCACCACCGACCGTACCGCAATGCAAGCTGAGTACAACGCTCTGACCAAAGAGCTGAGCAACATCATGCAAAACACCTCGTTCGGTGGCAGCGTGCTGTTCTCGACCAAACTGGACTCCTCGCCTACCCCAGCGCCAAGCGGCAAATTCCAGAACACCAGCCTGACCTTCCAGATCGGTGCTTCGAGCAGCGAAAAAATGGACGGCAGCGTGTCGACCCAAGTTACCTCGATGCTGAACGCCATCGGCAATGCAGCAGTAGCATTCGACGGCGGCGACGGCACCAACGTCGGCGTTGGCGGCACCAATGCCCCAGCAAATGACTCGGCCGGCACCCCTATCGTTGCTGGCTCGGAAATCAGCGATGCAAGCGGCGTTTCCGACGGTTCGTTCAACGCCAATGCGACCATCGACATGCTGTCGAAAGCCATCGACTCCGTAGGCAGCCTGCGTTCGGCGATGGGTGCAATCGCCAACCGTCTGGACCACGTGTACAACAACTTGTCGAACATCTCGACCAACACCGCCGCTGCAACCGGCCGCATCATGGACACCGACTTCGCTGCTGAATCGTCGAACATGACTTCGTCGCAGATGCTGCTGCAAGCTGGCACCGCGATGCTGAAACAGTCGAACAGCACCTCGTCGCTGGTTATGTCCTTGCTGCAGTAATCGTAGTAACATCCGGATATGTCACCATATCCGGGTTACGCAAAGGGCCAACCGGAACATTTCGGTTGGCTTTTTTCATATTCGTAACCTCTGAAAGCGAGCCTGATGGCTGTAGATCGTATCGGACCTGCAATCCGCCCCCTCGGCGTCCCGGACCGGCCGCAAGCGCAGCCTGGCCAGGTCACGCGCGTGCCGGGCAACGACGGTTCGCTCGATATCGATTTCCCGGTTGGCCCGCTCAGCCCCGGTGGCCCGACCGGCCCTGCCGGCCCCAACACGGTGGGCGTCATCCTCGACGCAGCCGATGGCCATCCGCTGCCGCCCGGCGGCGCCGAGGCGCTGGCCCATGCGCTGGCCGATGTGGTGGATGCCGCCGACCAGGCCGCGATGCGGCCCAATCAAGTGTTTTTATCGCGCCAGCTGGTCTGGCAGCCGCCGGACACCGCCATGATGGCGGCTTCCTGGCAAATCATGGTGCGCACCTATGGCGAGCAGCGCGCCGCCTGGCTGGAGCAAGCCAACGGCCAGCACCTGCCGGCCACCCTGTTCATGACCGATTACAACACGCCGTCATCGATGCGCGATGGCCGCCCCGGCGCGCCGCTGGTGACCGAAATGGAACCATGGCGCTTTGCCGTCTACGCCTGGGGCGCCGAGCGGCTGGTATTGAAAGTGGTGGTCAAGGATGACGAAGAATACGACCGCAACCGCCGCCGTCGCGCGCGCGTGGCCTTGCGCCTGGAGCTGATGCTGCCGGGCGTGGGCCGGGTGGTGATCCAGATGGAGCCGGCCAGCGGCAATGGCGTGGTGATGGAAGTTGGCGCGGCGCAGACCGCCGCCATGCAGCACATGCGCGACATCCTGCCGCAGGTAGCGGCAGTGGTCAACCGCGCCGGCCTGACGATCCTGCGCTGCCGCCTGCGGCGCGAGCTGCCGCCCTCGATTGGCGAGCACACCCACCCGACCCGGCTGCACACCGCCGCCCTGACGCAAGCGCTGTTCCGCGCCATGGCCGAAGTGGCGGTACTGCTGTCCCAGCCCGTCGTCGGCGACGACCTGCTGTCCGCCAACGCCTGAATGAGCGCGGTCAGCCGACCGTGCCGATGATGCTGACTTCGCGGTTCTCCGGAATCTCGTTGTATGACAGCACATGCAGGCCGGGCGCGAACAGGCGCGCATAACGCGCCAGCAATGGCCGGATCTGCGGCAACACCAGCAGCAGCGGCGGCGTCGCCTGCTGCTTCATCTGTTCGCGCGCCACCGGCATGTTCACCTGGAGCTGGGCCAGCAGGTGCGGGTCGATCGGATAATTGTCCAACACCACCTTGCCGCTCTGGCGCGCCTGATTCAACGATCCCAGCAGCATATTCTCCAGGTCGCCGCCGAGGTTGAAGGCGCGCATCTCAGTCTTCTGGCCGAACAGCGCGGTGACGATCTGGCGCCGCAACGCGCACCGTACCTCGGCCGCCAGCAGGATCGGGTCCTTGGTGGTTTCCGAACTGTCTACCAGCGTGGTGGCGATCGGCACGATGTCCTTCAGCGAGACGTTTTCCGCCAGCAGCACGCGGAACACGCGCAGCATCTGCGTGTGGGTCAGCGCCTTGTCCAGCGCCGCCGCCAGCTTGGGCGAGATGGCGCCGAGGCGCTCCATCATGGCCGGCACGTCTTCATGGCGGAACAGCTCCGGCAGGTATTCGCGAATCAGCTTGGACAAATGGGTGGCGATCGCGCTCGGCGCCTCCACCACCTGGTAGCCCAGCCCCAGCGCATTGGCTTTCTCGCTGGTCTCGATCCACGTGACCGGCATGCCGTAGGCCGGCTCAATGCCGGGAATGCCGTCGATCTGACCGTACACATTCGGCGACGGGATCGCCATCAGGCGGTCGGCAAACACCTCGGCCTGCGACACCACGCTGCCCGACAGCACCACCGAATACTGCGACGGCTTCAAGCCGAGGTCGTCGCGCACCAGGATCGGCGGCAGCAGCAGGCCCATCGCCTCCGAAATACTCTGACGCACGCCCTTGATGCGCTTGGTCAACGGCTCGCCGTGCGCCTTGTCGATCAGGCCCACCAGCTTGTAGCCGACCGCCAGTTGCAGCGGCTGCACCGCCGGCAGCGTGTTCCAGTCGAGCTCGGGCGCGCGGTCGTCGCGCAGCGCCGCCTCGATAGCGTCCAGATTATTGCTGACCGGCGCCTTCACCCTGGTTAACAGCTTCCAGCCGACATACGCCAGCGCCAGCGCAAACACGCCGAACATCTGCCATGGCATGCCCGGCACCATGGCCAGGATCAGCATCATCAGCGCGGCGCTGAACATCACTTGCGGCGAGGTCAGGACCTGGCTGCCGACTTGTTGCTCGAAGTCGCCCGAGTCCGAGATCCGGGTGACCAGGATGGCGGCGGCCGCCGACAGCAGCAGCGCCGGGATCTGCGCCACCAGGCCGTCACCGATGGTCAGCAGCGCGTATTGACGGAAAGCGTCGCCGAACGACATGTCCTGCATCAGCGCGCCAATCGCCACGCCGCCCACCATATTGATGATCAGGATCAGGATCGACGCCACGGCATCGCCGCGCACGAACTTGGAGGCGCCGTCCATGGCGCCGTAGAAGTCGGCCTCGGCCGCTACTTCCTGACGCCGCACCTGGGCTTTTTCCTGGTTGATCAAGCCGGCGTTAAGGTCGGCGTCAATCGCCATCTGCTTGCCGGGCAGCGCGTCCAGCGTGAAGCGCGCCGACACTTCGGAAATCCGCTCGGCGCCCTTGGTCACCACCATGAAGTTGATAATCATCAGGATCACGAACACCACGATACCGACCACGTAGTTACCGCCCACCACAACATTGCCGAACGCCTCGATCACATGGCCGGCGGCGGCCGTGCCTTCATGGCCGTGCAGCAGCACCACGCGGGTGGACGCCACGTTCAGCGTCAGGCGCAGCATTGTGGTGGCCAGCAGCACCGTTGGGAACACCGAGAAGTCCAGCGGACGGCGCACCTGCACCGACCCCAGGATCACGATCAGCGCCAGCACGATATTGAAGGTGAACATCACGTCCAGCAATATCGGCGGCAACGGCAACATGATCATCGCCAGGATGACCAGCAAGAATGCCGGGGTGGCAAACTTGTGGCGACGGATCTCCGTAATCATGGTTTGGAAAAAATTCACTGCTCAACCTCGCTCATGGATGTGGGCACAACAACGTCTTCTGGACGCACTGGGGCGGCGTTACGCCGTCCGGCACGGAATGCTTGCAACTGCAGCACATAGTTCAACACCTGCGAGACGGCCTGGTACAGCTGCACCGGGATCTGCTGGTTGACCTGGCTGGTGTTATAGATGGCGCGCGCCAGCGGCGGCAGCTCCATCACTTCAATTTTGAATTCGGCGGCCAGCTGCTTGATGTACAGCGCCATCTCGTCCACGCCCTTGGCCACCACGTAGGGCGCCTCGGCCTTGTCGGCGTCGTATTTCAGCGCCACCGCATAGTGCTCCGGGTTGACGATCACCACGTCGGCGCTCGGCACCGTCTTGCGCGCGCTGCGGCGGGCCATGGCGCGCTGCAGCTGACGGATGCGGCCCTTGACCTCGGGCCGGCCTTCGGTCGACTTGTGCTCTTCCTTCAGGTCCTGCTTGGACATGCGCTGATTCTTGGCGAAGAAGAAGGCCTGCGCCGGCACGTCGATCAGCGCGAAGATGATGAACACCGCCACCAGCGACATCAGGCTGTCCAGCATCAGGTTGGAGCCGCTCATCATGGCCTGCCCCATCGGCATCATCTGCAGCTGGGTGTACTGCGGCACGGTGGAGCGCGCCACGTGGATCAGCACGGCGATCAGCACGCCGGCCTTGCCGATCGAAATCAGCAGCTCGAACGCGTGCTTGCCACTGAACAGGCGGCCGATATTCGCCATCGGGCTCATGCGCGACAGCTTCGGTTCCCAATGCGTCATCGACACCACCCAGCCGCCCGGCACCATGGCGCCCAGCATGATAAACAGCGGCACCACGAACAGCGGCAGCAGCATCTTGATCAGCAGCCACATGGCGCTGCTGAAGACGATCGACAGCGCATTGTCGATGGCGCCGTCGCTGTCGAACGGGGCAAAACTCAGGTGAAAAATCTCATGGAACTCGGCCATATAGCCGGGCAGCAGGTAGACGAACAGCTTCAGGCTGACCAGAATGCCGATCGCGGTCGACAGATCGCGCGAACGGACTACCTGCCCTTCCTGGCGCGACTTCTTCAGCTTCTGCTGTGAAGCCTTTTCTGTTTTGTCGCCTGTGCTGTCGTCAGCCATGGATGGCCACCTGCATCTGCTGGCGTATCATCTCCAGCACCATATTGGTCATGCGCACGTAGTGCTCGGGAATGAAGCGCACCACCTGCGCCAGCATCAGCAGGCCGAAGATGGTAATCACCGAAAAGCCCAGCGCGAACAGGTTCAGCGCCGGCGCCACGCGGTTGAGGAAACCGAAGCCGATCTGCACCACCATGGTGGAAAACACCACCGGCAGCGCCAGCAGCATGGCGGCCGAGAATATCCAGGCGACGTTGTAGGCCACCGTCTGCATTAGCAGCGGGCCGAAGCCGTGGCCCAGCGGCCAGGCGCGGAAGCTCTGGCCGATCACGTTGGCGATCACCAGGTGGCCGTCGATCGAGAAGAAGATGATGATGGCCAGCGTCGACAGCAGCGCCGAGGTGACGTCCGACGACTGCCCGTTCATCGGGTCGTTCATCACCGCCATCGACAAGCCCATCTGCGACGACACCATGAAGCCCAGCACGCCGATCACCGACATGGCGAAGTGGAACGCCAGCCCCAGCACGAAGCCGATCAGGCCCTGCTCCAGCGTCGCCACCACGCCGGCCAGCGAGAAGGGATTGATGGCGGCCGGGCCCCAGTCGGCGCCGGCGGTCAGCGGCATCATGATGATGGCCAGCACCAGCGCAATCAGGATGCGCACCGTGGTCGGCGTCACCGCCTCGCCCAGTACCGGCGCGCCGATGAACATCGCCAGGATGCGGCAGAACGGCCACCACAGGGCGGTCAGCATCGGCAGCAGCTGGGCGAAGATGGCTTCCATGAGAGCGACTAGCCGACCAGGGTGGCGGCGCGGGTAAAGATGGACACGCAAAAGTCCATCAGCAGGGTCGACATCCAGCGCCCGGCCAGGATCACCGCCAGCAGCGTGATCAATAGCCTGGGCAGGAAACTGAGCGTCTGTTCATTGATCTGGGTGGCGGCCTGGAACAGCGCCACCAGCAGACCCGTGATCAGGCCCGGCACCACCAGCACCACCACCAGCAGCATGACGATGTGCAGTGACTCGACCACCAGGTCGACCGCAATTTCGGGTGTCAGCATCGATCCGCCCTATTCCTATCAGTAAGCCTGGATGCTCGTCACGAGCGTATTCACGGTCAGCGTCCAGCCATCCACCAGCACGAACAGCAGCAGCTTGAACGGCAGCGAAATCACCAGCGGCGACAGCATCATCATGCCCATCGCCATCAGCACCGACGACACCACCAGGTCGATCACCAGGAACGGAATGAACAGCATGCAGCCGATCTGGAACGCGGTCTTCAGCTCCGACAACACGAACGCCGCCAGCTTGACGGTAAACGCGTGCTGCGCCGGCTCGGTAATCTTGTCCTCGCCGGCCAGGTGGGCGATCTGCTGCAGCGCCGCCTTGCTGGTTTGCGCCAGCATGAAGCGCGACACCGGCTTCTCGGCGATCTGCAGCGCGGTCTCCAGGCCGATCTTGTCCTGGTCGTACGGCACGAAGGCCTCGGTCCAGATCTGGTCGCCGATCGGCCGCATCACCAGCAGGGTCAGGATCAGCGCCACGCCGGTGATCACCCGGTTGGGCAAGCCCTGCTGCAAACCCAGCGCCTGCCGCAGCAGCGACAGCACGATCACGAAACGGGTAAAGCTGGTCATCATCATGACCATCACCGGGAGCAGTCCCAGCAAGGTCATGATGATCAGGATTTGCATCTTGACCGTCAGTTCGGTCTTGGCGCCCGGCACCACATTGGCAAGCAGGTCGACCGCCTGCGCCGACGCGCACGCCAGCCCTAATCCCAGTAAGGCCGCCACCGGCGCGGCCAGCGTCAGGCGGCGGCGCCACGGCGCGTTGATACTCCAGATCATGGAGTCATCATGTCCAGATTCAGGCCGTCGAGGTCGATCACTTTGAGGCCGTAGTTTTCGCCCGCCACCACCACTTCGGCGCGGCCGATGGCGGTGCCGTTGACCTTGATGACCAGCGGTTCGCCGGCCAGCACATCGAGTTCCACCACGCTGTCGGCGCCGATGTTCATCAGCTCTTCCAGCGAGATGCGGGCCGACCCCACTTCCAGCGTCAGCGTGACCGGAATCTTGCGCATCATCGCCGGCAGATCGCGGCGCGGCGCGGCCGCCGGGATGTCGGTCAGCTCATTGCCAGGCTGGTCGATGATCATCTCTTCCGACAGGTCGTCCAGCAGGGCGTCGCTAGGGTTGGCTACGTTCATGTTCATCATTATTCTGCGTCTTCAAAAGAGGTTAAACAGAGTTTGCCTTTGTGCTCGGTGACTGCGGCCGTAAACAGGCGGGAATCTTCGAGCAGGACGTCTGCTCTGGCCAGGCTGATCGGGATCACATCGCCAACCTGTAAATCGTACAAGCTGCCCAGCGAGACTTCCTTGCTGGCCAGGCGGCCGATCAGGCCGACCTGCAGGCGCTGGGCCAGCGGCGCGGCGGTCTTGGCTTTCTTGCCGGCGTCGCGGTCGCGCAGCAGGCCGCGCAGCACGCTGGCCATCAGGTTCTTGTCGAGCGCAAACCAGAACTGGCCGGTGGCGCCGCTGCTGATGTCGGCCACGGTGACGGTGATCGCCCACGCGCCTTTCGGCGGTTGCGCGCCGGGCGCCGGCTTGAATGCGGTATCGGCCGGCTCGTGGCTCTCCCCTTCGGCAGGGGCCGGCTTATCCACGGCGGGCAGGTTGAGTTCGATGCGGCCGGCCAGGGTGCCGGTCAACTGTTGCCCCAGTACCACAGCGAGGCGCTCCTCGGTGGCGGTCACGCGCACCGCGCTTTCGTCGACCGCGGCGGCAGTGTCGGCCTTGCCCTCGGTCTTGGCTTCGGTCTTGGCGCCGCTGCCATAGCGGTAGTTCAGCACGCTGAGCAGCACCTTGCGCTCCAGCGAAAAGGCGATCTGGCCGGCCGGCGCCGCAAAGCTGAGCCAGCGGCTGCGGATCTCGTTGCCTTCGAGCCGGTTGAACGTCACATCGTCGACCTGGAAACCGCCCCAATAACGGCGGTTCATGTTCAGGCGCATCGATTGCGTCAGATCGTCGCGCAACTGGGCCGCAAAAATATGCAGCAGGTGTACCGGACGGCCCAGCAGGCAGGGGTCCAGCACTTGATGTTGCGTCTGTTTTGTCGTTGTCATGTATTGGCCATGGCGGTTAATTCTTCCTACGCCTCCATCATCGCACTATCCAGCTAAAAACTGGTTACTTCAGGCGCAATTTTTTCGTAACGTAGGACGATCTCGGTAGCAGCATACCTGAAAATTCACATTATTGCTAATGAACAATATTTGACGGAATAATTTCCTTGGAGACAAATACTGCTTTACAAGAATATTGCTAGCCGGTAAGCTTAGTTCAGATTGTAGGGTCTTTCGCTGCTCTGCAACATACGTGAACACATGGCGCTTAGTGAATGATTTATAACGATATTTGCCCCAGAATAATTGTTTTGCGCGCCGCCCGCCGGTGCCGTAAAGAAATTTTACACTTGGTCGATAATGATCAGGCAAAAACGGTCGCGTGGCACAGCAGCCGGCCCGACACGTCAGCGTTAGTCTGACAGTCCTACACTACCTTTTTTACAAGACTGTGACATGCACAACGGATGTGTCGCAGGTTTGGTATAGGACGCGAGAATATCTGAACATGAGCTTGCTGCTTAGCGGCAATCTCGCTAAGGTAGTCATCTGGAATTAATGCTGTAAAAACGGGGGTAGCAAGATGAGTAACGGATTCTCCAGCCTGATACAGGCCGACCTGGCGTCGCTGACCAATGCGGCACAAAGCCTGGCCAACAGCAGCCCCACGATTGCTGCCGCCAACCAGTACGGCGCGCAGGCGGGCCAGCACGGCGCCTCCTTCGCCCAATCGATGCAAGGCGCCATCGAACACGTCAATGCCATGGACGTCGAAGCCGGCCAGAAAATGGCCGATGTCGATTCCGGCAAGAGCGACGACCTGGTCGGCGCCATGCTGTCGAGCCAGGATGCCGGCCTGTCCTTCTCCATGCTGATGCAAGTACGCAACAAAGTCATGGGCGGCCTTGACGAACTGATCAAATTACCGCTGTAAGCCTCCGCGAAAGCCTTCACTGTGATTAACACCCTTAAGTCCGCCTTCGGCCGCTGGCGCGCGAACCCGTCTGCGCCGTCGCTGCCCCCTGCCCTGCTGAAAACCCTGTATCCACTGCTGATCCTGGCCATCGGCCTGACGGCGCTGACCATGATGTACATGTGGAGTAACCAGTCGAGCTACAAGCCGGTGTTCGGCGCGCGCGAGAAAGTCTCGGCGCCGGACATGATGAACGTGCTCGACACCGACCATATTCCGTACCGCATCCACCCGGAAAGCGGCCAGGTGCTGGTGCCGGAATCGATGCTGGGCAAGGTGCGCATGCTGCTGGCCGCCAAGGGCGTGACCGCCCAGCTGCCGGCCGGCCTGGAACTGATGGACAAGAACGACCCGCTGGGCGTGTCGCAATTCGTCCAGGACGTGCGCTTCCGCCGCGGCCTCGAAGGCGAACTGGCGCAATCGATCATGACGCTGGATGCGATCTCGCATGCGCGCGTGCACCTGTCGATCGCCAAGTCGACCTCGTTTGTTTCGGCGGACGGCGACAAATCGTCGGCCTCGGTCGTGGTCGCGCTCAAGCCGGGCGCCACGCTGCCGCCGGAAGCGATCGCCGCCGTGGTCAACATGGTGGCTGGCAGTGTGGCCAGCCTGTCGCCGGCGCGCGTCAGCCTGGTGGACCAGGCCGGCAACCTGCTGTCGGCCCACATCGACCTGGCCGACGGCTTTGACGCCGGCACCAGCGGCAACGACGCCAGCAAGCGCTACCAGGACGACGTCAAGAACAACATCAAGGGCCTGCTGGGTCCGGTGATCGGCGATGACAACTACCGCATGTCGGTGGCGGCCGCGGTCGACAACGACCGCGTCGAGGAAACCGTCGAGAAATACGGCGCCGATCCGAAAGTCACCAGCGAAGCCATGCGCGAAGAGCAGGACCGCAACCGCATGGTGATGGGCGTGCCGGGCACCTTGTCCAACCGGCCGCCGCCGGCCGCCGCCAATCCGGCCGCCGCCGCCCAGCAAACCGCTGGCGGCGCCAGCGATCCGAACGCGGCGCCGGCCGACGGCACCGCCCGCAAGAACGCCACCACCCGCCAGTATGCGTATGACCGCAGCATCATCCAGACCAAGCGCAGCCGTGGCCGCCTGGAAAAACTGAGCGTGGCCGTGGTGCTGGCGCAAGCCGCCGCGCCGACGCCGAAAACCGGCTGGAGCGCCGCCGACATCGCCAACATCGACAAAATCCTGCGCAACGGTCTCGGCATCAACGCCGAGCGTGGCGACCAGCTGGTGGTCTCGGCCATGAACTTCCCGGCCAAGGCCGCGCCGGTCGCGTGGTGGGAAGAGCGCGACAACATCGTCGACATCAGCAAGTACGCGATCTACGGCGTAGCCGCCCTGCTCGGTTACCTGCTGCTGTTGCGTCCGCTCATGCGCCTGGTCACCATGCGCTTCGCGCCGGACCCGCAAGAAACCGCGCGCATCAACGCCGAACGCCGCGCCGCCGAACAGGCTGCCGTGGTCGCCGCCAAGGAAGCCAAGGAAGCCGGCGCCAAGGACCAGGCCGTGCTGGCCGGTACCGCCGGCGCCGCCGGTGGCGCCCCGGCGCTGGGCGGCACGTCCGCTCAGCCTGGCATGCCGGTGGTGCCGCTGCTGGAAAATTACGATCTGCCGCCACCAGGCTCGGCGGTCGACGTCATGGTCGACCACCTGAAAGTGCTGGCCGCGAAAGAACCGGAACGCGTAGCCGAAGTCGTCAAACAATGGATGCAGAAAAATGGCCGAACTCAATAACATGGATGATGACGGCGGCGAATACGCCATGCCGACCAAGCTGACGCCGGTGGAGCAAGCTGCCATCGTGCTGCTCAGCATCGGCGAGGAGCCGGCTGCGGCCGTGCTGCGCTGCCTGTCGCGCGAGGAATTGCTGGAAGTCACGCAAGTGATGTCGCGCATGAGCGGCATCAAGGTGGAGTCGGTCAAGAACGCGATGCAGAAGTTCTTCGACGACTACCGCGAACAGTCGGGCGTGCATGGCGCTTCGCGTTCTTACCTGAAGCGCTCGCTGGACCTGGCGCTGGGCGGCGATCTCGCGAATACCGTGCTGAACAACATCTACGGCGACGAACTGCGGCCGAAGATGGCGCGCCTGCAATGGGCTTCGCCGAAATGGCTGGCCGAATACATCTCCAACGAGCACGTGCAGATGCAGGCGGTGTTCCTGGCCTTCCTGCCGGCCGCGCTGGCCGGCCAGATCATCGACGGCCTGCCGCAGGACACCCGCGACGTGGTGCTGCTGAATCTGGCGCGCATGGAAGAAGTCGACGCCGACCTGCTGCAGGAGCTGGACGAACTGGTGGACCGCTGCCTGAGCTCCTTCGATTCGCAAGGCACCAGCGTCGAGGGCATCCGCCAGACCGCCGAAATTCTTAACCGCCTGCCGAGCAACCGCGCGCAGATGGTCGAGCTGCTGCGCGCCCACGATCCGGACGTGGTGTCCAAGATCGAGCTGTCGATGTACGACTTCTTCATCCTCGGCAACCAGACCGAACAGGCAGTCACCCGCATCCTGGAAGACGTGCCGCTGGAACAATGGGCGATCGCGCTCAAGGGCGCCGATATTTCGGTGCGCGATGCGATCCTGAAAACCATGCCGAAACGCCAGGCCCAGGCCTTCGAGGACATGATGCGCCGCGCCGGTCCGGTGCCGATGTCGCGTATCGAACAGACGCGCCAGGAAATCATGGCCACCGTCAAAGCGCTGGCCGACGCCGGCGAAGTCGAGATCCAGCTGTTTGCAGAACAGGTGATTGAATGAAGCAGTTCCGTCCCTACCGCTTTCCGCCGCTGGCGCAGTTCACCACCCAGCGCGCCGCTGCGGCGGCTGCGCACGGTCATGGCCACGGCCATGGCGGCGACGGCGGCGCCCAGTGGGCTGCCTCGGTCAGCGAGGGGTTTGAACAGGGTCAGCGCGACGGTTACGAAATCGGTCTGGCGCGTGGCCAGGAAGACGGTTTTGAAACCGGCCGCCAGTCGGGCCAGGAACAGGGCCGCGAAGAAGGCCGCCACGAAACCCTGGTCGCCTACGACCAGATGGCGCGCCCGGTCGACGCCATGCTGAAAAGCCTGAAGAAACTGCGCTCCGACTACCGCGCCGCGCAACGCAAGGAAGTGGTCGATCTGGTCGCCAAGGTGGCGCGCCAGGTGATCCGCGCCGAACTGGCGCTGCAACCGGTGCAACTGATGGCGCTGGTCGAAGAAACCCTGGCCTCGATGCCGCCGACCCGCGATGAAATCGATGTCTTCCTGAATCCGGAAGAGCTGAAACGCATTGCCGAGCTGGACCCGAAACGTTCCAAGCGCTGGAACCTGATCCCCGATGCCCGTCTTGAGGTAGGGGAATGTCGCATCAAGGCAGGCGATAATGAAGTGGATGCCGGTTGCCATCAACGGCTTGCGGCGGTCATGGAACAGGTCGATAATCAATTACAGATCGCCGACAGCGGCGATGAACCGGAGGGCGACGAGTGATCGCTGATGCCTTACGCAATCTCGAACTGGGTTCAGTACCCATGGCGACCCCGACGGGCCGCCTGGTGGGCGCATCCGGTTTGTTGCTTGAGGCAGTAGGTTGCCCTTTACACACCGGCCAGCGTTGTCAGATTGAGACAGTCAGCGGCGAATGGCTGGATGCGCAAGTGGTTGGCTTCCGTGACAAGCTTTCCTACCTGATGCCGTTCAAAAAGGCCATCGGCCTGACCACCGGCGCGCGCGTGCTGCCGTCGCCGGAAAAAGTCAGCCTGCAAATCGGCTCCAGCTGGCTGGGCCGCATGGTCAACGGCCTCGGCGAACCGATCGACGGCCTTGGCAAGCTGACCGGCGATTTTCCGCTGGAATCGCAACCGCCGCGCGTCCATCCGCTGCGCAAGAAACCGGTCACCGAACCGCTCGACGTCGGCGTGCGCGCCATCAACTCCATGCTGACCTTGGGCAAGGGCCAGCGGGTCGGCCTGATGGCCGGTTCCGGCGTCGGCAAATCCGTGCTGCTGGGCCTGATGACCCGCCAGACCGTGGCCGATGTGGTCGTGGTCGGCCTGATCGGCGAACGTTCGCGCGAGGTGCGCGAGTTTGTCGATATGTCGCTGGGCAAGGAAGGCTTGCAGAAAGCCGTGCTGGTGATCGCGCCGGCCGACGAAAGCCCGCTGATGCGCGTCATGGCCACCGAACTGTGCCACTCGATCGCGGCCCACTACCGCGACCAGGGCAAGAATGTGCTGCTGCTGGTCGATTCGCTGACCCGCTACGCCATGGCGCTGCGCGAAGTAGCGCTGGCGCTGGGCGAGCCGCCGGCCACCAAGGGTTATCCGCCGTCGGTATTCTCCAACCTGCCGCAGCTGGTGGAATCGGCCGGCAACGGCGAAAACCAGACCGGTAGCATGAGCGCCATCTACACGGTGCTGGCCGAAGGCGATGACCAGCAGGACCCGGTGGTCGACACCGCCCGCGCGATTCTCGACGGCCACATCGTCATGACCCGCGAGCTGGCCGAACGCGGCCACTACCCGGCCATCGATATTGCGGCCTCGATCAGCCGTTGCATGATGCAAGTGATCGACCACGAACACCAGATGGCGGCACGCGCGCTGAAAGCCAGCATGGCGCGCCACGACCGCGTGCGCGACCTGATCCCGCTCGGCGCCTACGTGCCGGGCGCCGATCCGGTCACCGACAAGGCAGTGCAGCTGCATCCCCGCGTGGAAGATTTCCTGTGCCAGGGCACCAAGGAAGCGGCGCCCATCAACGACTGTATCGCGCAACTTGAAAAGCTGATGACACCATGAGCCAACAGAAGATCCGTAACCTGACCACGCTGGTGGCCTTGCGCCACACCGAAGTCGAGCGCCTGCAGACGGAAATGGCGGAAAAGACCAGTGTGCGCGACCGCTATCAGAAAAACCTGGACCGCTTGACCACGCTGTACACCAACAGCGGCGCCAGCGGCAACCTGCACCCTGCCCTGGCCGGCAACTGTGGCGACTACAAGCAGGCCGTGATGGCCATGGCCGACAGTCACCGGCTCGACCTGCATATGCACGAGGCCGATATGGCGGTTTCGCAACAGGCGCTCAATGCGGCCTGGGCAAAACGCGAAGTGATGGGCAAGGTGTTAAGCAAGGAACAAAAAATCGTGTCGCAGGAAAAAAACGCCAAGGAACGCAAACAACATGATGATCTGGCAACGCAATTGTGGCTACGCGGCCAAAAATAAGCGTCGTTACAAAAAATTGTCTGGAATATTTTCATACGGAAACGATTAAGGTCGCCCTGTATCAGGGTACACTTCATCATCCTTCCAAGGAGCACGATCATGGCTGTTATCACCGCCCCAACTTACGACCCGAAAACCACCGCCGAGAACCTGGCGAATGCCTATGTGGCGCCGACCAAGGCGATCCTGGACAAGCAGTCGACCAAGTCGACCGCCGTCGGGACCGGCCTGACCACGCTGGGCACGGCGCTGAGCACCTTCCAGACCACGCTGGCGGCGCTGGCGACCGGTACCTCCTCGGTGACCGCGACCAAAGCCACGTTCAGCAACACCGCGATCGGCACCGCCACCGCTACCTCCAGCGCCCAGGCCGGCACCTATTCGTTCTATGTGGAGCAACTGGCCACCGCCGGCCAGGTTTCGTATAACGTCGGCGACAGCAGCGCCACCGCCGCCGGCAGCATGAATATCACGCTGGCCGACGGCAGCGCCTTCAAGGTCGACCTGGCCAGCGCCGACAGCAACAAGGACGGCACCCTGAGCGCCAAGGAAGTGGCGGCCGCCATCAACGCTGCGGCAGACAACAAATCGCAGGTTACTGCCTCAACCATGACCATCAACGGCCAGACCCGCCTGGTCCTGACCTCGAACCAGACCGGCAAGGACAAGGCGGTCGCCTCGATCGACACCACCGGCCTCGGCGATGCTGGCCTGGCCAGTTCGCTGGCCACTGTCAACCAGACCGTGCAGACCAACGCCACCAATGCCATCGTCTGGGCCGGCGGCAAGACCGGCACCAAGGTCGAGCAAGCCTCGAACGTGTTCAGCATCGTCGACGATGTCAAGTTCACCATCACCCAGGCCCAAGGCGCCAACGATGCGGCAGTCAACCTGACGATCGCCTCCGACAATACCGGCACCGCCGCCAATGTGCAGAAGTTCGTCGACGCCTACAACACCCTGATGGCGTCGATCAAGACACTGACCGCCGCCGGCGACCATACGCTGGTGTCGACCACCGACTCCAACGCCACGCCGAGCCCGACGTCGGAAGACGCGGCCTTCTACAACGATGCCGGCGTACTCAACCTGCGTGACCGCCTGGGCGCCATCCTGCGCGACGCCACCGGCGGCCAGTCGTTGATCAGCTTCGGCATCACGGCCGCCAAAGATGGCACGCTGACGCTGGATTCGACGCGCCTGAACAAGACCATCGCCGCCAATCCGAGCGCGCTCGACAAGCTGTTCGGCCGCGCCGGCACTGGCGTCGACGCCGGCGTGCTGGGCGCCATGAACAAGCTGACCACCTCGTGGACCACCAGCGCCGGCGGCCTGCTGGTGCAGCGCAAGCAGCAAAATGACACACTGTCGAGCAACATCACCGACCGCCAGGCCACGCTGCAAAACCAGTTCGACAGCGCCTACAAGCGTTATCTGGCGCAGTTCACCGCGCTGCAACAACTGCAGTCGTCGATGACCTCCACCTCGAATATGTTCACGGCCATGTTCTCGACCGACAGCAGCAGTTAAGCAACCCATTTTTGACGCAGTACAGGGAAGACCATGATGAACCAGGAAGCCTACAGCAGTTACCACTCCACCAATCTGGATGCCCAGGTCGCACGGGCCTCGCCGATTGAGCTGGTGCTGGTGCTCACCGACGGCTTGCTCGAAGAACTGGCGCGCGCGCGCGGCCATATCGTCGGCAAGCGCTACGAGCTCAAGGCCAACAGCCTGAACAAATGCACCGACATCATCAACGGCCTGTCGAGCTCGCTCGACTTCGACAACGGCGGCGAGGTGGTGCAAAACCTCGGCCGCCTGTACGAATACTGTGCCGGCCGCCTGTACACGGCCGGCGTCAGCCTCGACCCGTCCATCATCGACGAAGTCACCACCCTGCTGACCACCATCAAGAAAGGCTGGCTGGGCGTGCAGGAAATCCAGGCCAAAAATGGATAGACAGCGCACCCTGCTGCAATTGACGCAGAAAATGAGCGCCGCCATCGCCGCCGAAGACTGGCGCGCGCTGACGGCGATCAACACCATGCTGGCCACCGCCCTGCCGCAAATGGCGGCGCAAGGCAGCTGGAGCAGTGCCGAACGCGCTGCCCTGTCGGCCTTGCGGCAGATGCACAACGAAGCCGTCAAGCGCTGCGACCTGGCCACCGATGCGTTGGGCAGCAAGTTGCAGCAAATGCAGGCAACCCAGGAGGGCTGGTTGGCTTACGCCCTCGAAAGCGAACACGCAGAAACCGGAATCCAAGCATGACCATGACACTCTCCAGCGCAGCGGCAGCCGCCCAAGCCGCACGCGCCGAACTCACCGCCCCGGTGGCCGCCAACAACGCCACGGCGTCGGCAGCCGCGAATAGCGGCAAGAGTACGGCCGCATCCGCCAAACCGGCGGCCAGCAGCACCGGCAGCAGCAATAACAGCAATAACAGCAGCGCGAACAGTGCCAGCAGCAATGCGGGCAAGACCAGCACGACGCAAGCCAGCCAGCAGCCGGCGCAAAAGCCGGCCCAGGCCGCCGCCCAGCAGCCCGAACGCAGCAGCGCCGATGCCGCCGCCCAGGCCGCCCTGGCAGCCGCCAGTGCCGTGGCGCCGGTCGCCGCGCCGCTGTTTTCCCAGCTGCTGCACCTGGCCGACGTCACCAATACCGCCAAGGCCGACGAGCAAGCCGGCAGCGATGGCCGCCAACCGGTCGCCGCTGATGCGGCTGACGCCACCGCCGGCACCAGCGCCGCCGCCAGCAGTCTGCTGCCGGCCATGATCAGTTCCATGCTGAGCATGGCGCCGGCGCCAGCACCCGTGCCGGCCCCAGCCGGCTCGGTGGC
>NZ_WWCT01000014.1 GCF_009857605.1 Duganella levis | reverse complement strand
GGTGCTGGTGCTGGCCGTGCTACTGGGCGGCCCCGCGGCGCTGACGCTGGATGGCCATGGCGCGCGCTACTTCAGCGCCGACCTGCGCACCGCCACCGGCGCGTGGCGCAGCTACACGCTGGACGACGGCAGCATCATCGCGCTCGATAGCGGCAGCGCCGTCAACCTGCATTTCGATGCGAGGCAGCGCGCGGTGGAGCTGGTGCAGGGCGGCATCCGCGTTACGGTGGCGAAGGATGCCAGCCGGCCGTTCGTGGTCACAACGCCGCAGGGCGAGATGCGCGCGCTGGGCACGCGCTTCCTGGTCGAACGCGAGGACGGCGCCACCATCTTGTCGATGCTGGAATCGAAAGTGGCGGCGCGCGCCGCGCAAGACCCACGCGGCGTGGTGGTGCAGGCCGGCGAACGGGTACGCATCACCGAACGCAGCATCGGTCCACTGCAAGCGATCAGCGCAGCCGGCGCCGACGCCGCCTGGCAGCAGCACAAGCTGGCGGTGGAAGACCGGCCGTTGACCGAGGTACTGGCGCAGCTGGGCCGCTATCGCACCGGCCACATCGCCTTCGACGCGGCACAGCTACAAGGCATACGCGTCTCCGCCGTGCTGCCGCTCGACGATACCGACCGCGCGCTGCAACTGCTGCTGAATAACTTCCCGCAGTTGCGGGTGCGGCGATTGACGCCGTACTGGGTGATGGTCGACGCGCCGCCGCAAGAAAATTCAAAAAAGTAGTTCCACTTTTTCGATCTGGTTCGTTAAGCACAATGAAACCAACGAAAAGAGGACATCATCATGCATCCATCGCATCCTGCCCGCCGCCTGACGCCACTGGCGCTGGCTATCCATATTGCCTGCGGCGTCGCACTGCAAGCCAGCGGCGTCGCCGCGCTGGCCCAGACCACTGCGCCTGCGCGCCAGTACGACATTCCGGCCGGCGCCCTCGGCACGGCGCTCAACCAATTTGCCCTGCAAGCCGGCGTTTCGATCGTGGTCGAACCGGCCAAGGTGCAAGGCCTGCGCACGCAAGGCCTTAAAGGCAGCTATCGCGTGAGCGAAGGCTTCGAGCGCCTGCTGCGTGGCACCGGCTACGCCATCGCGGCCACCGATGCCGGCTATGTGCTGGTGGCCGCCGCACAGGACGCGCCACAGGTGCTGCCGACGATTACGGCAACCGGCGCCACCGACGGGCCATCGGAAAACAGCGGCTTGTACAGCATGCCGTCGATGTCCACCGCCACCCGGCTTGGCCTGTCGGTGCGTGAAACGCCGCAATCGGTCAGCGTGGTCACGCGCCAGGAAATTGACGACCTGGCGCTGACGACCGTGCCGGACATCCTGGAGAAAACCGTCGGCGTCACCGTGGGCCGCAACGACAGCGAGCGCGCCACCTTTTACGCGCGCGGTTATGTGATCGAGAACTTCCAGTTCGACGGCATGCCGAATACGCTGGACAGCTCCAACCAGTACACCAGCGCGATCTACGACCGGGTGGAAATCGTCAAGGGCGCCGGCGGCCTGCTGACCGGCGCCGGCAACCCGTCCGCCACCATCAACCTGGTGCGCAAGCGGCCGGGCAAGGAATTCGCGGCCAGCCTGGCCGGCAGCATCGGTTCGTGGAGCAAGTACCACGGCACGGCGGATGTGTCGTCGCCGCTGAACGCCGATGGCAGCGTGCGCGGACGCGTGGTGGTGGCTGCACAAAACGCCGATTCGTATATCGATTACTACAGCCGCGACACGCGCAATGCCTACGCCATCGTCGAAGCGGACCTGGGGCCGCGCACGCTGCTCAGTGCCGGCGTCGATCATATGGAGACCCGCGCCAACGGCGCCACCTTCGGCCATTTGCCGCTGTTTTACAGCGACGGCACGCAGACGCACTTCCGTCGTTCGCTCAATCCCGGCGCGCGCTGGTCGTACTGGAACAATGACAGCACCAACAGCTTCGCCACGCTCAAGCATACGTTCGACAATGCCTGGCAGCTGGATGTGACGGCCAGCCATCTGGATCAGTCCAAGGATGTGATGTATGGCTCGGCCTACAACGGCAGTGTTGACCGCGTAACCGGCGCCGGCATCCGCGCGCTGGCGGGCCTGCTGCCTTCGGAGGCGAAGACCGACAGCGTCAACCTGGCGCTGACCGGCCCATTCAGCCTGCTGGGGCGCACGCATGAATTGATGCTGACGGCAGGGTACTCGCGCCAGCACAAGCAGGCGGAGTTGTTCGGTTCGACCTTCCTGCCGGTGCCTAATTACTTCACGTGGGACGGCTACCTGGACCAGCCTGCGTTTACAAAGCGTGCAGACCGCGACACGACGATTATCGAGAAGGGCGTGTCGGTGGCTACGCGTCTGCGTCCGACCGACGAGCTGTCGCTGATCATCGGCACGCGCGCCAGCCAGTACAAGCTGCTGGATTATGATGTGGACACCAGCGGAGCGCGCAGCGTGTCGGATGACCTGAACACCGGCACCAAGACCATTCCGTATGCCGGCGTTGTGTATGACCTCAATACCAACTGGTCGGCCTATGCCAGCTACACCGACATCTTCAATCCGCAAACCTATTACCGCGACGCCGCCGGCCGGCCGCTGGCGCCGCTGACCGGCAAGAGCGCGGAACTCGGCGTGAAGGCGGAGTTGCTGGACAAGCGCCTCAATCTCAGCATGGCTGTCTTCAGGATCAAGCAGAAAAATGCGGCGCAATATGTGGATGTCAATCCCGATACGTTTGAAGAAATCTACAAGCCGGTGGACGGCATCACCAGCGATGGTTTTGAGGCGGAAGTGTCGGGCCAGATCACGCCGTCGTGGAATGTGGCGGGCGGCTACACCTACCGCCGCTCACGCGTGCCGGCGCAGCCCGATGTGATCCTCAGCGCTGTCAATACCAACCAGCCCAAGCATCTGTTCAAGATGAACACGTCGTACCGCATGCATAGACTGGTGGTGGGCGGTTCGCTGTCGGTGCAAAGCGAGACGTATTATCAAACTTCGGACGAGCGCCTGTGGCGCGCCAACCAGCCTGGCTATGCCTTGCTTGGCCTGATGGCGCGCTACGAGATCGACCCTCACCTGAGCGTGTCGCTGAACATCAACAATGTGTTCGACAAGACCTACATGCCGGGACTGGGTTCCTACGGCACCGGCGTGTATGGCGATCCGCGCAATGCCTTGCTGACGCTGAAGTATCAGTTCTAAGTGGTGGCGGCGCCGTGGCCGGAAAACCGGCTGCGGTACTGTCCGGGGCTGACGCCCAGCTGGCGCTGAAACACGCGCCGCAAATTCTGTTCTTCCACATAGCCAGTGTTGGCCGCGATGGTTTTCAGCGGCAGCGCGGTCTTTTCCAATGCGCGGCAGGCGGCTTCCAGCCGCATCGCTTCTACCATCTTGGCCGGCGTGCGTCCCAGTTGGCTGGCGTAGCTGCGGGCGAAGGTGCGCGGCGTCATGCCGGCTTGTTCGGCCAGCCGTTCCACCGTCAGGTTCTCATGCAGGTTGGCGGCGACCCAGGTGTGCAGGGTGTCGAAGCGTCCGCCTTCCTGCGACTGCGCCGCCAGCGGCACGCTGAATTGCGACTGGCCGCCGGAACGCTTGATGAACATGACCATCTGCCGCGCGGTTTCGATGGCGACCTGGTGGCCGTAGTCTTCTTCGATCAGCGCCAGGGTCAGGTCGATGCCGGCGCTGACGCCGGCCGAGGTCCATACCGCGCCATCTTTGATGAAGATTTTGTCGGCGTCGATGTCGACTTGCGGATGCAGCTTGCGCAGGCGGTCCACCCATTCCCAATGCGTGGCGGCGCGCTTGCCTTGCAGTTGTCCGGCGGCGGCCAGCAGAAAGGCGCCGGTGCACACGGAGCACAGCCGCCGCACGCGCGGCGCCTGCTGTGCGATCCAGTTGACCAGTGCCGATGGCGCGTGGAATTCCTGACCCTTGCAGCCGCCCGGCGCGATCAGCGTGTCGATGGGCTGTCCGTCCAAGGCGGCGATGGATACCGTCATCACCGGTAGTCCGGCGCTGGTGGTGATCAAGCCGCCGCTGGCGGAAGCGACGATGGTGTCGTACAGCGGCGCGCCGCTGCCGCTATGGCGCTTGCTGGCGGTGGACAGCGCTTGCAGCGGGCCGCTCAGGTCCAGCAGGTTCATGTCGTCATAGGCCAGCAGGACGACGCGCAGGGTGGTGTGGGCTTTCATCGGTAGGAAGGATACTCCAGTTCCAGCGCGACCAGGAAGGCGGTGCGGTGGCCGTATCGCTGCGCCAGTTCTTCCAGTGTGCGATCCAGCGCCTGTCCTGGCAGGACAGTGGCGGTTGCCGGCAGTGCTGGCGGCGCGTCGGCGTCGGTGGCGGCGTAGTCGGGCAGGATGGTCAGGCCGTGTTGCGTTGGCAGCGCGCTGGTGGAGGCGGCAATCGTGTAGACCTGACTGCGCTTGGAGCGTGCCCACGCATCGGCGGTGAAAGCCAGCGTGACTTCATCCACGCCCGGCGCAACCGTGATGCCGATCCGCTCGGCCGAATGGAACCATTGGTTGGTGTAGCCGGTGATGTAAGCGCCCAGATTGACACCTAGCCTTGGATGGAAGATGTCGCTGTTGTGTGCCGTGCTCCAGTCGGTGACGCCGATGTCGCGTGCCACGGCGCTGGCGCGCGCGTTGCCGGCGATGGCTTCCACCAGCGCCAGTGCAGTCGGCATGGCGGCGCTGACGCCGGCGCTGGAGATGACGCGGTCATCGGCAACGTAACGCACGTTGGAGAGCCATTCCGTGTCGGGATAATGCTCGCGGCGATAGTCGCCGGTGGCCCAGTGCGCGGTGGCGCGGCGGCCTTTGAGCAAGCCTGCGCTGGCGACCACCAGCGCGCCGTCGCAGATGCTGACGATGGTGGCGCCTTTGGCGCCTTGCGCCGCCACCCAGGCGACCAGCGTGACGTCGTTTGGTTTGACGACGGCCGGTACGATGACGTAGTCGGCGCCGTCCGGGAAGCGGGCGTCGAAGGTGGCGATGGTGTCTTGTGGCTGAATGCGCAATGCGGGCTTCATCGTCATCGGACCGGACTGCGTGGCGACGGCGATGACCTGCGCGGCGCCCGAACGCGCCAGCACGCCGTAGGGAATCGCGAAGTCGGTCAGCTCGGTGCCGCCGTTGTAGCCGACGACGGCGACCACCGGCTGCGCGCGCGCATGCAGGTTCGAATAAGTTGGAATCTCGCCGGCGACGGCGAGGCGGCAGAACAGCAGGAGGGAGAGGAGTAATGATCGCATGTGGCCATTATCTTCACCCTCCCATGCGGCGGAATGACATAAAACAGTCAATTCCTGCCAGTGCAGCTACAACCAGAATTGCAGCGACAGGATCACGGCGTTGTAGGCAGCGTGCACCAGCATCGGCGCCAGCAGCGTCTTGCTGCGTTCATAGGTCCAGGCGGTGCAGAGTCCCAGCACAAACACCGGCAGCATCGACAGCGGCGGATGCACCACCGCGAAGATCGCGGCGCTCATCAGCATCGCTTGCGGCGCTCCCATGGAACGTCGCAGGCCGCCGTAGATCAGTCCACGGAAGATGAATTCCTCGCACAGCGGTGCAGCCACCACGGCCAGCGCGAGAATCCAGCCGCGCGCGCCCACCAGCTTAGGCCCGTCCTTCATCAGTTCCGCCCACAACGCCGTGTGCTGCATCAGCGTCAGATAAAGCACGCCCACCACGCACGCAACAGCGGCGGCGATGGCGGCGCTGCGCAGCGATACGCCGACGTTCATGCCGCGTACGATGACCGGCACGCCGGCCGCTTTGCTGCGCCAGTAGACGAAGCGCATCAGCAGATAGATCACCAAGCCGGCAATGCCGAACGCGAAGGTCATGGCGCGCAGGTCGGATTTGCCGATGATGAGCAGCGCCAGGCCTTGCAGAATGAAGAAGGCGGTGGCGGCGATCAGGCCATCAGCGGCGGAGACGCGCGCCGGTGGCGCGGCGGCCGGGTCGAGCAGGTAGGGCAGGGCATCGCGCGCTTTCTGCCACAGCGCCAGCGCCATCGACGCCACCAGCACCAGCACCACCAGCTTTTGCGACCACGCGTTGCTGTAGATCGACCAGGTGTAGAAGCTGGCCAGCAGCATGTAAAGGTAGACGTAGGTTGGCCGCACGCGCGTGCGCGCATCCACCGCCAGCGGATCGCAGGCGAAGACGCCCAGCGAGACCGCAATCATGGAATAGATCGGAATGCCAATGAAGACTGTCAGCACCAGCGCCAGCATGCTCCAGTCGAAGTCCGTGGTGTACCACGCGGTGATGCCGATGACGACGGCCGGATACACCATCGTCAACGCGCCCCAGAGCTGCGCCTTTTCCTTCAACACGCTTTCCAGCGAGCGCGGGACGGTGTACATCAGCCACAGGACCTGGCCTTCGTTGTTCAGCGTCTGGAACGCCGACAGCATCAGCACGTAGACGCCGATGCCGAAGGCGACGGCGGCGGCGATGAGGTGGTGATCGCCCAGCTCCGCCAGGCTGTTGAGTTTACCGTTGAACATCATCTGGCTGCCGACGATGATAATCGGCAGCAGCAGGGTCTGGAACAGGAAGTTGCGGTCGCGGCTCAGCAAGCGCAGCTCGCGGCGCTTGATCGGCGACAGCACGGTGGACAGCAGCGCCGCCATGCCGCGCGGGGCGGCGCTGGCTTGCGTGGTGCGCGTGCTGGTACGCACACTTTCGCGCGAACCGGAATTGACCACGCCGTGGCGCAGCTGGTGGCGCAACAGCGCCATGCCGGCCCACATCAGCAGCATCACCTGCGCCAGCAGCAGCGCCACGCGTGCGGCCAGCTGTGTTGCGTCCTGCGCCTGTATCGCCTGTAGCACCAGGCCGGGCGGCGTCCAGCTTACCCACGACGGAAACGCGCGCGCCCAGTCCATCGCAAACGCATTCGCCTGCGGCATGCCGAGCGCCATGACGAAGTAGATCAGCGGCAGATTGAATAATCCGGTGATCGCCTGCATGTTGCGCAACTGTGCGGTGGGTAGCCACATGCGCAGGCCGGTGTCGGCCAGCGTGTGCAGCATCGACGCCAGCGGCAGCAGCACAGCGGCGGCCAGCAGCGCGATGGGCAGCGCGCTCCAGGCGTAGCCGGAATGCCAGGCGATGACGCTGTAGGCCGACACCAGCGCAAACCAGCCGGCAACGTTGCTGGCGCTGCGTTCCAGCACGCGGCCCCACAGCAGCGTGCTGCGCTCGACCGGCATCGTCACTAGCCATTCCAGATCCCAGTCCGGCTGCGCCATCTCCTTGCTCCCCAGCGGCATCAGCACGGCGATCAGCAGCAGGATGGTGACTTCCATTGTCAGCCCGTTCATCAGCGCCGGCGCGAATGGCGCGGTGGCCAGTTCCTCCTCGGCGACGTGCAGTTCGGTGTGATGTTCACCATGGCTGTCGATGAAGTGGCATTCGCTGGCCGGGACCAGCTGGCACTGCATGTTGAGCACCACGTTGTTGGATACGCTGACGAAGGAGAAGGACATGAACAGCACCATCAGCGCGGTCAGCACCCACAGGCTGCTACGCTTGCCGCCACTGAGGTCGCGCGGCTTTTTCTTGTTGAAGCGGAACAGGTTGTTGAACACCATGTTGCGCTGGCGCGTCAGGCGCATGCGCGTCATCAGCCAGATGGTGTGTAGCGCGGTCATTGCGGCGTCTCTTCTGCGGCTTCGTCGGTGATCTTCAGGAACACGTCTTCCAGCGAGCCGCTGGCGGAGGACTCGGCGCGGATCTGGTCCAGCGTGCCGGTGGCCACCAGCTCACCGCGATGGATGATGCCGACGCGGTCGCACAGCTTTTCGGCCATGTCCAGCAGGTGGGTGGAGACGAAGATGGTGACGCCGCGCGCGGCTGCCGCCAGCAGGCGTTCCTGCACATCGCGCGAGGCGCGCGGATCGAGGCCGTTGATCGGTTCATCGAGGATCAGCACCGCCGGATCGTGGATCAGCGCACAGGCCAGGCCGAGACGCTTCTTCATGCCCAGCGAGTAGTTGACGGCGTAGTCTTCTCCGGCTTCGGTCAGGCCGAATTCCGCCAGCAGGCGTGCGCTGCGTTCGGCCGCTTCGGCGCGCGGGTAGCCGTGCATCTCGGCGACGAATTGCAGGATCTCGCGGCCGCGCAGATAGTCGTAGAAGACCGGCGTATCGGGCAGGTAGCCGACGCGGCGTTTTACTTCCGCCGGCTCGGCGTGGCAATCGAGACCATCGATCAGCACCCGGCCGCTGCTTGGCACCAGGATGCCCATCATCATGCGGATGGTGGTGGTCTTGCCGGCGCCGTTGGGGCCGAGGAAGCCGAACACTTCGCCGCGCTGCACGGTCAGCGTCAGGGGTTTGACGGCGTTGAAGCTGCCGTAGACTTTGGACAGGCCTTGAAACTCGATCATGAAGACACCGGCAATGTTATGAATTTACTACATCATCATAACACTGCCGGCGCGGGCTTACTGCTTTGCTGATTGCTTCGGATAGAGGCTCATGCCAAAGCGTTCGGTGCGCGGCATCCAGTTGCCGGTGATGTCTGCCGAGGCCAGCACGCGTTCGGCGCGGCCGATCAGCAGCGCGCGCGGTACCAGGCCGATGTAGCGCGAGTCCGCACTGTTGTCACGGTTATCGCCCAGCATCATGTACTCGCCGGGCGGCACCACCAGCGCGGCGAAATCGCGGCGCGCCTTTATCTGCGGCAGGAACTGGATCGCATGGCGGCTCTGGCCGACGGATTCGCTGACCTGCACGGCGGCCAGGTCGCCCATGCCCTGGATGTTTTCCACGCCATGGCCGAGCGCTGTGTAGGCAGCGGCGTGGCCGTTGATGATCAGCTCATCGTTGCGCATTTCGACGCGGTCGCCCGGCAGCGCAATCACGCGCTTGATCAGCCGCGTGCCGTTGACTGGCGACGAGAAGGTGACGATGTCGCCACGTTGCGGTTCGCCGGTCGGGTGGATGACGATGTCGGTCAGCGGCACCTTGACGTTGTAGGCCAGGCGGTTGACGAACACCACGTCGCCTTCGAGCAGGTTGGGGTGCATCGAGGACGACGGAATCGGGTTCCAGTCGGCGACCGCAGTGCGGAAGATCCCGAACAACATCAGGAACAGTAAAAAGCCCTTATTGGCGCGCATCCATTTTTTCATGTCTTCTCCCAAGTGAGTGATGTTCTTGCCAGGTGGCCGGGATTAATATTGTGAGCAAATTCTTAATCATGGCTTAGCCGCGGGGTTTCCATGCAACTTTACGATCTGCCGTTCCAGCTGTCGGACGAGGTGCGCGAGTACGCCGCCGGGCTGACCGGCCATTGCATGCGGGCGTTGATGAGTGAACCGGAAGAGGGCCGCAGCGGACTGGCGGACTTGCCGACGCTGGTGCGCTCGGTTAGCCGCCTCGATCCGCCGTCGCCGTTATTCTGTACCGGTGACTGCCCGCGCCACCTGTTGGCGTGCGAGCTGGCGGTCGACGCCTTGCAGGCGTGGATGGTGTTGCAGGCCTAGTGGGCTGTCTTCTGCACCAGCGCGCTGCCGACGCCGTGGCGATGGCCTTCGCTGACCGCCGTTACCGTGCCGTCGGGATTGAACACCAGCGCGTTGGCGGCGCCGATCTCTTCCGGCGTCTTGCTCCAGTGCTGACCGGTTTTCTCCAGCACCTGCGCCTGCGCGCTGCCGGTGAAGCCCGGCTCCACATCGGTCGCCATGCCATTGCGTTCTGACAGGCGCGGCGCGTTGACTGCGTCAGGCATGCTCATGCCCAGGTCGACGTAATTGAAGATGGTTTGCAGCACAGTGGTGATGATGGTGGCGCCGCCCGGACTGCCGACCGAGAACGCCGGCTTGCCGTTCTTGAAGGCGATGGTCGGCGACATGCTGCTGCGCGGGCGCTTGCCGGCTTCCGGCACATTCGGCGCCGGACCAGAGAAATCGAAGTCGGTCATCTCGTTATTCAGCAGGAAGCCGTAGCCCGGCACCACGATGCCGCTGCCGCCCCACGATTCAATGGTGTAGGTGTAGGAGACGATATTGCCTTCCTTGTCCGACACGGTCAGGTGGGTGGTGTGTGCGCCTTCCGCAATCAGCTTGTTGGCGTTGGGCCGCAGCGGCACGCTGACGTCGTTCTGGAATGGATACGGATCGCCGGCCGGCGCCTGCACGCTGGCTTGCTCGGGGTTGATCAGCTCACGGCGGCGCGCGGCGTAGTCCTTGCTCAGCAGGCCGGCCACCGGCGCGTCGATGAATTCGGGATCGGCGAGATAGGCGTTGCGGTCGGCGAAGGCCAGGCGGCTGGCTTCCAGATAAAGGTGCTCGGCCTTGGCGCGCGGCATGGCTTTGAGGTCGTAGCCTTCGAGGATATTCAGCGCCTCGGCGATCGCCACGCCGCCGCTGCTCGGCAGCGGCATGCCGTACAAATCGTAGCCGCGATAGGTGCTGTGCACCGGCTGGCGCAGGCGCGCTTCGTAGTTGGACAGGTCGGCCAGCGTCATCTTGCCGGCGCTGACTTGCTTGCCCGGCGCGGTGGCAGGGGCGTTGACCGCGTCGACCACCGCGCGTGCGATCTTGCCGCTGTAGAAGGCCTTGACGCCGCCGGCGGCCAGTTCGCGATAGGCCTTGGCCAGATCCGGATTGCGCAGCGTGCTGCCGGCCGGCAGGGCCTTGCCGTTTTTCAGATACAGCGCGGCGGTGGCGGGGAACATGGCGAACTTGGCTTCGTTACCCTCGATCAGATGCGAGAAGTTGTCGCTGACCTTGAAGCCCTTGCTGGCGACATCGATGGCCGGCGCCAGCACCTGCTTGAACGACATCGAACCATAGCGGTCCAGCGCTTCATGCCAGCCGCGCACCGTGCCCGGCACGCCGACCGACATGCCGCTGGCCACTACTGTTTCAAAGTCCAGCTCCTTGCCATCTTTCTGGAACACGGTCGGCGTGAAGCTGGCCGGTGCCGTTTCGCGGTGGTCGATGGTGATCAAGCGCTTGTCCTTGGCCAGATAAATCACCATGAAGCCGCCGCCGCCGATGCCGCAGCTGAACGGATCGGTCACGCCCAGCGTGGCGGCCGCCGCCACCGTGGCGTCGATGGCATTGCCGCCCTGGTTGAGGATGGCGATGGCGGCTTGCGACGCCTGCTCGCTGATGGTGGCGACAGCGCCGCCGGTGCCGGTGGCCACCGGGGTCTTGGCGGCGGCCGGCAAGGCCAGGGAAACAATGATGGAGGAAACGAGAACGGTGCGGAGGGGGCGGGCGCTGGATGAGAGGGTCATGTGGGCAAGCTTTAAGGAGGGTTAATGTTGCTCACCTTTAAGCTTACCTGATAATCCGGCGGCGTCTCATCTTTTGCCGGCGCCTGTTGCGGTTCGAACCCGGCCAGCGTGAAGGTCAGGCCGCTGCGCGTGACGCTGGCGGTGCCGTTGGGCATATTGTCGGACAGGACGAAGTTGCTGGCGCTGCCATCCGGCTGCAACAGCGCAAAGCTGAAGCTGATGTAGCCGGCCCAGACGCATACCGCGCCGGGATGGCAGCGGCTGTCGTTGACGCGTTCCAGCCGCACCACCGGTGCACTGGCGGCGATGCTGACGTTGGGATTGGCTGTTACGGCGCCGGTGATGGCCGCGCTGGCGCCCTGGCGCAGCACGTAGACGGTGGTGAAATGCGCCGGTGCGGCAACCGCGCGGCTGTTGGCGGCGCCGCAGGCGTACAAGGTGGCCATGACGGCCGCCAGCAACGGCAGCACGATCAGCTGCCTGAATATGGTTGATTTCATTGTGGACCTCTTGCTTCAGTTGGAGGCAAGCTTAGCAAAAAGACCATGAGCGTGGCGCACGAACGGCACGAGGTCAGCGCTAGCTCAAGGAGGCGCCAAAAAAAGTGCCGCGCGGCGCGAACGCCGGCGGCAGCTGGGGAGGCTACTGTGCGGGCTTAGACGTAAGCGGCCAGCGCACCTTTCATTTTTTTCAGCGCAGCCGCTTCGATCTGGCGGATGCGTTCGGCCGAAACACCGAACTCGGCAGCCAAAGTGTGCAGCGTGGCGCCGGAACCGTCGTCGTTCGCCAGCCAGCGGGACTCGATGATGCGGCGCGAACGGGCATCCAGCTTGCCCAGCGCTTCTTCCAGTCCTTCCGATTGCAGACGGGTCACCTGTTCGGCTTCCAGCACGCGGGTCGGCTCGGAGGCTTCCGACGACAGGTAGGCGATCGGCGCGAACTTGTCATCTTCATCATCGGTCGGCGATTCCAGCGCGATGTCACGGCCGCTCAGGCGCGTTTCCATTTCGATCACTTCCTCGCGCTTGACGTCCAGCGTCTTGGCAAGTTGATCGATCTGGGCAGGCGTCATCGCGTCCAGGCCGGTCTTGTGGCTGCGCAAGTTGAAGAACAGCTTGCGCTGGGCCTTGGTGGTCGCTACTTTGACCAGACGCCAGTTCTTCAGGATGTATTCATGCATCTCGGCCTTGATCCAGTGCATGGCGTACGACACCAGACGCACACCCTGATCCGGGTCAAAACGTTTGACCGCCTTCATCAGGCCGATATTGCCTTCCTGGATCAGGTCGCCGTGCGGCAGGCCATAACCCAGGTAGCCGCGGGCGATCGATACCACCAGACGCAGGTGGGACATCACCAGGCGTTCGGCGGCGCCGAGGTCGGCTTGGTCTTTCAGGCGTTTAGCCAGCGAAATCTCTTCGTCGTGCGTCAGCATCGGCAGGCGATTGACAGCCGAAATGTAAGCATCCAGGTTACCCAGGTTGCCACTAAACCCGAGTCCCAGAGCACTGTTTTTGGCAGGTACCACGGACATCATAGTCATTTTCGTTTCCTTCGCTTGAATACTGCTTGAGAGCACTTATGTACTCTGATGGACATATATTAGCACTCTCTATCGATGAGTGCCAATCACCCAAAATAAATGGGCCTGATAGTAGAACACTATCGGTAGTCCCGATGTGTTTAGAATGCGCGATGGATCTTAGGGCGGGCTTAATGATGAAAAACATCCTAAGCCTGGGGGATGGCGCGTTCCGTGCGCGGACGCACGGAACGGTTGGGGATGTCAGTTAAGGCGGGCGGTGTGGCGCTTGACCGAGAGGCGGGCGGCGATCAGGCCGAGCGTGGCGGACAGCGCCAGCAGGGCGGCCATGGCGGCTGGCGGCAGCGGTGCCAGCTGGAACTCGGACGCGTACAACCTTGCAAATTCAGCAATCGCGGTGTTTAGCGGCCGCAGCGCCGCCGTCACCGCGCCCAGCGCCAGTGCGCCGGCGCCCAGGCCCAGCAGTGCGCCGGTGTAATAGAAGGGGCGGTGGATGAAGCTGTCGGTGGCGCCGATCAGCTTGGATACCAGGATTTCCTCGCGCTGGGTCAGCACCTGCAGGCGAATGGTGTTGAAGATCACCGCCACCACCACCGTGCCGAGGGTAGCCGCCAGCAGCAACAAGGCCAGGCGCAGAATGTTGATCAGTGCGGCCAGGCGCTTGACCCAGGCTGAATCGACCTGCACGGTATCGACGCCCGGCAGCGCGCGGATCTGCTCGGCCAGCTGGTCGACGTCGCCGCCGGCCTGGGCGTTGCGGAAGGCGTCCAGCTTCAGCACATAGCTGTCCGGCAGCGGGTTGTCGCCCAGCGTGGCCAGCACATCGGCCAGGCCGTTCTTGTCTTTCAGGCTATCCAGCGCTTTTTCGCGCGGCGTGAAGACGATCTTGGCCTGCTTATCCTTGACGGTCTGGCGCAGCTGCACGGCCAGCGCTTCGGCCTGGTCGCGCGGTGTGTCCTGTTTCAGGAAGACGCTGATTTCCGGATCGACCGACAGCGTTTCCGACATCGGCCGCACATTGTCCAGCAGCGTAACGCCGGTGAAGGGCAGGGCCAGCGCGATCGCCACGACCAATATATTGAACAGGAAGCTGCCCGGCGAGCGGCGCAGGTGTACCAGCGCGGCGGACAGCGCGTAGCGGTGTTGGCGGAACCAATAGGTCATGCTGCTTCTCCCACCTGGCCGCGGTTGAGATGGATGACGCGCGCGGCGGCGTCCAGCATCTGCTCATCGTGGCTGGAGATCAAACAGGTGACGCCGACCGAGTTGAAGGCTTTCAGCGCATCCAGCACCTTGTTGGCGCTGGCGCGGTCGAGGTTGGCGGTCGGTTCGTCGGCCAGGATGACCTGCGGCCGGTTGACGATGGCGCGCGCGATCGACACGCGTTGCTGCTCGCCGCCGGACAGGGCCAGCGGCTGGGCGTTGGCACGGTCGCCGAGGCCGACTTTATCGAGGGCGGCGCGGGCGCGTTGTTCGGCCTGCGTGTGGGAAGCGCCGGTCACCAGCAGCGGCAGCATGACATTCGCCAGCACGGTGCGGTCGGTCAGCAGCCGCTGTTGTTGAAAGATTAAACCCAGGTTGCGGCGCAGGAAGGGTACGGCCACCGGCTTGATGCGGCTGATGTCCTGGCCGTTGACGATGACCTGGCCGGAAGTCGGCCGCTCCATGGCGGCGATCATTTTCATCAGGGTGGATTTGCCGGCGCCGGAAGGGCCGGCCAGGAAGACCAGTTCGCCTTTTTCCACCGTGAAGGAGATGTCGCGCAACGCCATGACATCGGTGGAGTATTGTTTAGAGACGTTCCGGAATTCGATCATGTGAGGTCTGGGAAGTATTGTTAGCCAAGCAGTGCTTCTACAAATTCGGCAGCCACGAACGGCTGCAAGTCTTCAATCTTCTCGCCCACGCCGATGAAGTACACCGGCACCGGACGCACGCGCGCAATCGCGGCCAGCACGCCGCCCTTGGCGGTGCCGTCCAGCTTGGTGATCACCAGACCGGTCAGCTTGAGGGCGTCGTCGAAGGCTTTCACCTGCGCCAGCGCATTTTGCCCGGTATTGCCGTCGATCACCAGCAGAGTTTCGTGTGGTGCGCCGTCCATGCCCTTGCCGAGCACGCGCTGGACTTTTTTCAGCTCTTCCATCAGGTGCAGCTGGGTCGGCAGGCGGCCGGCGGTGTCGATCATGACCACGTCCATGCCCTTGGCTTTGCCGGACTGCACGGCGTCGAACGACACGGCGGCCGGGTCGCCCGAGGCTTGCGAGATCACGGTAATGTTGTTGCGCTGGCCCCAGACCATCAGCTGCTCGCGGGCGGCGGCGCGGAAGGTGTCGCCGGCGGCCAGCAGCACCGACTGGCCGTGCGTCTGCATGTGCTTGGCCAGCTTGCCGATGGTGGTGGTCTTGCCGGCGCCGTTGACGCCGGAGATCATCATCACGGTCGGCGTATGGCGGCCCAGTTCAAACGGATGCTCCAGCGGCGTCAGCAGTTCGATCAGCAGCTGTTTCAGCGCGGCCTTGACGGCGGCGGCGTCCAGCAGCTTGTCTTCCTTGACTTTGCGCTTGAGTTCGGCGAGCAGGTATTCGGTGGCGTCGACGCCGGCGTCGGACATCAGCAGCGCGGCTTCCAGCTCGTCGTACAGGTCGTCGTCGATCTTGGCGCCGATGAACAGTACTGACAGGTTGTTGGAGGTTTTGGACAGGCCGGCTTTCAGGCGCGCCATCCACGATTGTTTTCGCTCTGCCGGCTCTTCGATCGGCAGCAGGTCGGGAACATCGGGCGTAACGGCGGCGGGAGTGGTAGCGGATACCACGACCGGGGCGGCGACAGGCGCCACAGGCGCTTCGGGAGCGACAGGTTTTTTCTTGAAGAAGCTGAACATGGATATGTAAATGGGGTGCTGGCCAGCACGGGAATTTGCCTATTTTACCAGAGCGCCACCCCACAAGGCCAAAGCACAGGGGGCTGACCCGTACGGGTCAGACCCCACGACGGATCGGAGTGCGGGGTACTAGCCAGCCGCCAAGATTGCGGTACGCGCGCGCCACTCGGCAATCGCCCCCGTCAGATCCGCCAGCTCAAACACCCGCACATACGGCGGCCGACGCTTTTTGAGCGCGGCATTGCCGCCACCCGCCCACAGGTCAGCGCAACCGGCCAGCCGGGTATGCAACTCAGCCAAGCCATCCAGCGCCTGGCGCGGATTCATCGCCACCGAGAACGACAACGCAATAATGTCCACCCGCTGCGCGCGCGCCGCTTCCACAATATCCAGCAGCGGCGTCTGCACGCCCAGCGAAATGCAATGCGCGCCCTCGGCCACGCACATGGCCTCGGCCATCAGCAGGCCGAGGCCATGACGCTCCTGCGGCAAGGTCGTCAGCAGAATGCGCGGCGTTCCCAGGTTGCCGGCGTTAGCCTGCGGCATGGCAAAGATCGCGCTGCGCATCACCACCGTCAGCGACTCTGTATATAAGTGTTCTTCAAACGTGGCCAGCTGGCCGCTGGCCCAGGCTTCGCCGATCAGCGTGGTCAGCGGCGCCACCAGCCCGATCACGAAACTCTTCAGTCCCATCATCAGCAACGCCTGCGACAGCCTGCGGCGCAGCTCTTCCATCTGATGGCTTTTGCATAAAGCCAGATAGCTTTGCAGTTCCGGCGGCGCCGGCGGCGTGTCGCCCTGGCCGCTGGCCTTGCCGGTCAGCGCTTGCAGCTCGTCAGTACTGTATTGAATCACCTTGCCAGGGCGGAAGCCCAGGTCGAGCAGGCGCTTGACCAGACGCAGCTTATGGACTTGTTCGATGGGATAGACCCGCTCGCCATTGGGGTCGCGCAGCGGTTGCGGGAAGTCGTAGCGGCGTTCCCAGACGCGCAGGGTTTCCTTGGCGACGCCAGTATCGCGTTCGACGTCGCTGATGCTGCTAGGAACGAGTTGTGGGGGTACTTTATTAGTCATCAGATATAAACAGGCTGCACGGGGGCGGGGTGCGCTCTGGCATTTTACCTGCGTTTTTGACGACGGCGGGCGGCAAAATTGCCAGTAAGTGAATCCATTTCATGCACCAAAACTGTGCGTTGGTGCAAAAAACTGCACCGATATGTCTCCTGAATACAACAGGTAGCAATTTCTTACAATTCGGTAACGTCATGCAACTTCCTGCGCTTTTTACAAAATTTACTACACAAATAAAGCTGTAATACTAGGAGCAAAGTTGGTTTGTGGCCTATTTTGCTTGAGAAAATCACCGAACAAAGTCAGGGATTGTTAGCTTATTACCATTTGGTAGAGAGGAGTGCGCAGGGGGTTCAGTATAAAATAGCGTCAGAAATAGCAATCTGGCTATTTTTACTTGGTCCGACGAAGAAGTGGTACACACCGTGTTCATCGTGCGGAAAGCCTGGCCTGTTTCGCTTGATCGGCAGGAAATATTGCGATGCGGTAAAATGCCGCTGCTTTGAAAAACAGACAAGTATGCAGACGATTCAGTATGAATGGTTTTACACTTGTTGAAGTTTCTTGGCATCAGTATAGTGCCGCCTCCGGCGCCCCATGAGGGCGCTGCGATAATAGCCGGCGTAGATTGATCGGCCGCAAGTGAACGTGTCCCATGATTGGGATACACAGTGGCAGCTGGGGAGTTTGCCCTCACGCACACAACGGCACAAAGCCGTGAAGCACCGAACACGCCGCACTACTGGCTTATTTTTACAGCAACACAACTGAAGGAAACACGTAATGAAAAAATCCCTTATCGCTATCGCCGTACTGGCAGCAACCAGCTCCGCAGCATTCGCTCAGTCGAACGTCACCATCTACGGCATCCTGGATGCTGGCATCACCTCCGAACGTGGCGGCGCCCAAGGCAATGTCGCTAAAGTGACCAGCGGCGCAGCTTCGGCATCGCGTATCGGCTTCAAAGGTACTGAAGATCTGGGCGGCGGTCTGAGCGCTATCTTCAAACTGGAAACCGGCGTTAAAGTTGACGACGGCACCCTGGACAACACCACCAGCACCCTGTTCAATCGTGAAGCCTATGTTGGCCTGTCGTCGAAAACCGCTGGCTCGCTGACCCTGGGTCGTCAGTACACTCCGTACTACGAAACCCTGCGCGACGTTGGTGATCCATTCGCAATGGGCTACGCTGGTACCGCTAAGAACTTGTTCCCAGTTGCTAGCTACATGACCCGCAACTCGAACGCTGTTGTGTACAAAACCCCTAACCTGAACGGCTTCACCGGCTCGGTATCGTACAGCCTGGGCGAAACCCAAGGCGACGCATCGGCTGCTCGTCAAGTTGGCGGCTCGCTGGGTTACAACAACGGTCCTCTGAACGTTGCTGTTGCTTACAACATGAAAAACAACGACACCCAAGCTGTGAAAACCGCTGGTGTTGGCCACAACGCTCTGATCGCTGCTAACTACGACTTCAAAGTTGTAAAAATCTTCGGCGCTTTCTCGAAAGACAAAGGCCAAGGTTCGGCACCAATCAACGGCGCAGCTAGCGCAACCGCAACCACCAACGCGTTCGGTTACACCTTCGCTCAAACCGCTGACAGCCAAGACGCTCTGATCGGTCTGACCGCTCCAGTGTCGGAAGCCGGCACCGTGATGGCTTCGTACATCCGTAAAAACGACAAAGAGTCGTTCAACCGTGACGCAGACCAGTGGGCAATCGGTTACAACTACGCTCTGTCGAAACGCACCAGCACCTACGTTGCTTTCGCTAAAATCAAAAACAAAAACGGCGCAGGCTACACCGTTGGTAACAACACCGAAGCCGGTACCGGTGACAAGGCCTTCAACTTGGGTCTGAAACACTCGTTCTAATCTGATTATTCAGGTTTAGACTCAACAACGGCTGCCTTGTGCAGCCGTTGTTCATTTCCGAAAGCGATAAGAATGACACGACGTGCCCTGTTTGCCGGCGCCATCCTGCTGGCCTCCTGCGCCGTGCTGGCCGCACCCAAGACAACCAAAAAGCCCGGCATGCTGCCGCGCTACGGCATGCTGGTGTTTTCCGATTTATGCATCCACGCCGACAGCGGCGAATTCGGCGGCCAGCGCATCACGCTGCAGCGCTTTGCCGAAGTGGACACGATTTTGTATGAATATACCGCCGGCGGCCTGAGCTGGCCGGTGGTGGCCAGCGACGTGACCATCGATCCGCGTGGCCAGCAGCTGTACTTCACCGTGCGTCCGCCGGACGAAGACGAGCGCACCATCAGCGGCAAGCTGGCCGACGGCGGCAGGACGCTGGTGCTGGATGGCGGCTATTGCGGCGACGAGGCGGTGCCGATGCGGCTGCCGCTGGTGACGGACTTCGGCCGCAAGGCTGGCGTGTGCCGTGCCTGCCCTGTGCCCAAGCCGCAGAAGGAAAAAGAAGAAGACAAGCCGCTGCTGGACAGCGGCTCCACCACTACCGCCGGCTTATGATTGAGCCGATTTGGCGGCCTGCGCTGCCGCCGCCTGCTCGCGGATGGTCTCCAGCGTGGCGCCCGGCGTGATCAGGTTGCCGTCGTAGCGCAGCTCGATCAGCGCCGGCAGGTTGTGCTCGCGCGTATGCGCCAGTGCGCGTTCCAGCGCCGGTGCGAATTCCTCGGTCTTCGTCACCACTTCACCCGTGCCGCCATAGGCCACCGACAGCGCGGCGAAGTCCGGATTGTGCAGTGTGGTGCCCGACACGCGGCCCGGATACTCGCGTTCCTGGTGCATGCGGATGGTGCCGAACATGGCGTTGTTGAACACGATGATGATCACGCCGGCCTGATACTGCACCGCCGTCGCCAGCTCCTGGCCGTTCATCATGTATTCGCCGTCACCGGCAAAGGTGATCACCGTGCGGGATGGATCGATGATCTTGGCCGCCACGCCGGCCGGCACGCTGTAGCCCATGGCGCCGCTGGTCGGCGCCAGCTGCGTGCGCATGCCGCCGTAGCTATGGAAGCGGTGCGCCCAGGTGGCGTAATTGCCGGCGCCGTTGGTGATGATGGTGTCATGCGGCGCCAGCTGGTCGATCTGCTGCACCACTTGCCACAGATCCAGCGGCGCCTTGCCGTCCTTGAAGATGGCCGGCTGCTGCTGCCACGCTTTCAGCTCGGCGCGCGCTTCGGCCGCCGTGTGCTGCCACGCGCCGGCGTCGACCGGCTGCATGGCCGCCAGCATCGCCGCCATCTGCGGCATGCCGCTGTTGATCATCACTTCCGCCTGGTAGACGCTGCCCAATTCCTCGGCATCCGCATGCACGTGGATCAGGCGCTGGGTTGGCACCGGCGCTTGCAGCAGGGCGTAGCCGCTGGTGGTCATCTCGCCCAGGCGCGGGCCGATGGCGAGGATGACGTCGGCCTCGCGCACGCGCGCCGCCAGCTTGGGGTTGATGCCGATGCCGACATCGCCGATGTACTGCGGGTGCTCATTGTCCAGCAGATCCTGGAAGCGGAAGGCGCAGCTGACCGGCAGCTGATTGGCTTCGGCAAAGCGCTGGATGTCGGCACAGGCTTGCTCGTTCCAGCCGCCACCGCCCAACAGCAGCAGCGGTTTTTTAGCGCCGGCCAGCAGGCCGCGCACGGTGTCGATCTGCGCGGCGGACGGCGAGGCCTGCACCGGCTGGTAGCAGCGGGTGTCGGCCACGCTGGCCTTGGTGGTCAGCATATCCTCCGGCAGCGCCAGCACCACCGGGCCGGGACGGCCGCTGGTGGCGATCTGGAAGGCGCGCGCGATGTATTCCGGCATGCGGTCGGCGCGGTCGATCTGTGTCACCCATTTGGCCATCTGGCCGTACATGCGGCGGTAGTCGATTTCCTGGAAGGCTTCGCGGTCGATGAAGTCGCTGCCGACCTGGCCGATGAACAAAATCATCGGCGTCGAATCCTGGAATGCCGTGTGCACGCCGATCGAAGCATTGGTGGCGCCGGGGCCGCGGGTGACGAAGCAGATGCCTGGCTTGCCGGTCATCTTGCCGTAGGCGTCGGCCATGAAGGCGGCGCCGCCTTCCTGACGGTTGATGATGAAGCGGATGTCGGAATCGTGCAGGGCGTCGAGCACGTCCAGGTAGCTTTCTCCGGGTACGCCGAAAGCGGTGTCCACGCCGTGGATCTTCAGGGCGTCGACCAGGATCTGGCCGCCGGTGCGGGATGGTTGCGTCATTGTGGTGAGCCTTTTGCGGTGAAGGTATCACGGCATTCTACGGCGGCGCCGGACGCGCTGCTTTGGCAATGGCGACACCAAATTTCAGATTTGGAGGCGCGGACTGGTACAATAGCGCCCGAAGCAAGCCAGACAGCCGCTGGTCAGCGTGTAATGCCTGACGGGAGGAAGGTCCGGACTCCATAGAGCGGGGTGACGGTTAACGGCCGTCCGCTGAAAGCCGCAAGGTATAAGGCGAGGAATAGGGCCACAGAGACGAGCGTATTAAGTTACGGTGAAACGCGGTAACCTCCACCTGGTGCAATTCCAAATAGGCACGCGATGATGCTGCTCGCGGAGCGTGCGGGTAGGAAGCTTGAGCGCTGGAGTAATCCAGCGCCTAGAGGAATGGCTGTCATAGCGCAGGTTCGCCTGCGCCGTAACAAAATCCGGCCTATCGGCTTGCTTCAACTAACAACCATTTTTTCGCGATGAAAAAATACATTCTTGCCCTGGACCAGGGTACGACCAGTTCGCGCGCCATCCTGTTTGACCACCAGGGCCAGATTTGTGGCAGCGCGGCGCAGGAATTTCCTCAGCATTTCCCCCATCCCGGCTGGGTCGAGCACGACCCGCATGACATCTGGCTGAGCCAGCTGGCGGTCGCCCGCAAGGTGCTGGCCGATCACCATGTCAATGCTCACGACGTGCTGGCCATCGGCGTCACCAACCAGCGCGAGACCACCGTGGTGTGGGACCGCAAGACCGGCGAGCCGATCGCTCCGGCCATCGTCTGGCAGGACCGCCGCACGGCCGATATCTGCGACGCCTTGCGCGCCGACGGCAAGGCCAAAAAAATCACCGATATCTCCGGGCTGGAACTGGATGCCTACTTCTCCGCCACCAAGCTGAAGTGGCTGCTGGATCACGTGCCGGGCGCGCGCGAAAAGGCGCAGCAGGGCGGGCTGGCGTTCGGCACCGTCGACAGCTGGCTGGTGTACAAGCTGACCGGCCAGCATGTGACTGACGTCAGCAATGCGTCGCGCACCATGCTGTTCAACATCCATTTGATGCGCTGGGATTACGACCTGCTGCATTTGTTCGATATTCCGGAGCAGGTGCTGCCGCAGATCGTCTCGTCCAGCGAAGAAGTGGGCAACACGCATGCCAATCTGTTCGGCGCGCCGATACCGGTGGCCGGCATCGCCGGCGACCAGCAGGCGGCCACGTTCGGCCAGGCGTGCCATCAGCCGGGCATGGTCAAGAATACCTATGGCACCGGCTGCTTCATGCTGATGCATCTGGGGCGCCATCCGGTGGTCTCGCATAACCGTTTGCTGACCACGGTAGGCTGGCGCGTCGATGGCGCGACTGATTATCTGCTGGAAGGCAGCGTCTTCATGGGCGGCGCCACGGTGCAGTGGCTGCGTGACGGACTCGGCATCATCAAATCGTCGGCCGAGGTCGAGGCGCTGGCGGCCAGCGTGCCGGACAGCGACGGCGTGTTCATGGTGCCGGCTTTCGTCGGCCTTGGCGCGCCGCACTGGGATGCTTACGCGCGTGGCGCGCTGTTTGGCTTGAGTCGTGGCAGCACGCGTGCCCACATCGCCCGCGCCGCGCTGGAAGCCATCGCCTACCAGAGCGCCGAGCTGATGGCGGCGATGCAAAAAGACGCGGCGCTGCCGCTGACCGAAGTGCGCGCCGACGGCGGCGCGGCCCGCAACGACCTGCTGATGCAATTTCAGGCCGACTTGCTGGGCGTGCAGGTGGTGCGGCCGAAAGTGACCGAAACCACCGCCCTCGGCGCCGCCTATCTGGCCGGCCTGGCGGTCGGCTTCTGGGAAACGCAGGAAGAAATCGCTGCTCAATGGATTTGCGAACGCCGCTTCGAGCCGGCGATGAGCGGCGACCGCCGCGCCGAATTGCTGGCTAAATGGTCGCGCGCCGTCGAGCGTTCCAAAGATTGGGAAAACTGAATTAGCCCAGCGAGACGACGAAGTTGTCGATCGCTTCGGCCACGCCCTGCGGCGATTCCAGCGGCGACAGGTGGCCGGTGCCTGGCAGCACGCGCAGCGTCGCCTGCGGAATGCGCGACAGCACTTCCGCCTGTAATACTTCTACCGGATCCACCTTATCCAGTTCCCCGGCAATGACGATGGTCGGCACGGCGATCTTCTGTACCTCATCGCTGATGTCCTTGCGGCTCGTGTAATTGGGCCACGCAACGCGCGCTTGCGGCGCGCCGCGCAGGCTGTCGCTGATCACTTGTTCACGCTGGACGGCGCTGAGCGGCTTGGCGGTCAGCATATGGTCGATGCTCATGCCTACCGACTCGGGCGAGTTGTAGGCGCTTTCCATTGCGGCGCGTGCTTCCGGCGGCAGCGCCAGCGGCGTCGGCGGCGCAGTCGCGACCAGCACCAATCCCACCAATCCTTGCGGCTGGCGCGACGCCAGCAACTGGGCGATCTTGCCGCCCATGGAGTGGCCGACCAGCACGTACTGCTTCAGCGCCAGTGCGGCAATCAGGTGCTCGATGTCGGACGCGAAGTCGGTCAGGGCGTAGGCATTGTTCTCTGCCGCGTCGGAATCGCCCCAGCCGCGCAGGTCGGGCGCTATGGTGTGACGGCCGGCGGGCAGGGCGTCGATCACCGCCTGCCAGGTGCGCGACGAGCCGCCCCAGTAGTGCAGGAAGACCAGTGCGGGCCCTTTGCCGCTTTGTTCGCTGACGTGGAGGCGGATGTTGTTGACGGTCATATGCATGGCGATACTCCTTATGGATAACTGGCCTCCATTGTAGATTCGTGCAAATGACGTGATAATCCATCTATCGTTATCATAAATCGATCGTAATATGATCGAATGGAGCCGCCGTGGACCGTTTTGCCTGTATCTCCGTGTTTGTGGCGGCAGTGGAAGAGGGGAGCCTGGTGGCTGCCGGGCGCAAGTTCGGCCTGTCGGCGTCGATGGCAGGCAAATACCTTGGCGGCCTGGAGGCTGAGCTGGGCGTGCGCCTGCTCCAGCGCAGCACACGCAGCCTGAGCATCACCGAGGCCGGGCAGGCCTACTACGCGCGCTGCAAACGCATCCTGGAAGAGTTTGAAGAGGCCAACCAGGAGGCCAGCGACAACGCCGCCACCCTGCGCGGCCGGCTGCGCATCGCTGCTCCGGTCAGCTTCGGCGCCTTGCACATGGGCGACCTGGTAGCGGGCTTTCTTGCCGAGCACGATCAGGTGACGGCTGAAGTGATCCTGGACGACCATTACACCGACCTGCACACTGCCGGCATCGACGTCGCCATCCGTATCGGCCGCCTGCCGGACTCCGGGCTGGTGGCGCGCCGCCTGGCGCCGTGCCGCATGGTGTTCTGCGCTGCGCCATCCTGGCTGGCGCTGCATGGCACGCCGCAAACCCCGGCCGATCTGCGCGATGCGCCGCGCCTGGCTTTCAGCGGCGCGGTCACCGCCGGCGACTGGAGCATCACCGACGCCGCCCGGCAGGTGCACGCCATCGCCGGGCCGCTGCGCGCGCAAGCCAATAATATGCAGCTGCTGCTGTCGATGGCCGTCGCCGGCCTGGGCATCGCCTACGGCCCGACGTTCGCATTCGGTCCCGCCATAGCCGAGGGCCGGCTGGTGCAACTGCTGCCCGGCTGCGTGGCCGAAGAACTGGTGGTGCAGGCGATTTATCCGAGCGCCCGTCACTTGCCGTCCAAGGTGCGCAGTTTTGTCGATTACCTGGCCGGCGCCTTTGCCGGCGATCCTGTTTGGGACGATTTTCAGCGCGTATAATAGCGTTGATGCGCTGCAAAATTTGTATAGACAAGTTGTGCTGTCGCTGTTGCCATGAAGTAAAGTTGAGTTAGTTGCGTGTGTTTTGTGAAGGTTCCCTCATTCCGCGTGAGCGCGCTGTTGATGCGCTTCTCGTCTCTATCCCGCGTATTTTCCCTGCCCATTCCCTCGTTGTCTATTTGCTACTGCAATGTTGGTGGTTTGCAACTTTATGCATTTAGATCACTATTTTTAATCGCATAATTTTTGGGCAAAACACATGGGTATAGATGAGGTGTCACCTTCACAACCTGACATAAGTACTTAATTTATTGAACTATTTTGTTTCTAGCTGGCTTCAAGGAATCGCGCTAAGTCCTTAATTTCATTACTAAAATCGCTGTTTCGATTGGCTGAAAGCGCTTGACCACTATTCTTGCATCCTCTAAAGTGGGCATCTGTGTGAAAAAGTGTCTTTTTGTGGGAAATTTTGCCTGACTTAGCGGACAGGGGAGATGAAATACGAATTGTCATAGTTTCATGCTCCGCTAACCATACTGAGGTCAAAAGGTAATCACGTGTTTCAAGGCGCGTCCGCAATCAATCTCGATGCCAAAGGCAGGATGTCCATCCCTGCCAAGCACCGTGACGCGCTGTCGATCCAGTGTGAAGGCCGCCTCACCCTGACGCGCCATCCTGACGGCTGCGTCATGCTGTTCCCCCGTCCTGTGTGGGAACAACACCGTCAACAGATCTCCGCCTGGCCCCTGCAAGCGCGCGCCTGGCAACGCATTTTCCTCGGTTACGCCACCGACGTGGAAATGGACACCGCCGGCCGCATCCTCATTTCGCCCGAACTCCGCGCCGCCGTCGGCCTGGACAAAGAGGTGATGATGATGGGCATGGGCTCCCACTTCGAGATCTGGGACGCCGCCAAAATGGCGGAAAAAGAGCAGCAGGCCCTGGAGGCCGGCACCCCTGATGTACTTGCCAATTTCTCCTTCTAAGGCCCCATTTCATGACCACGACAACGGTGCCTGAATTCCAGCATCGCACGGTGCTGCTAGACGAAGCAGTCGATGCGCTGGCGCTGGCCGGCGCGCGCGCCGACGGCGTGTTCGTCGACGGCACCTTCGGCCGCGGCGGCCACTCGCGTTTGATCTTGTCCAAACTGGGCGCCAAGGCGCGCCTGGTAGCGTTCGACAAAGACCCGCAGGCCATCGCCACCGCCGAACAAATCAACGACCCGCGCTTCACCATCGTCCACGACAGCTTTGCCACCATGCGCGAGTCGCTGGCGGCCAACGGCGTGGACCAGGTGGACGGTATTCTGCTCGACCTGGGCATCTCGTCGCCGCAGGTGGACGACGCCGCGCGCGGCTTCAGTTTCCGCAACGACGGCCCGCTCGACATGCGCATGGACACCACGCGCGGTATGTCGGCGGCGGAGTGGCTCGCCACTGAAAACGAACAGACACTGGAAAAGGTGATAAAGGAATATGGGGAAGAACGGTTTGCTTTTCAGATTGCAAAGGCGATTGTTGCTCGCAGGGCAGTCGAGCCAATTTCAACCACACGACAGCTTGCCGGCATCGTGGCAGGCGCGGTCAAGACTCGGGAAAAGGGCAAGGATCCGGCAACCCGCACATTTCAAGCTATCCGGATTTTCATCAATAAAGAGCTTGAAGACCTTGAAGTCGGTCTGACACACGCTTATGACAGCCTGGCGCCGGGCGGGATTATCGCCATCATCAGCTTCCACTCGCTGGAAGACCGCATGGTGAAGCGCTTCTTCGCGTCCAAGGCCAATGTCGAGCAGCCTGACCGCCGCCTGCCGATCCGCGCAGTGGACCTGCCGCAGCCGGAACTCAAGCTGCTGGCCAAGATCAAACCGTCCGATGAGGAAGTCGACGCCAATCCGCGCGCCCGTTCGGCGGTGATGCGCGTGGCGCGTCGCCTGCCTATCCCGGAGGGCGCATGAGCGGCAAGATCAACCTGGTGTTGACGGCGTTGCTGGTCGCGTGCGGCCTGTCGCTGGTCAACGCGCAGTACCAGGCGCGTCATCTATTCATCGAGCTGGAACGCGCGCAGACGCAAGCGCGCCAGCTGGACATCGAGTGGGCCCAGTTCCAGCTGGACCAGTCGACGCTGGGCAAGCACGCGCGCATTGAAGAAATCGCGCGCCGCGATCTGAACATGACGCAGCTGACTGCCGCGCGCACCCAATACCTGACGCCGGAGCCAGCAAAATGAGCCGCTCCAACAATGTGAACACCTCCCGCGTGGCCGCCTCCAAAGGCGTGGCCTTCTCCAAGAGCCCAGTGCTGGCAGTCCGTCTGCCAACCTGGCGTTCGCGCGTGGTGCTGTTCGTATTGTTCGCCGCCTTCGTGGCGCTGGCCGTGCGCGCGCTGTGGTTGCAGGGCGTGTCGACCCAGTTCCTGCAAAAGCAGGGCGCCAGCCGCTATATGCATACGCTGGAACTGCCGGCCACGCGCGGCAAGATCACTGACCGCGACGGCCAGGTGCTGGCGTCGTCGGTGCCGGTCAAGGCCATCTGGGCGATCCCGGAAGACGTGCAGGAAGCGCCGCCGGCCAAGCTGAAACAGCTGGCCAAATTGCTCGACATGACCGATGCCGAGCTGCAGAAAAAACTCGACTCGGACCGCAGCTTCGTCTACCTGAAACGCCAGGTGGAGCAGGACGTGTCCGACCAGATCGCGAAGCTGGATATCGACGGCATCCAGACCCGCAAGGAATACAAGCGCTTCTACCCGCAGGGCGAAGTGACCACCCACGTGGTGGGCTTTACCAACGTGGAAGACCAGGGCCAGGAATCGATGGAACTGGCGCAGCAGAAAACCCTGCAAGGCATGACCGGCAGCCGCCGCGTGATCAAGGACCGCCTGGGCCACATCGTTGAAGATATCGAGTCGGTGCGCGAACCGCACGACGGCAAGGACTTGACGCTGTCGATCGACAGCAAGATCCAGTACATCGCTTTCACGCAGGTGAAAGACGCGGTGGAGAAGTTCCACGCCAAGGCCGGTGCGGCCGTGGTGCTGGACGTGCACACCGGTGAAGTGCTGGCGCTGGCCAACTGGCCAACCTACAACCCGAACGACCGCTCCAAGCTCACCGGCGAACAGCTGCGTAACCGCGTGATGACCGACACCTTCGAGCCGGGATCGTCGCTGAAGCCTTTCACCGTGGGCCTGGCGCTGGACGAGAAGCGCATCACGCCGCACACCATGTTCGACACCGGCGCCGGTTCGGCGCTGATCGGCGGCCATATCATTCACGATACGCACCCGCACTACCTGATCGACGTGCAGACCATTATCCAGAAGTCGTCCAACATCGGCACTTCGAAGATCGCGCTGGGCATGCCGGCGCAGGATATGTGGGAGATGTTCACCAAGGTTGGTTTCGGCCAGCAGCCGAAGTGGGGCTTCCCCGGTGCTGTGGCGGGCCGCGTGCGTCCGTATAAATCGTGGCGCACGGTGGAGCAGGCCAATATGAGCTTCGGCCAGGGTATCTCGGTGTCGCTGATCCAGCTGGCGCGCGCCTACATGATCTTCGCCCGCGATGGCGACATCATTCCGCTGTCATTCCAGAAAGTGACCGAGGCGCCGCATGGTACGCCGGTGGTCAGCCCGAAGACCGCAGCTGAAATGCGCGAAATGCTGGAAATGGTGACGCAGCCGGGCGGCTCCGCCGTCAAGGCGCAAGTGCCGGGCTATCGCGTCGGCGGCAAGACCGGTACCGCGCAGAAGGTGTTCAACGGCCGCTACTCGCAAACCAAATATATCGGTAACTTCATCGGCATGGCGCCGATGTCGAACCCACGCTTCATCATCGCCGTCATGATCGACGAACCGGGTGGTCCGGTGCACGTCGGCGGTGACGTTGCCGGTCCAATTTTCTCCGCACTGGCGGCCCAGGCGCTGCGCGCCAAGAACGTGGCGCCGGACTCGGACCTGACCCATATCATCATTCCTGAATCTGCAGCACAGGGGAACATGTGACGACTTCTACTTTCGACCCATTGGCTATTGCAGCCGCAATCCGCAAGCTGGCGCCAAGCGCGCAGCTGGCGTCGGATTCGCGTCGCATCAAGCTGGGCGATGTGTTCTTTGCGTTTGCGCCGGTCGCGGGCGACGCCGCCGATGGCCGCAGCTTTATTGACGGCGCCATCGAACAGGGCGCGGCGCTGATCGTGCTTGATCCGGCCGGCTTTACGTGGAACGACAAGTGGAGCGTTCCGTACCTGACGGTCGAGGACCTGAAGAAGAACGCCGGCGTCATCGCGCAAGCATTCTATGCGCAGCCGGATGCCGGCATATTTACCGTGGCCGTCACAGGCACCAACGGCAAGACTTCCAGCGCCGTGTGGCTGGGCCAGGCCCTGTCGCGCGGCGGCGAACCGGCTGCCGTCATCGGCACGCTGGGCGTGGGCTTGTTCCGTCCGCGCGGCGAAGTGGAATATGACGTCACCGGCTACACCACGCCGGATGCGGTGCTGCTGGCGCGTTCGCTGGCGGACCTGCGCGACAAAGGCGCGACCTCGCTGGCGATTGAAGCTTCGTCCATCGGCCTGGAACAGGGCCGTCTGTCGGGCATGCGCTTCGACGTGGCGCTGTTCACCAACCTGACGCGCGACCACCTGGACTACCACGGCACCATGGAAGCCTACGAGGCAGCCAAGCTCAAACTGTTCCAGTGGCCTAGCCTGAAAACCGCCGTCGTCAATCTGGACGATGCGGCCGGTGTGCGCATCATCGATCACCTGAAAGCGCAAGCCGCGCCGCTGGCCGGCGAGATTCCGCTGATCGGCTACACGCTGCACGACAGCACCGCGCGTCCGGACATCGACGGCGTGCTGATGCTGCGCGCCAGCCAGCTGCGCGCAGGCCGCAGCGGCGGCACCGAATTCCATCTGGAGTGCGCGCTGGGTGTAGCGCAAGTGCGCACGCATCTGGTGGGCGGCTTCAATATCAGCAACGCGCTGGGCGTGATGGGCGCGATGCTGGCAAAAGGCCTGGGCCTGCGTGCCGCCATCGAAGCGGTGGAAGCGCTGGAACCGGCGCCAGGCCGCATGCAGCAAGTGGGCGGCCACGAAGCACCGCTGATCGTCATCGACTACGCGCACACGCCGGACGCGCTGGAGAAAACCCTGGCCGCGCTGCGTCCCGTGGCCACCGACCGTGGCGGCCAGCTGTGGTGCGTGTTCGGCTGCGGCGGCGACCGCGATCCGGGCAAGCGTCCGCAGATGGGCAAGCTGGCGCAGGCGGCCGACCACGTGCTGGTTACCAGCGACAATCCGCGCAGCGAAGATCCGCATTCGATTATCGAACAGATTTTGGCTGGCATGGACCAGAACAATCCGGCGTCGACGGTGCAGGCGCTGGACGACCGCGCCGCCGCCATCCTGTCGGCAGTCAAGCATGCGGCCAAGCCGGATGTGATCCTGCTGGCCGGTAAAGGCCATGAGCCGTACCAGGAAATCAAAGGCAAGAAGCTGCCATTCTCCGACGCCGATCACGCGCAACTGGCGCTGTCGGCCCGCTTAACCATGATGAGGACGAATTAATGCGTGCAGCACTCGCACAAATTCTGCCTTCCCTGACCGGCGCCCGTTTAGTGGGTGACGGCGAAGTTGTATTCAACGGCGTCTCCACCGACAGCCGTAGTGTCATCGCAGCCAATCTGTTCGTCGCCCTGCGCGGCGAAGTGTTCGACGCCCACAGCTTCCTGCCGCAGGCAGCGGAGAAGGGCGTCGCCGCCGTCATCGTCGAAGAACTGCCGGAAGGCTTTACGCTGCCGGCCATCGTGGTACCGAATACATTGGTGGCGCTGGGCCAGATCGCCAACTACTGGCGCAAGCAGTTCACCATGCCGGTCATCGGCGTCACCGGCAGCAATGGCAAGACCACGGTCAAGGAAATGATCTCCGCGATCCTGGCCGCCGCTCACGGTGAAGAAGGCCGCCTGGCCACGCGCGGCAACCTGAATAACGAAATCGGCGTGCCACTGACGCTGTTCCGCATGGAAGCCAGCCAGCAGTCGGCCGTGATCGAGATGGGCATGAACCATCCGGGCGAAATCGGCCGTCTGGCCGCCATCGCCGGCGCCAACATCGCCATGGTCAACAACGCCCAGCGCGAACACCAGGAATTCATGCACACCGTAGAAGCAGTCGCGCGCGAAAACGGCGCCGTGCTGGCCGCGCTGCCGAAGGATGGCGTCGCGGTATTCCCGCATGGCGACGAGTTCACGCCGGTATGGGAAGAACTGTCGGCCGGCCGCCGCATGCTGCGCTTCGGCCTGACCAAGGATGCAGAAGTCAGCTGCACTTTCCGCGCCGACGATTTCGCCAGCGAGATGTTCGTCACCATCTGCGAAAGCGAAGCCGATACGCAGCAGTTCTTCGTTCGCCTGCAAGCGGCCGGTGAACACAATGTGCGCAATGCACTGGCTGCGGTGGCGTGCACTTACGCCGCCGGCATCGCGCTGGAAAAGATCAAGCTGGGACTCGATACCTTTGCGCCGGTCAGCGGCCGCCTGCAGAAGAAGCAGGCCGCCAACGGCGCGGTGGTCATCGATGACACCTACAACGCCAATCCGGATTCGGTGCGCGCCGCCATCGACGTGCTGTCGAAAGCCGCCGCGCCGCGCGTCCTGGTGCTGGGCGATATGGGCGAAGTCGGCACGCAGGGCCGCGAGTTCCACGAAGAAGTCGGCGCGTACGCGCAAACAAAAGGCATCGAGACGGTGCTGGTTACAGGCGAACTGGCTGCGCACATGATTTGCACTGCAAATCAGGCGACCAAGCTTCGTCATTTTGAAAACTTTGGCGATTTGCTGGCTGCTGTCGAAGCAGCGGTATCGCCTGATGCAACTGTATTAATCAAGGGCTCCCGTTTCATGAAAATGGAGCGGGTCGTGCAGCATTTGATTGGGTCGCAACAAGCTAACAAGGAAAGTCACTAATCATGCTGCTCTGGCTCGCACAATTTTTCCAGCAGGACGTCGGATTACTCCGGGTGTTCAACTTCATTACGTTCCGCGCGGTGTTCGCTACCGCGACGGCGCTGTTCATCGGCCTGGCCGCTGGTCCGTTCGTGATCCGCAAGCTGACCGCGATGAAATACGGCCAGGCCGTGCGTACCGATGGCCCGCAGACCCACCTGAAAAAACAGGGCACGCCGACCATGGGCGGTGTGCTGATCCTGCTGTCGATCGCGATTTCCACGCTGCTGTGGTGCGACCTGTCGAACCGCTTGATCTGGCCTGTGCTGATCGTGACGCTGGGCTTTGGCGCGGTCGGCTGGGTGGATGACTACCGCAAGGTGGTGTACCAGGACCCGGAAGGCATGCGCTCGCGCGAAAAGTATTTCTGGCAGTCGCTGGTCGGTATCGCCGCCGCGCTGTACCTGGCGTTTTCGGTGTCGGCGCCGAGTACTTCGCAAGTGTTCGAGCTGTTCTTCGCCTGGGTGCGTTCCGGCTTTGAGATGGATCTGCCGCCCAAGGCTGACTTGATTGTGCCGTTCTTTAAGACCATCAGCTATCCGCTGGGTGTGTGGGGCTTCATCGCGTTGACCTACTGTGTCATCGTCGGATCGTCCAACGCCGTTAACTTCACCGATGGCCTGGATGGCCTGGCCATCATGCCGACGATTATGGTCGGCTCGGCTCTCGGCCTGTTCGCTTACCTGACCGGTAGCGCCAACTATTCGAAGTATCTGTTCCTGCCGCACATTCCTGGCGCGGGCGAACTGATTATCTTCTGCGGCGCACTGGCTGGCGCGGGCCTGGCCTTCCTGTGGTTTAACACCCATCCGGCGCAGGTGTTCATGGGGGACGTCGGCGCGTTGGCGCTGGGCGGCGCGCTGGGCACCATCGCGGTGATCGTGCGTCAGGAGATTGTGTTGTTCATCATGGGCGGTATCTTCGTTGCGGAGACGGTGTCGGTGATGATTCAGGTGGTGTGGTTCAAGTACACCAAGAAGCGCTATGGCACCGGCCGGCGCGTGTTCCTGATGGCGCCACTGCATCACCACTTTGAACAAAAAGGCTGGAAAGAGACCCAGGTCGTCGTTCGCTTCTGGATTGTGACGATGATTCTGGTCCTGGTTGGACTCTCGACGTTGAAACTGCGCTGATGATTTACGACGGCAAAAACGCACTGGTATTAGGGCTGGGAGAATCCGGCCTGGCGATGGCGCTGTGGCTCGCCCGCAGCGGCGCGCGCGTGCGCGTGGCCGATACGCGTGAGTCGCCGGATCGTCTGCCGGCGCTGCGTGCCGCCGTGCCGGATGTGGAATTTGTCGCCGGCCCGTTTGGCCCGTCGCTGCTGGAAGGCGTGGACTTCGTCACCGTCAGCCCAGGCCTGGCGCCGGGCCGCGAGTTGAAAGAGATTGCGCCGGCCGCCGCTGCCGCCGGCATTGAAGTGTGGGGCGAGATCGAATTGTTCGCGCAGGCGCTGGAAGCGCTGAAGGCGGAACGCGGCTACGCACCGAAAGTCATCGCCATCACCGGCACCAACGGCAAGACCACCGTCACCACGCTGGTCGGCCAATTGTGCGAACGCGCCGGCAAGACTGTGCGCGTGGCTGGCAACATCAGCCCGGCCGCGCTGGACGTGCTGCGGGAAGTGCTGGACGCGTCGCCAGCGCCTGCCGCCCCGGCCGGCCAGGACGCATCCGATGCTGCACCAGCCGACGACGCCGTTGCACCGCCTGCTGCCGACGCGCCGTCGCCCGCCACGCAGCTGCCGGAAGTCTGGGTACTCGAACTCTCGTCCTTCCAACTGCAAACCACCTTCACGCTGGAAGCCGATGCGGCGACCGTGTTGAACGTGACGCAGGACCACCTGGATTGGCACGGCGACATGCCTTCCTACGCCGCGGCCAAGCACCGCATCTTCGCCGCCAACACCGTGCGCATCCTGAATCGTGACGACGCCACCACCATGCGCATGGCCAGCGCCACCGGCCATAACGTCACCTTCGGCACGGACGCGCCAGTCCTGCGCGACGACCTTGGCCTGAACAACGAGCGCGGCGTGCTGTGGCTGGCCACCGCCGTCCCGGCCGAAGAAGAGGGCGAACCGAAAAAACGCAAAAAGAACGAGCTGCCGCCACCGCCAGTGGAATGCATCGTCAAGAACCTGATGCCGGCCGACGCGCTGCAAATCCGCGGCGTCCACAACGCCGCCAACGCGCTGGCCGCGCTGGCCCTGTGCCGCGCCATCGACCTGCCGCTGGCGCCACTGCTGCACGGTCTGCGCGAATATCGCGGCCAGCCGCACCGCGTGGAACTGGTCAGCGCGATCAATGAAGTTGAATACTACGACGACAGCAAGGGCACCAACGTCGGCGCCACCGTGGCCGCATTGAATGGGCTGGGCAAAGCCTTCACCGGCGCCAACCAGCGCATGGTTGTCATTATGGGCGGCGACGGCAAAGGCCAGGACTTCGCACCATTGGCTGAACCAACCGCGCACTTTGCGCGCGCCGTGCTGCTGATCGGCCGCGACGCGCCGCAGATCCGCGCCGCGCTGCAAAACACTGGGGTTGAGCTGGAAGACTGCGGTACCGACCTGCCGCAAGCCGTCAAGCGCGCCAGCGAACTGGCACAAGCCGGTGACGCCGTGCTGCTGTCGCCAGCCTGCGCCAGCATGGACATGTTCAAGAACTACGCGCATCGCGCCCAGGTGTTCATCGACACCGTGCGTGACATCGCCCTCGACGCTGGACAGGAGATCTGATGCCGCTCCAGCTGCCATTCCGCTTTGGCGCCAAGTCGGCTGAATCGCCGATGGATAGCCGCGCGCGGCAGTCGAAGATGATGGAGTACGACCAGCCGCTGGTCTGGGTCACCTTGTTGCTGATGCTGCTGGGGATGGTGATGGTGTACTCGGCCTCGATCTCGCTGCCGGATTCGCCGAAGTTCGCCAACTACGTCCGCTGGCAGAATACCTACTTCCTGCAACGCCAGGCGATGTTCATCGGCGTCTCGCTGATCGCCGGCCTGTTCGTGTTCCGCATCCGCATCGCCGACTTGCAGAAGGCCGCGCCGTACCTGTTCATCGGCACGCTGGTGCTATTGGTGGCGGTGCTGATTCCCGGCCTGGGCGTGGTGGTCAACGGTGGCCGCCGCTGGCTGTCGCTGCGCGTGTTCAACGTGCAGCCATCGGAGTTGATGAAAGTCGTGGCCGTGCTGTACGCCGCCGACTACACGGTGCGCAAGCAGCAATATATGCACAAGCTGACCAAGGGCTTCATGCCGATGGCGGCGGCAGTCGGTTTCGTCGGCCTGTTGCTGCTGCTGGAGCCGGACCTCGGCGCCTTCGGCGTGATCGTCTGCATCGCCATGGGTATTCTGTTCCTGGGTGGGATCAACGCCATCTGGTTCGGCGGCATCGGCGCCGTGCTGGTAGTGATTTTCGGTTCTATCATCGCGCTGTCCAAGTTCCGCCGCGAGCGTTACTTCGCCTACCTCAATCCGTGGGAAGAAGATAACGCCATGAACAAGGCTTATCAGCTGACGCACTCGCTGATTGCTTTCGGGCGTGGCGAGATTTTTGGCGTCGGTCTGGGTGGCAGTGTCGAGAAGCTGCACTACCTGCCGGAAGCGCATACCGACTTCCTGCTGGCGGTGATCGGCGAAGAACTGGGCCTGGCCGGCGTGCTGGTGGTGATCGCGCTGTTCTACTGGATCATCAAGCGCGCCTTCGATATCGGCCGCCAGGCTATCGCCATCGACCAGACCTTTGCCGGCCTTACCGCCAAGGGCATCGGCATCTGGATCGGCGTACAGACGTTTATTAATATGGGCGTGAATCTGGGTTTACTGCCAACCAAGGGCTTGACCCTGCCGCTGATGAGCTATGGCGGAACGGGTGTTGTGATTAACTGCGTCGGACTCGCGATCCTGCTCCGGATCGACTACGAGAACCGGGTCCTGATGCGTGGTGGCAGACTATGAAACGATTAATGATTATGGCGGCCGGCACGGGCGGTCATATTTTCCCAGGCCTGGCGATCGCGCAAACCATGCGCGCGCGCGGCTGGGAAGTGAGCTGGCTGGGCACCTCCACCGGTATGGAGCAGGACCTGGTGCCGAAGCATGGCATCACCATGGACAGCATCAACTTCACCGGCATGCGCGGCAAGGGCATCAAGCACTCGCTGGGCGGCGCGCTGAAGATGGTGAAGGCGTTCAAGGACTGCTTCAGCTTCATCGGCCGCCGCAAGCCGGACGTGGTAATGGGCATGGGCGGTTACGTCACCGTGCCGGGTGGTTTGATGTCGCGCCTGCGCGGCACGCCGCTGGTGCTGGTCAACGCCGATGCGGCGCTGCTGCTGTCGAATAAAACGCTGGTGCCGTTCGCGGGCCGCGTGTGCTTTGGTTTTCCTGCCAATTTCGGCAGCGCCGCAGGCAAAGCGGTGGTGACCGGTAATCCGGTGCGCAAGGAGATCCTGGACATGGCAACGCCGGCCGAGCGTTTCGCCGGCCGCGAAGGTCCGCTGCGGATTCTGGTGGTGGGCGGCAGCCTTGGCGCGAAAGCGCTGAACGACAGCCTGCCGGCAGCGCTGGCGCTGATCCCGGAAGGCCAGCGTCCGCTGGTGACCCACCAGTCGGGCAAGAAGAATATCGAGGCGCTGCGCGCGGCCTATCAGCAGGCCGGCGTGACGGCCAACGTGGTCGACTTCATCGACGACATGGCGGCTGCCTACAGCACTGCGGATCTGGTGATCTGCCGCGCCGGCGCCATCACCGTGTCGGAATTGACGGCGGCGGGCGTGGCCAGCGTGCTGGTGCCGTTCGTGGCGTCCACCACCAGCCACCAGCGCGACAACGCGCAGTGGATGGCGGCGCAGAAGGCGGCGATCCACATGCCGCAAACGGAATTGAGCGCGCAAGCAGTTGCGACGCTGTTGGAAACGCTGACCCGCGCGTCCTGCCTGGCCATGGCCACGGCGGCGCGCGAGGTCGGCAAGCGCGATGCGAATGAAGCAATCGCACAGGTATTGGAAGAATTAGCATTGGATAAGCTGTGAAACACAAAGTACAGAACATACACTTCGTCGGCATCGGCGGCAGCGGCATGAGCGGCATTGCAGAAGTGCTGCTCACGCTGGGCTACACCGTGTCCGGCTCGGACCTGGGCAGCAACGCTGTCACCCAGCGCCTGGCCGATATGGGCGCGATCGTGTATCAGGGCCACGCGGCAGAAAACATCGGCAAGGCCGATGTCGTCGTCACCTCTACCGCTGTACAGCAGGACAACCCTGAAGTGGTGGCGGCACGCAGCCGTAAAGTACCTATCGTCCCGCGCGCGCTGATGCTGGGCGAGTTGATGCGCCTGAAGCGCGGCATCGCCATCGCCGGCACCCACGGCAAAACCACCACCACCAGCCTGGTGGCGTCCGTACTGGCGCAGGGCGGACTCGATCCGACCTTCGTCATCGGCGGCCGCCTGACCAGCGCCGGCGCCAACGCAAAACTGGGCACCGGCGAATACCTGGTGGCGGAAGCCGATGAATCGGATGCTTCGTTCCTGAACCTGACGCCGATGATCGAAGTGATCACGAATATCGACGCCGATCACATGGAAACCTACGAGCACGATTTCGAGAAGCTCAAGCAGGCCTTCGTTCACTTCACGCACCGCCTGCCGTTCTACGGCCGCGCCATGCTGTGCATCGACGATCCGCATGTGCGCTCGATCCTGCCGCAGGTGACCAAGCCTGTCACCACCTACGGCTTTGCCGAAGACGCTGAAGTGCGCGCCGTGAACGCGCGCGCCGTCGGCGTGGAGATGCACTTCACCGTCATCCAGGAAGGCTATCCGGACCTGGACGTGGTGCTGAACCAGCCAGGCCTGCACAACGTACAAAATGCCTGCTCGGCGATTGCCATCGCCCGCGAGATCAATATCCCGGACAGCGCCACGCAAGCCGGCCTGGCTGGCTTTGCCGGCGTTGGCCGCCGCTTCACCAAGCATGGCGATGTCGCCATTCCTGGTGGTGGCGTGTTCACGCTGGTGGACGATTTCGGCCACCACCCGCTGGAAATGGAAGTCACCATGGCCGCCGCGCGCGCCGCCTATCCGGGCCGCCGTCTGGTGCTGGCCTTCCAGCCGCACCGCTACAGCCGCACGCGCGACCTGTTCGAAGACTTCGTCAAAGTTCTCGGCGCGCCGGACGTGCTGGTGCTGGGCGAGGTGTACGCCGCCGGCGAAGCGCCGGTAGTGGCAGCCGACGGCCGCGCGCTGGCGCATGCCTTGCGCGCACGCGGCAAGACGGAACCGATTTTTGTTGAGGCGATCGGCGATATGCCGGAAACCATCATGGGCGTGGTGCGTGGCGGCGATGTCGTCATGACCATGGGCGCAGGCTCGATCAGCGGCGTCCCGGCCAAACTGACTAATTATCCAAAGGTCTGAATCGTGAGTACCATCAATCCACAAGACGTGAAAGACACGGCGGCATTCGGCAAGGTCGGCGTGCTGTTTGGCGGCCGTTCTGCGGAACGTGAAGTATCCAATATGTCCGGCGCCGGCGTGCTGGCTGCGCTGCTGAGCAAAGGCATCGATGCCCACGCCTTCGATCCGGGCCAACGCTCGCTGGCCGAACTGGCGGCGGAAAAATTCGACCGCGTGTTCATCGCGCTGCACGGCCGTTACGGCGAAGACGGCAGCCTGCAAGGCGCGCTGGAACTGCTGGGCATTCCTTACACCGGCAGCGGCGTGATGGCCAGCTCGGTGGGCATGGACAAGATCACCACCAAAATCGTGTGGCTGAACGCCGGCTTGCCGACACCGCGCTACACGGTGCTGAACGCGCAATCGGATTTGGCGGCCACCGCTGCCGATCTGGGCCTGCCGCTGATCGTCAAGCCGCCGCATGAAGGTTCGACCATCGGCATCACCAAGGTGAGCGAAGCCGGCGCCTTCCAGGCCGCGTACGATATCGCCGCCGCGCTGGACGATTCGGTGCTGGCGGAAGAATTTGTCACCGGCCGCGAATTCACGGTCGCCATCCTGGGCGGCAGCGCCACTGCGCGCGCACTGCCGATCGTGGAGATCGTCGCACCGGAAGGCAATTACGATTATCAGAACAAGTACTTCACCGACGACACCAAGTATCACTGCCCGGCCGTGCTGCCGGATGCGCTGACCGCCGAGATGCAGCGCATCGCGGTGGACGCCTACCGCACGCTGGGCTGCGAGGGCTGGGGACGCGTCGATGTGCTGCTGCGCGAACGTGACCAGAAGCCGTTCCTGCTGGAGGTGAATACTTCGCCGGGCATGACCAGCCATTCGCTGGTGCCGATGGCGGCGCGCGCGGAAGGCATCAGCTATGAGGACCTGTGCGTGGAAATCCTGCGCACGGCCCGTTTGAAGTTGAAGGGATAAGCAGTAGATGTGGCAAGACGCGAAGGCTTTGAATGCAACCGCCAGCGGCATCGTTGCGATGACGCTGCTGGCCTGCATAGCAGCCGGCGTGTGGTGGGTGTCGCAGCGGCCGATGTTCAACCTGCGCACCATCCGTATCGAGAGTATCGGGCCGCAGGACGATTTGCGGCATGTGAATCACCTGACGCTGCGTAACAACGCGCTGGGTCGGATCAAGGGTAACTTCTTCACCACCAACCTGGATGCGGTACGCCAGGCGTTTGAGTCCGTGCCCTGGGTACGCCGCGCAACGGTACGCCGCGAATGGCCGGACCAGTTGATCGTGGCGCTGGAAGAGCATGAGGCGCTGGGCACCTGGGGTGAGGATGGCAGGCTGCTGTCGACCAAGGGCGATGTGTTCACTGCCAACCTGGCCGAGGCGGAAGAGGATCACGCGCTGCCGGAGTTTGATGGTCCGGACGGCAGCGAGAAGGAAGTGCTGTCGCGGTACGACGAGTTGCGCAACTGGTTTGCGCCGCTCAAGCTGGTGCCGCAGGCGCTGTCGCTGTCGGGCCGCTATGCGTGGACGGTGAGGCTGGATAACGGAATGAGCGTGGCGCTGGGACGGGAACAGACCAGCACCACGTTGAAGGAAAGGGTAGACCGGCTGGTGGGCATTTATCCGCAGCTGGTGGAGCATCTGCCTAATATAGAAACGATCGACATGCGGTACCAGAACGGTTTGGCGTTGAGCGCGCAGGGACTGAAGATTCCAGCGGAAGGCGCGAAGCCAAAACCATTAGTGAAAAAACCGGACACCAAGCATAACTAGCAGGCAGAGAAGAAATGACTAAAGACGCGAAAAACCTGATCGTCGGCCTCGATATCGGCACCTCCAAAGTGGTGGCCGTGGTGGCCGAGGTGATGGCCGATGGACGCCACGAAGTGATTGGCCTGGGCCAGCACGAATCGCGAGGCCTGAAGAAAGGCGTGGTGGTCAACATCGAAGCGACCGTGGAATCGATCCAGCGCGCGCTGGAAGAAGCGGAGCTGATGGCCGACTGCAAGATCCGCAATGTCTACGCCGGCATCGCGGGCAGCCATATCCGCAGCTTCAATTCGAGCGGCATGGTGGCGATCAAAGATAAAGAAGTGACGGCGACCGACGTAGCGCGCGTCATTGAAACGGCAAAGGCGGTTAACATTCCGACCGACCAGCAATTGCTGCACACCGTGCCGCAAGAGTTCATCGTCGACAGCCAGGAAGATGTGCGCGAGCCGATCGGCATGAGCGGCATCCGCCTGGAAGTGAAAGTGCACATCGTCACTGGCGCGGTATCGGCAGTGCAGAACATCGTCAAGTGCGTGCGCCGCTGCGGCCTGGAAGTGTCGGACCTGATCCTGCAACCGATGGCCTCCGCCGATGCAGTGCTGACCGGCGACGAGAAGGAACTGGGCGTGGTGCTGATCGACATCGGCGGCGGCACCACCGACGTGGCGGTGTTCTCCGACGGCGCGATCCGCCACACGGCCGTGATCCCGATCGCCGGCGACCAGATCACCAACGACATCGCGATGGCGCTGCGCACGCCGACCACGGAAGCGGAAGAGATCAAGATCCGCTACGGCGTGGCCAAGCAGGTGCTGGCCGATCCGGGCGAATCGCTGGAAGTGCCGGGCCTGGGCGACCGCGGTCCGCGCAACCTGTCGCGCCAGGCGCTGGCTGCGGTGATCGAGCCGCGCGTCGAAGAGCTGTTCGCCATGGTGCACCAGGTGGTGCGCGAGTCGGGCTATGAAGGCGTGCTGTCCTCGGGCATCGTGCTGACCGGCGGCACCGCGATCATGCCGGGCATGGTCGAAATGGCGGAAGACATATTCCTCAAGCCGGCGCGTCTTGGCACGCCGGATTATCGTGGCCAGCTGGCCGACGTGGTGCGCAGTCCGCGCTACGCGACCGTGCTTGGCCTGTTACAGGAAGCGAAAAAGCAGTACCTGCGTGGCCACATCGTCACGCGGCAGGATGGTTCGGTAAAGGCAGTCTGGCAGCGCATGAAGGAATGGTTCCTCGGGAACTTCTGAGGCATACGGGACGTACTAGAAATTTTTTATATTAAACCGCAGTTTTCAATCCCCAGTTCTCCTACAATTATGAGGACTGGCGCTTGAAAACCGCATTCTGATAGGGAGTCACATCATGGAGTTCGATATGGTCGATAACGCAGCTTTAGGCACCGTCATCAAGGTCGTCGGCGTTGGCGGTGCGGGTGGCAATGCGGTGCAGCACATGATCAACAAAGGCATGTCGGGCGTCGAGTTCATCGCCGCCAACACCGATGCGCAAGCACTGGCCACCTCGAAGGCCGACAACATCATCCAGATCGGCGAGACCGGCCTGGGTGCAGGCATGAAGCCGGACGTCGGCCGTCGCCTGGCGGAAGAATCGCGCCAGCGCATTGAAGATTCGCTGCGCGGCGCGCACATGGTGTTCATCGCTGCCGGCATGGGCGGCGGCACCGGTACCGGCGCGGCGCCGATCGTGGCCGAAGTGGCCAAGTCGCTGGGCGCGCTGACCGTAGCTGTCGTCTCGAAGCCGTTCTCGCACGAAGGCCAGAAGTGCATGGACATCGCCGACGAAGGTCTGGAGCAGCTGTCGGCCAACGTCGACTCGCTGATCGTGATCCTGAACGAGAAGCTGGAAGAGATCTACGAAGACGAATCGCTGATCGAATGGCTGCAACACGCTGACGATGTGCTGAACAACGCGGTCGCCGGTATCGCCGAGATCATCAACGTGCCGGGCCACATCAACGTCGACTTCAACGACGTGAAAACCATCATGGGCGAGCAGGGCAAGGCCATGATGGGCACCGCCACCGCTTCCGGCGTGGACCGCGCGCGCATCGCCGCCGAACAAGCCGTGGCCTCGCCGCTGCTGGACGGCGTCGACCTGTCGGGCGCCCGCGGCGTGCTGGTGAACGTCACCGCATCGCGTGGCCTGAAAGGTAAAGAGATCAAGGAAGTCATGGCAGCCGTGCGCGCGTTTGCGGCGCCGGATGCATCGATCGCACAAGGTATCGCCTACGACGACGACATGGGCGACAGCATCCGCGTGACCGTGGTTGCGACCGGCCTGGGCAAAGCCAAGAAGCACGTGCAACTGGTGCCGCAGCAAATGCTGCGTACCGGCACCCACAACAGCCCGATGATGCCATCGGCTGCCATGGGCGGCGCGGCGGCAGCGCAAGGCATGTCGATGGGCGCGACCAGCGGCATGGGCGGCGGCGCCTCGCCGGCGTTCGACGGCATGAAGGCGCCGGCGGTATGGCGTCGCGAGTCGGCCTCCGAGCAGGTGCGCGCGATGGAGAAGAACGGCATGGAAACCTACGACATTCCAGCCTTCCTGCGCAAACAGGCCGATTAAGGCATACTGCCGGTTCTATTCCGGGAAGAGCCGCACCTCGGGTGCGGCTTTTTTTATATTCATGCAGATAAAGGAGTCATCCATGACCATCAAAATCGGCGACCAATTGCCAGAAGGCAGCTTGTCCGAATACATCGAAATCGAAACCGAAGGCTGCTCGCTGGGCCCGAACACGTTCAACGTGCAGGAACTGGCGAAAGGCAAGACCATTGCCATCTTCGGCTTGCCAGGCGCGTTCACGCCAACCTGCTCGGCCCAGCACGTGCCGGGTTATGTGCAGCACGCGGAAGAATTCAAAGCCAAGGGCGTGGATGAAATCTGGTGCATCTCGGTCAACGACGCGTTCGTGATGGGCGCCTGGGGCCGCGACCAGAAAGCCACCGGCATCGTCCGCTTCATGGCTGACGGCAACGCTGCATACTCGAAAGCACTGGGCCTGGACGCCGACTTCAGCAAGTTCGGCATGGGCACCCGCTCGCAGCGCTACTCGCTGCTGGTGGTGGACGGCGTGGTCAAGCAACTGAACGTCGAACAGGGCGGCAAGTTCGAAGTGTCGAACGCTGAAACCCTGCTGGGCCAGCTGTAATCAGGAAGACGGCGCCAGTGGCGCCGTTTTTTTTTACCACCAGCCGTTGTCCTTCAAGACCAGCTTGCGATAGTAGTCGGTGTTGGAGCGCAGCATGCACCATGCCGCTGCTGCGATGTTGACGCCAAATTTCAGTGAACCCAATTCGTTGTCTGGCGACGCCAAATCAATCAGCATGAGTGGCACAAAACCCAGCAACCAGTAGACCAGCGCTTTGCGCCACATGCCTTTGACGAGGAAGTACAGCGGGCCGAAGAGAAACGCCCAAATATTCCAGGTCATGCGGAAGTGTTCGCCAAAGCCGAGTTGCTGCCGCATCGGCAGGCCAGGGCCGCCGGCCTTTTCGATCAAATCAAAGCGTATGCGCCATATTTGCGAAATGTCGTCCGGCAGATCGGCTGGCGGCATGGTTGTTCCGCAAGCGGTGCAGTTGACCAAGGCCGCGAGATTCTCCGCGCCGCAATTCTGACAGTTGGACATGACGTGCTCCATGTGGAAACAGGGAAGCTCATCATGTCATCCGTATGACCGAATAATTTTGATTTGCAGCAACTAAACTAGCCTTCCGCCTTGATGACGTTGCGGATGATGCCGATGCCGGTGACTTCGGTTTCCATCACGTCGCCGGGCTTCATGAATTCCGGCGGCTTGCGGCTGAAACCGACGCCGGACGGCGTGCCCGTGGTGATGATGTCGCCCGCTTCCAGCGTCATGCCGCGCGACAGTTCGGCGATCACGCGCGGAATCTTGAAGTACATCTGCTTGTAGCTGGCGTTCTGTTTCTCCACGCCGTTGACGCGGCTGATGACGCGGGCGTCGTCCAGATTCAAGCCGGCCGCCGTGACGATCCACGGTCCCATCGGGCCATAACCGTCCAGGCTTTTGCCTTTGAACCATTGGCCGCCGTGGCGCTTCTGCTGGACGTCGCGGGCGGTGGTGTCGTTGTAGACGGCGTAGCCGAACACGTGGTTCATCGCCTGCTCTTCCTTGATGTTGCGTCCGCCACGGCCGATGACCACCGCCAGTTCTGCTTCCCAGTCCACCTGCGTGGAGTTGCTGGCGTCGAAGGGGATGGTGTCGAACGGGCCGTTCATGGTGTTGACGCCCTTGGTGAAGAACACCGGATTGGCCGGATATTCCGTCACCACGCGGTCGACCCGCGCCGCTTTGCCTTCTTCAAAATGATCGAGGTAATTCCAACCGACCGCATAGATGTTGGCGCGCGGTCGCGGAATCGGCGACAGCAGCCGCACGTGGTTGACGGTGGGACGCATGATGCGCAGCAGGGCGGCGCGTTCGGCCAGCGCATGCACCTGCACCAGGCCCTGGTCGCCGCTGTCGATCAGCGACAGCATGGAATCGGGATCGAACGCCAGCTTGACCTTTTGCCGCTTGGCTTCGGCGCCGATATCGATCACCTGGCCATCATCGAACACGACGCCGACACGCGGCTTGTCCTGCGGACCCGGCGCGAAGGTGACCAGGCGCAGGCCCAGCTTGGCCGCCAGCGGCGCGATGGCGCCGACCTGTGGTGCTTCGATGTCGGCCGCAGCCGCCTGCCCCAAAACGCCAACCGCTGCGCTGGTGGCGCCCAGCTTGAGAAAATTACGACGATTTCCCTGCATGCCTGTCTCCTGGTGTGAGTGTTGGAGCATAGTATGCCATGTCAACTGGCAGGCGCATGCGGGCCCTTGTCAGACCAGGCGGACCCCGCCGTCGACATGCAGCGTGGCGCCGTTCATGTAGCCGTTGGCCATCAGGAACAGCACGGCGGCGCCGGCTTCGTCGGCGTTGCCGAGACGGTGCAGCGGCAGCGTCGCTTCCAGGTTGGCGACATAGGCGTCGCGGCCGGCGCCCAGCGCCTTGTCGAACAGCGGTGTGTTGATCGGGCCGGGCGACAGCGTGTTGACGCGGCGCGGCGCCAGCTCCAGCGCCAGGCCGCGCGCGAAGGCTTCCATTGCCGCGCTGGCCGAGGCCAGGATGGCGGTGCCGTGAGCGTTCGGCCGGTCGGCCAGCATGCCGGAGATGAAGGTGATCGATGCTGCGGCGGCGAGGCGGTCGCCCAGGGCGCGGATGATGTGCACGGCGGCCCACAGCCGTTCGTCAAAGGCGCGTTGCAGATGCGGCAGCTCGGTCTGCAGCACGCTGCCGGTGACGAAGCTGCCGGCCAGTAGCACAAGATGGTCGACCGCAGGAATGTCGGCCAGTGCCGGCGCCGCCGATTCCGCCCGCGTGACATCGAACGCGCGATAGCCGGCGAAACCATGTTCGGCTGCAACGCCGGCAGCGCGCCCGACGTCGAAGCCGGTGACGATGACGGCCGCGCCGGCCGCCTTGGCCTGGATGGCTGCCGACAGGCCGATGCCGGAAGTGCCGCCGACGATCAGGACGGTTTTGCCTTGCAGTTCGTTGAAGAGGTTGCTCATGTTGTTTGCTCCTGGAATTTAGCGCGCTCGGCGCTGACAGGAACAAGATTAGGTTGATGCCATAAGTTTGACAATGCGGCTAGGATTCGTTTTAATCATGCCATGACGGCACAAATTGGACTGGAACGGTTGACGGGATTGATTGCCTTTGCGCGCGCGGCGTCGCTGGGCAGCTATACGGCTGCGGCACGTTCGCTGGCGATCTCGCCGTCGGCGGTCAGTAAGAGCGTGCAGCGGCTGGAGCATCAGTTGGGACTGTCGCTGTTCACGCGCACCACGCGTTCGCTGACCTTGACCGCCGAGGGACGCGACCTGCACGAGCGCGCGCTGCGCTTGCTGCGCGAGGCGGAGGAAATCGAGCAGGCGGTGCTGAGCGCCAAGGCTGAGCCGGCCGGCACGTTGCGGGTCGCCGCGCCGCTGCCGATCGGCACGCAGATCCTGGTGCCGCAGATGGCCTTGCTGAAGCAGCGCTTTCCCAAGCTATCCATCGACCTGCGCCTGGGCGACGAGTTTGTCGACCTGATCAAGGAAGGCATTGACGTCGCCATCCGCGTCGGCGACCTGGCGGATTCGCGCCTGATCTCGCGCCGGCTGGCGCCGCACCGGCTGTGTGCATTTGCTTCGCCGGCCTACCTGGCGGCACGCGGCACGCCGCAGCATCCGGACGATCTGGCGCAGCATGATTGCGTCAACTTCCGCTTCCAAAGCTCGGGGCAGTTGCTGAAGTGGCCCTTCATGCTGCATGGCCGCGTGATGGAAGTGACGCCATCCAGCTGGGCGGTCGTCAACGCCAGCGACGCCGTCGCCGAGATGGTGGCGGGGCAGGGCGGCATCGGCATGTCGCCGACCTATGTGGCTGCCCGTTACGTAGCGCGCGGCGAGCTGGTGCCGGTGCTGGCCGACTACGCGGTCGACCGTTCGACCATTACCGCGCTGTGGCCGCAAAGCCGGCGCGGCAATCCCAACGTCAAGGCTTTCCTCAGTTTCCTCGACACCGTGTTCCCGGAACAGACGCCGTGGGACGCCGTCATTGCGGCCGCTGCGCAGCCTTGAACAGCGTGGCGTCGATGGTGAAGGAATCGTCGGCCTGCACGGCGAAGTAGTCGCGCGTTTCCTCCGGTGCGGTGCGGAACAGGCTGCGGATGGCGGCGACGCGCTCGGCCGGCGTGCGCATGCGCGCGGTCCAGTCGTCGAACTTCATGTCCAGCTTCCAGTCGTTGACGCGCTCGCTCGTGAAGCCGGCGTCATCCAGCATCTTCGTCCATTCCGAAGGCCGGTAGTCGCGCACGTGCGAGCCGTCGCGCAACAGTTCCACCGCTTGCAGCGTGGTGTCGTGCAGCGGCATTTCCGGCGCGGTGACGTCGATGATGACGAACACGCCGCGCGGCTTCAGCACGCGCTTTACTTCGCGCAGCGCGGCCGGCACATCCAGCCAGTGGTGGGCCGAAAAGCGCGTCACCACCATGCAGAAAGAGGCGTCGGCAAACGGCAGGCTGGCGACGTTGCCCTGCTGCGTGCCGATGTTGCCGAGGCCACGATCACGCGCCGCGTTGGCCACCACGGACAGCATTTCCGGCGACAGATCGAACGCCGTCACCGATGCCGCCACCGGCGCCACCGCAAAGCTGGCGTGGCCGGCGCCGCAGCCCAGGTCCAGCACCACCGGCGGCTTTGGCACGGCGGCGGCGATCGCGCGCAATTGTACAAGGTCGGCTCCTTGCGAGTGGACCGTGCTGGTCAGGTAGGCGCTGGCGGTATTGCCGAACTGCCGGGCGACAACGGCTTGCTGTTGCATGATGTTTTCTCCAAAAGTGGGATCAGTCAGGGCAGAATAGGTGGGTTTTTATCCTGTAACAAGACAAGGATTTATCCTGGTATAAGGGACTACCATGCAAGACAAGCTTGGCGATTTCATCCGCGCGCATCGCGAGCGCATCACGCCGGAAAGCGTCGGCTTGCCGGCCGGCGGCCGCCGCCGCACACCGGGCCTGCGGCGCGAGGAACTGGCGCAGCTGTGCGATGTCAGCCCGACCTGGCTGACGTGGCTGGAGCAGGGCAGGGAGGTGTCGGCGTCCGGCAAGCTGCTGGCGCGCATGGCCGAGGTGCTGCACCTGAGCGCTGCCGAGCGCAGCTATCTGTTCAGCCTGGCCGAGCGGCTGGACCCGCAGCACGATGCGGAGGCGGCGCCTGACGGCGAGTCGCTGGACGATATCGTCGCCGCCATCGATGCGCCGGCCTACATGCTGGACCGGCAGTGGGACGCGGTGGCCTGGAACGCCCACGCGGCGGCGCTGTTCGGCGGCTGGCTGGATGTGGCCTCGTCGTCGGCGCGGCCCAACCTGCTGCGCTTCATGTTCCGCAGCGCCGCCGCGCGCGGCCTGATTGTCGACTGGGAAGACCGTGCGCGCCGGCTGGTCGCCGAATTCCGCGCCGACATCGGCCGGCACGCCGGCCAGCAACCGTTGGCCTCATTGATCGCCGATCTGTCGCAGGACAGCGCCGAATTCCGCGCGCTGTGGCCGCTGCAGGACGTGGTCAGCCGCGAGGGCGGGCTGCGCCGTTTCCAGCATCCCAGCATGGGCGAACTCAGCTTCAACCAGGTCACGCTGCACCTGGCCAAGCGCCACGATCTGAAGCTGGTGATGCTGCTGCCTGCTTGACAAACAAACGCCCGATAATTAATATCCGACCGGTTGGATATAAATTATCGAGGATGTGATGGGGCGTAAGCGGGTAATCGATCAGGAGCAGATTCTGGATGCGGCCGAGAAGGTGGTGGCGCGGGATGGGGCGGCGCGGCTGACGCTGGAGTCCGTTGCTGAGCTGGCGGGCATCAGCAAGGCCAGCGTGCTGTATGACTTTAAATCCAAGCAGGCGTTGATCGCGGCCGTGGTCGAGCGCGCCGTGCGCAACGATAACGCGTTTAACGATGGCGTCACCGCCAGCTTGGGCGATGTGCCAAGCGCCGCCATTCGAGGCCGCATCGCTGCCGCTGCGCAACCGCTGCCGGAAGAGTTCCGCGCTACCGCGCTGAACCTGTGCGCCGCGCTGGCGCAGGACCGCGAATTGCGCGCCACGGTGCAGGAAAATCAGGCGGCCGTGATCGCCAAGGTGGCGGCCGACGCCGCTCATCCGCGCGGCGCGCTGCTGGCCTACCTCGCACTGGAAGGCTTGAAGCTGCTGGAGGCGATGGATCTGCACCATTTGCCCGCCGCCCAGCGCGCGCAGGTTCTTGCGGACATCGACTGGTTGGTGGACGCCAGATGAGCCGCATCTTCATCACCGGCGGCAGCGGCTATGTGGGCCGCAACCTGATCCGCCATTTCATCGCGCGCGGCGACACCGTCATCGCACTCGCCCGCAGTGCGCAAGCGGCGGCGGCCGTGCAGGCCTGCGGCGCCACGGCGGAGCAGGGCGATCTGCTGTTGCCATCGCTCAGCAGCGCCATGCACGGCTGCGACACGCTGATCCATGCCGCTGCCGACACCAACCACGGCTGGTGCACGCCGGCGCAGCGGCAGACCAATCTGGACGGCACGCGTCATGTGTTGGCATCCGCGCGCCATGCCGGCATCCAGCGCGTGATCCACATCAGCACCGAGTCGGTGTTGCTGAACGGTGAGCCGCTGGTCAACGCCACCGAAGAGCATGAATTTCCGTCCAAACCGGCCGGCGGCTACTCGCGCACCAAGGCCGAAGCGGAGCGCATCGCGCTGTCCTTCGCCAATGAGGCGATGTCGGTGGTAGTGCTGCGGCCGCGCTTTGTCTGGGGACGCGACGACACCACCGCGCTGCCGCAACTGGTAGCCGCCGCGCGCGCCGGCAAGCTGGCGTGGATCGACGGCGGCGACTATCACACCTCCATCACCCACATCGCCAATCTGTGCGAAGGCGTCGACAAGGCATTGCAGCACGGCGCCAACGGCCACGTGTATTTCATCACCGATGGCGAGCCGGTGGTGTTCCGCGATTTCATCTCGCGCCTGCTGGCCACGCAAGGTCTCAGCGTGCCGGACAAGAACGTGCCGCGCGCGCTGCTGCGCAAGCTGGCCGCTGTCGGCGATGTGCTGGCGGCGCTCAGCCGTGGCCTCATCAAGCCGCCCATCACGCGCCAGGAATACGCCACCATGGCGGTCGAAGTGACGCTGGACATCAGCAAGGCGCGGCGCGAGCTGCACTACGCGCCGGTGATCAGCACCAGCGCCGGGCTGGACGAGTTGCGCGCCGCCTGAAGCGCGACGGAGCGCTTGCTATAATGGCAGCGACGGCGTCACGCGCCGTGCTGGCTCCGGGCGTCGCCATGATGACGTTCTCTCCATCGGGAGCTTCCTCTGTCCAGTCGTCAAGAAAACCTGCACAGCATCTACGCGATGCTGACTGCGGTTGCCATGTTCTCGTTCATGGACACCAGCATGAAGCTGCTGTCCGCCCATTACCCCGCCATGCAGGTCACGGCGCTGCGCTCGCTCAGTTCGCTGCCGCTGCTGTGCGGCTACATGCTGTACCGCGGCGCGTTCAAGACGGTGCTGCGCGTGCGCTGGCCGATGCACGTGTTCCGCGCCGTACTCGGCATCGCCATGCTGACTACCTTTGCCTATGGCCTGAAGTCGCTGTCGCTGGCCGAGGCGTATTCGATCTTCTTCATCGCGCCGGCGCTGATTACGGCGCTGTCGGTGTGGGTGCTGAAAGAGCACGTGGTGGCCGGCCAGTGGGTGGCGATCGCGGTCGGGCTGCTGGGCGTGCTGGTGGTGCTACGGCCCGAAGGCACGGGCTTTCTGTCGCTGGGCGGCCTGGCAATTCTGGCGGCGGCGGCCTGCTATGCGGTGTCGGCCATCAGCGCGCGCGTGCTGGCGCGCACCGACAGCACCGAGTCGATGATGTTCTGGCTGCTGACGCTGATGGCGGCTGGCGCGGTGGCGCTGTCGTACAACATCTGGGTGCCGGTGCGCGCCGAGCATGGCTGGATACTGCTGGCGCTGGCCTTATCCGGCTTCTTCGGTCAGCTGGCCATTACCAAGGCATTCAGCACCGGCAAGGCGTCGATCGTGGCGCCGTTCGAGTACACGGCGCTGGCCTGGGGCGTGGCGATCGATTGGCTGTTATGGCAGGCGCTGCCGGACGGCTATACGCTGCTGGGCGCCGGCATCATCATCGCCAGCGGCGTCTACCTGGTGCGGCGCGAAGCGGTCCATGTTGAAGCCGAGCATCCTTGACCACAGTTCGCTATAATCGCCTGATGTTAAAACAACGCACTATCAAAGAACTGGTCCGCACCACGGGTGTGGGCCTGCACTCCGGCACCAAGGTGGAACTGACCTTGCGCCCGGCCGCGCCGGATACCGGCATCGTGTTCCGCCGCGTCGACCTCGACCCGATCGTGGAATTCCCGTCGAGCGCGATGGCGGTGGGGGATACCCGCATGGCCTCGGTGCTGGTGAAGGATGGCGCGCGCGTCTCCACCGTGGAGCATCTGATGTCGGCCTGCGCCGGGCTCGGAATTGACAATCTGTACATCGAAGTCAGCGCCGAAGAAATCCCGATCATGGATGGCTCGGCGTCGTCCTTCGTATTCTTATTGCAACAGGCTGGCGTGCTGGAGCAGCCTGCGGCCAAGAAATTCATCCGCGTGCTGAAGCCGGTCGAAATCCGCGAAGGCACGGGCGACAAGGAAAAATGGGCCCGCCTGCTGCCGCATGACGGCTTCAAGCTGGACTTCTTCATCGAGTTCAACCACCCGGCGGTGGACGGCACGCAGCAGCGCGCGCATGTGGATTTCGGCGATGTCTCCTACGTGCACGACGTTGCGCGTGCGCGCACCTTCGGCTTCATGCAGGACGTGGAAATGCTGCGCGGGATCGGCCTGGCGCGCGGCGGTTCGCTGGAAAACGCGATTGTGATGGATGAATACCGCATCCTGAATTCGGACGGCCTGCGCTATGAAGACGAGTTCGTGCGCCACAAAATCCTCGACGCGATTGGCGACCTGTACCTGGTCGGCCATCCGCTACTGGCCAGCTACGAAGCGCACAAGTCCGGCCACGCGCTGAACAACCAGCTGCTGCTGGAGTTGCTCAAGCATCCGGACGCTTACGAAATCGTCACATTCGACAGCAACGATGCTCCGCCGCAATCCTACGTGCGCCAGATGGCGCGTGAGTGGGCACTAACTTAAGTTGTTAGCCGCCGCCCGCCCGGCGGCGCGCCACCATGGCTTTTACGGCGTCGATCAGCTGGCTGTTCTGCGGGCTGGCTTCCAGCGAGCTGCTGAGCTGATCGAAAGCTTCCACCGCCGCCGGCGGCAGTTCCAGTGCCCGCATCTTTTCCTTGATCTCGACCGCCTTGGTCATCTGCACCTTGAGCTTGACGGCGGCGACCTGCCAGCCGCGCCGCGCCAGCGTGTCTTGCAGTTTTGGTAATTGCTGCTTCAGCTTGGCCGCCAGCGCCGTGGTCGGCACTGACAGTATCAGCTGGCTGTCCTCAAACGCCAGGATCTCGCAATGCTTGAACATGGCCGGCAGGCAGTCGGCGCAATCCTTCTGCAGCCGTGCCATGCGCTCGATGGCCGGCAGCAACGCGGCCATGCGGTCGTTGCGGCGCAGGAAGTCGGTGGCGCCGACCGCAGTGGGGCGTTTGAGCGAGATATTGGAGGAGTTGAAGCGCATGCGGCGAAACATATCACAGATCGCCGCCACTCCCTAAAATGCTGACCAGCGGTTAAAATCGGGTTGATTTTGTGACATTGTTCACGTAGCGGCTATTGTTATATAGGCCAATATCCCAATGTACCACCGGACGCGTGATAAAATCACCGTCTTTTGCCATAGTCCAACTCAGTGCGTCAAGGCGCAGAGCTTTTTTTAACGGCGTTTTTTCAAGAACTCAAGCATGTCTTTTCTGACCAAGATTTTCGGCAGCCGCAATCAGCGCCTGCTCAAGCAATACCAAAAAACGGTACGCGAGATCAATGCGCTCGAACCGGCAATGGAAAAACTGTCGGACGCCGAGCTGCAAGCCAAAACGCCCGCCTTCAAGGCGCGCATCGCCAATGGCGAGACGCTGGACCAGATCCTGCCGGAAGCCTTTGCGGTCTGCCGCGAAGCGTCCAAGCGCGTGATGAAGATGCGTCACTTCGACGTGCAGATGATCGGCGGTATGGTGCTGCATTACGGCAAAATCGCCGAAATGGGCACCGGTGAAGGTAAAACCCTGACCGCGACCCTGCCGGCCTACCTGAATGCACTGTCCGGCCAGGGCGTGCACATCGTGACCGTCAATGATTACCTGGCGCAGCGCGACGCCGAGACCATGGCCAAGCTGTACAGCTGGCTGGGCCTGACCACCGGCATCAACCTGTCGCAGATGGAGCACGCCACCAAGCAGCAGGCTTACGCTTCGGACATCACCTACGGCACCAACAACGAATTCGGTTTCGACTACCTGCGCGACAACATGGTGTTCGACGCCAAGGACCGCGTGCAGCGCGTGCTGAACTTCGGCATCGTCGATGAAGTCGACTCGATCCTGATCGATGAAGCGCGTACGCCGCTGATCATCTCCGGCCAGGCCGAGAACCACACCGATCTGTACTACAAGATCAACGAACTGCCTAAGCTGCTGACGCTGCAAGTCGGCGAAGAAACCCCGGACGGCAAGGGCAAGGTCGAGGTGCCAGGCGACTACACCAAGGACGAAAAAGCCCACCAGGTGCTGCTGACCGAAGCCGGTCACGAGCGCGCTGAGGCGATCCTGACCCAGATGGGTCTGCTGCCGGAAGGCGCTTCGCTGTACGATTCGGCCAACATCACGCTGGTGCACCACCTGTACGCGGCCCTGCGTGCGCACGCGCTGTACTTCAAGGATCAGCACTACGTGGTGCAGAACAATGAAGTGGTGATCGTCGATGAATTCACCGGCCGTCTGATGACGGGCCGCCGCTGGTCCGACGGCCTGCACCAGGCAGTCGAGGCGAAAGAAGGCGTCAAGATCCAGAACGAGAACCAGACGCTGGCCTCGATCACCTTCCAGAACTACTTCCGCATGTATGCCAAGCTGTCCGGCATGACCGGCACGGCCGATACCGAAGCCTACGAATTCCAGGAAATTTATGGCCTGGAAACCGTGGTGATTCCACCGAACCGTCCATCGGCCCGCAAGGACCGCCAGGACCAGGTATACAAATCGGCGCAAGAGAAGTACAACGCCATGATGCTGGAAATCCGCGAGTGCTACGAGCGCGGCCAGCCAGTGCTGGTGGGCACCACGTCGATTGAGAACTCGGAACTGCTGTCGAGCATCCTGACCGGCGCCGGTCTGCCGCACAACGTGCTGAACGCGAAGCAACACGCTCGCGAAGCAGAGATCATTGCCCAGGCCGGTTCGCCGAAAGCCATCACCATCGCCACCAACATGGCCGGTCGTGGTACCGACATCGTGCTGGGTGGTAACGTTGAAAAGCAAATCCAGTTCGTCGAAGCCAATCCGGACCTGAGTGATGCCGACAAGGCCGCCCAGGCCCAGGCGCTGCGCGACGGCTGGCAAGCGCTGCACGAACAAGTGGTGGCGGCTGGCGGTTTGCATATCGTCGGCACCGAGCGCCACGAATCGCGCCGCGTCGATAATCAGCTGCGTGGCCGTGCCGCCCGTCAGGGTGACCCGGGCATGTCGCGCTTCTTCCTGTCGCTGGACGATCCGCTGCTGCGCATCTTCGCCGGTGACCGCGTGCGCGCCGTCATGGACCGTCTGAAGATGCCGGAAGGCGAGCCGATCGAGGCGGGCATCGTCAGCCGTTCGATCGAGTCCGCACAGCGCAAGGTTGAGGCCCGCAACTTCGATATCCGTAAGCAACTGCTGGAATACGATGACGTCGCCAACGACCAGCGTAAAGTGATTTACCAGCAGCGTAACGAGCTGCTGGAAGCGGTCGATATTTCGGAACTGATCCAGTCGCTGCGTCACGGCGCCTTTACCGACCTGGTGCGCGAATACGTGCCGGCGGAATCGGTGGAAGAACAGTGGAACCTGAAAGGCCTGCAAGCAGCCCTGGCTGCCGAGTGGCAGATCGATCTGCCGCTGGTGTCGATGGTGGAAGCCGAGCCTAACCTGAACGACGACGAGATTCTGGAACGCGTGATCGGTGCTGCCGATGCGCTGTACCAGTCGAAAATCGACATCGTCGGCAAGGAATCGTTCGGCGGCTTCGAGCGTAACGTTATGCTGCAGTCGGTCGACTCGCACTGGCGTGAGCACCTGGCGGCGCTGGATCACCTGCGTCAAGGTATCCACCTGCGCGGCTATGCGCAGAAGAATCCGAAGCAGGAATACAAGCGCGAAGCGTTCGAACTGTTTGGCCAGATGCTGGAAATGATCAAGAACGAAGTCGTCAAGCTGATCATGACCGTTCGCATCCAGTCGCGTGAAGAGATCGACGCGGCGGAAGCGGCAATGCAGCAGTCGCACGTGGAAAACGTCAGCTACCAGCACGCCGCTTTCGACCCGAGCGCGGCACCGGAAGACTTGCTGGCGCCACCGCAATACACCGGCCTGCCGCCGGAACTGCAAAACCTGAGCGGCGAGCAGCTGATGGAACTGGGCCTGAAGGTCGGCCGTAATGATCCATGCCCATGCGGCAGTGGCAAGAAATACAAAGCCTGCCACGGCAAGCTGGCGTAACAAGCCGGACTGTTAGACAATAAACCCGTAACGCTGAAAAGCTTTACGGGTTTTTTATTTGGCAAGATATCGGAGGCGCGTCATGCAGCAGACTTTGGATGCGGATATCGCGACGATCGCGAAGATCAGCGCGGTGCCGACGATACTCGAAGCGGTGGCCGAGCTGACCGGGCTCGGCTTCGTCGGTATTGCGCGGGTGACGCCGACCTCGTGGCATGCCTGCGCCGTGCTCGATAAACTCGGTTACGGGCTGGAACCCGGCAGCGAACTGGATATCAGCACCACGCTGTGCCAGGAAGTGCAACATACGCGCTGCGCCGTCATCATCGATTCGGTCAGCGAAAGCGAACAGTACCGCGATCACCATACGCCCCGGATCTACGGTTTCGAGAGCTATTTCTCGATTCCCCTGTACCGTCCCAGCGGCGAGTACTTTGGCTCATTGTGCGGACTGCACCGTGAAAAAGCCGAGCTCAACAAGACTGCCACGCGCAACACGCTAATGCTGTTTGCCGACCTGATCAGCCGCCAGTTGGCCAGTGAAGTGGTGCTGGACGAGGCCCAGGCCGCCCTCAGCGACGAAATGAAGACGGCCAAGCTGCGTGAACAGTTCATCGCCATGCTGGGGCACGATATCCGCACGCCGCTGAGCACCATCATGAACGGCACCGAAATCCTGCGGCTGCGTGCGCCGGAATCGCTGAAGCCGCTGCTAGATACCATGCACCGCAGCAGCCACCGCATCGCCTCGCTGATCGATGATGTCACTGATTTCACGCGAGGACGCATGGGCGGAGGCATCTCGCTCAACCTGCTTCACGAGAGCCATCTGGAAACTTCGCTGCAGCAGGCGATTGCTGAGCTGCAAAGCGTGTTCCCGCAACGCCAGATCGTCGCCGAACTGCCTCAGGGCATTGCGTTGTTTTGCGATGCGCCGCGGCTGGTGCAGCTGCTGTCCAATCTGTTGAAGAACGCGATCATCCACGGCAGCCCGGCGGCGCCGGTGCAGGTCGAGGTGCAGCAGGCCAACGGCATGTTTGAGCTATCGGTGCGGAATAGCGGGCCGGCCATTCCGGAGGAAAAGCAGGCGCAGCTGTTCAAGCCGTTCTGGCGCTCAGACAATGCGACAGGCGGCCAAGGGCTGGGACTGGGCCTGTTCATCGCCTCGGAGATCGCCATCTCGCATGGCGGCGTGCTGGAAGTGATCTCGACCGACGACGCCACCACCTTTACTTACCGTGCCCGCATCGCCGGGCCGGTGCAGGCGTAATTCTCTTACTGGGCCGGCTTCTTGTCGTCCGCCAGGATGCCGTAGCCGGAGACGCGCCATACGCCATCCTTCTCGCGTACAGTGGTCACGCTTTCGCGGACGTTGTGGTTGTTCTCGTAGTCGGAAACGTACTCGAAGGTGATGGTGGCCGGCTTGACGGTGGCTGACTTGTAGCTGCGTCCCTTCAGCGTGCCTAGCGGCAGATGGACGGTACTGGCCAACAAGTTCCAGGCGATCTTGGGCATATCCTTGCGCACGCTTTCGGCACCGCTGTTCCAGGCGGCCGAATACTCCTCCGCATCCATCAGCTTCATGAAACGCTCGGTAGCGGCACGCGCATCGCTCACCTCCTTGGCGCCCTGGGCGAACACGCCGCCGCTGACCGACAGCATGCCGGCCAGCACAAGGGAAGACAGTTTCTTCATGATCAAATCTCCGGGTAAATGAACTCAGGACATCCTAAGCCGGATTCAATGGTCAAGTCATCCGCATGCGATGAACTGCAAAAAATGGCGACTCAGCTGTAGCTTTATGCACGCAGCAGGCCCGGCATGATCCTGCTCAGCTCTACGCAGCCAAGTGGCAGTTGACCAAGCTTCTGTATCAACATGGGTGGCGCAAACAGCGCATAATTGTGCTGTTCAAAGTAATCGACTGGATGATGGCCTTGCCTGAGCTGCATCAGGAGCGTTATTGGCGGGATCTTCTTAAGCTGGAAAAGGAGCGGAAGATGGAATGGATCAGCCCACTGGAACAGTCGTTCATCGACAAAGGCTGGCGCAAAGGCATGGAGCAAGGCATGGAGCAAGGCATGGAGCGAGGGCGCGAACAAGGCTTGGCGCTGGGCCGCAAGGAGGGCGCATTGGCGCTGCTTGAGCGGCAGCTCACACGCCGTTTTGGCGCATTGCCTAAGACTACGCGGAGCAAACTGCGAAAGCCACGCTGGAGCAACTCGAAGCCTGGAGCGATGCGCTACCGGAGTCGCAATCGCTGAAACAGGTGTTCGACTAAGTGCCTGCAGATAACTTATTTATTCTCCCGCTGCGGCGCCACGCGGGGCAGCAGCATGCGGATGGTGGTGCCGGCGCCCAGCGACGAGTCGATGCTGATACGGCCGCCCAGCACGCCGGTAACGATGTTATAGACGATGTTCATGCCCAGCCCGGTGCCGCCCTGGCCCATCTTGGTGGTGAAGAAGGGATCGAACACGCGCTTGAGCACATCGTCGCCCATGCCGCTGCCGTTGTCGCTGAACGCCAGTGCGATGATATCGCCTTCCAGCCGCTCGGCGCTGACGGTAATGGCGGCGCCCTGACGCCGTTCAAACGCATGCGTCAGGGAGTTGTTGATCAGGTTGTTGAGGATCTGGTACAGCCCGCCCGGATACGAATCCAGCACCAGCCCGGCCGGAATCTGCAGCGTCACTTCGCACGGCACCCGGCGCAGGCGCGGCATGTAGGTGGCGATGGTGTCCTGCACCGCCGCCAGCAGGTCGAACGCGCGCCGCTGGTCATTGGTCTGGTCGACCGCGATCTGCTTGAACGACGCGATCAGCTCGGCCGCCTTGTGCAGCGAACCGGAAATCAAAGTGCTGGCGGTGCACACCTCGTCCAGGTGCGCGGTCAGTTGCGAACGGCGCAAGTTGCCGGCGCTGACCTGCTGCTCGAAGTCCAGCACGCGGTCGTGCAGCGCGGTGGAGGCCAGCAGGCTGTTGCCGATCGGCGTATTCAGTTCATGCGCGATGCCGGCCACCAGCGAGCCCAGCGACGCCATCTTTTCCGACGACAGCAGCTCATGCTGCGTATGGCGCAGCGTTTGCAGCGTGGCGTTCAGCTCGCCGTTGGCGCGCTCCAACGCGGCCGAGCGTTCGCGTACCCGGCTTTCCAGCGAGACGTTGAGATCCTTCAGTTCGCGCTTGGCGTTCAGTTCCTCGGTCAGGTCCAGCAGCGCCCAGATGATGACGTCGCTGCCATCCTGGGTCAGCGACGACGACCAGATCGCCACGCTGCCAACGCTGCCGTCGGGCAGCAGCACGCCGGCGATCGCGCCTTGCACCGCGCCTTCCGCGCGGTAGATTTGCCAGATGCGTTCGCGCTCGACCGCGCTGGCCCAGAACGGCACTTCGTTGCTGCGCTTGCCGATGATGTTGTCGGCCGCGCTGCCAAAGGTGTAGCGTACCGCGCGGTTGGCGGCGACGATGCGGCCTTCGCGGTCCGACACGGTCAGCGGCAGCGGCGCCATGTCAAATAACGTTTTAAACCGTGCCTCCGATTCCGACAGCCGCCGCTGCGATTGCTCCAGCTGCGCGATGCGTTCGCGCAGCGCCGCGCTCATGGTGTTCAGCGTGCGCGCAAAGATAGCGATCTCATCGTCGCCATGTACCGGCAGTGCCTTGCTGTAATCGCCCAACGCCATCTGTTGCGATTCGCCAGTCAGCGCCTGCAGCCGGCGGCCGATGCCGTAAGTGAAGATGTAGAACATCAGCACCCCCAGCGCAAAGCCGAACAGCGCAATCACGCAGCTCTGCATCAGCACCTCGTCGCGCGCCTGGCGCAGGTCTTTGGTGCTGAGGCCGAAGTTGATGCTGCCGATGCGGTTATCGGCCAGCAGCAGCGGGGCGCGTGCGTGCAGGGTGGCGCCATCGATCAGCGTGCGCGCGCCTTTGAAGCTGTCGCCGGCCTGGCGCAGTTGCGGCGGCAGCGGTTGGTCGCGCTTGCCGACCGCGATGATCGGGCTGTCGTGTTCGTCGAGGATGGTGAGGTAGCGCAGGAAGCTGTCGTCCGGATCGGACAACATTTCGGTGAGGTAGTTATTCAGTTCGGGCAGCCGTCCGCGCGTGGCGTAGGGGCTGAAGGAGAGGTTGAGCGTGACGGCGTATTCCTGGGCGACGCGTTCGGCATTGCTGTTGACCGCGTGGTTCATCAGCCGCAGGCCGTTCCAGATCAGCAGGCCCACCACCAGCGCCTGCACTACGGCACTGAGCATCAGAAACTTCGCGCGTAGCGATAAACTCAAAACGGTCACTCCTTTTGGCGAGGCCAGGAGCGCACGCGCCTGCCGCGCGGATGGCGCAGCAGGCTGGCAGGGCGACCTGGATTAAGGCAGGGTCAAAATCACTTTGACAGTATCGTCAACTGCCGACTTGTCAATATACCCGATTGCTTTCGGATCGGCAGCAACTGCTTTCTTGACGTCGGCACTGTTCGGATATTCCTTCGGTGGCGTGGCCTTGCCGGTGAACACCAGCTTGGACCACAGCGCCTTGACTTGCGCCGCATCCTTGTCCGCTACTTTTTTGTAGAACTCGTTGCGGATGGCCGAACCGTCGGCCTGGTCAACCGGCGTGAACAGGTTGGATTTGCCGAGGAAGAATTGCGACGCCTGTTCCGAGAACATGCGCGTGGCCGGATTCTGCTTGCTGACGATGACGACGATTTCGGCCGAAGCCGGGAGGGCAGCTGCGCCCAAGGCGGACAGCAGCAGAACGCTGAGTAATTTTTTCATTATTGGTGTCTCCCGATCAGAATACGAAGTCCAGGCCGGCGGCGACCACGGTAACGTCTTTGTTGTAGCCGGCGGCTGGCACGTTGATCAGCAGGCCCGATTTGGCTTTAGGCTTGACGCGGTCCACCTGCACTTTCAGTGCGACCGATTTGGCGAAGTCCCAACGCACGCCGACGATGTCCGAGGTTTGCTCGGCCGACGTCAGCAGGCCGGTAACGGCGGTGTTCAGGGCTGGCACGCGGGCCAGTGCGGCCGGCGTGGTGACCGAGCTGCCTGCGCCTTTGGCCGAAGCGTGCGCGTAGTACGGCAGCACTTTGCCGACGCGGTAGCCGACCATGGTGTACCAGGAATTGGTGTCCGGCAGGTAGACGGCTTCTTTGGCGCGGCGCTGCGCGTACTCGGCCTGGGCAACGATGTTATTCCAGTCCATGGTGCCGCCGATCGAGGTGAAGGCGATCTTCTTGCCGCTGGTGAAGGTCAGGTCCGACGCCAGCTGGGTGAAGCCGACGGTGTTCAGCGTGGTGGTCAGGCCGTTGATCGGTTGCAGGTCGTTGATGTGCATGTCGGCGCGCGCGTGGGCGAAGCGCAGCAGGAACGGACCGTATTCGCCCGACACGCTCAGGCCAGCGGCCGGGGCGCGGTAGGTGGCGGTCGAGCCGGCGCCGGAGGAGACGAACAGCTTGCCGCGGCTGACGCCGGCGAAGGCCTGGGCCGTGAAGTTCAGCTCGCCAAACGCGTGCTGGTAGTTGATGTCGGCGCCGTCCGAGTTTTCAATCGGATTCTGGCTGTACATCTCGATCGGCGGACGCATCATGGTGTTGGCGTAGCCGACGTTCTGGTAATCGGAAATCAGGAAGGTCGGCACCACCACGCGGCCGACGCGGACCGACACTTCATCGTTGATGCGGGCTTTCAGGAAGGCCCAGGTCAGGTCGGTGGTGAAACTGTGTTCGGTGGCCTTGCGGGTCAGCACCTGCGCGGTGCCGGACAGCCAGTCGTTGATCTTGTAGGTTGCTTGCAGGCCGAGGTTGGTGTCGAGGCCGATGCGGGTGCTATCGCCGACGCCGTCGGCCTGGTTGTAGCGCGCGAATTTCGCGTCATCGGTATTGCTCTTGGCGACGCCGACGGTGCCGAAGCCGCTGATGCTCAGGTTGCCGTCATCCAGTGCGCCAGCTTGCGCCTGCATGGCGACGGTGGCAGCCAATACGGCAGCTACTAAAAGTTGCTTTTTCATGAGTTCAATCCTAGGGAGTTATTGTCGGTGTGACGGTTGTGCCGTCTTTTGTATTTATGAACAATGCGGGGATGGGGCATTCGGTTCTCACCTTAAATCAGTTTCCCCAAAGCATGAAAGAGGAAAACGATAAACCGAACGATCGTACTAAATTTCTGTGGTTTTTATGCAAAAAACCCTGTAAAAACAGCAGGTTGTACGATATCTCTCTAGTGATTTTTTAATAAATTTGATGTTCTGTTATCGGCGTACTCGTGGTTACAGCCCACGCGGCTGGCGGATCAGGTATTACAATAGCGGCTCCCTCTTTTCACCCACGAGATCACGAATATGGCCGTCAATTCCCCCCTGCCCATCGCCGCCGACCTGAAGCCCGTAGCGGGCATTGAAATCGGCTATGCCGAAGCCGGCATCAAGAAGCCGAATCGCAAGGATGTGCTGGTGATGAAACTGGCGCCGACCGCCACCGTGGCCGGCGTGTTCACGCTGAACCGCTTCTGCGCCGCGCCGGTGCAGATCTCCAAGGCCCACCTGGCGGCCGCCCAAACCAGCGGCAAGCCGATTGCCGCGCTGCTGGTCAACACCGGCAACGCCAACGCCGGCACCGGCGAACTGGGCCTGTCGCTGGCCAACGAAACCTGCACCGCATTGGCAGCGCAGCTGGGCGTGGACGCGGCGCAGATCCTGCCGTTCTCGACTGGCGTGATCCTGGAGCCGCTGCCGGCCGCCAAAGTGATCGCCGGCCTGCCGCAAGCCATCGCCGGCCTGAAGGCCGACAACTGGTACAACGCCGCCGAAGCCATCATGACCACCGACACGCAGCCGAAAGCCGGCTCGCGCACCGTTACCATCGGCGGCCACACGGTCACCATGACCGGCATCTCCAAAGGCGCCGGCATGATCAAGCCGAACATGGCGACCATGCTGGGCTACCTGGCGTTCGACGCCAAGGTGGCGCAGCCGGTGCTGGACCAGCTGGTCAAGCATGCAGCCGATCACTCGTTCAACTGCATCACCATCGACGGCGACACCTCGACCAACGATTCCTTCATGCTGATCGCCACCGGCGCCGGTGCGCTGGAAATCACCTCGGTCGAACAGCCGGAATACGCACAGCTGCGCGACGCCGTGACCGAACTGTCGCTGTTCCTGGCGCAAGCCATCGTGCGCGACGGCGAAGGCGCCACCAAGTTCATGAGCATCATCGTGGAAGAGGGCGCCAACGTGGAAGAGTGCCGCAAGATCGCTTACTCGATCGGCCATTCGCCGCTGGTGAAAACCGCCTTTTTCGCCTCCGACCCTAACCTGGGCCGCATCCTGGCCGCGATCGGCTACGCCGGCGTCGACGACCTCGACGTCAGCAAGCTGAACCTGTACCTGGACGACGTGTGGGTGGCCAAGAACGGCGGCCGTAATCCGGACTACAAGGAAGAAGACGGCCAGCGCATCATGAAGCAGAGCGAGATCACGGTACGCGTCAAGCTGGCGCGCGGCGCCGCCACGGCCACCGTGTACACCTGCGACCTGTCGCACGATTACGTGTCGATCAACGCCGACTACCGCTCGTAAGATGTCGGCCGCCCTCGACCAATTCCTTGCGCGCGCCGAAGCGCTGCTGGCGCGCGTGGAAGCCATCTTGCCGCCGGCTGCGCCGCAGCCCGAGTGGGAGCGTGGCTTTGCATTCCGCTGGCGCAAGCGCGCCAATGGCCCGAGCTATCTGCAGGCGGTGGCGCACGTGTCCAGCATTGCGCTGGACGACTTGCAGCACATCGGTCCGCAGAAAGAGCAGATTGAGCAGAACACCCGCCAGTTCGTGGCGGGCAAGCCGGCCAACAACGTGCTGCTGACCGGCGCGCGCGGCACCGGCAAGTCGTCGCTGATCAAGGCTTGCCTGAACCAGTTCGCCAAGGACGGCCTGCGCCTGATCGAGGTGGACAAGGCCGACCTGGCCGAGTTGCCGGACATCGTCGACCTGGTGGCGGCGCGGCCGGAGCGTTTCATCATCTTCTGCGACGACCTGTCGTTTGAAGAGGGCGAGAGCGGCTACAAGGCGCTGAAGGTGGCGCTGGACGGCAGCATCTCGGCGCAGTCGGACAATGTGCTGATTTACGCGACCTCGAACCGCCGTCACCTGCTGCCGGAGCGCATGTCCGACAACATGACGTACAAGCACGACGAGAACGGCGACCTGCATCCGGGCGAGACGGTGGAGGAAAAGATTTCGCTGTCCGAGCGTTTTGGCTTGTGGCTGACGTTCTATCCGTTCCGGCAGGATGATTACCTGGCGATTGTGGGTCACTGGCTGGCGTCGCTGGGTTGCACCGAGGCGCAGATCGAGGCGGCGCGTGGCGATGCCTTACGCTGGGCCTTGCAGCGCGGTTCGCGCTCGGGACGCGTGGCGTGGCAGTTCGCCAAGGATTACGCGGGGAAGCTGGCATGAAGCCGGTCGATGTCGCAGTAGGTATTCTGGTCAAGCCGAATGGCGATGTGCTGCTGGGCCAGCGTCCGGCCGGCAAGCCGTATGACGGTTACTGGGAATTCCCGGGCGGTAAAGTCGATCCGGGCGAGACGATACTGGAAGCGCTGAAGCGCGAGTTTGTCGAGGAACTCGGCTTGCAGATTCACAGCGCCGAGGAGTGGTGCGGCGTGGAATACGTGTATCCGCATGCGCATGTGCGGCTGCATTTCTACATCAGCCGCGACTGGTCGGGCGAACCGCAAAGCCTGGAAGGGCAAGCGTTTGCATGGCAGGGCGCGGTGGGAGTGGAGCCGCTGCTGCCAGCCACAATTCCATTGCTGGAGTGGCTGGAGCAGGTGCGTTACTCTTCTTCGTGAGGGTCTTTTGGCGGGGCTGCAGGAATCGCATACTTTTCCTCAGCCCAGGCGCCAAGGTCGATCTTTTTGCAGCGTTCCGAGCAGAACGGGCGGAACTTGTTTTCCGGTTTCCACTCAACTTTGGCGGAGCAGGTCGGGCATTCAACAACAGTGGTCATGAGAGCGTACGTTAGAAGTTACAAAGCGTGAGCTCGAATGGTACATCATCTTCCAGCGGCTTGGGTTTCAGGTCGCCGCCTTGCGATGTAAAGCGCACCCACAACATATACTTGTTGGCCGAAATCTCCGGAATCGCGCCCTGCGACGCATCCAGGGTCAGGCGCAGCATCTGATACACCTTGCCCTGCAACATCTGCTGATAGCTGCCGGCCACTGCGATCATCTTCACCGGACCGCCCGAATCGCGCAGCAAGCGCAATACCAGGGCCAGCGCGTCAAACAGCGGCGCCAGCGGGGTGAACCAGGTAATGATGTCGTTAAAGCGGGCCTCGGCCGGACGCTGCTGCCAGGCGTAGTACGACGGCAAATCAAACTCGCAAGCGCCGCCGGGAATGATGGTGCGGCCGCGGATGCTCATCAGCCATTCGTTGTCGCGCACGTTCTGGCCGGTCTTGCCCTGCGCCGCCACCAATGCGCTGCTGACGCCGTCCACTTCGGACAGGATCGCATCCAGCATCTCGGGCGCCACGTTGGGATTCATGCGGTAGCCCAGCAGCGTTTGGCGCTGGCGCTCCAGTTCTTGCAGCAGGTCGGATTTCAGATCGGCGCGGCCGGCGACTTCCAGCATGTCGAAGATGGTGGACAGCGCGACGTGGTGCTGCATCGGATGTTCTTGATGCACAAAGAACTTGAATTTCTCGTACAAATCCTCCAGGCGCAGCAACGTGCGGATGCGCTCGTTGAAAGGATATTCGTAGACGATCAAAATAACATCCCTCTATAGATGGACCTGAATTCTCGTGATTTTGAAGCAAGCCAAGCAAAATTACAAACGTTGCGAAGGCATTATTGCCCTAATCTGCGAAATTACCAGCGAATTTGCAGATATAAGGCATGTAAACGCTCGACTTGGGCCTCCAACTCCGCGATTCCTGCATTATTGACAATGACATCGTCCGCCGCCGCCAACCTTTGCGCCCGGCTCACCTGCGCCGCCATGATGGCGCGGACCTGGGCTTCCGGCAAATTGTTACGCGCCATCACGCGGGCAATTTGCACCTGCTCCTCGCAGTCTACCGCCAGCACGCGCGTGACCCGCGCACGCCACGTGCCCGATTCGATCAGCAGCGGCACCGCGTAGATGACGTAGGCGCCGGTGGCGGCCGCGCCGGCGGCCAGCGCGGCGTCGCGGATGCGCGGATGCAGGATGGCTTCCAGCCGCGCCTTGGCGCCGGCGTCGCTGAATACCAGTTCGCGCATGCGGGCGCGGTCCATGGCGCCGCTGGCGTCGGCAAACGCGGCGCCGAATTCGGCGACGATGGCCGGCATGGCCGGACCCTGCGGCGCGGTCATGCTGTGGGCGATGAGGTCGGTGTCGACGATGGTGGCGCCGCGCGCCGCAAACATGTCGGCCACGGTGCTCTTGCCGCTGCCGATGCCGCCGGTCAGGCCCACGGCAAACGGGACGCTGCTCATGGATGGACGATGCCCATGGTGAGCGCGGTCAGCGGCGCGCCGTACAGCATGGCGATCAGGCCGGCCGCCGCCAGGTAGGGACCGAACGGAATCGGATTATTGCGGCCGCGCTTGGCAAACACGATCAGGCCGATGCCGACCACCGCGCCGACCACCGACGACAGCAGGATGATGGCCGGCAGCATGGTCCAGCCCATCCACGCGCCGAGCGCCGCCAGCAGCTTGAAGTCGCCATAGCCCATGCCTTCCTTGCCGGTAGCCAGCTTGAACAGCCAGTACACCGCCCACAGCGCCAGGTAGCCGACCGCCGCGCCGATCACCGCCTCCTGCAGCGGCACGTAGGTGCCGTTGACGTTCATCAGCAGGCCGGCCCACAGCAGCGGATAGGTCAGGTCGTCCGGCAGCAGCTGGGTGTCGGCGTCGATGAAGGTGAGGGCGATCAGCAGGTACAGGAACAGCAGCCCGGCCAGGCCGGACCAGCCGCTGCCGAAGCGCCAGATGACCAGCGCCGACAGCGCGCCGGTCATCAGTTCGACCAGCGGATAGCGCGGTGAAATCGGCGCCTTGCAGTTGCTGCATTTGCCGCGCAGCGCAAGCCAGCTGATCACCGGGATGTTTTCCATGGCGGTGATCTGGTGCTGGCAATGCGGGCAGGCCGAGCGCGGCACCATCAGGTTGTAGCGGGTGGTGTGCGGCAGCGGCTTGTTGCTTTCTTCCGCCACATAATTGTCCGATTCGCGCTGCATCATGATAGGCAGGCGGTGAATCACGACGTTGAGGAAACTGCCGAACAGCAGGCCGAACAAACCGGCGATGAGACTGATGGCCAGGTCGCCAGCAGGGGCAAACAGCAGGGTCGATTGCAGCATGGGGCGTCAACAAGCGTGAATGATCAGGCGCCCAGTGTAAAGCATTGCTGCAACATTGCACCTGCTTTTTTGATTGCACTACCCCGTCCGGGAGATAGTCAAAACATTGGTTCAATGGCAAGGTGGTTGCTCCGTTTATACGCTCGGAGCAAATCTTGTCGTCACCTATTATTTTGCTGCTCGGGCTACTATTAACCTGTGTGGCGCTGGGCGTCGCCGGGCTGCTGCGTTGGCGGCGCGCGCGGCGCGTCTACGAAGACCGTCTGCGCCAGCTGGCGGAACGGGAGCGCGTGGCCGCCAGTCTGCACGACACGCTGCTGCAAAGCATGCAAGGCATGATCTTGCGCTTCCAGGGCGTCGGCCACCGGCTGGCGGTCGACAGCCCCGAGCGCGCCACCATCGACAACATCCTCGACCAGGCCGACGACGTGTTGGCCGAGGGCCGGCACCAGATCCTGGCGCTACGCGTGCCGGTGGTCTACGGCGATAAGTTGAGCCAGGCATTGGCCGCTATCGGCCAGTCGCTGCAGGACAATTTCGGCATCCCGTTCAGCATGATCGTCAGCGGCCGGCCGACACCGCTTAACGGCGACCGCAGCGAAGACCTGTACGCCATCGCCCGCGAAGCACTGTACCACGCGTTCCAGCACACCCAAGCCAGCAACGTCGAGCTGGAGCTGGTGTACGGCTGCGAGTTCTTTTCAGTGTATGTGCGCGACAACGGCACCGCTACTGCGACGCTGCTGGCCGGGCTGGCAGCGATGCGCGAGCGGGCCGCGCGGCTGTCCGGCACGGTCGACGTGCTGACCTTGCCGGAGCAGGGCACCGAGCTGGTGATCAAGGTGCCCGGCGCCGTGTGCTACCAGACGCCGCGCCAGCTGGGCTGGCGCCACCGGCTGGCGGCATGGCTGCATCCGTCAGACCACCGCGCCTAGCTTGAAGATCGGCAGGTACATGGCCACCACCAGGCCGCCGATCAGCACGCCCAGGATGACCATGATGGCCGGCTCCATCAGCGCCGACAGCGACGCCACGGCTTCGTCCACTTCGTCTTCGTAGAAATCGGCCACCTTGCCCAGCATGGCGTCCAGCGAACCGGACTCTTCGCCGATGGAGACCATCTGCGTAACCATGTTGGGGAACACGTCGGCGTTCTGCATCGCCACGGTCAGGCTGGTGCCGGTGCTGACTTCGGTCTGGATCTTGCGCGTGGCGTCCAGGTAGACGGCGTTGCCGGCCGCGCCGCCGACCGAGTCCAGCGACTCCACCAGCGGCACGCCGGCCGCGAACATGGTCGACAGCGTACGGGTCCAGCGGGCGATGGTGGCTTTGCGAATGACTTCGCCAAACACCGGCAGCCGCAGCAGCAGTTTGTCCATGAAGCGCTGCATTTGCAGCGAGCGCTGCCAGGCACGGAAGAAGAAATAAATGGAGGCGAACAGGCCGCCGAAGATGATGTACCACCATTTGACGAAGAATTCCGACAGCGCCATCACGAACAGCGTCGGCGCCGGCAGGTTGGCGCCGAAACTGGTGAACACTTCCTTGAAGGCCGGCACCACCCAGATCATGATCACCGCCGTGACCAGGAAGGCCACCGCCAGGATCGACACCGGATAGGTCAGGGCCGACTTGATCTTGGCCTTGATGGCGATCGTCTTTTCCTTGTAGATCGCCAGCCGCGTCAGCAGGTCTTCCAGGATGCCGGCCTGTTCGCCGGCGCCCACCAGGTTGCAGAACAGCGGATCGAAATACAGCGGGAACTTGCGGAATGCCTGGTTGAGGCTGGTGCCGGTTTCGATATCGGCGCGCAAGTCCATCACCAGTTTGGAGACCGATGGATTGGCGTGGCCCTTGCCGACGATGTCGAACGATTGCAGCAGCGGCACGCCGGCTTTCATCATCGTCGCCAACTGGCGCGTGAAAAGCGTGATGTCCTTGTCGGTGACTTTCTTGCCCGAGCGGTACACCTTCTTCTTGACCTTGGTGACCATGATGCCCTGGCGGCGCAGCGTGACGTTGACCACTGCTTCGCCGCCGGCGCGCAGTTCGCCGCGCACGGTCTTGCCGGTTTTGTCCTTGCCTTCCCAGGCGAAGACCGATTCCTTGACCTGATTGCCCGCGCTGCGCGATAGTGCCATGATCTTGTCCCGTTATTCGTTGGTGCAGCCGAGCACTTCTTCCAGGCTGGTGAGGCCACCTTTGACCTTGACCAGGCCGGACTGGCGCAGCGACTTGACGCCTTCCGCCTCCGACTGCGCGGCGATCTGCATGGCGTTGCCGTGTGCCAGGATCAAGTTCTCGATCGCGGGCGTGATCGGCATGATCTGATAGATGCCGACCCGGCCTTTGTAGCCGCCGCCGTTGCAGCGCTCACAGCCGACCGGGCCGTAGGGTTTCCAGCTGCCGTCCAGCTCTTCCGGCTTGAAGCCGGCCTTGATCAGCAGTTCGGGCGTGATGTCGACCGGCTGTTTGCAGCTGCACAGGCGGCGCGCCAGGCGCTGGGCGGTAATCAGGATCACCGACGAGGCGATGTTGAACGGCGCCACGCCCATATTCATCAGCCGCGTCAGCGTCGACGGCGCGTCGTTGGTGTGCAGCGTGGAAAACACCATGTGCCCGGTCTGCGCCGCCTTGATGGCGATGTCGGCCGTCTCCAGGTCGCGGATCTCGCCGACCATGATGATGTCCGGGTCCTGGCGCAGGAAGGACTTCAGCGCCACCGGGAAGGTCAGGCCGGCCTTGTCGTTGACGTTGACCTGGTTCACGCCGGGCAGGTTGATCTCGGCCGGATCTTCGGCGGTCGAGATGTTGATGCCGGGCTTGTTCAGAATGTTGAGGCAGGTGTACAGCGACACCGTCTTGCCTGAGCCGGTCGGCCCGGTCACCAGCACCATGCCGTAGGGACGCTGGATGGCGTCCAGCAGCAGCTCGCGCTGATCGGGATCGTAGCCGAGCGAGTCGATGCCCATCTGCGCCTGGGTGGCGTCCAGAATCCGCATCACGGTCTTTTCGCCGAACAGCGTCGGCAGCGTCGAGATGCGCAGGTCGACGGTCTTGGTCGGCGAGACGATCAGGCGCATGCGGCCGTCCTGCGGCACGCGCTTTTCCGAGATGTCCAGCTTGGCCAGCACCTTGATGCGCGAGACCAGTTTTTCCTTGATCGAAATCGGCGGCTGCGCATGTTCCATCAGCACGCCGTCGACGCGGAAGCGGATGCGGTAAAACTTTTCAAACGGCTCGAAGTGCAAGTCGGAAGCGCCGAGGTTGACGGCGTCCATCAGCATCTTGTTGAGGAAGCGCACCACCGGCGCGTCCTCGACTTCGTTGGCGGCATTGTCGGCGGCGGCGCTGGAGGTTTCCTCTTCCTCGGCGAACTGGATTTCGGCTTCGTCGCCGGCCAGGTCGGCAATGCTTTGCTCGCTGCTCTTGTTGAGGCGCGCCAGCAGTTGCAGCAGCGCGTCGTGCGCGACGATCACCGGTTCGACGGTGGACTCGGTCTGGAACTTGATCTGGTCCAGCGCCTGCGTGTTGGTCGGATCGGAAATCGCCACCGACATCTTGTTGCCGCGCTTGGACAAGGCGATCACGCGCTGCGTCTGCATCAGCTTGTTGTCGATGATCTTGGCCGGCAGGGCGTCGATGCTGAGCGTGTTGACGTCCAGGAGCGGGTAGGCGAAGGTTTCGGCGCAGAAGGCGGCCAGCGCCTTCGATTCAATCGCGCCACTGGACAGCAGCACGTCGATGAAAGCCTGCTTGTCCGCGACTGATTTTTTTTGCAAGGCTTCGGCCTGGACGGCGGAAAGCCGTCCTGCTTGCATCAATGCCCGCGCCAGTCCCGGCATCGGGGCGCCTGGCACTGCGTTCGGGAGGACTGCGGCCATAGAAGCGTCGGTCAGGTTGGAGGAGGCAATCTCACAATCATGCTCTCAGGCATTATTTTTGTAAAGCCCGCTTAACCGATTTTACTCCGCTCTGTTGCGCCCGCCCACGCGTTTGCGTGGTTTTACCGGTGCTAGTGGCCGGGTGGGCGTCGCAATTTGACGACTTTGATGGCCTGGTCGTGCACTTGCACCACTTCAATGATGCACTGGTCGACCTTGATGCTGATCGGCGCGTCTGGAATTTCTTGCAACAGTTCCAGCAGCATGCCGTTCAAGGTCTTGGGACCGTCGAGGGGGAAGGACAGGCCGAGGCGCTTGTTGACGTCGCGCAGCGGGGTGGCGCCGTCCAGCAGGCATTCGCCGTTGGCGTCCCAGCCGAAGCTGTCGGCTTTGGCGGCGCCCGGCGTGGACGTGGTGAATTCGCCAATCATTTCTTCGATGATGTCGTCCAGCGTGACCAGGCCCTGCACCTCGCCGTATTCGTCGACGATGATGCCGAGCCGTTCCTTGTTCTCCTGGAAATACTGAAGCTGGGTGAACAAACGGGTGTCCTGCGGAATGAAGTAGGGCGTGGTCAGCAGTTCGCGGAAGTGCTCGATGGTCAGCTCTTCTTCCTGGTTCAGCAGCGCCACCGCCTTGCGCACGTGCAGGATGCCGACGATGCGGTTGATCTCGCCTTCGTAGACGGGCAGCTTGTTGTGGTAGCAGGTAGTCAGCTCGCGCTTGATTTCTTCGACCGGTAATTCCAGATTCAGTGCCTCGACCTGCGCGCGCGGCGTCATGATGTCTTCGACCGAGACGGTCTCCAGGTCGAACAGGTTGAGCAGGATGCTCTTGTGCTTTTGGGGGATGAAATTGCCCCCCTCCAGCACGATCGAACGCAACTCTTCCGGCGACAGGCGCGGGTCGTGCGCGTGCGAGCCGGCCTTGATGCCGAACACTTTCAGCAGCTGCGACACGAACAGGTTGACGAACCAGATCATCGGCTTGGCCAGCGCCATCAGCGGCTTCAGGATCATGCTGGTCGGCAGCGCGATTTTTTCCGGGAAGGTGGCGCCGATGACTTTCGGCGAAATCTCGGCGAACACGATCAGCAGGAAAGCCACTACGCCGGTGGAAATGGTGATGACGTTGTCGTCGTGGCCGAAAGTCTGGATGGCCAGCGAGGTGACCAGCGCGGTGGCGGCGGCGTTGAACAGCGTATTGGCGATCAGTACCAGCGACAGCAGCTTGTCGGTGCGGTCCAGCAGCCACAGCGTGGTGATGGCGCGACGGCTGCCGCGTTTGGCTTCATGGCGCAGGCGATAGCGATTGGCCGCCATCAAAGCGGTTTCCGCCATCGCGAAGAAGGCTGAACACAGGATCAGGAAGAAGAGTGCAAGTAATTGCACCCAAAGGGGCACGGTATCCAAGGGTCACCGTAAAGAATCTTGCATGGGAAGGTGGCGAACCGGTCAGGCGCCAGCAGAAAGCAACAGTCTTGAATTCTAAGTCAATGATGAGTTGGATGCAAGTTTGTCTATGCGGCGGGTGCGTCCGTTTCAGGCAAAGACATCGATCAGGCTGCCATAGCCCGTCGTTGGGGATGAGGCCGCCGCCGGCGCGGTTGCCTGCGAGGCCGGCTGTGGTGCAGCCTGGTTGTCGGGGCGATTCTGTGCCTGAGCGATGCGCTGTTCAATCTGGCTGATGCGGGCCGAGATGGCTTGAATATCCGACTTGCCTTGCGGTGTTTTGGCGGACGCGCAATTGACGCAGTCGGACAACTGCTTTTGAAAACGCTCCAGCTGCGCCTGCAAACTGGTGGCGGACGGCGCCCCTCCGCCATAAGCGGTAGAGGCGGCCGAGGCGGTCGCGGAAGCGGCAACTGTCAGGGATGATGACATGACGGATTCTCAGGCGTGCCCGGCGTGGTGGCCGGGCGCAGTCATTATTTTTTCATCGTGTCTTTGGTCATCTCATCCTTCTTCATATCGTCCTTTTTCATCTCGTCCTTGGCCATTTTGTCTTTGTGCATCGGCTTTTTCATGGCATCTTTTTTCATGCCGTCCTTGGCCATGGCGTCCTTGGACATCTCTTCTTTCTTCATCGCGTCCTGGGCGTAGACGGCGCCGGACATCATCAGGCAAGCGGCGATCAAGGTGGTGGTGATTTTGTTCATGATGTTTCCTCTGTGAGTAAATTAGACAACGTGGGTACTGCTACTGCATGGCGGTCAACTGCCGCCGAACCAGTTATAGCCCTGGTCTTCCCAATACCCGCCGGGGTAGGTATTGGTGACGAAGATGGCCTGGATGTGTTTCGGATTCTTGTATCCCAGCTTGGTCGGCATGCGCAGCTTCATCGGAAAGCCATAGCGTGGCGGCAGGGTCTGGTTGTTATAGCTCAGCGCCATCAGCGTTTGCGGATGCAGGGCGGTGGCCATGTCGATACTCGTGAAGTAGTCGTCGGCGCATTTGAAGCCGACATATTTCGCGCTCAGGTCCGCGCCCACGTGGCGCAGGAAATGCGAGAACGGCACGCCGCCCCACTTGCCGATCGCGCTCCAGCCTTCGACGCAGATGTGGCGCGTGACTTGCGACTGCTGGGGCAGGGCGCGCAGCTGGGCTAGCGTCCATGGCTTGCGGTCGGCGATCATGCCGCTCAGTTCCAGCCGCCAGCTGTCGCCATCGACCTCGCGGATTTCCTCTTCGCCGTAGTAGGCGTTGAAGGGGAAGGGCTGGGCGATCATGGAATCGGGATAGGTCGGCGACAGACGGTTGGGATCGAACAGCAGCCCCTGGACGCGGTCGTTAAAGCGCGAGATGCCGGTCAGCGCCGCATCGATGCTTTCCTGGTTGTCGGGCGCGCAACCGGTGAGCAGGGTCAGGCCGCCGAGCGTCAGGCTGCGCTGCAGGAAGGCGCGGCGGGATGGCTGGGCGATGCGGCCGATGGCGTCCGCCAGCATGGCGGCGCCTTCGGCGGGAATCTCGATCTGGCGTTTCTTAAAGCGTTGCATCAGGATGTCTCTCATTTCATGATTAGCGGCCGCGCAGCATGGCCAGCAGCGTGCGCGGCACCAGCGCCACCATCACCACATGCACCACGATGAAGCCGCACAGTCCGGCCATGGCGAAGAAGTGCACGCGCCGCGCCGCCTCATAGCCGCCGACCAGTTCGCGCAACAGCGGAAATTGCACGGACTTCCACAGCACCAGTCCGGACAGCACCAGCACCAGGCTGTCGAGCATGACGAACACATAGGCCAGCCGCTGCACGCTGTTGTAGTGGCGCGGATCGGCATGGGCAAGTTTTCCGCGCAAGGCGGCGCCGAGATCGCGCAGCACCTGGCGTGGCATAATCGGGAAAAATTGACGCCGCAGGCGACCGGAAAACAGGTTGATCAGCAAATACAGGATGCCGTTGGCGAACAGCAGCCACATCGCGGCGAAGTGCCACTGCAACGCGCCGCCCAGCCATCCGCCCAGCGTGATGCCGCGTGGGATGGCGAAGTCGAAAAATTGCGTGGCGTTGTAGATGCGCCAGCCACTGGCGACGAGTAACAGCACCGCCGTGGCGTTGAGCCAATGCGTCAACCGCAGCCAGAGCGGATGGATGGTGCTGTGTGTGGCGATGGCATTCATACGGAATCGGTCGGGATTGTCGTTGGCGATAACAGGTAGTTCGCAGCCGCGCCGGCATCGGTTACAGGGGAGTGAATAAATTTTTTTTGCCACAGGCTGTAACCTAAGGCGGCGATGCAACGAATACCTGAGGTGGATCCTTTACGCAGCACTGAATTACGCCTGCATGCCTTGTTCTTGCAAGGCACGGCCGGTGACGCCCTGGCATACCGTCGCTTCCTGCAGGCGACGGCGACGCATTTGCGCGCCTTTTTGCGACGGCGCCTGAGCCGCTGGCCGGACGAGGTGGAGGATCTGGTGCAGGAGGCGCTGCTGGCCATCCACAACCAGCGCCTCAGCTACGATACCGGCGTGCCGTTGACATCCTGGATGTACGCGATTGCGCGCTACAAGCTGATCGACTGGCTGCGGCGGCATGCCCGGCAGGACAGCCTGCACGACTCGCTGGACGACGTCGACGAGGGCGAGCATGCGTTGTTTTCCAGCAGCGACGAAGCAGCCGGCGACGCCCGGCGCGACCTGACCAAATTACTTGCGCTGCTGCCGGAGAAGCAGCGCGATGCGATCATTCTCACCAAGCTGGAAGGGCTGTCGGTAAGCGAGGCCGCAGACAGCTTGCAGGTGTCGGATGCGGTCATCAAGGTCTCGGTACACCGGGGCTTGAAAGCGCTGGCGACTATTTTAAGAGAAGCGACATGAAGACCGATGACCTGATCATGATGTTGTCCAGCGGGCCGGACGTGCGTCCCGCGCCGCGGCCGCTTACGGCCAGCCTGTTGCCGTTGTCTGCTGGTTTGCTGGCCTGCGTGGTGCTGATGCTGGTGTTGCTGGGCGTTCGCAGCGATCTGATGCAGGCGGCGGCATTGCCAGCGTTTTGGCTGAAGGTGTCGTTCCCGCTGTTGCTGGCGTGGGCTGGCTGGCTGACGGCGAAGCGTCTGGCCGCGCCGGGAGCGCGCATAGCGGCGTTGCCCTTGTATCTTGGCGCGCCGGTGGTGGCGTTGTGGTGCATCGCCGCCATCCTGCTGTGGCAAGCTGGTCCCGAGGCGCGCACGCCGCTGTTCTGGGGCGCGACCTGGCGTTACTGCCCCTTGCTGATCGCACTCCTGTCCATGCCGCTATTCATTGCCGCACTGCGCGTCATGCGCGGCCTGGCGCCGACGCGTTTGCGTTTGGCTGGCGCGGCCGCAGGGTTTGCAGCCGGCGCCACCGCAGCCTTGGTGTATTGTCTCCATTGCCCTGAGATGAGTCCGGTATTTGTCGGCTTCTGGTATCTGTTGGGCATGCTGATTCCGACCGCGCTCGGCGCCTTGATCGGCCCACGCGTGCTGGCCTGGTAGCGTTAAAGGTCGGACAGCGGCGTGTCGGCGCCAGCGTTGCCGGCTTCCAGCGCTGAAATCAGGATATTGAGATCGTGTTCCAGCCGCGCCAGCGTGGCGGCATCGATGGATGCCAGCGCATCGGGCAACACGCCGGCAAATGGCATCGGGGCTTTCTCAAGACTGCGCTCCCCGGCGGGAGAGAGCGTCATCGTCACCATGCGGCGATCGGTGCTGCTTTTTGCCTGCTCAATCAATCCTTGCCCCAGCAATGTCTTGACCAGATTGCTGGCGGTGGTCTGATGAATATCCATCTTGCTTGCCAGTCCGTTGACGCCGATGCCGGGCTGCTGCTGGATCACGCTGAGCGCCCACAGCTGTGAGCCGCCGATGCCGGCGGCTTTCTCAACGTTGCGGAAATGGGTTTTGACCGCGTTAAACACAACGCGGAATTGACGCAGGACGCGGGTTGATGGCGCTGCGTCCAGTTGATTCTCATGCATGGCTGGACACTAACAAAAAGACATTGGCGTCGAGTTTAATTGACAGAGCGGTTTCGCGCAAAGTATATTTGTACAAATGTATTTTTCCGCCACCCATGAAAACCAAGCACAACATCGCCGCGTCCTTCAATCGTGAATTTCGTGATTGGCACCTCTGGGCTACCCGCGCCATTGTGGTCGCCGCCGCTTGCGTTGCCGGCCTGACGGTGGTTGCCTTTACCTGGCTGGGAGAGGAAGCGCTTGCGCTGTTCATGGACGTCGTGCGTCTCTACCCCTGGGTTACGCTGGTATGGACGCCGCTGTGTGCGGCAGCAATCGTCTGGGTCACGCGCCGCTACTTTGCTGCGGCGGCCGGATCGGGCATTCCGCAAGTGATGGCCGCGCTGGACCCGGCCGCGCCGGCGCCGGTTCAGGGAAAACTGGTCTCGCTCAAGCTGAGCGTGGCCAAGGTGGCGTTGACGACCTGGGGCTTGCTGGCCGGGCTATCGCTGGGGCGCGAGGGACCGTCGGTACAGGTCGCCGCCGGCATCATGCTGACGGCGCGGCGCTGGCTGCCCGAGCGCACCTCCGTCACCGCGCATGGCTTGCTGGTGGCGGGCGGCGCGGCGGGCATTGCTGCCGCATTCAACACACCGCTGGCCGGCATCATGTTTGCGATTGAAGAGTTGTCGCGCACGCCGGAACAGCGCAGCAGCGGACTATTGATGTCGGCCATCGTGCTGGCGGGTTTGATGGCGGTGTCGGTGTATGGCAATGCTACCTATTTCGGGATTATTCATGCGAGCGGAATCGATCTGTCGTTGCTGCTCCCCGGCTTGTTGGTCGCCGTGATCAGCGGCGGGCTTGGCGGCCTGTTCTCGCGCCTGCTGCAAGCTTCGCTGAGCGGAAATGGGCGCGATTTCATGTCCCGATTGCGCGGTGCGCGTCCGGTGCTGTTCGCGGCTGTATGCGGTTTGCTGGTGGCCGTGATCGGTTTTGTGTCGGGCGGCGCCACATTTGGCAGCGGCTACAGTCATACGCGCGATATGGTGGCCGGACAGGAGACGTTGCCAGCCCTGTTCCTTCTGTTAAAGTTTGTCGCCACCTGGCTGACCACCTGGTCGGGCGTACCGGCGGGCATCTTCGCGCCGTCGCTGGCCATCGGTGCGGCGATAGGCAATGACATTGCGTTGTTGCTGCACTCGCCCAATGCGACCGCGCTAATTGCGCTCGGCATGGTTGGCTTTCTGGCTGCGGCCACGCAGGCGCCGTTGACCTCCTTCATCATCGTGATGGAGATGGTCGACGGCCATTCGATGGTGCTGAGTCTGATGGCGTGCGCGATGGTGGCGCGTACCGTGTCGCGCGTCATCAGTGCGCCGCTGTATAGCGTGCTGGCGCAGCAGCAGCTCAGCAATGCGACTGCCTCCGGGGCTGTTGCTCAGTAGTGGAAGATCAGCGGTAGGGCGGGACGGAAGTCCTTGCTCAGGCCACGGGTTGTGTGGTCAAAGCTGATTTCCAGCAGGTGTGCATCGCCTTGCGCCAACTCGATGCCGCTGGCCAGCGCGGCTGGCGAGAGAGCTGCCAGTGACGGCATGGTACAGCGCAGGCTGGTGATGCTACCAAGGCCGCTGGCGTGATCCAGCGGCTGGCGGCGGTCGGCGGCAAATTGTTCCGGCGCCTTGCCGGCCGAGGTGTAGAACCACATCGGCTCGGACAGCGGCGCGTCTGCGATGCCGATGGTCATCCCCGGCGGCAGGTAGGCTGGCGTGTAATCCCAGGTGGCAAACGGCACGGCGGGACGGAAGCAGATGCCGAACGGCGAGGCCGCGCCGGTATCGTCGGCCGACAGGCGTTCGCGCAGCATGGTCGGCCGCGTCTGCGCATTGGCGACTTCCTCCGCATCGGCAATCCACAGCAATTCGATAAACGCGTTGGCGAAGAAGAAGCGGCGGTTGGCCGTGCCCTGGCCGGGATGCGTGTTGCCGCTGCCTTCTCTCAGGCCGAGCCCCCGCAACAGTTCGGCCTCGCCGCCGCCGGGTGAAACGCGGATGAAGACATGGTCTATTTGCATAACAGGAAAGCGTGAGCGGCAATCGGTGCGCCATTTTCCTGGCGCGCTTCCAACGCTTGCGTAGCTAGCACGGTGAACCCGGTGTCGGCGGCCAGGCGGCGCAGGTAGTCTTCCGTGTGGGCGTAGCGGTTGGACGGACGCAGCACATAGTCGGCGCCGTCACCGGCTTCGACCGAGAAGCAGAAACGGCCGCCCGGACGCAGCGCCGCATGCACCGTGCGGAACACCGGCGCCAGGTCGCCGATATAGACGAAGACGTCGGCCGCCACCGCCAGATCCCAGCTGGCGTCGCGACCGTGCAGGTAGCTGGTGAGGTCGGCGCAAGCCAGCGAATCGTACAGGCCGCGCTCGGCCGCTTTGTCCAGCATCTGCTGCGACAGGTCGACTCCATCCAGCCGGCGCGAGTAGGCGCGCAGGTACGGCGCGCACAGGCCAGTGCCGCAGCCCAGGTCCACGGTGGATAATTCCGACGACGGCGCCACATGGCGCAGTAGCGCGTCCAGCACGGCCGGGGTCTGGTAGCCCAGTACTTCGGTCAGATGCTGGTCGAAGTGATTGGCGTACTGGTCGAACAGCGAGCGCACGTAGTCGTTCGGCAGCGTGGCCGGCGTTTCGCCTTCGCCGACCGAGGCCAGTGCGAAGGCGATGGTTTGCGGGTCGTCGCCATGCGCCAGTGCGGCGCGATAGGCGGCAATCGCTTCGTCGCGCCGATCCATCGAACGCAGCGCATTGCCGCGCTGGTAGTGCACCAGCGCGTAATCCGGCTTGTGCTTCAGGGCCTGGTCAAAGCTGTCCAGCGCCGCTTCGAATTCGCCCAGGCGCTGTAGCGATGCGCCTTGCGCGCTATAGGCCTCGGCCCAGTCGGGACGCAGGTGGATGGCGCGGTCGAAACTCTCCACCGCTTCCGGCAAGTAGCGCAGGCAGTGCAGGGCTTTGCCGCGCGCCAGCCAGGCATCGGCGTAGCGGTCCTTGAGATTGAGCGCATCTTCGGCCGCACCCAGCGCGTCGAGATAGCGGCCCAGGTCTTGCAGCACGATGGCGCGGTTGCTGTGTGCTTCCGCATAGCCTGGCTGGATGCGCAGCGCGTGCTGGTAGCTGTCCAGCGCTTCCTCCAGACGGCCGAGCTTGCGCAGCGCGTTGCCGCGGTTGCTCCAGGCGAGCGCATAGGACTGATTCAGCGCCAGTGCGCGGTCGTGGCTGGCCAGCGCCTGTTCGGCGTCGCCGGCATCCAGCCAGGCCACGCCCAGGTTGCAATGGGCGTTGGCTTGCGTGCTGTCGACGGCGATGGCTTGCGAGATCAGTTCGATGGCGCCGGCCGCGTCACCCTGCTGGCGGGCGATCACACCCAGCAGATGCAGCGCGTCGAAGCGGCGCGGATCGAGTTCCAGCACTTGCCGGTACAAGGCTTGCGCCGGTTCGAGCCGGCCCTGCTGGTGCAGTTCGACGGCTTGTTGAAGGAGGGAGGCAAGCAGGGATTCAGTCATAGTGTCCGCATCTTAGCCGATGCGTGAATTCTCTCCAATTGTTTCAATTTGACAATACTGCCCAGCGTGTTAGCATTTGACTAATGCTAACTTCAAGTGCCCGTCATGCGCCTACCTCTGTTTATGCTTGCCGCCGCGTTCCCACTGATGGCCTTGGGGCAGGCAATGCCGCCGCTGGTGCCCGTGACCAGCTTCGCCAAAATGGACCAGTACTACAATCCGGTGATGTCGCCCGATGGCAAGCACCTGGCGATTACGGTACGGGTGCCGGTTGGCGCGCGCACGGTGCCGATGGTCAGCTTCTACAGCTTGCCGGATCTGAAGCTGGAAGGCACGGTGCGCATGCCGGCGTTCGAAGTGCCGGCCAGCTATACCTGGGTGGGCAATACGCGGGTGGTGGTGCAAAAGGCGATTGAGGTGGGTTCGCGCGAGCGGCCGCAGATTACCGGCGAGTTGCTGGCCATGGATTTCGACGGCAAGCAGCAGCAATATTTGTATGGCTGGAACGTGGGGATGTATGGCCGTAACCGCTACAACCCGGACGAGGGCTATGCCTATCCGGCCTACGTCTACAAGCAGGTGAATGACCATCTGCTGGTCGGTACCTACCAGTGGGACCTGGACCAGAGCGCCTTGTACGATTTTGACAGCCGCAATGGCCTGCGCAAACTGGTGACCACACTGAAGTCACCCGGCGCCTCGTTCGTGGTCGACAACGCCGGCAAGCCGCGCTTTGCCACCGGCACCGATGAAGAGGGCTATGACGTGGTGTGGCGTCTGAACGACGCCACTTCTGCCTGGGAGGAGTTCCAGCTGCAAAAAGGCGACACGCGCCTGACGCCGTTCGGCTTCTCGCCCGACAACCGCACCTTCTATGCGTGGCAGGCGGAGTCGGAAGGGCGCGTCAAGGTGATCAGCGAAGACGTGGCCGGCGGCAACCGCAAACTGCTGGCCGAAGATACGCTGGGCAGTGTCGGTTCGATCGAGTTGGGTGGACCGGGCAGCACCCCGCTGGCGGTGTATTCCGCCGTCGGCCGGCCCAAGGTCACTTACCTGGACCCGGCCAATCCGGATACGCCGCTGATGCAGGACATGGCGCGCCAATTCCCGGACCATACGGTGCGTCTGGTGAGCGAGTCGGCCGACCAGAACCAGGTGCTGTTCTGGGTGATGAGCGACCGCGATCCCGGCGCCTATTATCTGTACAACCGCAAGGCCAACAAGGCCGACATGCTGTTCGCCTCGATGGACGAGATCGAGCCGGAGCACATGGCGGCGCGCCGGCCGGTCCTGTTCAAGGCGCGTGACGGCCAGGAGATCGATGGCTACCTGACGCTGCCGGCGTTCAAGACGGCGAACAAGCCGCCGCTGATCCTGATCCCGCACGGCGGCCCTTACGGCAGTCGCGACAGCTGGTACTTCGACAGTGATGCGCAGTTCCTGGCCAATCGTGGCTACGCTGTGCTGCAAGTGAATTTCCGCGCCTCGGGCGGCCGTGGCGAGGGCTTTGAACGTCAGGGCTACCGTCAGTGGGGCGGCAAGATCATGGACGACCTGGTCGATGGCGTGAAGTGGGCCGTCGCGCAGGGCGACGTCGACGGCGCGAAGATGTGCGTCTACGGCGCCAGCTTCGGCGGCTATTCGGCGTTGATGCTGGCCGCGCGCGAGCCGGACCTGTTCAAGTGCGCGGTCGGCTATGCCGGCGTGTACGACATCGCGCTGATGCAAACCGAGGACGGCGTCGCCGGCAACAGCCGCCGAATCGCCTGGAACAAGCGCACATTTGGCGAGGACAAGGCGGAGTGGAACCGCTATTCGCCGAACCTGCAAGCGGCTAGCATCAAAGCCGGCGTGCTGCTGATCCACGGCGGCAAGGACAAGCGCGCGCCGAAGGAGCATGCGTTCCTGATGAAGGCGGCGCTGGAGAAAGCCGGCCATCCGCCCGAGTGGTATTACGTCGATTACGAAGGCCACGGTTTCTACGACACCGAAAACCAGGCGGAGTTCTACCGTCGCCTGGAAAGCTTCTTTGCCAAGTATCTCGGCAAGCCGCGCTGATCAACTGCCGCGATAGGTCGAGTACGCCCACGGCGAGACGACCAGCGGCACGTGGTAGTTTTGGCTGGCATCGGCAACGCCGAAAGCCAGCGTCACCTCGTCGATAAACTTCGGTTCCGGCAGCGTGACGCCTTGTGCGTCGAAATATGCACCAGCACTGAACACCAGTTCGTATTTGCCCTGTTTTAGTGCATCGCCTTCCAGCAGCGGTGTGCTGCAGCGGCCGTCGGCGTTGGTCACGTCGTTCTTCAGCAACTGCCGCCCCTGCGGCCCCACCGCGTATAAAGCCACCTTGACGCCGGCGCCTGGCTTGCCTTGGGTGATGTCGAGAACGTGCGTGCTGAGTTTGCCCATAGTGTGGTCCTATATCCGTAGGTGACGAGTATCTATTGTACAAATCATATACCGCCATGCGCATTGGCATATATGATTAAGGATATATTCCCCATAGACTTGCCTGCGCCATGACCACTTACGACAACTACCCGCGCGACATGATCGGCTACGGCCCGAAACCGCCGCATGCGCAGTGGCCGAACCAGGCCCGCGTGGCCCTGCAGTTCGTACTGAACTACGAAGAGGGCGGCGAGAACAATGTGCTGCACGGCGACGCCGGCTCCGAGACCTTCCTGTCCGAGATCATCGGCGCGGCCTCGTTCAGCAATCGCCACATGAGCATGGAGTCGCTGTACGAATACGGCTCGCGCGCCGGCTTGTGGCGTTTGCTACGCATGTTCGAAGAACGCAAGCTGCCGCTGACGGTGTTTGGCGTATCGATGGCGTTGAAGCGCCATCCGGAGGCGGTGGCGGCGTTCCAGCAGCTGGGGCACGAAATCGCCTGCCACGGCCTGCGCTGGATCACCTATCAGAACATGGACGAAGCCACCGAGCGCGCGCACATGAAGGAAGCGGTGGACATCATCCGCGAACTGACCGGCAGCGCGCCGCAAGGCTGGTACACCGGCCGCGATTCGCCGCAGACGCGCAAGCTGGTGATGGAACACGGCGGCTTCCGCTACGACGCCGACAACTACGGCGACGACCTGCCGTTCTGGCAGAAGGTCGGCTACACCAACAGCGACGGCGTGGCAGTCAGCGCGCCGCAGCTGATCGTGCCGTACACGCTGGACACCAACGACATGCGCTTCGCCGCCGCGCAGGGCTTCAACTCCGGCACGCAGTTCTTCGATTACCTGAAGGACGCCTTCGATGTGCTGTACGCCGAAGGTGATCCGGAAGGATTGAATCAGCCGAAGATGCTGTCCATCGGCCTGCACTGCCGCATCGTCGGCCGGCCGGCGCGGGCGGCTGCGCTGGCGCGTTTCCTCGACTACGTGCAAAGCCACGACAAGGTCTGGATCACGCGCCGTATCGATATCGCCGAACACTGGCGCAAGGTTCACCCATTTGTAGATTGAGATTGTGATGTCCGAACCGATTCGCTTTTACTTCCGTGGCGCTGTGCAGGAAATTCATGACGCCGCGCCAACCCGCACCGTGCTTCAGCATCTGCGCGAGGATCTGCATTGCACCGGCACCAAGGAAGGCTGCGCCGAAGGCGATTGCGGCGCTTGCACGGTGGTTGTCGGCAGCCTGAATGTGGCCGGCCAGCTGGAGATGAAGGCGGTGAACTCCTGCATCCAGTTCGCGCCTACGCTGGACGGCAAGGCACTGTTCACGGTGGAGGATATGCAGCAGCCGGATGGCGCGCTGCATCCGGTGCAGCAGGCGATGGTGGAATGTCATGGCTCGCAATGCGGTTTCTGTACGCCGGGCTTCGTCATGTCCTTGTGGGGCATGTACCTGGACAAGGACGGCCAGCCGGCGCAGCGCAAGGAGATTGACGATTGCCTGTCCGGTAATCTGTGCCGCTGCACCGGCTATCGCCCGATCATCGATGCGGCGCATCGCATGACCGAACTGCCGAAAGTGTCGTTCGACCGCGCGGCGTTGACTCAGCAGCTGCAAGCCTTGCAGCGCGAAGCTGGTTCCACCTATACCGCACGCGGCCAGACGTTCCACGCGCCGCGCACGCTGGAAGAACTGGTGACGCTGCGCGCTGCGCATCCGAAAGCGACGCTGCTGGCCGGATCGACCGACATCGGCCTGTGGGTGACCAAGCAAATGCGCGAACTGGGCGACATCATTTATCTCGGCCACGTCAGCGCACTGCAAAGCGTGCAGCAGCAGGACGGCATGCTGGAAATCGGCGCCGGCGTGTCGCTGAATGCGGCGTATGAGGCGCTGTGCGAGCTGTACCCGGCGCAGCTGGGCGAGTTGTGGCAGCGCTTTGCCTCGCTGCCGATCCGGAATGCGGGCACGTTAGGCGGTAATGTCGCCAATGGTTCGCCGATTGGCGATTCGATGCCGTGGATGATCGCGCTGGGCAGCGAAGTGGTGTTGCAAGGCCCATCCGGCCGTCGCGTGCTGGCGCTGGAGGCCTTCTATCTCGATTATCAGAAAAAGGATATGCAGGCCGACGAATTCGTCGCCGCCGTACGCGTGCCGCTGCCGCGCGCCGACGTGCAGTTCCGTACCTACAAGCTGGCCAAGCGCTTTGACCAGGATATCTCTGCGGTGTGCGCGGCGTTTGCGTTCACGCTGGATGGCGACAAGGTGGTGGATGCGCGCATCGCGTTCGGCGGCATGGCGGCCACGCCGCGCCGGGCGCCGCGTGCCGAGGCGTCGCTGACCGGCCTGACCTGGAGTGAAACCAATCTGCGCGTAGCGATGGACCAACTGGCGCAAGACTTTGCGCCGTTGTCGGACATGCGCGCGTCGAGCACCTATCGCATGCAGACGGCGCAGAATCTGCTGCGCCGCTTCTGGCTGGAGACGCGCGCCGATGCGCCGCTTGCGGCCGATGCCGTCAACGCTTTCGCTTGCCGCGCCTGAAAGGAGCCATCATGAATCAACCCGTTGCTCCCGCTGCGATTGCGGAATCTGCATGGAAGGCCGTGGGCGTATCGCGTCCGCACGAATCGGCCGAGCTGCATGTGCTGGGCCAAGCCACTTACACCGACGATATCCCCGAGCTGCAAGGCACGCTGCATGCGGCGCTGGGCTTGTCGTCCAAGGCGCATGCGCGCATCACGGCGATGGATCTGGCGCCGGTGCGCAGCGCGCCGGGTGTGGTGGCGGTGTACACCGCTGCCGATATCATTGGCGCCAACGACTGCGGTCCGATCATTCATGACGATCCTATCCTGTCGGCCGGCGAGGTGCTGTATGTCGGCCAGCCGATCTTTGTCGTGGTGGCGGATACGCACGACAATGCGCGCCGCGCGGCCCGCCGCGCGGTGATCGCCTATGATGAACTGCCGGCGATTTTTACGCCGCAGGACGCCAAGGCGGCCAACTCGTATGTGCTGCCGCCGATGCAGCTGACACGCGGCGACTACCAGACCGCCTTCGAGATGGCGCCGCGCGTGGTGAAGGGCCAACTGTTTGTCGGCGGCCAGGAGCAGTTTTATCTGGAAGGCCAGATCGCCTACGCGATTCCGAAGGAAGACAACGGCCTGCTGGTGCAATGCTCGACGCAGCACCCGAGCGAGATGCAGCACGTGGTGGCGCATGCCATCGGCGTGCATTCGCACAAGGTGCAGGTGGAGTGCCGCCGCATGGGTGGTGGCTTCGGCGGCAAGGAGTCGCAGTCGGCGTTGTGGGCTGCTTCGGCCGGCATCGCGGCGTCCAAGTTGCGCCGTCCGGTCAAGCTGCGCGCGGACCGCGATGATGACATGCTGGTCACCGGCAAGCGCCATTGCTTCTTCTATGAGTACGAAGTGGGCTACGACGATAGCGGCAAGATCCTCGCTGCCAAAGTGGATATGACGTTGCGCGCCGGCTTCTCGGCCGATCTGTCGGGGCCTGTGGCGACGCGGGCGGTCTGCCACTTCGATAATACTTACTATCTGTCGGACGTGGATATCCGCGCCGGTTGCGGCAAGACCAATACGCAATCGAACACGGCGTTTCGTGGTTTCGGCGGCCCGCAGGGGGCGATTGCGATTGAGTACATCATCGACGAGATTGCGCGCAACCTGGGACGCGATGCGCTGGACATTCGTCGCCAGAATTTCTATGGCACGACCGAGCGCAATGTAACGCCGTATGGCCAGGAGATTGTCGATAACGTCATCGAAGCGCTGACGGCGGAGTTGGAACAGACCAGCGAGTATCGCGCGCGGCGCAAGGCGATTGAGGCGTTCAACGCTACCAGTCCGGTGCTGAAAAAAGGGCTGGCGCTGACGCCGCTGAAGTTTGGCATTGCGTTCAACGTCACGCATTTGAATCAGGCCGGCGCGCTGGTGCATGTGTATGTGGACGGTTCGGTGCTGGTCAATCATGGCGGCACGGAGATGGGGCAGGGCATCAACACGAAGGTGATGCAGGTGGTGGCGCATGAGCTGGGCCTGGACCTCTCGCACGTGCGCATCACGGCCACCGATACTAGCAAGGTGGCGAATACCTCGGCGACGGCGGCGTCCACCGGCGCGGACCTGAACGGCAAGGCGGCGCAGGATGCGGCGCGGCAGATCCGCGAGCGGTTGGCGGCGTATGCGGTCAAGCTGTATGGCGACGAAGATGGTCAGCAGGTGCGCTTCTTCGATAACCATGTTCACGTTAACGGTCACAAGGTGCTGTTTGCGGAACTGGTGCAGAAGGCGTATCTGGCGCGGGTGCAGCTGTGGTCCGACGGTTTCTATGCGACGCCGCATCTGCATTGGAATCCGAAGACGATGAATGGGCATCCGTTCTCTTACTATGCTTACGGCGCTGCGGTGTCGGAGGTAGTGGTGGATACGCTGACTGGCGAGTGGAAGTTGCTGCGCGCGGATGCTTTGTATGATGCTGGGCGTTCGCTGAATCCGGCCATCGATATCGGTCAGGTGGAGGGCGCTTTTATTCAGGGCATGGGCTGGCTGACCACGGAGCAGTTGTGGTGGAATGCGGCGGGCAAGTTGATGACGCATGCGCCGTCCACGTACAAGATTCCGGGCATCTCCGATTGTCCGGAGGATTTCCGCGTGAAGTTGTTCGATAACGGGAATGTGGAGGACAGTATTCATCGCTCGAAGGCGGTGGGCGAGCCGCCGCTGCTGCTGCCGTTCTCGGTGTTCTTTGCGATTCGGGATGCGATTTCCGCTGTGGGCGGGCATCGCGTGAATCCGCCGTTGAACGCGCCGGCGACCAGTGAAGAGATTCTGCGGGCGGTGTCCGCAGTGGAAATGGCTTCGTAATGAATGAGTGGCTGACAGCGCAGGTGTTGGAACCGGCAGTGCTGGTGACCGTGGCGATCGTGGAGGGCTCCGGCCCGCGCGAGCCCGGCGCCAAGATGCTGGTGACGGCGCGCGGCCAGCACGATACGATCGGCGGCGGGCATCTGGAAATGTGCGCGGTGGAGTTGGCGCGCGAAATGCTGAAAGGCGCGGCCAGCCAGGGCGATGCGGCGGGGCAGGGCGCTAGCGCACGGCTGGAGCGGTATGCGCTCGGGCCGACGCTGGGGCAGTGCTGCGGCGGCGTGGTGCATCTGGCATTTGAGCTGGTTGGCGCCGAGCTGGCAAATGTGCTGACAGGTCTGCGTAGGCGCCGTCGCGACGACAACTGGCGCCTCAGTGCCCTTGACGGTCCGGCGGCCACGCTGCTGCTCGACGCGGACGGCGCAATCGTCGCCGGTGGCGAGTTCGCGGCGGTGGCAGCTAGCGGGCGCCCGGCCGCGCCAGCGCTCGATCGCGAACGCGGTACGCACATCCTGCGCGACACGGCCGGTCGTCGCTGGTTGGCCGATCCTTGCCTGGCGCCGCGCGCGCATCTGGTGCTGTTCGGCGCCGGCCACGTTGGCGCGGCCATCGTGCGCATGTTGGGCGAGTTACCGTGCACCGTCACCTGGGTCGACGAGCGTGAAGACATGTTCCCTGCCAGCCTGCCGTCCAACGTCGCCGTTGAAGCAACCGATATGCCGGAAGCCGCAGTCGCCGCCGCACCGGCCAACGCCAGCTATCTCGTCATGACCCACAGCCATGCGCTGGACCAGCGCCTGTGCGAAACTATCCTGGCCCGCGACGACGTCGGCTGGTTCGGCCTCATAGGCTCCAACACCAAGCGCGTGCAGTTCGAGCGCCGCATGGCCGCGCGCGGATTGCCGCAAGACCGCATCGACAACATGGTCTGCCCCATCGGCCTGCCGGGCATCTCCAGCAAACTCCCCGCCGCCATCGCCGCCTCCGTGTGCGCACAGCTGCTGATGGTGTGGGAACAGCAGCAAATCGCCGCCCTCAGCGCGCCAGCAAGACTGGCCGTCGCAAGCTAAACTACGCATTCAGATTCAAGAAAGATCATCATGACCACCAACCTGCAAGCCTACCGTGGCAGCTTGCTGCACTTTCTCGCCGATCCGGCCTTCAGCGATGAGTCGCACCCATCACACGATTGGCACGAAGACGGCCTGCTGATCGTCGCAGACGGCAAAGTGCAGGCCGCCGGCGACTACGCCACGCTACACGCCACGCTGCCACCGAACACCGTGGTGCACGACTACAGCGGCAAGCTGCTGATGCCCGGCTTTATCGACACACACGTCCACTACCCGCAGACCGACATGATCGCCTCGCCGGCGGAAGGCCTGCTGCCATGGCTGGAGACCTACACCTTCCCGACCGAGCGCCAGTTCGAAGACGCCGCGCACGCCGCCAACGTGGCCGAGTTCTTCCTCGATGAACTGCTCCGATGCGGCACCACCACCGCCATGGTCTACTGCACCGTGCATCCGCAATCGGTGGACGCCTTCTTCACCGCCAGCGAACAGCGCGGCCTGCGCATGGTGGCCGGCAAGGTGATGATGGACCGGAACTGCCCCGACTTCCTGCGCGACACCGCCGAATCCGGCGCGCGCGACACCGAGACGCTGATCCAGCGCTGGCACAAGCGCGGCCGCGCGCTGTACGCAATCACGCCGCGCTTCGCGCCAACCTCCACCGAACGCCAGCTGCAACTGGCCGGTGAACTGGCGGCCGCTTATCCGGACACCTTCATCCAGACCCACGTGTCGGAAAACGAAGCCGAATGCGCGTGGGTACGCGAGCTGTTCCCCAACGCTCGCAGCTACATCGACGTCTATGACAGCTACGGCATGATGCGTCCGCGCGCCATGTATGGCCACTGCATCTGGCTCAATGAACGCGACCGCCAGCGCATGGCCGAAACCCAGTCCGCCGCCGCCATCTGTCCGACTTCCAACCTGTTCCTCGGCAGCGGCCTGTTCGACTTCGAACGCGCCGACGACGCCGGCGTGCTACTCTCGCTGGCCACCGACGTTGGCGGCGGTACTTCTTTCTCCATGTTGCAAACGATGAATGAAGCCTATAAAGTAGCGCGCTTGAAGGGCAGTTACCTGCCGGCCTTGCGGATGTTTTACCTGGCCACGCTGGGCGCGGCGCGCAGCATGCAGCTGGAAGGCACGATCGGCAATTTCGCCGTTGGCGCGGAGGCCGACTTTATCGTCGTCGATCCGCAAGCCACGCCGCTGCTGCAGCGCCGTACCGCGCGCAGGGAGAGCCTGGAAGAGCTGCTGTTCGCGTTGGCGTTGCTGGGCGACGACCGCGCGATCGCCGCGACCTATTCGGCGGGCCGCCAGGTGCATGTCCGTGAAACGACTTAATTAAGGATACACATGAAGAACAACATCAAAGCCCTGGCGCTGGCCGCCGCCGTGCTGTGCGCCATGCCGCAGGCGCGCGCCGCCAACGCCAACGAGGAGGCCACCAAGCGCCACTTCGCCGCGCTGGTTGCGCCGGGCAAGGAGCCGAAACTGGCCGAACTGACGATGTTCTTCACCATGATGCCGAAGGGCGGCGACCTGCACCACCATTACTCGGGCGCGATCTACGCCGAGCAGTATCTGGAGTGGGTCGACAAGGAAGGCTTCTGCGTCAACAAGACCAGCTACACCATTGAGAAGACCAAGCCGGCCGCCGGCTGCCTGTCCGGCCAGGATGTCATGAACGACAACACCGTGCTGGCCAACCTGCTGCAGCGCTGGTCGGACAAGGATTTCTACAACCATAGCGGCATCCAGTCGCCGCCGGACCGCCAGTTCTTCGACACCTTCGCCTATTTCAACCCGGTGGCGTCTACCAATGCGGTGGACGGCGTGCAGCGCCTGAAACAGCGCGCCATCCAGGAGAACCTGAGCTACATCGAAACCATCTACGAGATCGCGCCGATCGCGCAGGATACGGACTTCGACAAGAAGGCGCTGGCGGGCGGCGTTAGCGACGCCGATTTCGCCGCGCTGAGCGCCAAACTGGATCAGGACCAGGCCTACCAGGGCTGGATCGGCGCCTACCTGAAAAACGTCGAAACCGTCAGCGCCGGCATCGACGACGCCAACTTCACGCTGCGCTACCAGCCGTTTGCGCTGCGTTTCCTGGCGCCGTCGCAGGTGTTTGCGCAGATCGCTTCCAGCTTCAAGCTGGCCACTTCGAATCCGAAGATCGTCGGCGTTAATATTGTCGGACAGGAAAGCGTCAACGTCTCGATGCGCGACTACGCGCTGCACATGCAGATGTTCAAATTCCTGAAAACGAAGTATCCGAGCGTGAAACTGGCGCTGCACGCCGGCGAGCTGTCGCTCGGCATGGTGCCGCAGGAAGGCCTGACCTTCCACATCAAGGACGCCATCGAGGTGGCCGGCGCCAGCCGCATCGGCCACGGCATGGACATCGCCCACGAGAGCAATCCGCTGGCGATCATGAAAGAAATGCATGATAAGAAGATCGCGGTCGAGGTCAACCTGAGCAGCAACGACTTCATCCTCGGCATCAAGGATCAGGCGCACCCGGTCACGCTGTACCGCAAATATGGCGTGCCGTATGTGTTGTCCACAGACGACGCCGGCGTCTCGCGTAACAATTTATCCGGTGAATATGTGCTGTACGCGGCGCGCTACCAGCCGGATTACGCGGAAGTGAAAAAACTGTCGTATGACAGTATTCGCTATTCTTTCTTGGCCGATGCGGATAAACAACGTCTTTTAAAAGCCCTGGACGGTAAATTCGCCAAATTTGAGGCGGAGATCGCCGGCTCTGACGCCAAAGCCAAACGTTAAAAGTTCCATAATCTTCAAAAAAGCCGGCGGCGTCTCCCGCCGGCTTTGTTTTTTATCAAAATTGCCCCGGTTTTCTGTCGCAGTTTTGCTACACATCAGAGTTTTCTCTCTAATAGTTGCCATGAACAAAATTCATCGGCACCTGATGCTCTTATAATTCCGCCCGCTCCCTACCTCAGCATCACTCTGAACTTGCTAATTAATTAGCATTTCACGCGCATTTATATGTTTTTCCACTGAATGGTGTAGCAAAAACGTATTTGTCGCGACCTGTTTTGACATGCAATAGTGGTAGATAGTTAGAGCAAATTGGCAACTTTTGTTGTCACACCAGTGTCATTTTCGACCATTACACTCTCGCCTTTGTGCAGAGAAAATATTAGCTCTTCGGTATCGAATTCGGAAGTTTTCTCACGTTTTTACAATAACACTCTAAGGGGTTTTGAATGCAATCCAAACAATCTCCGGTCTTGCGCTTGAGCGTGATCGCCGTAGCAGCTCACCTGGCCGCACTGTCGGCCGGCGCTGCTTTCGCACAGGAAGCTGCAGAGCCAGCTGCTGCTACTCCAGGCAAGGCCGAAGTGGTCATCACCGGTAAAAAACTGGGTATGGGCCTGATGGTAACGGAAGACGCGCCAAAAGCACGTTCGACGATTACCGCGGAAGAATTGGAAAAGCAGCGCCCAACCGGCAACGCTTATGAAGCTCTGGAAATGCTGCCAGCAGTGAACAGCTTCAACTACGACGCAACCGGCCTGTTCGGCGGCGGCCTGACCCTGCGCGGCTTCAACTCCGACCAGATCGGCGCCACCATCAACGGCGTGCCAGTCAATGACTCGGGTTCGTTCGCTGTCTACCCACAAGAATACGTTGACCAGGAAAACACCTGCTCCGAAACCGTGACCCAAGGTTCGACCGACGTGGACTCGCCACAAGTTGGCGCGACCGGCGGTAACTTCGGCATCACCACCTGCAACCCGGAAGACAAGCAACGCGTCCGCGTGATGCAGACCCTGGGCCAGCTGAACCTGACCAAAACCTACATCCGCTTCGACAGCGGCCTGTTCTCGGACAAGCGTTCGAAGTTCTTCATCTCCGCCTCGCACGCTGAAGCGGACAAGTGGAAAGGCCAGGGCGGCGCCAAGCGCGACCACATCGATACCGGCTTCAACTACGACTGGGATCGCTTCAACTACGTTCACGCCACCGTGCTGTACAACGAAGCCATCAACAACAACTTCCTGGCGATGAGCAAGGCTGAACTGGCGCAGAACGGTTACTACTACGACTACTCCGCCAAGTTCCCTGGCCACGTGACCCCAGGCGCAGGCGCACAGAACGATACCGCTCCATCGCCGGTTTACTACGGCCTGGCGCTGAACCCGTTCCGTAACGTGATCGCTTCGGCGACCGCCAAGTTCCGCCTGAACGAAGACACCGACATCAAGGTTGTTCCTTACTGGTGGTACGGCTACGGCACCGGCGGCACCCAGCAGCAGCTGATCACCGAAGCCAACGTGGCCATCGTCAAGGACGGCGGCACCGGCGTCAAGACCGGTTCGATCGACCTGAACGGCGACGGCGACACCAAGGATAAAGTGCTGATGGCGGAAGGTTCGTTCACCCGCACCAGCCGTCCTGGTATCAGCCTGGCTGTGACCCACACCATGGGCAACCACACGCTGCTGGCCGGCGCATGGATCGAGCGCGCCAACCACGAGCAAACCTCGCCGATGGTCGCCATCAACAACGACGGTTCGTATGATCCTTGGCTGCAAGCCAACAACATCTACCGTCCAGACGGCACCAAGCTGCAAGTGTTCCGTGACGTGAAAACCGTATCGACTGCCTACCAGGCTTTCGTGCAGGACACCTACACGGCAATGGATGACCGCCTGACCCTGAACTTCGGCGTGCGTACCCCGCACATCAAGCGCGATTTCACCAACTTCGCCAACGAAGGTTCGTTGCCGCTGTCGGGCAAGCAGTACAGCGTTGAACGTACCTACAAAGACGTGCTGCCACAACTGGGCGCGCGCTTCAAGGTCACCAACGACGACCAACTGTACGCATCGCTGGCCAAGAACATGAAGGCGCCAGGTAACTTCATCTACCTGCCAAACAACGGTAACGTTACGCTGGTCAATGGCGTGCCTACCGTCGTCAATGACGTGAAAGAAGAAGTGTCGTGGAATCTGGACGTCGGCTACCGTCACCAGGACAAGGACATCATCGCCACCTTCAACGTGTACTCGATTTATTTCAAGGACCGTCTGGCAACCGCGTATGATCCATCGACCGACACCAAAGCCACCAGCAACGTCGGCAACGTGCGTAACAACGGTTTCGAAGTTGAACTGGGTAACACCCCGATCAACGGCTGGGCGTTCTACGGCTCGCTGGGCTACTCCAAGTCGGAAATGCAGGACAACCTGGCACTGGCCAAAGGCTTCGCGCCACTGGCAACCAAGGGTAACGAGTTCCCTCTGACCCCGAAATGGAAAGTTGGCGTCAGCGCCGAGTACCAGGATGGCGCGTTCTACGGCCGTCTGAAAGCGAAGACCACCGCGCGTCAGTACAGCACCATGGCTAACGATGAATACGTTGGCGGCTACACCCTGCTGGGTCTGGACGCTGGCTACACCTTCCCTAACCAGGGCTGGCTGAAACGTCCGAAGATCACCATGAACGTGAGCAATCTGGGTAACAAGCAGTACCTGAACCCGGCTTCGGCAACCGCCACCAACGCGCTGGCTTACCCTGGCATCACTGCGAGCAAAATCTCGTACTACGCTGGTGCACCACGCTTCCTGTCCCTGACCTTCTCGGGCGACTACTAATCGTCTCGATGGCGGGCTTCCGGCCCGCCATATCGTGAGTACGACACAGGCCCGCAAGGGCCTGTTTTTCTTTGTAACGGCAATGTTTCCATCCTGCTGGCTGGAGCCGGGATACGCTATGCTGCACACCTTATGAAAACACATACCTCTACCCTTATAACGGCGGCCTTGCTGGCCGCGCTGGCCGGCTGCGCATGGCGCCAGCCGCTGCCGCCGGGCGTGACCGAAGTTCAACTGGTGGCGCTGAATGATTTCCATGGCAATCTGGAAGCCAGCAAATATGTCTGGGACAGCGCGGCCGGCGGCGACGAACGCACCATCCAGGCCGGCGGCATCGACACGCTGGGCGCGGCGCTGCAGGCGTGGCGCAAGGACGATCCGGAACTGATGGTGGTCGGCGCTGGTGACCTGATCGGCGCCAGCCCGGCCATCTCGTCGATGTGGGCCGACGAGCCGACTATCGGCGCCATGAATCTGCTGGGCATGCGCGTGACGTCGGTCGGCAATCACGAATTCGACCAGGGCCGGATTGAGCTGCTGCGTCAGCAGCAGGGCGGCTGCACTTCGCCGCGCGCCGACAAGGCCTGCAAATTCGACGGTCCGTATCAAGGCGCGCAGTTCCAGTACCTGGCCGCCAACGTGATCGACATGCGCACCCGCAAGCCGGTGCTGCCGGCGTACAAAATCGAGACCGTGCATGGCGTGAAGGTCGCCTTCATCGGCACCGTGCTGCGCGAGACGGCGGAATCGGCGCTGGCCTCGGGCATCGCCGGCCTGGAGTTCGTCGACGAAGCGGACGCCATCAACCGCCAGCTGCCGGAACTGCGCAAGCAGGGCGTGGGCGTGTTCGTGGTGCTGATCCACCAGGGCGGCCGCACCACCGATAAATTCGACCAGCAGGATTGCGGCAATCTCAAAGGACCGATCGTGGATGTGGTCAAGCGCCTCGATCCGTCGATTCGCCTGGTGATCAGCGGCCATTCGCACCAGGGCTATCTGTGCAAGGTGGATGGCCGGCTGGTGACGCAGTCCGACATGGGCGGCCATGTACTGGGCCGCATCACGCTGCAAGTGGACACCGCGTCCAACACCGTGCGCGAGGTCAGCGCCAGGCAGGAGGTGATGGTGCCGGGTACGTGGCCGGCCGACCCAGCGCTGACGGCGTATCTGAACAAGGCGCGCGAGCAAAGCGCCGCCGCGCTGGCGCGTCCGGTGGCGACCATCGCTGTGCCGAGCGTCAAGCGCGAGAAGGACCATGCCAGCGAATCCGCCCTGGGCGATCTGGTGGCGGACTCCATGTTGGCGGCGGGCCGTCCGTACGGCGCGCAGATCGCGTTGCAAAATCCGGGCGGCATACGTCAGGATCTGGAGACGGTTGCCGGCAACCGCGTCACGCTGGGCAAGGCAATGGCGGTTCTGCCATTCGGGAACACGCTGGTGGCGATGAACCTGCGCGGCGCGCAAATTATCGAACTGCTGGAAGAGCAGTGGCTGGAAGACCGTGATTCCAAGCGCGGCTTGCTGCAACTGTCGGAAGGCTTTAGCTATCAATGGGACGCCAGCAAGCCGGAAGGCAGCAAGATCGTGCCGGGCAGCGTGAAGCTGAACGGCGCCAAGCTGGAGATGGACACCTCGTACCGCGTGGTGACCAATAACTTCCTGGCCGAAGGCGGCGACGGTTTCCCGGCCTTCAAGAACGGCAGCAATCGCGCGCCGACCAGCATTCGCGACATCGATGCGCTGACCCAGTATCTGGCCAAGCGTGAGCAGGATGGCAAACCAGCCGGCGCTGCGGCGCCGCTCAAGCGTTACGTACAAAAGGAGCAATGATGCGTCGACTTTTACTTTCCGCCCTGGTTGCGGCCAGCGTACTGGCTGCGCCGGCCCGCGCGGAGTTTTCGATTCCCGGCTTTGAGCTGGTGCAGACCGCGCCGGTGGAAACGCCGCTGCATAGCGATGACTTGCGCAATCCTGCGCAAGTGTGGAGCGAACTGTTTGACAACGCCAAGAGCGAAATTGTCATCGGCCAGTTCTACGCCGTGATCAAGCCGGGCAGCGTGTTTGAAAAAGTGGTGGAGCATCTGGAGGCAGCGGGCAAGCGCGGCGTCAAGATCCGCTTCCTGCTGGATCAAAAAGGCGTGGGCCTGTCGGAGAAGCCGACCATCGAGCGCCTGAAGGCGATTCCGAATATGGACTTCCGCATCCTGGACGTGAATAAGTTGACTGGCAACGGCATCATCCACGCCAAGTACCTGGTGGTGGATGGCGCGACCGCTTACATCGGCAGCCAGAATTTCGACTGGCGCTCGTTTGAGCACATCCACGAAACCGGTTTGCGCATCACCGATCCGAAGGTTGTGGCGCAAGTACAGGCGATCTTCAACCAGGACTGGAATGCGCAGGCGCTGATCTCGCAAGGCAAGCCGGTGCCGGTGTTGAATGCGACGCCGGTGGCGCCGAACATTCATCAAGACACCTTCCTGCTGGCCAGCCCTCAGCAATACAATCCTGCGGGTGTGGGCAATTCCGAGGCCGGCCTGCCGGCGCTGCTGGCGGAAGCGAAAAGCGAAGTGCGCATCCAGTTGCTGGACTACGCGCCGCTGAGCTACGGCCCGAAAGGTACACGTCCTTACTATGCGGTGATCGACAACGCGGTGCGTTCGGCGGCCAACCGCGGCGTCAAGGTCAAGCTGATGGTCTCCAACTGGAACCTGGAAAATCCGGCGCAGGTCTACCTGAAAAGTCTGGCGATTCTGCCGAATGTGGAAATCCGCGTGGTGACGCTGCCGGTGGCGTCGACTGGCTTTATTCCGTTCGCGCGCGTCATCCACAGCAAGGCCATGGTGATCGATAACCAGATCGCCTGGGTCGGCACCAGCAACTGGAGCGGCGGCTATATGGACTTGTCGCGCAATCTGGAAGTGGTGATGCGCAATGAGAAAATGGCGCAGCGCCTGGCCGCGCTGCATGAGCAGACCTGGTCGTCGTCGTACGCGCAAGCGCTCGACATCAACAAACAATATCCAAAGCCAGCGAAAGGCAGTCCTGAATGAAAAAGCTTGCATGCATACTGGCGCTCAGCAGCGCCTTCGTCTCCCTCAACGCCCACGCGTGGGGCAATGATGGTCACCGCGCGGTTGGCGCGATTGCCGATCAACTGATCGTCGGCAGCAACGCCGAGAAGCAGGTGCAAGCCTTGCTGCTGCCGGGCGAGAGTCTGGCCAAGGTGGCGTCGTGGGCCGACTGCGTCAAGGGCACTTACTGCGGCCCGCAAACGGAGGAGATGGTGGCTTACACCACCGCCAATCCGAAGCACAGCGAGTACCACTATACCGACGTGCCGTTCCAGCTGTCGCACTATCAGGACCACGGCGTCGGCACCACCGACCACGATATCGTGCAGACGCTGAAGCAGTGCATTGCGGTGTTGCAGGGTAAGGGCAATGCCACCACCAACCCGCACAACTTCACGCCGCGCCAGGCGCTGTTGATGCTGACCCACCTGACCGGCGATATCGCGCAGCCGCTGCATGTGGGCGAGGGCTATGTCGGCAAGAACGGCGGCTTCGTGCTGCCGACGCAGAAGCAGCTGGACGACAAGGAAGCCTTTGCCACGCAGGGCGGCAATAATCTGCAACTGGATGATATCAAGCTGACGGCCAACAGCACGCAGCAGATTCCTGCCGCCCCGGCGGATGACAGCAAGCCTGCACCGGCCACGCCAGCCACCCCAGCACGTCCGCCACAGACCACGCGCGCGTTCCACTCGTACTGGGACACCACGGTGGTCAACTATGCGTTCCGCCGCATCGGCGCGCGTACGCCGGAGCAGTTCGCGCAGATGGTCATCGCCGGCAATCCGGTGGTGTCGCCAAACAGCGGCGATCCGGTGACGTGGCCGTATGAGTGGGCCGATCAGACGCTGGTGGTGGCCAAGCTGGCGTATGCCGACGTGGTGCCGGGTCCGATGGCGCAGCAGACCAGCAAGAACGGTGACGTCTACAATGTGTGGCCGCTGGCGATTCCGGACAACTATCCGGTGCCATCGTCGGCCGCCGCCAAGGCGCAGCTGATCCAGGGCGGCTACCACTTGGCCGCCGTGCTGAAAGCCATCTGGCCTTAAGCTATTTGCCTTTAACGGGATCGAACCAGAGTTCGCCGCGCGACAGCGGCGTCTCTGGCGGCAGGTGCGGATTTTTGATGTGCAGCACGCGCCGTTTCGTCAGCGCGCCGGCCTTGATGCTCTCGCCCTTGAACTGCTGGAACAGGGTGTTGAGCGAACCATCCTTGATCATCATCTCCATGCCGTCGCTGATGCGCTGCGCCAGCAGCTTGCCTTCGGCGTCGCGCCGCGTGAAAAAGTACAGCGGCAGCGGATACTGTAGCAGCAAGGCCGGCTCCATCGCCATGTCCGGATAGCTCGGGTGGCGTTCTATATATTCACGCTGCGCCTCGTCGATGCCACGCGAGAACCAGTCAAAGCGGCCGGCCGACAGCATTGCGAACAGTCCCCGGTAGCTGGTGCCTTCGACCACGGTGAATCCGGCGTTGCGCAGGATCGGCACATCGACCCAATCCCTGCCTTGTCCCACGCGCAGCTTGCGCAGATCGTCCAGCGTGTGCACGGCTGCGAAGCGCGGCAGGTCGGCAGAGCGCACCAGGAAAATGCGGTAGCCCAGCAGGCCTTTGTCGATGGGCAGGCGCACCGGTATGTATTGCTGCTCCAGCTCCGGCGACGTGGCGCGCGCGAAGACGTTGATGCGCCCACCTGGCGTCAGCAGCTCCTGCGCCACGCGCTGCGGCGACATCGCCTGGGTCGACTGCTTCAGTTCAAACGCTCCATAGCGCGGCGCAGTCTTTTGCAGCGCCACGCGCAGCACTGCCCAATCGTATTCGTAACGGCTATCCGCATCGTCAAGACTGGTCAGCGGATATACCACCTGCGTCGCCGCACTACACGCGCCGGCCGCCAGCCATAAGGCCGTCCATAGCAAGGCCGTGACCGAAAGCTTGAGATTTCGGCTATGCACTTTGCGTGCCCTCAAATGATAAAAGTAGTAGAGTCATACAGTGGCGCATGCGCCTCGTATCTTTAAAAGTATTGAAGGATTTCTGTAGCCGCCGCCCCGACGCGAGTGGCAGTGTTCGGCAATGGGCACAACGCATCGATTCCATTACACCGGGTAACTTTAGCGAGCTGCGCAGCTTTTTCGGAAGTGTTGATTATGTTTCTCCGTTCACCGTTTTTAACCTCGGTGGCAATAAGTTTCGGCTAATCGCCACTGTACATTATGCAAGCGGGGCAGTGTTCATCAGGTGGATGTTGACGCATGGTGAGTACGATAAGTGGACTAGGCGCTATCTGCAAGGAAAGATCAAAAAATGAATAGCTTAGTGGATAATGTTGATGGCGGCGCTTTGGCAGCGGCTTGGCTGGAGCTTAATCGACTAGTTGAGCTGCGGCCCATCACCAATGAGGCTGAGTATGATCGCACGGTTACATTGATGAATCATGTGCTCGATATAATGGGCGAAAACGAACAGCATCCTCTAGCCGGGCTACTTGAATTCCTGGCGTTGATGGTCAGCATTTACGATAAGGAGCATTACTCAATTGAAGAGCTGTAAATGATAAAACGATGCTTGTTGCTCTTCTTGTTGATGCTGGCAATGCATGCCGGCGCCGCGCCGGTGGGTAATCCGAAGAGTGGCGCGTTGCTGTTTCAGCGTTGCGCGTCTTGTCATGCGGTGGGGCCGTTTGCCAGTGGTGGTTATGGGCCGCAACTGAACGGTATCGTGGGCCGGCGCGCGGCGTCGACCAAGGATTATAAGTATTCCGATGCGATGAAGAAGTCCGGGCTGACGTGGGACGAGAAAACCCTGACCGCCTATCTGCGCGCGCCGCACGATGTGGTGCCTGGCACCAGCATGCGCTTCTGGGGTATCAAGGATGAACAGCAGCTCGCCGATGTGATGTCGTATCTGAAGACCTTCAAGCCTTGATGACGTCGATGCCCATGGCGCGGTAGCGCGCCAGCAGCGCTTCCGGCGCATCACTGTTGACCACAATGGCGCTGACTTGCGACAGCGGCGCGATCTGATAGGGCGAGGCGGTGTCCAGCTTTTCCGGCGACGCCATCACCACGGTGCGCTGCGCCATATTGCTGATGGCGCGCTTGACGCCCGCTTCATCGAAATCGCCGGTGCTGATGCCGCTCTCCGGATGCAGGCTGCACACGCCCATGAAATAAATATCGGTGCGTATCTGCGCAATCGCCTCCAGCGCCGACGGCCCCATCGCCACGATGGAATGCTTGAACAGCCGGCCGCCGATCAGGATCACTTCGATCAGCGGATGTTCCGCTAACTCCACCGCCACCGACGGACTATGTGTCACCACCGTGCATTGCAGATCCGGCGGCAATGCGCGCGCCAGCTGCACGGCGGTGGTGCCGCCGTCGATGAACACCACTTGTCCCGGCGCGATCATGGCCGCAGCGGCGCGGGCGATGGCCGGCTTGGCGTCACTGGAAATCTGCTGCCGTTCGGCGAAATTAGCCATCGCCGGTGACGCCGGCAGTGCGCCACCATGCACGCGTAGCAGCAGGCCTTCGCTGGCCAGGTCGCGCAGGTCGCGGCGGATGGTGTCTTCCGATAGTCCCAATTCTTCGCTCAGCGATTTGGCGACGATCTGCCCATCCTGGCGCAGGCGGGCGAGCAGCAGTTCTTTGCGGTGGCGTGTCAGCATATGCATGAATTTTCTTGATATTGCACGATATTGCATGATATCGTAAAAATACGCAACCAGGAGATCGTCATGCCCGAAGACCGTATCCGCATCCATCAGGTAGAAACCCTGTCCGACGACTGGTTCCTGCTGAAGAAGACCACCTTCGACTACCGCCGCCGAGACGGCAGCTGGCAGCGCCAGACGCGCGAGACCTATGACCGCGGCAACGGCGCCACCATCCTGCTGTACAACCGCGCGCAGCGCACGGTGCTGCTGGTGCGCCAGTTCCGCTTTCCCACTTACGGCAATGGCCACGACGGTTTCCTGATCGAGACGACGGCCGGCCTGCTGGACCACGCCAGCCCGGAGGAGCGCATCAAGGCGGAGGTGGAAGAGGAAACCGGCTACCGCGTCAGTGAAGTGCGCAAGGTGTTCGAAGCCTTCATGAGTCCCGGCTCGGTGACCGAGCGGCTGTACTTCTTCGTTGGCGAATACGATGCGGCGTCACGCACCGGCGACGGCGGTGGCATTGAGGAGGAGGGTGAGGATATCGAGGTGCTGGAGTTGCCGATGGCCGAAGCCATGGCGATGGTTGCCGACGGCCGGATCGCCGACGGCAAAACCATCATGCTGCTGCAATACGCGGCGCTACATCTGCTTCAGGGCTGACATGGCATAGCGGGCGCGTTGGCCGCCAGCCACGCCACCACCGAGTAGGCAGCAGTGTTTTGCGCCAGCGCGGCAGGATCGACTTTGTCCAGCGTGTCGTTGGCGCTGTGATGATGGTCGAACAGCGCGCTGGCGTCTTGCGCGAGCTGTAGCCATGGCACCTTGCGTTCGGCCACGAAGCGCGCGTCCGGTCCCGGCGTGCCGGCTTGGCCATCCAGTGCGATACCTAACGGCGCCAGTGTCTGTGCCATCTGCTTTGTCAGCGCGGTGTCGGCAGGCGGGTGGCGCAGCGCGTAGATACGCCCGGCGCCCCAGTCGCTTTCCAGCACCAGCCGGTGGCAAGCCAGCTCGGATGGCGGCCGCGCCGCATAAGTTCGTGCGCCATCAAAACCGTTTTCCTCGTTGGCGAACAAGACCACCCGCACGGTCCGGCGTGGCGCCTGCGGCTGACGTTTGATCAGCGCGCCGGCAGCCATCGTTAGGGCGACGCCGAAACCGTCATCGACTGCGCCGGTGCCTAAGTCCCATGAATCCAAGTGGGCCGAGAGCATGACGACTTCCTGCGGCAGTTCACGGCCGGTGATGTCACCGATGACATTGTACGAAAGCTGATCGGTGAGTGTCGTGCTTTGCAGATTGAGGCGCAGTTGCACCGGCTGGCCGCGCAGCAGCAGGCGCTCCAGCAGGTCGGCATCCGGGCCGGAGATGGCTGCGGCGGGAATCGTCGCGCCACCGTCGTAGATCACGCTGCCGGTGTGTGGCAGGCGATCGTCGGTGGTGGCCAGTGAGCGTATCAGCAGCGCACTGGCGCCCTTGCGCGCGGCGATCGAGGCACCGTTGCTGCGCATCGGCAGCACGTCCGCATAGCCGCCGCCATCGCGCCGGCGCTCCATGTGCTGCGACAGGATTACGATCTTGCCGCGTACCTGCTCCGGCGAGGCGGCCTGCAATGCCGGCAGCGACGGGAATGCCACCACATCGGCATGCAGGTCGCCATTGGTGCCAACGCTGCCGCCCAGCGCCGTGACGGCAAGGCGCTGCGGCGACGGGCCGGTGACCTCGGCGCTTTCCGCCCCGCGCCGCCAAGCGGTAAAGCGCACCGGCTCCGTGGTCACCTTGTCGTAGCCGAGCGCCTTGAATTTGGCGACCGCCCACGCCACGGCGCGCGCATCGGCTTCCGAGCCGGCCGGCCTGGCGCCGATTTCGGTGGTCAGCGATTCCAGAATGGCATAGGCTTCGCTGCTGGCCAGCGCCTGCTGCCGCAACGCGTCCGCAGTGCCGGCGACGGCGTGCGATGCCAGCCCGAAGGCCAGCACCAGCGCGGCGCCTGTTTGAAGAAGCGCGCGCATCGCTTACTTCGCTGCCGGAACGTAGTAGTCGTTCGCGTAGGTCATTGGCAGCCAGCGGTAGCCGGCGCCATCGGCGCTCAAGTGCCCCACGCCGGGGAAGGAGATGTGGTCGCCCGCCACCCAGTAGCGGCCTTTGACCGCATCGGCAAAGGCTTGCTTGCGGGTTGCGGCGGCGGTTTTGCTGTCCACATCGAAGGCGATGGTCACTGCCGGATCAGGCATCTGCACTTCCGCCACGTGCAGCAGGTCACCCCAGAACACCAGCTTTTCGCCCTTGCTTTCCAGCGCGTAGAAAGTGTGGCCGGGCGTGTGACCAGGCGCCGGAATCGAACGGATGCCGGGGAACAGCTGGGTCGCGCCGTGGAAGGTCTTGACCTTGCCCGCATCGACGTACGGCTTCACCTTGGCGATCGCCTGGTCGAAATACACCTTGGCCGCATCGGGCGCCTTGGCGCGGTTGTCGGCGCTCATCCAGTAATCGAGCTCCTTTTGTTCAAGGTGCAGCGTGGCGTTGGGGAAGACCATGCGCGTGCCGTCCATCAGGCCACCGGTGTGGTCGGTGTGGATGTGGGTGATCAGGATGTCGTTGATTTCTTCCGGCGCGTGGCCGGTGGCGCGCAGGGCGGCGGCCAGTTTGTTGAGCGTCGGGCCATACAGCTCGCCGGTGCCGGCGTCGATCAGCACCAGGCGGCCGCCGGTCTTGATCAGGTAAGCGTTGATCGAGGCGTCGACCTTGTCGCCCTGGTAGGCGCTGGCCAGGCGCGAGGCGATTTCGCCTGGCTTGGCGTTGGTCAGCAAGTCCTTCGGCGGCAGCGGCAGCGTGCCGTCGGACAGCGCGGTGACGTCGACTTCGCCCAGCTTGAAGTGGTAGTAGCCGGCCTGGAATTGGTCGGCGGTGCCGGCGAAGGCGGCGGTGGCCAGAGCGGCGGAGAGGAGGGCGGCAAGCAGGGAGCGTTTCATGTTAATCCTTGTGATGTTTGGTGTGATGAATTATATTTATCTCCTTTTCATTGATAAATGGGCGGAAAGAAGATTCACTCTTTCCAAAAATTAGATAATGATCGATAACGTACTTGACCTGACCATCTTTGCCCGCGTCGCCGGCGCCGGTAGTTTGACCGATGCGGCCAACGAACTGGGACTATCGCTGGCAGTGGTCAGCAAGCGCCTGGCCGCGCTGGAGGAACGCATGGGAGTGCGGCTATTGAACCGCACCACGCGGCGCCAGTCGCTGACGCAGGAAGGCAGCCGCTTTCACCAGCATTGCGTGCGCATCCTGTCCGAAGTCCAGCAGGCGGAGACCGACATGCAGCGCAGCCGCAATGCGGTCACCGGCCTGCTGCGCATTACCGCGCCGCGCATGTTCGGCTGCCGCTACCTGTCGGTACTGGCGGCGGAATTCCAGGCCATGCATCCGGAGCTGCGCATCGAACTGAATCTGGGCGACGACTTCATCGACCTGGTGGATGCGGGCATGGATGTGGCGCTGCGCTTCGGCGCCTTGAACGATTCGACCATGACGGCGCGCCACGTGGCGCCGAGTCAGCGCGTGCTGTGCGCCTCGCCGGATTACCTGCGCCGGCATGGCGTGCCGCAGACGCCGGAGGATTTGTCGGCGCACCAGTGCATCGTCTACGGCGCGCGCACCACGCGGCACTGGCTGTTCCAGCATGAAGGCCAGCCGATTTCCGCAGAAATCGGCGCGACCTTCCTGTGCAACGACGGCAACGCCGGGCAAGCGCTGGCGGTAGCCGGCGCGGGCATCTTCTTCAAGTCTTTATGGGATGTGGGGAGTGAGCTGGCGAATGGCTCGCTGGTGCGGGTGCTGGAGCAGTACAGCGCGCCGACCGACCCGCTGCATGTGGTGTATCCGCACGCGCTGCACCTGGCGCCGCGCGTGCGGCATTTTGCTGATTTTGCGATTGCGCGCCTGCGGGACGAATGGCAAAAACTCGTCCCGCTGTGACGCGGCCTGGTACGACTTAGCGTGACTTGACGAACGGTGAACCCAGCGCTTTCGGCGCCACCGACTTGGCCATCAGGCCGGCCAGCACGATCACGGTCAGCACGTAAGGCACCATCTGGATCATGGCGCCCGGCAGGCGGCCGATCACCGGCAGTTCCACGCCTTCGATCTGGATCTGCACCGCGCCGAAGAAGCCGAACATCAGGCAGCCGAGGAAGGTGTACAGCGGACGCCAGTTACCGAACACCATGGCGGTCAGCGCCAGGTAGCCGGCGCCGGCCGACATGTCGCGCAGGAAGAAGCCACTCTGCACAATCGACAGGTAGGCGCCCGAGAACGAGCACAGGAAGCCGGCGATCAGCATCGCCATATAGCGCTGGCGCTCGACGTTGACGCCGGCCGCGTCGGCCGCATGCGGGTTCTCGCCGCAGGCGCGCAGGCGCAGGCCGAAGCGGCTGTGATACACGACCCAGTGCACCAGCGGCACCAGCGCAAACGCCAGGTACACCAGCACCGAGTGGCCGCCGATCAGATGGGCGTAGAACCAGCCGAGGAAAGGAATGTGTTCCACTGCGGCGGAGCCGGGCAGCACCACGTCGAACAGGCGCGCCGAGCCCAGGTCCGGCGTGCGGCCGCCCTGCTGGAAGAAGTACTGCGCCACCACGAAGGTCAGGCCGCTCATGGCGATGTTGATGGCGATGCCGGCCACCAGCTGGTTGCCCTTCTGGGTGATGGCGATGTAAGCCTGCAGACTGGCCAGCAGCATCGATGCCACGATGCCGGCCATCACGCCATACCATGGATTCTGCGTGGCGAAACCGACGGCGGCCGAGACGAAGGCCGAGGCCAGGATCTTGCCTTCCAGGCCGATGTCGATCACGCCCGAACGTTCGGCGAACAGGCCGGCCATGCCGGCGAAAATCAGCACCGGCGCATTGCGCACAGTGGATACCAGGATACTGCCGATATGGAGGTCGTCAAAAGTCATATCGTTCTCACTTCTTCAGTTTGAGCATTTTGGCGATCGCGGGACCGTACAGGTTTTCCATCGCGCCGCAGAACAGGATGATCAGGCCCTGGACCAGGATCACCATCTCTGGCGGGATGTTCTGCTTTTCCAGCGACAGGTCGAAGCCACCCTGGGTCAGCGCGCCAAACAGCACCGCCGACAGGAAGATCCCGACCGGATGCTGGCGGCCCATCAGCGCAATCGCGATGCCGATGAAGCCGGCGCCGCCGACAAAGTTCAGCGACAGATAGTGGGTCGAGCCCATGATGGAGTTGACCGAACCCAGGCCGGCCAGCGCGCCCGAGATCAGCATGACGATGATGATCATCTTGCTGATGCGGATGCCGGCGTAGTGGGCGGCGTGCTTGTTCAGGCCCGTGGCGCGCAGCTTGAAGCCCCACGAGGAACGCGACACCACCACGCCGTAAATCACCAGCGCGATGATGGCCAGGAAGAAGCTGATGTTGAGCGGCGTCTCGCCGAGGATCGGGAACCACTGGTTCAGGCGCGGCATCTCGGCGGCGGCGGCAAACGCGCGGCTGGCCGGATTCTGCTCGCCCGGCGGCACCAGCTTGACGATGATGGTGTTCATCAAGGCGCCGGCGATGTAGTTGAACATGATGGTGGTGACCACCACGTGGCTGCCGCGTTTCGCTTGCAGGTAGCCGGGCACGAAGGCCCACAGCGCGCCAAACAGCGCCGCGCCCAGCATGCCGATCGGGATCAGCAACCAGGCCGACAGCGAACTGTCGAAGGTCAGCATGGCCAGCGTCAGGCCCAGGCCCGCGAAGTACATCTGGCCTTCGGCGCCGATGTTGAACAGGCCCGCTTCCATGGCGATCGACACGGCCAGGCCGGTGAAGATGAAAGTCGAGGCGTAGAACAGCGTGTAGCTCAAGCCTTCCGGATTGACCACGGCGCTGTTGACCAGGATCGCCAGCGATTCGGTCGGGCTCTCGCCCAGCAGGTGGATGACCAGTGCCGTCACCAACAGTGCCGACAGCAGGTTCAAGAGGGGCATTACAAAGCCGGTTGCCCAGCGTGGCAGGTCTTTATTCATGATTTGTGTTCGCCCCCCATCAGCAGGCCGATGCGGGTAGTGTCGAATTCTTCAATTTTCAGTTCGCCGGTGATGCGGCCGCCGCACATGACCAGAATGCGGTCCGCCAGCGCGCGCACTTCTTCCAGCTCCACGGAGACCAGCAGGATCGCCACGCCCTCGTCGCGCAGCTTGAGCAGCTGCGCATGGATGCTTTCGATGGTGCCGATGTCGACGCCGCGGGTCGGCTGGCCAACCAGCATCAGCTTCGGCTGCGCCAGCACTTCGCGCGCGATCACCACCTTCTGCTGGTTGCCGCCGGAGAGCAGGCCGATACGCAGGTCGTGGTTGTTGGGACGGACGTCGAAGCTCTTCATCAGCGCGTCGCAGCGGGCCGCGATGGCTTTGAAGTTGAGCAGGCCCCAGCGGTTTTTCAGCTTGTCCTGGTAACCGAGGATGGTGTTGTGCATGACCGAGAAGGCCTTCACCACGCCATCGCGCAGGCGGTCTTCCGGTACGTGGGCGATGCCCAGTTCGCGGAAGGTGCGCGGCAGGCCGTCCGGATCGGAGCGGCCGTTGAACGGCAGGTCCTTGCCGAGGAAGGCCAGCTTGCCGGAAGTCGGCACGCGCATGCCGGCCAGGATTTCCATCAACTCGCTCTGGCCGTTGCCGGAGACGCCGGCAATCGCGACGATCTCGCCGGCGCGCAGCGTGAAGCCGATATCGGCCAGCAGCTTGACGTCCTGGTCGTCCCGCAGTTGCAGGTTCTCGACCTGCAGCACCGGCGCGCCCGGGTTGTACGGCGCGCGCGGCAAGTTGTTCTCGATCGGACGGCCGACCATCATATTGGCCAGCGCTTCCTTGGTGGTGCCGGCGGTCGGCACGGCGCCGATCACGCGGCCGCCGCGCATCACGGTGACGGTGTCGGTGATGTCGAGGATCTCTTGCAGCTTGTGGGTGATCAGGATGATGGTCTTGCCCTGTTCCTTGAACAGGCGCAGGATCTCGAACAGCGACGCGGTTTCCTGCGCGGTCAGCACGGCGGTCGGTTCGTCCAGGATCAAAATGCTGGCGCTGCGGTAGATCTGCTTGAGGATCTCGACCCGCTGCTGCGCACCCACCGACAGGTCGTGGATGGTGGCCAGCGGATCGACGTCCAGGCGGTAGCGGGCGCAGATCTCGCGCAGTTCCGCTTCCACGCTGGCGCGCTTGGCCTTGAGCCGCACGCCGCCTTCGCTGCCCAGCATCACGTTATCGAGCACGGTCATGTTCTCGACCAGCATGAAGTGCTGGTGCACCATGCCAATGCCGAGGGCAATCGCCTCCTGGCTGTTGTGGATGCGACGCGCCTGGCCATCGAGCAGGATTTCCCCGCCGTCGGCGCGGTAATATCCGTACAGGATGCTCATCAGGGTCGATTTGCCGGCGCCGTTCTCGCCCACCAGGCCATGGATGGAACCCTTGGCGATGGTGAAGTTGACGTCCGTGTTCGCTTTTACAGCTCCGAAATGCTTGGAGATGCCGCGAAATTCTACTGCTGGCTGCATAGGATCGTTTTTTATCTAAGTAAAACGCGCCGCGCGGGGTAATTCCCCGGCGGCGCGTTTAATGTTCAAACAGGTTTTAGACTGGGCAGGCAGTGCCCGAGCGGATGTCGATGACCTTGATCTTGCCATCGATAATATCCTTGCGCGCACCCAGCACGCGCTTTTCGATTTCCGGCGTGATCAGCTTGCGGTTGTTTTCGTCCAGCGCCCAATCGACGCCGCCTTCCTTGATGCCCTTGGCGGTAACGCCGGCTTTCCAGGTGCCGTTCTTCATCTGCATGAAGGAATCGTAGACGGCGTTGTCGACGCGCTTGACCATCGAGGTCAGGATCGAGCCAGGGTACAGGCTGTTCTGGTTGGAATCGACGCCGATCGCCAGCTTGCCTTTTTCCTTGGCGGTTTGCAGGGTGCCCAGGCCCGAACCGCCGGCCACGGCAAACACCACGTCCACGCCGCGGTCGAACTGCGAACGTGCCAGTTCGCCGCCCTTGGCCGGGTTGTTCCACGAATCCGAAGAGGTGCCGACCATGTTCGAGGTTACGTCCACCTTAGGATTGACGGCTTTCGCGCCTTGCGCGTAACCGCAGGCAAAGGTGCGGATCAGCGGGATGTCGACGCCGCCGATGAAGCCCAGTTTTTTCGACTTCGACGCCATGGCCGCAGCCACACCCACCAGGTACGACCCTTCTTCTTCCTTGAAGGTGATGGAATTGACGTTGGCGCCTGGCGCCACACCGTCGATCAGCACGAAACGGACTTTCGGGAATTCTTTGGCGACCTTCTGCACGGCGGCCTGCTGGGCGAAGCCGATGGAGGCGATCAGGTCGAGGTTTTTGCGGGCGAGGCTGCGCAGTACCTGTTCAGCCTGGGTGTCGCTGGAGGCTTGCACCTCGATGAAATTGATGTTGGTCTCTTTTTTGAAGCGCGTGGCGCCTTCGAAAGCGGACTGATTGAACGACTTGTCGAACTTGCCGCCTGCGTCATACACGATGCCCAGTTTTGGGTCAGCCGCGGACGCGCTGGCAGCGATAAATAGTGCTGCAACCGTCAAACTAAGTTGTGAAAGTTTCATGAATAGGCTCCTGGAAGAACGGTATTGTATATTTTTATTGGCCGTTAGATGCAAATCACGGTCGGTTTATTCCTCTAAATCCCTGATTCCACGTAGTAAGTGCTAGCAACTTGCTAAAAGCTTGTCATATTGGCAGCATGGTGCTTTCATGTCGCACCGCAGCAACAGCGGCCACCAAATTAAATATTTTTATATTGTTGCTTTTTTGTCCGTTTGGAAAAAACAAACGGCCTCGGCAAGTCGTTGTCCATCCCCGTGTTTCATAGAGCAAGTGGCTATTTCCTCAGCGCCGCAGTCAATTCCCCACTATGCATCAGCCCGAATATGTACGACAAATTCGTTTTTTCTTGGTTATTTATTCAAAATAGATATGAATCAACTCATGCAAAAGGTACGTTTCTTGCATTTTTTTCCGTGCTAGCATGTTTTGTAATTAACAAATACCACAACGATATAACAGGGAGCAGGACACAATGAGCAAACAAAGTTTCGCAGTGCGATCGATGATCGCCCTGGCCATCGCCAGCGCCTTTCCGCTGCAATCGGCCCTGGCCACCGAAGTAGAGGCAGCCGCTGAGGGACAGGACACCCCGGTCGCCGGCGCCACGCCATCCACCGCCAACCAGCTGGAAACGGTGATCGTGACCGCCCAGCGCCGCGCGGAAAATATCAAGGACGTGCCGATGTCAATCGCCACCATCAAGGGTGACAAGCTGGACGCGGTGACCGCCGGCGCCGGCGACATCCGCGTGCTGTCCGGCCGCACGCCGTCGCTGAACATCGAGTCCGACTATGGCCGCGCCTTCCCGCGTTTCTACATCCGCGGCCTGGGCAATACCGACTTCGACCTGAACGCCTCGCAGCCGGTCGGCTACGTGATGGACGATATCGTCCAGGAAAACGCCATGCTGAAGGGCTTCCCGATTTTCGATACCGATCAGGTTGAAGTGCTGCGCGGCCCGCAGGGCACGCTGTTCGGCCGCAACTCGCCGGCCGGCGTGATCAAGTTCGACTCGGCCAAGCCGGTCTTCAAGCAGGAAGGCTATGTCACGCTGGGCATCGGCAACTACTCGGCCAAGAATGCCGAAGGCGCGTTCAACTTCCCGGTCAGCGACACCGTGGCGCTGCGCTTCTCCGGCACCAGCCAGCACCGCGACGACCGCGTGCACAACACCAATCCGACCGCCGGCAAGGGCACCCAGGACTTTGAAGGCTACGGCGACAACGCCTTCCGCCTGCAAGCGCTGGTCAAGCCGAACCAGGACTTCGATGCGCTGTTCAACTACCACCAGCGCAACTACCACGGCAGCGCCACGCTGTTCCGCGCCAACATCATCAAGCAGGGCACCAACGATATCGTCGACGGCTTCGACTACGGTTCCTACCCGACCGACGGCGTCAACTACCAGAAACTGGAAACCAAGGGCGGCAGCATTCGCCTGAAATACAACCTGGGCGATATCACCTACCATTCGATCACCGGCTACGAAAAGCTGAAGTTCAACAGCCGCGCCGACGTTGATGGCGGCTATGGCGCCGTATTCGCGCCGCCGTATGGTCCGGGCCGCATTCCATTCCCGGTCGAGACGGCTGACTTGCTGCCTAACCACAAGCAGTTCACCCAAGAGCTGCGCGCCGAGTCGAACTACAAAGGCCCGCTGCAATGGATCGGCGGCCTGTTCTACTTCAACGAATCGATCCAGATCGACAGTATCGCCTTCGACTCGCTGTCGCCAGGTAATCCGCAAAGCCCGGCGTACGCACGCCAGTTCCAGAAATCGAAATCGTGGGCCGCCTTCGGCTCGCTGAACTACGCCGTGTCCGACAAGCTGAAACTGCGTGGCGGCCTGCGTTACACCGACGACAAGAAAGACTTCTTCGCTTCGCGTACCGACTTCGACGCCAGCAACACCCTGGTGACCGTGCCGCACACGCTGAGCAGCAAGACCCACAACGTCAGCTGGGATCTGAGCGGCACCTATGAGCTGGACAAGAACACCAACCTGTTCGCGCGCGCCGCCACCGGCTACCGCGCACCGTCGATGCAGGGCCGCCTGAGCGCGCTGACCGACGTGCCGACCCAGGCCGGCGCCGAGAAAGCGCTGTCGTTTGAAGCCGGTATCAAGCAGGACCTGTTCGACCGCCGCGCCCGTCTGAGCGCTGCCGTGTTCCAGTACCGCGTGAAAGACAAGCAGCTGACCGCCGGTAGCGGCACCGTCAACATGAACCGCCTGATCAACGCCGACAAAGTCACCGGTCAGGGTATCGAACTGGATCTGCAAGCCAACCTGGGCTACGGCTTCAGCGGCTCGGCCGGTTACAGCTTCAACGATACCGAGATCAAGGACAAGAACGTGCGCGTGCAGTATTGCGGTAACGTCGCCAACAATGCCGGCATGGGTTGCACCCCGACCAATGCGCCAGCGCCTGGCTTCCCTGGCTACTCGCTGATCGACGGTAACGACCTGCCGCGCGCGCCGCGTCACCAGGCCAACTTCACGCTGAAGTACAGCACCGAAGTGGCGAATGGCGAACTGTATGCGCTGACCGACTGGACCTACCGCAGCAAGTACAACTTCTTCCTGTACACCGCCACCGAGTACACCGCCAAGCCGCTGACCGAAGGTGGCCTGCGCGTGGGCTACAAGTGGGGCGATGGCAAGTATGAAGTGGCTGCCTTCGGCCGCAACATCACCAACAAGATCGTACTGCTGAGCGCGATCGAGTTCGACAACCTGACCGGGATGCTGAACGAGCCGCGAACCTACGGCGCCACGTTCAAGATGAACTTCTAAGGTTAGAATCCCCGCTCCGTGCGGGGATTTTTCTTTGGGAGCCAGGTTTGAATCAGACTGTCGTTAATTTGTGGCCGCTGCTGGGCGTGGCCGTCATCATCGCCGGCTTCGTGCTGCGCGCGCATCCGGTGCTGGTGGTGATCGCCGCCTGCTTTGTCACCGGCTTGACCGCCGCCATGCCGGTCGAGCAATTGCTGGCGACATTGGGCACGGCCTTCGTCAAGACGCGCAACCTGCCGATGATTTTGCTGCTGCCGATCGCCGCCATCGGCCTGCTGGAGCGGCACGGATTGAAGGAGCATGCGCAGGCGTCGATCGCGCGCATCAAGTCCGCCACCACCGGCCGGCTGCTGATTGTGTACCTGGCGATCCGCGAACTGGCGGCCGCCTTCGGCCTGACCAGCATCGGCGGCCACCCCAATATGGTGCGACCGCTGATCGCGCCGATGGCGGAAGGCGCCGCCGAGGTGCGTTATCCGAATGTGACGATGGAGATGCGCTACCGCATCCGCGCCATGGCCGCCGCCACCGACAACGTCGGCCTGTTCTTCGGCGAGGATATCTTCGTCGCTTTCGGTGCGATTGTGCTGATGCAGACCATCCTGCGCGGCGAAGGGCTGGAAGTCGATCCGCTGCACATGGCGCTGTGGGGCATCCCGACCGCCATCTGCGCCTTTATCATCCATTCGTGGCGGCTGTACCGGCTGGACCGGTATCTGGCACGGAGCGCGGCATGATACTCAAGGTCGAATACTTCTACTATGTGCTGGGTGCGATGCTGCTGATGGTGGCCTGGATGGCGCTGCGCGACCGGCATAATCCGCGGCGTTACAGCAGCGCCTTGTTCTGGGCCTTGTACGCGGTGATCTACCTGGCCGGCGAACAGCTGCCGCCGGTGGCGGCGGGACTGATGATGGTGGCGATGGCGCTGATCGCCGGTTTCGGCGGCGTCACGCTGGGCCGCTACGGCGAACGCACGGCGGACGAGCGGCGCGGCAGCGCGCAGCGTCTCGGCCACAAGCTGCTGATACCGGCGCTGCTGATTCCCCTCACCACCGTGATCGGCTCGACGCTGTTCAAGGACGTGAAATGGGACGGCCTGTTCCTGCTCGATCCGAAGAACATCACGCTGGTCAGCCTCGGTTGCGGCTCGCTGTTCGCGGTGGCCACGGCCTGCTGGCTGACGCGCTCCACGCCATTGCAGGCGATGCGCGAATCGCGCCGGCTGATCGATCACCTGGGATGGGCGGTGGTGCTGCCGCATATGCTGGCGGTGCTTGGCCTGCTGTTCACCGACGCCGGCATGGGCAAGGCGGTGGCGCATGTGGTCACGTCGTATATCAATATGGACGTGCGGCTGGTGGCGGTGGCGGTGTACTGCATCGGCATGGCGCTGTTCACCATCATCATGGGCAATGGCTTTGCAGCGTTTCCGGTGATTGCGGGCGGCGTGGGGATTCCGGTGCTGGTCGGCGTGTATCACGCCAATCCGGCGGTGATGGCGGCGATCGGCATGTTCAGCGCCTACTGCGGCACCTTGATGACGCCGATGGCGGCCAACTTCAACATCGTTCCCGCTGCGCTGCTGGAGCTACCGGATAAAAACGCCGTGGTCAAAATGCAGGTGCCGACGGCGTTGCCACTATTGTTAGTGAATGTAGCACTGCTTTATTTTTTCATGAATCTGTGAGAGTCTTCCGGGTTAGATAGCAGAATCCCGGAGTAGTCAAGATGAAAAAGATAATATTGTTAACTGGCTTCGAGCCATTTAACAAGGAGACCATTAACCCGTCGTGGGAAGCCGTGCGGCAGCTGGATGGCTGGCACGAGGGCGAGTTTGTGGTCCATGCGCGGCAACTGCCATGCGTCTTTGGTCGCGCGCTGAAGACGGTGCACCAGGCGGTGGAAGAACTGCAGCCGAGTATCGTGATCTCGGTGGGGCAGGCCGGCGGGCGGGTGGATATCTCGGTGGAGCGCATTGCCATCAATATCGATGATGCGCCATATGCGGACAACCAGCAGCGGCAGCTGATCGACCAGCCGATTGTCAATGGCGGTCCGGCGGCTTACTTCTCCACCTTGCCGATCAAGGCCATCGTGCACGAACTGCGCGAAGCGGGCCTGCCGGCATCGGTATCGCAATCGGCCGGCACCTTTGTGTGCAACCACGTGTTCTATGGGCTGATGCACCAGGCGCACGAGTGGGGCACCACCATGCGCGCCGGTTTCATTCACATTCCGTATCTGCCGCAGCAGGCGGCCCGCCATCCCGGCACCGCCAGCATGAAACTGGAAGATGTCGTGGAAGGCCTGCGCATCGCCGTCCGCACCACGCTCGCCCACACAGTAGATGTGCGCGAGGCGGGCGGCTTGACGCACTAAGGCTTGTGATAAGCGCTCATTCGGGCGGGTCTGCAACATCGGAGGCTATCCAGCCTGTGATGTTGCCCTTGTCGTCTTTCTGATACTTCAGCTTGTATGGGGCGCGTAGCTGGCTTGGTTCGAAGTCTGCCGGGTTGCGAGTGATGATCATGCGGCCAAGTACTTTGGCTGTAGCGCCAATAATTGCGTCGGGTGCCTTGATCTTGCGCTTGGGCGTTCTAGCGAGGCCGGCTGAGCGAATAGTTACTGCTGTCGCCATGATGGCGTCGTCGGGGTGCACAACCTGGACGTTCAGCATTTTCAAGAATGTTTCGAACTTTAAGGTGTCGGCCTGGGTCTTGCACCCGACCATGACCTCCATCCAGGTAAGCGAACTGATAGCGAAGTCGGAAAAATATCCGAGTTCCACTTTGGCCTCTGGCACGCCATTCATCAAGTCGATGAGAATATTCGTGTCAACAAGTACCTTGGTTACCATTCCTTGCGCATCTCCTGCTGAAAGGCAAGGCCGTCTTTTGGCACGTCATCACGATCTTTCCACATGCCGAAGACCAAGTCGAGCGCCTGCATGCGCTTTTCTTGATCAGCATTGTTTGGGACGTGCGGGGCAAGTGCTGCGTTTGGGCTGTCAGCAATGGTTTGAGCTGCGATTTTTCGCAACTTTCGCTTCGGGATTTTGGCAGGCATGCTCATATGAGCCTCACTAAAATTGATGCGCTTATGGCGAATACAATACCATGACTACACACCATATGCCTGCTGCGCGTACCGTTTGCGCAGCAGGTTTCTCGCGAGTTTAGTTGTTGCCAGTAAAGCCTGCGGCTTGCTCGATCACTTTGGCCACTTCGGCTGGGTGGACGATGAAGGTTGCGTGGCTGCCGTTGATTTCGGTGATTTTGCTGCCGGCGCGTTTGGCCATGAAGCGTTCCAGGTCTGGATTCACCGTGCGGTCAGCGGTCGATACGATGGCCCAGCTTGGTTTGGTTTTCCAGGCGGCCTGGGTGACCGGCGCGGCGGCGGTTTGGACTGCCGGCAGGACTTGTGCGCGGGCCATGAAGTTGGCTTGCGCAGCCGGCAGGTCGGCGGCAAAGTCGGCGTGGAACAGGGCGTGGTCGAAGTACAGCTGGCCGTCGGCCGTGGCTTTCACGCCTTCGCTTGCCGGCGGCGTTTTTTTGACCAGCGTCAGCAGGCTTTCGCCGGCGTCCGGCGCGAATGCGGCGACGTAGACCAGGCCTTTGACCTTGGCGTTATTGCCGGCTTCAGTAATGACCACACCGCCATAGCTATGGCCGACCAGGATGCTGTCGCCATCCAGCGAGTTGACGATGCTGTTGGTGGCTTTCACGTCTTCGGCCAGCGAGGTTTCCGGTTGCTGCACCACGGCGACGTTGAAACCGTCACGGGTCAGGATGTCGGCCACACCCTGCCAGCCGGAACCATCTGCGAAGAAGCCGTGGACCAGGACGATGTTCTTGACCGGCGCCGCCATGGCGGCCGGTGCGGCGATGGTTGCGGAAGTCAGGGCGAGGGCTGCGGCGATGCGGGTCATGGTGTTCATGTTGATTCTCCAAAGTTGGTTAAGTGAGACCAGTGTATGGAGATCAATCCGCGCGAAGAAGGCGTGTTGTTATCCTATGAGTGCCAGTCATAGGCAGTCACGGCGTACACCGTGGTATCGGTGTTGTACCACCGCTCGACGCCGCGATAGGTCATGCCCAGGCGGCTTCCGGCGGATTGTCAGGATTGCGTTCGATATGCTGGATGCACCCGGCGCCAATCAGCCGCCCGGAATCGCGCTCGATGAACGCCCACCACGAATAACCCAGCGCGGCCCACGCGGCTTTGCCCCTGGCGATGAAGGCCGTGGTTTCCTCTGGCGTCTCCGGTCTGCCGGTGATGTAGCGCATGACTTGCGGGTCGCTGTTGAGCGCTCGCAGACCATCGTAGTGCTGGTCGTCGAAGGGCTGTAATTCCAGCCGGGCGGTGGACAGGACGGTCATGGTCAGTTCTCCCGTGACGGCGGATTGAGGATGTTCAGGAAGGCCCTTACCACCGGCGCATCATCGGTGGTGGTGTAGGTGATGTACAGATTGGCCGATGGCGGATTGCTGCGGATCGGCACAAACACCACGCCCGGCCAGCCAATACGGCTGGTGGTCTCCGGCATCAGCGCCACGCCCAGTCCCGCGCCGACCATGGCCAGCAGCGTTTGCGGTTCGGACGCTTCCTGGAAGATCGTCGGCTGGAAGCCGGCCTTCACACAGCATTGCATCAGGTAGCGCGGGAAGGCCGACTTGTCGAGCGCCAGCGTCAGCATCGGCTGGTCGGCGATGTCCATCAGTTCGATCGCATCCTGCTTGGCCAGCGGGTGATGCTCGTTGAGCGCCACGCACACGTCTTCGCGGAAGCACAGTTCCTGACGCAGGTTGTCGCTCTTGAGTCCATCTTCATCCAGTTTGGGCTCGCGCCAGAAGCCGACGTCGATCTGCTTGGCGCGCAGCGCGTCGTATTGCAGCGTTGGCCCCAGCTCGTGCAGGGTCCACGTCACGCGCGGGAACTTGGTCTGGAATTCTTCCAGCAGGCTGGGAATCGGCCCCCACATCGCTGAACCGACGATGCCCACCCGCAGCCGGCCCACTTCACCGCGGTCGATCTGGCGGATGGTGTCGATGGTCATGCGCATCTTGGCCAGCAGCTCGGCCGCTTCGTTCATCAGCGCCTTGCCGGCCACCGTCAATTCAAAGGTGCGGGTGGTGCGGGCGAACAGTTTGACGCCCAGTTCACTCTCCAGCTTCATGATCTGCTGGCTCAATGGCGGCTGCGAGATGTGCAGGCGCTCAGCGGCGCGGCTGAAACTCTTTTCTTCAGCGACGGCGAGAAAATACTTGAGTTGTTTCAGATCGATGGACATGGCGGCGCCTGATGTCGGTTAGTGTGGGGACTGCATGGCCACCGCCAGCGCGGCGCCGCAACGGGCGTTGTTCTTCACCAGTGCGATGTTGGTCACCAGGCTGCGGCCTTCGGTCAGCGCCTTGATGCGCGCCAGCAGGAACGGCGTAACGTTCTTGCCGGTGACGCCTTGCTGATCCGCCTCTTGCAAGGCCTGTTCGGTGATGCGGTCGATTTCTTCCTTCGGCATCGCCTCGGCGGCCGGCACCGGATTGCTGACGACGACGCCGCCTTTCAGGCCCAGCGCCCACTTGGTGGCGATGAAGGCCGCCTGCTGGTCCGGCGTATCCAGCTGGAAGTCGGCATTGAAGCCGCTTTCGCGGGTGAAGAAAGCCGGGAAGCCGCGCTGGCCGACACTGACCACCGGCACGCCGTGGGTTTCCAGGTATTCCAGCGTCAGGCCGATGTCGAGGATGGATTTGACGCCGGCGCATACTACCGCCACCGACGTCTGCGCCAGTTCCTGCAAGTCGGCCGAAATATCAAAGCTGGTTTCGGCGCCACGGTGCACGCCGCCGATGCCGCCGGTGACGAATACCTGGATGCCGGCCAGTTCGGCGCAGATCATGGTGGCGGCCACGGTGGTCGCGCCGAGTTTGGATTGCGACAGCACGTAGGGCAGGTCGCGGCGGCTCACTTTAATCGCATCGCCGGCGGTGCCCAGCAACTCCAGCTGCTCGTCCGACAAGCCGACACAGATTTTGCCGCCGATGATGGCGATGGTGGCCGGCACGGCGCCGCCGTCGCGGATGATCTGTTCCACTTCACGCGCCATCTGCACGTTTTGCGGATACGGCATGCCGTGCGAGATGATGGTCGATTCCAGCGCGACGATCGGTTTGCCGGCGGCGCGGGCGGCAGCCACTTCCGGCGAGAACAACAGGTATTGGTGCATGGTCTTATCCTTTACTTGGGAACAGCGGAGCGCTAAGGTCAAAATCGTGTATTTCGTCGAGGACGTCGGCGGCCAGCACCGGCGATACGGTCTCCGGGCTTTCCAGCGTCATGGCGGCGACTTTCAGGCCGCGGCGGCAGGCCAGCGTCAGATCGTCGCTGCCTTGATAGAGAGACCAGCAGACGGCGGCCGAAAACGCATCGCCGGCGCCGGTGACGTCCACCACCTCCACCTGGTGCGCGGCCAGCCACACCAACTCATTGCCGCGCGTGTGGTACACGCCCTGGCTGCCGCAGGTGACGATGACGTCCCTGGCGCCTTGTGCGCAAACCTCGTTGCAGGCCGCGCGCACGTCCGCTTCGGTCGGCAGGGCGCGGGCGACGCGGGTTTCCAGTTCGCCGCGATTCAGGATCAGCAGCCGCAGGCCGCCCAGGTCCGCCGGCAGCCGGGCCATCTTCGGCTGCGAGACGGCAACAATCACCAGGGGCACGTTGTCGGTGCGCGCACTTTCCAGGAGCGCTGTGATGCTGTCGGCAGGCAGGTTCAGATCGGCCACGGTCATGGCGGCGGCTGAGCGTTGGGGCAGGCGGCTGACCAGGAAGGCCGGCGTGATGCGGTCGTACAGGGCCATGTCGGCCAGGGCCAGCACCAGCTCGCCCTTGTCATCGAGGATGGCGGTATAGGTGCCGGTGGCGGCGTCTTGCAGCTTGAGGCTGCCACGGGTGTCGATGCCGGCCGCGTCCGCGTGGTCTTGCAGGTTGCGGCCGGCGCTGTCGTCGCCGACGGCGGTCAGCAGCGCCACCGGCAGGTTCAGACGGGCCAGGTTTTCGGCAATGTTGCGCGCCACGCCGCCGTAGACTTCCTCGGCGGTGGCGGGATTGGAGGTGCCCAGCTGCATCGCCTCGATGGTGCGCAGTTTGCGGTCCAGGTTGGCGGCGCCGACGCACATCACCGGACGCTTGTCCGGCAGCACGTAGGCGCGGCCCAGCAGGCGGCGTTCGCGGATCAGGCCGGCGATGTGGCCGGCCACGGCGGACCGCGACAGGCGCAGTTCCACCGCCAGGTCTTGCTGGGAGATGAAGGGGTTGGCGCGGATCAGCTGGTAAAGCTGTTCCTTCTTGGAGGTGTCGGTCACGGTAGTGGCCCTTAAAAACATTTGTCTTCAATGGTAAACATATGTCTTAAGCGAGTCAACCGCGCTCCACGGCTAAGTTTCGCTTGGTTTATAATACCCGCGATTTATATCACTTTTATATAAATAGCCAAGAAAAATGGTATTTGCCATACATATGCACGATGATGCATAGTGCCAGCTTCCCCAGCCACATCAAAAAATTCGAGGATTTCCATGTCTAATAACTCTCCATTCCAGGCAGCCGACATTATTCGCGCCCGTCTTCCAGAAGGCTTCAAGCCGCGCGTTGCGATGATTCTCGGTTCCGGCCTCGGTGTGCTGGCGGAACAGATGACCGACGCGGTCACCATCGGCTACGACGAACTGCCGGGCTTCCCGATCTCCACCGTGCACGGCCACGCCGGCGAACTGGTGATCGGCACCCTGTCGGGCGTGTCGGTGGTGTGCATGAAGGGCCGCGGCCACGTCTACGAAGGCTACGGCCTGGGCGTGATGACCAGCGCCGTGCGCACCATGAAGCTGCTGGGCTGCGAAATGCTGTTCGTGACCAACGCCGCCGGTTCGCTGCGCACCGAAGTGGACGCCGGCGCGCTGGTCGCGCTGACCGACCATATCAACTACCTGCCGGGCACCCCGATGATGGGCCCGAACGATGAGCGCTTTGGTCCACGCTTCTTCAGCATGGCCAACGCCTACGATGCGGATCTGCGCGCGCTGCTGCACACCTCGGCCAAAGAGAAAAACGTCACGCTGCATGAAGGCGTGTACATTGCTTACGCCGGTCCTAACTTTGAAACGCCTGCGGAAATCCGCGCGTTCAAGACGCTGGGTGCGGACGTGGTCGGCATGTCGGTGGTGCCGGAAGTGGTGTCGGCCCGTCATTGCGGCCTGAAGGTGGTGGGCGTATCGGCCATCACCAACCTGGCCGAAGGCTTGTCGCCGTTCCCGCTGTCGCATGACCAGACCTTGAAATACGCAGCGATCGCAGCGACGTCGCTGATTGAAGTGATCCTGGGCTTCCTGGGCAATGTAGCGAAAACGCCGCAAGCTTAAGAATCCGACAGGGGCGGCGCAGTCCGCCCCTTTTTGCTTTTAGGAGTTCATTATGAAACGCGCATTTATCCTGCTGCTCGATTCGTTTGGTCTGGGCGCCACGCCCGACGCGGCGAAGTACAACGACGTCGGCGCCAATACCTTCGGCCACATCGCGGCAAGCGTCGCCAAAAGCGGCACGCCGATGTCGCTGCCGACCATGGAAAAACTGGGCCTGACCGCCGCCGCCCATCTGGCCAGCGGCGAATGGGCCACCGGCTTTACGCAACGCGAAGGTTTCACCGCCGCCTATGGCGCCGCGCGCGAGCGTTCGACCGGCAAGGACACCCAGTCCGGCCACTGGGAAATCGCCGGCGTGCCGGTGGAATTCGACTGGGGCTACTTCCCGAAAACCGTACCGTCGTTCCCGGCCGAGCTGACCGCCAAGCTGCAAGAGCTGACCGGCGTGCCCGGCTTCCTCGGCGACTGCCACGCTTCGGGCACGGACATCATCAACAAGCACGGTGACGAGCATGTCGCCACCGGCAAACCGATTATCTACACCTCCGCCGACTCGGTGCTGCAAATCGCCGCGCACGAAGAGTCGTTTGGCCTGGAGCGTTTGTACGAAGTGTGCGAGATCGCCTTTAAACTGGTTGAGCCGTACAACATCGGCCGCGTGATCGCCCGTCCGTTCCTGGGCGCGAACGGCAACTACACCCGCACCACCAACCGTCACGACTACGCGGTCGCGCCGCCGGCGCCGACGCTGCTGGACCACGTCAAGAACGACGGCGGCGAAGTGATCGCGCTGGGTAAGATCAGCGACATCTTCGCGACGCAAGGCGTATCGCGCCTGGTGAAGGGCAAGGACAATATGGCGCTGTTCGACGCGCTGCTGAAAGTGGCCGACGAAGCCGGCGACAAGTCGCTGACCTTCGTGAACTTCGTCGACTTCGACCAGGCCTTCGGCCATCGCCGCGACGTCAACGGCTACTCGAACGCGCTGCACGAGATGGACGCGCGCCTGCCGGAGTTCATCGCCAAGCTGCAACCGGACGATCTGGTGGTGATCACCGCCGACCATGGCTGCGATCCGACCTGGCCAGGCTCCGACCACACCCGTGAACACATCCCGATGATCTTCTTCGGCCCGAATGTGAAAGCGCAGTCGCTGGGCATTTCCGAAACCTTCTCCGATATCGGCCAGACCCTGGCCCATCACCTCGGCGTCAAACCACTCGCAAACGGAACCAATCTGTTATGAGCATCATTACCGATTTCAAACGCAATGAAGCCGTCCCGCTGGACCTGGGCTGGATCAATCACATCCACGTGAACAAGAGCGCCGCCGACCGCCGCGCCGCCAGCCTGGCCAACCGCCGCACGGTGAAGAAGGAATACCAGGCCGCCTGGCTGGTCAAGGCCATCGGCCTGATCGACCTGACCACGCTGTCCGGCGACGATACGCCAGGCCGCGTTGAACGCCTGTGCCGCAAGGCGCTGCGTCCACTGCGCACCGACCTGGTGGAAGCTCTGGGCCTGCAAGATGTCAAGCTGGCCACTGGCGCCGTTTGCGTGTACCACGAGATGATCAAACCTGCGGTGGAAGTGCTGCAAGGCCGCCTGCCTATCGCTGCGGTGTCGACCGGCTTCCCGGCCGGCCTGACCAGCATGGAAACCAAGGTGCGCGAGATCGAACTGTCGGTCGCCGCCGGAGCTTCCGAGATCGATATCGTCATCACCCGTCAGCACGTTTTGACGGGCAACTGGCAAGCGCTGTACGACGAGATGCTGGCTTACCGCAAGGCTTGCGGCGAAGCGCACGTCAAGGCGATTCTGGCGACCGGTGAACTGGTCACGCTGGAAAACGTCGCCAAGGCGTCGTGGGTGTGCATGATGGCTGGCGCGGATTTCATCAAGACCTCGACCGGCAAGGAGCCGGTCAACGCCACGATCCCGGTGTCGCTGACGATGGTGCGCGCGATTCGCGAGTACCACGAGCAGACCGGCTTCAAGATCGGCTACAAGCCGGCGGGCGGCGTCGGCACGGCCAAGGCCGCGCTGCAGTACCTGACCCTGATGAAGGAAGAACTGGGCAACGAGTGGCTGGAACCCCACCTGTTCCGCATCGGCGCTTCCAGCCTGCTGACCGACATCGAGCGTCAGCTGGAGCACTACGTGACCGGTAACTACTCGGCCGCACATCGCCACGCGCAACCTTAATTACGGACACGTCATGCCATCAATTAAAGAGATCCTGAATACTATGGAATACGGCCCAGCACCGGAAAGCACGAAAGAAGCGCAAGCGTGGCTGGAACAACGCGGCCGCCAATTCGGCCTGTTCATCAACAACGAATGGAGCGAGGCCGGTGAGCTGTTCGCGTCCATCAATCCAGCCAGCGGCGCCAAGCTGGCGGACCTGACGCAAGGCAGCGCGGCAGACGTCGACCGCGCCGTCGCCGCAGCGCGCGCCGCGCAACCGGGCTGGCAGGCGCTGGGCGGCCATGGCCGCGCCAAGGTGCTGTATGCGATTGCGCGCCTGATGCAAAAGCACGCGCGCCTGTTCGCCGTGCTGGAAACGCTGGACAACGGCAAGACCATCCGCGAAACCCGCGATGTCGACTTGCCGCTGGTAGCGCGTCACTTCTACTACCACGCCGGCTGGGCGCAACTGCAAGCCGAAGAATTCTCGGACTACCGCGCTGTCGGCGTGGTCGGCCAGATCGTGCCGTGGAACTTCCCGCTGCTGATGCTGGCATGGAAAATCGCCCCGGCGCTGGCCGCCGGTAACACCGTGGTCTTCAAACCGGCCGAATTCACTTCGCTGACGGCGCTGCTGTTCGCCGACATCTGCGTGCAGGCCGGCGTGCCTGCGGGCGTGGTCAATATCATCACCGGCGACGGCCGCGTGGGCGAAGCCATCGTCAAGCACGAAGGTATCGACAAGCTGGCGTTCACCGGTTCGACCGAAGTCGGTCGCCTGATCCGCGAAGCGTCGGCCGGCAGCGGCAAGAAGCTGTCGCTGGAACTGGGCGGCAAGTCGCCGTTCATCGTGTTTGAAGACGCGGACCTGGACGCTGCGGTTGAAGGCCTGGTCGATTCGATCTGGTTCAATCAGGGCCAGGTCTGCTGCGCAGGTTCGCGCCTGCTGGTGCAGGAGTCGGTGCAGGATAAATTCCTGGCCAAGCTGCGCGCCCGCATGGACAAGCTGACCCTCGGTTCGCCGCTGGACAAGTCGATGGACATCGGCGCGCTGGTCGATCCGGTGCAGAAGCAGCGCATCGAAGGCCTGGTGCAATCGGCGCGCGACGAAGGTTGCACCGTGTACCAGCCAGCCTGCGAACTGCCGGCCGATGGCTCGTGGTTCCCGCCAACCCTGATCACCGGCGCTTCGACCGCCGCCGCCGTGGCGCAGGCCGAAATCTTTGGCCCGGTGCTGGTGGCGATGAGCTTCCGCACTCCGCCGGAAGCCGTGCAGCTGGCAAACAACACCGTGTACGGCCTGGCCGCATGCGTGTGGACCGAGAATATCTCGCTGGCGCTGGACGTTGCACCTGCCATCAAGGCTGGCGTGGTGTGGATTAACACCGCCAACCAGTTCGACGCCGCTTGCGGCTTCGGTGGCTACCGCGAATCCGGCTACGGCCGTGAAGGCGGCCGCGAAGGCATGTACGAGTACATGACCGCACTGTCGGAAGATGCACGTCCTGCCGCGCCGCTGCTGGAACCAAAAGCGAAGGCCAAAGCCGCAGTGCCGGCCGGCAGTCCATTCGCCATCGACCGCACTGCCAAGTTGTACATCGGCGGCAAACAGGCCCGCCCTGATGGCGCCTATAGCCGCGCGATTCACGGCGCCGATGGCGCCCTCATCGCCGAAGTGGGCGAGGGCAGCCGCAAGGACATCCGCAACGCGGTGGAAGCAGCGCACAAGGCCACCGGCTGGACCAAGGCTACTGCGCACAATCGCGCGCAAGTGCTGTACTACATCGCAGAAAACCTGGCCGCGCGCGGCGAGGAATTCGCGGCACGTATCGCTGCCATGACCGGCACCAAGAACGCCGAGAAGGAAGTGCAGGCATCGATCGAGCGTCTGTTCTACTGGGCGGCGTGGGCCGACAAGTACGATGGCCTGGCGCATCAGCCGCCGATGCACGGCATTACCGTGGCGCTGAACGAGCCGCTGGGCGTGATCGGCATCGTGTGCCCGAACGAGTCGCCGCTGCTGGGCTTTATCTCGCTGGTGGCGCCGGCCATCGCGCTGGGCAACCGCGTGGTGGTGGTGCCATCGGAAGCGCATCCGCTGTCGGCCACCGATCTGTATCAGGTGCTGGATACCTCGGACCTGCCGGCCGGTGTGGTCAACATCATCACCGGTTCGGCCGATGAACTGGCGCGCACGCTGGCAACGCATGGCGATATCGATGCGGTATGGCGTCATGACGGTTCGGCCGAAGGCTGCGCCGAAGTGGAGCGTCTGTCGGCATCGTCGCTGAAGCGTACCTGGGTTGGCGGCGCCAAAGGCCGCGACTGGTATAGCACCGCGCAAGCGGGTGGCCGCGCCGTGCTGGCACATGCGTCGCAAGTCAAAAACATCTGGATTCCTTACGGCGTCTAACCACAGCAGCATCCCCGTCATTCCGGCGAAAGCCGGAATCCATGCTGAGTTGCCGAAGTAGGCATCGCTCTATGGATTCCGGCCTACGCCGGAATGACGCGTTTTGATTCCCGGAGAATTTATGTCCTATTTACCTCAAGAGATCATCCGCAAAAAGCGTGACGGCGGCATTCTGTCGGCCGAGGAGATCCAGTTCTTCGTTGGCGGCATCACCTCCGGCGGCGTGACCGAAAGCCAGATCGCTGCGCTGGCGATGGCGGTCTACTTCAACGACATGACCATGGACGAACGCGTCGCCTTCACGCTGGCCATGCGCGACTCCGGTGAAGTGCTGGACTGGCGCTCGCTGGACCTGAACGGCCCGGTAGTCGACAAGCACTCCACCGGTGGCGTCGGCGATGTCGTCTCGCTGCTGCTCGGACCTATGGTCGCGGCCTGTGGCGGCTACGTGCCGATGATCTCCGGCCGTGGTCTGGGCCACACCGGCGGCACGCTGGACAAGTTCGACTCCATCCCCGGCTACACCACGGTGCCGGACAATGCGCTGTTCCGCAAGGTCGTGAAAGAAGTTGGCGTGGCCATCATCGGCCAGACCTCGTCGCTGGCGCCGTCGGACAAGATCTTCTACGGCGTGCGTGACGTTACCGCCACCGTGGAATCGGTCGCCATGATCACCGGCTCTATCCTGTCGAAGAAACTGTCGGCCGGCCTGGATGCATTGGCGATGGACGTCAAGGTGGGCAGCGGCGCCTTCATGCCGACCTACGACAAATCGGTGGAGCTGGCCGAGAGCATCGTCAAGGTCGGCAACGGCGCGGGCATGATGACCTCCGCCATCCTGACCGACATGAACGAATCGCTGGCGCCATACGCCGGCAACGCCGTTGAAGTGCGCGGCGCGATCGACTACCTGACCGGCAAGTCGCGTCCTGCGCGTCTGCACGAAGTAACGATGGCGCTGTGCGCCGAGATGCTGGTGCTGGGCAAACTGGCGGCGACCGAAGAAGAAGCGCGCGCCAAGCTGCAAGCGTCGCTGGACAGCGGCGAAGCGGCCGAGCGCTTTGCGCGCATGGTGACGGCGCTGGGCGGTCCTGCGGACCTGATGGACAATCCGGACAAGTACCTGGAACGCTCGCCGATCATCGTGCCGGCGCCGGCGCTGACCTCGGGTTATGCCGCTGCGGCCAACTGCCGCGAGATCGGCCTGGCGGTGGTATCGCTGGGCGGTGGCCGTCGCCGCGCCGCCGATCCGATCGACTTCGCGGTCGGCCTGACCGACCTGGCGGGCCTGGGCGACAAGATCGAAGCCGGCCAGCCGCTGGCGATGGTGCACGCGCGCACGCAGCAAGCGGCCGAACAAGCCATTCGCGAAATCCAGGCTGCGTATCAGATCACCGATGCCGCGCCTGCCGCCAACCCAGTCATCTACCGTACCATCAAACCATGAACAAACCAGAACTGATCGCCGAAGCCGCCGCCGCGCGCCTGAAGGCTTACGCGCCATACTCCAACTTCAAGGTCGGCGCTGCGCTGCTGACCAACGACGGCAAGGTGTTCCACGGCTGTAACGTGGAAAACGCAGCCTATGGCCTGTGCAACTGCGCCGAACGCACCGCGTTCTTCAGCGCCTTCGCCCATGGCTACAAGGTTGGCGATTTCGACCAGCTGGTGGTCATCGGCGAAACCGACGGCCCGATCGCACCATGCGGCGCCTGCCGCCAGGTGATCCTGGAACTGGGCGGCAACGAGCTGCCGGTGCTGCTGACCAACCTGAAAGGCGACATCTTCGAAACCACCGCAGCGGAACAACTGCCGAACGCTTTCGGCGGCGCGGACCTCAAGAAGAAGTAATGGCCCACAAGAAGACGATTGATGTGCAGGCAGCGGTCGCCATTGCGGCGTCCGAAGCCATCGCCGCCAAGACGCAAGGCACATTCGGCGTCGGCGGCCTGATGCTCGACCAGCACGGCAACGTGCTGCAGTCGCTGCACAACAACGTCGTCAAGGACGGCCTGGTGTTCGACCCTACCGCGCACGGCGAGCGCCAGTTGATCGACTGGTATTACGCCGAGCGCGCCAAGGGCCGCGAACTGCCGGTGCCGCAGGACATCACCATCGTCACTTCGCTCGACCCGTGCTGCATGTGCAGCGGCGCGATTCTGGCCGGTGGCTTCAACGTGGTGGTGGCTGCGCCGGACCAGGCGTCCGGCATCAATTACGACAACAGCGCCGCCTTCAAGGCTCTGCCGGCAGCGCTGCGCGCGCAGGCCGGCGACAGCTTCAGCTACCCGGCCATCCTTGGCTCGTCGCTGTACGCGCGTGCCGCGACCGGCGCCACGCCGAAGTCTTTCTTCATCGGTAAAACCATCTCCGAACCGACGCAGGCTTTATGCTCATTGGTGTTTGAGGCCACATCGGCCGACGTGATGGCGATGCTGAACACCGACCGGCCGCAGCCATCGCTGAAAGACCCGGCTACGCTGTCGGCCGATCACGCCATCGTGCGCGCGCTGAAGCAGCAATATCCGGACGCGCTGACCTACCGCTGCGCGCCGCACCGGCCCAATGCCGGCCTGGCGCCGTTCCTGCTGCAAGCGATGGCGCGCGACCGCGAACATGGCGGGGCAGGGGATGCGGTGGCCTTGCTGGATTCGTTCGGCAATCTGCTCTTGTGCATGGCGGGGCGGATGACGCAGTCGGGCATCCGCAGCGCCTTCATGGAAACCACGCGCGCCTACGCGCAGCTGCGCTACAAACTGCTGAACGGCGCTTCGGCCGCGCAGCAGGACGATGTGCGCCACTACCTCGGCCATCCGAAGGACGGCACCTTCGTCTTCGCCAAAGGGCCGGACGCCAGCGCCGTCAGCTATATGAACCTGGGTGCCTATGGCTCCACCATGGAAGGCCCGCTGCCGCTGGAGAATCCCACCCAGTTCCAGTATGTTCTGCCATCGTTGCCGCCAGCCGAACTGGCCGCCCTGTGCGCCGCCATGCCGCCCCTCTACCGCAACATCATCCGCATCCAACCGACGCAAGTGGCAGACCTTGATCTGGCTCAAGCGTTAAGTATAGGCAGCGCAGCGACCTCCCAATCGGCGTAGAATTAAAGTCTGGGTCGGGAGCACCGCCTTCCTTGTGGTGCGTTGAACGTCTGTTTCACCTGACTCACCCTCCCTCGCTCGTGGACACACCATGCATCTATTGTATGCAGACGAATCTGGTCTCGTAGAAGACATGAGCCAAAGGCACTTTGTGCTGGCCGGAGTCTGCGTATTTGAAAGCGCTACTCAAAATATCGCCAGCAATCTCGATGCGATCATCACCTGTTTCGCACCGCATATGCCTGAACTGGAACTGCACGGCTCACCAATTCGAAGCGGTAAAGGTTTCTTCAGAAAGATCGCATTAGCGGATCGGGAGCAGTTAATAAAAGATGCATTGATTGCTGGCGTTATTGCGCAACCGGCTGCAGGCGTACGCTTGTTCGGATGCGTGGTGGAGAAAATTGCCCTATGCGGATATGACCCGGTTCGCTACTGCTTTGAGCAGATAGCCACACGTTTCAATTTATTTTTGCAACGCCGGGCCGTGAGATACCACGATCCTCAACACGGATTGATTTTGTTTGATGAGTCGACCATGGAACACCGTCTCCGAAGGTTAGCCAGGGAGTTCGAAATGAGCGGCCAAGTCTATGGAGCTGCGCATCACTACGCGGAAGTTCCTGTTTTTTTGGACTCACGCGCAAGCCGCCTGGTGCAGCTTGCTGACCTGGTTGCGTATTCTCTTTTCAGGCACTTTGAGCATAGCGATAGCCAATACTTTGATCTTCTGAAAAACAGATTCGATCAAGACGCCGAAACTCAGCATGGCTTTGTCCTTGTTCGGACTCCTTAAGCGTAGGGATCGTAAGTGCCGATGCTCCAGATGTGACCTTCGGGGTCGCGGCAGGTGAAGCCGCGGCCGCCGTAGTCTTCGTCCTTGATGTCGAGCACGATCTGGCCGCCGGCTTCCAGCACGCGGCCGTACACATGGTCGGCGCTGTTGACTACCAGGTAGGCGCTCTGCGTGACGAAGCCGCCGGTTTCCATCGGCTGCTTGAGCAGGCGGCCGTATTCGGTGTCGAACACGGAGCCCAGCATGACCATACTGTTGCCGAAGGTGAGCTGGGCGTGGGCGATGCTGCCGTCCTCGTTGGGTACCACGAACTGCACTTCAAAGCCGAGGGTGCTGCACAGCCAGTCGATGGCGGCCGGCGCGTCGCGGTAGCGCAGGCATGGTATGACGCCGCAATGCGTTTGCTTGGGTATGCTGGACATCGTTCCCTCCCTTGAGTGAAGCAATCCAGTATACGCCGATGGCCCGCCGATGCGATTACATTTGCTGGAATAAATGGGTGTGGCCGCGGCTCACTTCCAGCAGTTCTGGGTGGTTGCGGATGCGCACCATCTGGCGGCCGCGCAAGTCACGCGTGACTTCTTCAATGGCATCCACGCGCACCAGGGTCGAGCGGTGGATGCGCCAGAATTCGTCCGGGTCCAGTTCGTCCGCCAGCTCCTTCAGCGTCTTGCGGATCAGCACTTCTGATTGCTCGGTCTGCACCCGCGTGTACTTTTCGTCGGCCTGGAAGAACAGCACTTCGCGCGTCGAGATCATGCGCAGGTTGGTGCCGACCACGGCCTGGATCCAGCGCAGGTAATCGGTCTTGGCCGCCGCCGGCTTGCTGTGGTGTGACAGCAACTGGCTCAGCTGCCGCTCGATGTTGGACGGCTGCTGGCCGATCAGCGATTGCAGCCGCGTGCAGGTGGTCTTCAGGCGCTCGCCGCCGACCGGCTTCAACAGATAATCCAGCGCGCCTTGTTCAAACGCTTCAATCGCGTACTGGTCATAGGCGGTGACGAACACCAGGTGGCAGCGGTTGAACAGCATGCGCGCCGCTTCAATGCCGGACAGGCCCGGCATGCGGATGTCGAGGAAGACGATGTCCGGCTGGTGCTTGCCGGCCAGCGCCACGGCTTCGATGCCGTTCTCGGCTTCGGCGACGATGTTCAGCGCCGGCCAGGCTTCCTGCAAGCGGCTGCGCAGTTGCTGGCGCATGCCTTCTTCATCGTCGGCGATCAGGGCGGTGGGAGCATTCATTTGGAACTCGCAGCAAAAATATCGGGGGCATAGGGAACGCGGATGCTGGCGCGCGTGCCGCCGGTCAGCGGCGCTTCGATCACCAGCTGCGCGCGGTTGCCGTACTGGATGCGCAGGCGTTCGCGCACATTGGCCAAGCCGAGGCCGTCGCCGGCGAAGGCGTTGAAGCCGACGCCGTCGTCGCAAACATCCACTTGCAGCATCTGGCCGTCCACTGCGGCGCGGATGTCGATGCGGCCGCCGGCGATCTTCGGCTCCAGTCCGTGCTTGATGGCGTTTTCGATCAGGATCTGCAACATCATCACCGGGAAGGTGGCGCTCAGCATTTCATCCGGCACGTCGATCGACACGGCCAGCCGCGAGCGCATGCGCGCCTGCATGATGGCCAGGTAGGCGCGCGACATCTCGATCTGCCGACCCAGCGTGCCGGAACCCTTGGCGCGCATCTGCGGCAGCGTGGCGCGCAGGTAGTCAATCAGGTTCTGGTGAATGCGCGCCGCTTGCGGCGGATCGGTTTCGATCAGCTGGCCGATCAGCGCCAGGGTGTTGAACAAAAAGTGCGGCTCAACCTGCGCTTGCAAGGCCGCCATGCGCGCCTCGACCACGCGCCGTTCGATGCTTTCCTCGTCGGCGTGCGATTCGGCGTTGCGCGCTTCCAGCTCGGCCTTGCGCTTGCCGCCGGCCAGCACCTTCAGGCCGAACGACACCAAAATGAAGCCCCAGGTCTGGTCGTTCATGTGGAACAGCGAGGCCGACAGGATCAGCAACAGCAGCCAGATGATGACCAGCTTGCGCCACTCCACCTGCGCCAGCCAGTCAAAGAAATGCCACCAGACGCTGACTGCGGTTTCGCCGATTTCGCGGACGATGTCCAGCAGGCTCTTGGCATTTTTATAGCCGGCCTGGGCCAGCCGATGCTTTTTCATTCAACGTGCTCCTGGGCGCGTTTGGCGCGGCGGCCGCCGATGACGCAGGCGCCGACCGCCACCTTGATCAGCATGAAGGCCACGAACAGCACCAGCGCCAACGGCAGGATCGAGAACAGGAAGGCCAGCACCAGCGCCGCACCCAGCAAGGCCGGCGGCGACATGCGGCCGATCAGGCGTCCGGCGTAGCGCAGCATATTGGTCAGGGCCTGGAAAATTTCGTCGATGAGAGCGGTGGCTTTGTTCATTTTAGTGTCTCCATAAGGCGTTGCGATGAGAGCACTGTAGCAAAGCCCCGCACCGGCGCGTAGTGGATTCCGATCAACTGCGGTTTGACGGGCATGGCCGGTTATTGCGCGGGATGAATGGCGGCTTCCCAATCCTTGCGTAACAAGCCATAGATGATGCTGTCCGACACTTCGTCACCGACAAACCAGCGCTCGCGCAGATGGCCTTCGCGCTGGAACTGCTGGCCTTCCAGCAGACGCTTCGAGGCAATGTTGTCGGGATGGATATCGGCCTCCAGCCGGTGCAGCGCCAGCGGGCCAAAGGCGTAGCCGATCATGGCTGCCAATGCCTCTTGCATATAACGCTGGCCCCAGTACGGCCGGCCGAGGATGTAGCCGATTTCGCAGCGGTGGTTGCGGCGGTCGAAAGCGTACAAGGTGATGCTGCCGATCACTTCGCCGGCCAGCACGATGGCCAGCCGCAGCGCGCTGCCGTTCTGGTAGTCCGCCAGGGTTTTGGCGATGTGTTCATCGGCCTGCGCCGGTTGCTGCCAAGCAGTGCTGCTGAAATAGCGCATGGTTTCCGGATCTGAATGGACACGGAACATGGCCGCCGCGTCGCTGGCGTTCACCGTGCGCAGTTGCAGGCGCGCGGTTTGTAAGATCACGGGAGAAAAAATCGTCATGAAAAGTTATCGGATTGGCTTTAAACAGGAAATTAATGATACACAAGTTGCAGTGCAATATATTTACGTAAAATATGATATCCTTAAGGTAATTATTATTACCTAAGTGAAATCACCATGATGAAATCCGCTGTTACCGCTGTGGCATTGGCGATCGCATCCCTGGGCAGCGCGCAAGCTGCCGTACTGAATCTGAACGCGTATCTGGGCAACGCCAATGTTTTCTCTTTTACCAATTTTAGCGCGCCATCGGCCGACGTCGAGGGCGCGATTCTGGCCGGCGGCAATGTGTCGCTGACTTCGTATACCGTCAACAAGAATAACCAGGACGCCTATGGCCAGTACGCGATGGTCGTGGGTGGCAGCCTGACTTTTGGCAACGGCAACATCCACAACGGCAACGTCTATGTGAGTGGCGATGTGACCTATCCGTCCTACAATGTGTTGGACAAGGGCTATACCACCGTCAAGGGCACCGCGCCGGTTAACCTGAGCAACTTGGCCTCCGGTCTGGTTAAGACATCGGCCGAGCTGGCAGCCATCAGCGCGACCGCGAACACCAAGCAGGTCAACAGCCAGATCTTCTTGACCGGCACCAAAAGTGGTGTGGATGTGGTGACCGTGAGTGCCGCGCAGATGAATTCGGCCACTGAATTTGTGCTGAGTAACTTCGCCACCGACGCCACCATCATCGTCAACGTAGTCGGCAAAACCGCTACCATCCAGGGCGGCTACAAACAGTTCGACGCGTACAACGTGCTGTTCAACTTTGTTGACGCCACCACGCTGAACATCGGCACCGGCGCCAACATCAGCATCCTGGCGCCGACCGCTTCGGTGAAAGACGGCTCCGGCGTCATCGATGGTAACGTCGTGGTCAAGTCGTGGAGTTCGGGCGTGCAGATCAACTCGACCAACGCCTTCGTGTCCACCAACGTGGCGGGCCTGGTGACGGCGATTCCCGAGCCGGAAACCTATGCCATGCTGCTGGGCGGCCTGGGCCTGATGGGCTTTATGGCGCGCCGTCGCCAGAAGGCTGCTGCGCCGGCACGCTGATCGCCGCCAGCACCATATCGACGATGACCTTCTCGGCATCGTCGAAATCTTTTTTGGTCAGCTGTTTGCGGTTGAGCACCAGCGCCATCTGGGCCGAGAAGTCGGCATAGGACTGCGTCATCGCCCAGATCGCAAACAGCAGATGGGTCGCGTTCAGCGGCGCCATTTTACCCTCGCTGATCCAGCGTTCAAACACCTCGATATCCTTGCGCACCAGCGGCACCACGCGGTTCTGTATCTGGCCGCCGTATAGCGGCGCGCCGCTGATCACTTCCATCGCGTAGACGCGCGACGCCCATGGATTCTCGCGCGAGAATTTCAGCTTGGCCTGGACGTAGGTGCGCAGCACTTCGCGCGGCTCCTGGTCGGCGGCGGCCAGGCTTTCCATGCGCGCCAGCCAATCGTCCAACACTTCGTCCAGCACGCGCTGGTAGAGCGACTGCTTGGTGGGGAAGTAGTACATCAGGTTCTGCTTCGACAGGCCGGCGTTCTCCGCCACCGTGGCGATCGAGGTGCCTTCGTAGCCGCATTCGGCAAACACGCGCACCGCTTCGGCGGTGATCTCGGCTTCCAGCTTGTCGCGGTTGAGCAGGCGACGGTTGATTTTTACTGTCGGCATATCAGTCTCAGGAAGTTGAGCAGTTGCGGGTGATCGGCATACGCCACGTTGAAGCGGAACCAGATCGCCTCTGGTGCGCGCAGCATGAAGAAGTCGCACGGCGACAGCAGGATGCCGTGCTTGAGCGCGAGGTCGGCGATGAATTTGCCGTTCCATGCGGGCGAGGGCGCATCGTGCCAGCCGGCGCTGACGAACATGCCGCCGCGCGGCCGCGCCAGCAAGGTCATGCCGACGTCGCGCAGGCTGGCCATGGCGCGTTCGCGGCCGGCGTCCAGCTGCGTCACCAGCTTGTCCACCATGCGCTTGTAGGGGCGGGCGGTGATGGCGTGGTAGACGGCGCGTTCGTTGATCTCGGAGGTGGTGAGGCCGGTCAGCATCTTTACTCGCAGCAGTTCGGGAATCAGCGACGATGAAGCGCTGATCGAGCCGACCCGCAGCACCGGCGACAGCGTCTTGGAAAAGCTGCCGACGCGGATCACGCGCCGCAAGCCGTCCATCGCCGCCAGCGAGGCTTCGCCGCGCGGCGCCAGTTCGCGGTAAATATCGTCCTCCACCAGCCAGAAGTCGAACTGCTCGGCCAAGGCCAGCAGCCGATGTGCCTGTGCCGCGCTCAGCGAGGTGCCCAGCGGGTTTTGCAGCACCGTGTTGACGAACATGAGCTTGGGCTGCGTCAGCGCCGCCTGCTGCGCCAGCAGGTCCAGATCCAGCCCGTTTTCGCCGCGCGGAATGCCGACCGCGATGCAGCCATGGTGGCGAATTAACGACAGCAGATTGCTGTAGCCGGGATCTTCGACCAGCACCGTGTCGCCCGGCTTGGTCAGCGTGCGCAGGATCAGGTCGAAGGCGTGGGTGGCGCCATGCGTCAGCAGTATTTGTTCGGCTTCGACCGGGAACAATTCGTCGCCCAGCGTGGCCGCCATGTGCTGGCGCAGCGTGGGGAAACCGAGCGGGTGGCCGTAGCCGCGCAGGCGATTGGCCGGAATCTTCATGGCCTGGCGCACGGCGTCGAGGATGGTGTCTTCGCCATACCACTCGGGCGGCAGCCAGCCGGCGCCCACCGGAAGCGCTTCCGAGACGCCGGAATACAGTTCGGGCGTGAGGGCGTCGATGGCCAGCGGCGCGGCGCTGGGAGCAGCCTGCAGCAGCGTGGCCGGCACGTCCTGGCGGGCCACAAAATAGCCGGAACCGCGCCGCGACGACAGCAGGCCGAGCGTCACAAGGCGATCGTAGGACTCGACAACTGTAAAGGTGCTAACGCCATTACACTTGGCAAACTGCCGCACCGACGGCATCTTAGTTCCTACGCGCAACTCCCGGCTGCCGACCATGGTGCTGATGGCGGCCACGATCTGCTCCACCAGGCTGTCTTTATGCCGGCGTTCGATGGCGACGCAGGGCCAGCTTGCCGGCCCGCCGGTTTGATCGATGACAGCACTTGCCTCTTCCATCCTTGACTCCACGCAGCGAAAGTGAAACTGTAGTGTTTTTGTTGCCAGTACGGTTGGACAGTTTGATGAATTGTGTATCTGTGCCATAGTTGTTGCGCTGTCTATTATTGCATCATCATTTTGCCAACTGGTAAATTTTTTTACGGTCTGTCAAAAAAATCCGAAAGCAGTTGTTTCATAGGAGATGTGCATGAACGAGTCTCGACCAGTATCGATGGAATCCTTCTGGATGCCATTTACGAACAACCGCGATTTCAAGGCGCATCCGCGCCTGCTGGTATCGGCGGAAGGCATGTACTACAAGGACGTGGACGGCCGCAGCATCCTGGACGGCGCCGCCGGCCTGTGGTGCGTGCCGTGCGGCCACGCGCAGCCGAAGATCGTCGCCGCCGTGCGCGAGATGGTGGGCCAGCTGGATTTCGCGCCGACCTTCCAGATGGGCCACCCGGCCGCCTTCGACCTGGCGGAAGCGCTGATGGAATACACCAACCATCGCTTCGGCCACGTTTTCTACACCAACTCCGGTTCCGAGGCGGTGGACACGGCGCTGAAGATCGCGCTGGCGTATCACAAGGCGCGCGGTGAAGCCAGCCGCACGCGCTTCATCGGCCGCGAACGCGGTTACCACGGCGTCGGCTTCGGCGGCATTTCGGTGGGCGGCATCGCCGGCAACCGCAAGCCGTATGGCGTGATGCTGCCGGGCGTCGATCATCTGCCGCACACCCACAATCTTGAGAAGAACGCCTACACGCGCGGCGAACCGGAACATGGCGCCAACCTGGCCGATGAACTGGAACGCATCGTTACGCTGCACGATGCCTCGACCATCGCTGCGGTGATCGTCGAGCCGGTGGCTGGATCGACCGGGGTGCTGATTCCGCCTAAGGGTTATCTGAAGCGCTTGCGCGAGCTGTGCACCAAGCACGGCATTCTGCTGATCTTCGATGAAGTGATTACGGGCTTCGGCCGTTTGACCACGCCGTTCGCCGCCGACTACTTCGACGTCGAGCCGGACCTGATGACCACTGCGAAGGGCCTGACCAACGGCACCATTCCAATGGGTGCGGTGTTCAGCAAAAAGCATATCCACGATGCCTTCATGGACGCGCCGGCCGGCATTGAGCTGTTCCACGGTTATACCTACTCGGGCCACCCGGTGGCTTGCGCCGCTTCGCTGGCGACGCTGGAAGTGTTCAAGGAACAGAAGATCCTCGAGCACGCGGCCGGCATGGCCGAATACTGGGCCGACGCGGTGCATTCGCTGAAAGGACTGCCGCACGTAATCGATATCCGCACCATTGGCCTGATCGCCGGCATCGAGCTGGCGCCGATTGCGGGCAAGCCGGGTGCGCGCGCATTCGCCGCCTTCAAGCAGGCGTTCGAGGACGGCATCCTGATTCGCGTTACCGGCGACGTCATCGCCTTGTCGCCACCGCTGGTGCTGGAGAAAAAACACATCGACGAATTGTTCGGAAAGCTGAGGGAAGTACTTAAAAACCTGGACTGAGGAGAAACACCATGCTGGTCGGCGTCCCAAAAGAGATTAAGAACCAGGAGTCCCGCGTTGGCCTTACCCCGGCCAGCGTCAAGGAACTCATTTTGCGTGGTCATCAAGTATTGGTACAACAAAACGCCGGCGCGGCCATCGGCCTGACGGATGCGATGTATGAAGCATCCGGCGCCACCATCATCGCTGATGCGGAGGAGATTTTTGCGCGCGCCGAGATGATCGTCAAAGTGAAGGAACCGCAAGTGCAGGAATGCGCGATGCTGCGCGAAGGGCAGATCCTGTACACCTATCTGCACCTGGCGCCGGACCCGGAGCAGACCAGGGCTCTTGTGGCGTCGGGCGCCGTCTGCATCGCATACGAAACCATCACCGGCCCGAATGGCGGCTTGCCGTTGCTGGCGCCGATGAGCGAAGTGGCGGGGCGTATGTCGATCCAGGCCGGCGCCGCGCATCTGGAGAAGTCCAAGGGCGGCATGGGTTTGCTGCTGGGCGGCGTGCCGGGCGTGGCGCCGGGCCATATCGCCATCATCGGCGCCGGCGTGGTCGGCACCAATGCCTTGCAGATGGCGGTCGGCATCGGCGCGCGCGTGACCATCCTCGATAAAAACGTGGACCGCCTGCGCCAGCTGGACCTCGTGTACGGCAACCGCGTCGCCACCATGTATTCCAACGCGCACTCGATTGAGGAAGCGGTGCTGGATGCAGACCTGGTGATCGGCGGCGTGTTGGTGCCGGGAGCGGCGGCGCCCAAGCTGGTCACCAAGTCCATGATCGCGCGCATGAAGCAGGGCGCGGTGGTGGTGGACGTGGCGATCGACCAGGGCGGCTGTTTTGAAACGTCGCACGCCACCACGCACGAGCAACCGACGTATGTGGTGGACGGCGTGGTGCACTACTGCGTGGCGAACATGCCCGGCGCAGTGGCGCGCACCTCGACCTTCGCATTGAACAACGCAACGATAGGCCATGCGGTAGCGCTGGCCGACAAGGGTTGGCAGAAAGCGCTGAAAGCCAATCCGCATTTGAAGAATGGTTTGAATGTCTGCCAGGGCAAGGTCACTTATGAAGCGGTGGCGCACGGCCTTGGTTATCACTACGTAGACGCGGACAGCCTCTTAGGTTAAGCCGCACACTTGAAAGAGCATCATGGATACCATCACCCATTTCATCAACGGCGTTACCGTCGATACGCAAAGCGGCCGCCATGCAGACGTGTTCAATCCCGCTTTGGGCGAACCGGTAGCCAGGGTGGCGCTGGGCACGGCGGAAGAAGTTGACGCCGCCGTGCGCGCCGCCGAGCAGGCATTTCCTTCGTGGTCCGCCACGCCGCCGCTGACCCGCGCGCGCGTGCTGTTCAAGTATCTGCAACTGTGCCAGCAGCATGTGGACGAATTCGCGGCGATGATCACGCGCGAGCATGGCAAGACCTTTGAGGATGCTAAGGGTGAAGTGGCGCGCGGTATCGAGATGGTGGAGTTTGCGGTCGGCATTCCGCAAATGCTGAAGGGCGAATTCACCGATCAGATTTCGCGCGGCATCGATGCGTGGTCGATGCGCCAGGCGCTGGGCGTAGTGGCGGGCATTACCCCGTTTAACTTCCCGGTGATGGTGCCGATGTGGATGTTCCCTGTGGCGCTGGCTTGCGGGAACACGTTTATTCTCAAGCCTTCCGAGCGCGATCCGTCGGCGTCGCTGCTGCATGCGCGTTTGCTGAAGGAAGCCGGTTTGCCGGACGGCGTATTCAATGTGGTGCAGGGCGATAAGGTGACGGTCGATGCGCTGCTCGATCATCCGGTGGTGCAGGCGATCAGCTTTGTCGGCTCGACGCCGATTGCGGAATACATCTACTCGCGCGGCTGCGCTGCGGGCAAGCGCGTGCAGGCTTTGGGCGGCGCCAAGAATCATATGGTGGTGATGCCGGATGCGGATATGGAGATGACGGTGGATGCACTGATGGGCGCCGCCTTCGGTTCGGCCGGTGAGCGCTGCATGGCGATTTCGGTCGTTGTCGCCGTTGGCGATGCGGGCGACAAGATTGTCGATGCACTGGCAAAGCGCACCGCTGCACTGAAAGTGCGCGACGGCATGGCGTCGGATGCCGAAATGGGGCCGGTGGTCAGCAGCGCAGCCAAGCAGCGTATAGAGCGCTTGATTGGCGAGGGCGTTGAGCAGGGTGCAAAATTGGTGGTCGATGGACGCGATCACAAGGTGGTCGGACGCGAGAACGGCTTCTTCATCGGTGGCACCTTGTTCGATCACGTCACGCCGGATATGACGATTTACAAGGAAGAGATTTTCGGCCCGGTGCTGTGCATGCTGCGCGCGCCGGATGTGGGCACGGCGGTAGAGCTGATCAACCGCAATGAGTATGGCAACGGCGTGGCGATCTACACGCGCGACGGCGGCGTGGCGCGCGAATTCGTGCGGCAGATTCAGGTCGGCATGGTGGGCGTGAATGTACCGCTGCCAGTGCCGATGGCGTTCAATAGTTTCGGCGGCTGGAAGCGCAGTCTGTTTGGCGATCATCATGCATACGGTCCGGAAGGCGTGCGCTTCTACACGCGCCACAAAGCGGTGATGCAGCGCTGGCCCAATACCGCCAGCGCTGGCGCGGAATTTGCATTCCCACAGATGAAATAATCAAACAGGAACCATCATGATTCTCGAATCGATTAGCTATCTGCCGACATCGAAGGAAGCCAATGAATCATTGGCTAAACACTTCACCGACCTGGCTCCGGCATTGACTGCGCGGCAGGCTGCGATTGAAGCATCGCGCTGCCTGTATTGCTACGATGCGCCATGCACGCGCATCTGCCCATCGGAGATCGATGTCGCCAGTTTTATCCGTAACATCCACGACGAGAATATCAACGGCGCCGCCGTCGGCATCCTCAAACAGAACATCCTCGGCGGCAGCTGCTCGCGCGTCTGCCCGACCGAAATCCTGTGCGAAGACGCCTGCGTGCGCAATCACGATGCGGAAGGGCAGCCGGTGAAAATCGGCCTGCTGCAACGCTACGCCATCGACAATATGCAATTGGAAGAGCATCCGTTCAAGCGCTTCGCCGCCACCGGCAAGAAGATCGCCGTGGTGGGTGCTGGCCCTGCCGGCTTGTCGTGCGCGCACCGGCTGGCGATGCTGGGCAATGATGTGGTGATTTATGAGGCACGCGAAAAATCCGGCGGCCTCAATGAATACGGCATCGCCAAGTACAAGCTGACCGATAACTTCGCGCAGAAGGAAGTCGATTTCCTGTTGGAGATCGGCGGCATCACCATCAAGCATGGGCAGGCGCTGGGCGTCAACGTGCAGCTGCGTGATCTGCATGCCAGTTACGATGCGGTGTTCCTCGGCCTGGGCCTCGGCGCCAGCAAGCAAATGGGGCTGACCGGCGAGGACGCGCCTGGGCTGCTGGCTGCGGTCGATTACATCGCGGAGCTGCGCCAGTCCGATGATCTGGCCAAGCTGCCGGTGCCATCGCGCGCCATCGTTATCGGCGCTGGTAACACGGCCATCGATATGGCGGTGCAGATTCAACGCCTCGGCGCTGATGAAGTGACGCTGGTTTATCGTCGCGGCTTTGAGGCGATGAGCGCCACCGAGCACGAACAGCACATCGCCAAAGAGAATCAAGTCCGCATGCGCACGTGGGCACAGCCGCAGCAGGTGCTACTGGACGATGCTGGCCGCGTGCGCGGCATGCGCTTCGAGAAAACGGCGGTAGTCAACGGCCGCTTGTCCGGCACCGGCGAGACGTTTGAGATTGCGGCAGACGCCATCTTCAAGGCCATCGGCCAGAGCATGGACGAAGCCAGCATCAGCGATCCGCTGGCGAAAACGCTGAAGCGCGACGGCGACAAGATTTATGTCGATGATCACTTCCGCACCGTCCTGCCGGGCATCTACGCCGGCGGCGACTGCGTGGCGCCGGGGCAGGATCTGACGGTGCAGGCGGTCCAACACGGCAAGCTGGCGGCGCACGCCATCCATCAAGACATCAACGGTTTAAAAGAGGCTGCATAATGGCTGACCTGAGCATAGAATTCTGCGGCATCAAGTCCATCAATCCGTTCTGGCTGGCCTCCGCGCCGCCAACGGACAAGGCCTACAACGTGGTGCGCGCATTTGAAGCGGGATGGGGCGGCGTGGTGTGGAAGACGCTGGGTGAAGATCCGGCCGCGGTCAACGTGTCGTCGCGCTACTCGGCGCATTACGGCAAGAACCGCGAAGTCCTCGGTTTCAATAACATCGAGCTGATTACCGATCGTTCGCTGGCGCTGAACCTGGAAGAGATTACGCAGGTCAAGAAGGACTGGCCGGACCGCGTGATCATCGTGTCGCTGATGCTGCCTTGCGAGGAACGTCTGTGGGCCGACATCCTGCCGCTGGTGGAAGCTACCGGCGCCGATGGCATCGAGCTGAATTTCGGCTGCCCGCACGGCATGCCGGAACGCGGCATGGGTGCAGCGGTGGGGCAGGTGCCGGAATACGTGGAGATGGTCACGCGCTGGTGCAAGCAAAATACCAGGCTGCCGGTGATCGTCAAGCTGACGCCGAATATCACCGACGTGCGGGCGCCGGCGCGCGCCGCCAAGGCAGGTGGCGCCGATGCGGTTTCGCTGATCAACACGATCAACTCGATTACGCATCTGGACCTGGATCAGATGGTGGCGTTTCCGATTGTCGGCGGCGCCAGCACGCACGGCGGCTACTGCGGTTCTGCGGTGAAGCCGATTGCGCTGAATATGGTGGCCGAGATTGCGCGCGATCCGCAGACGGCGGGCTTGCCGATTTCCGGCATCGGCGGCATCGGCAACTGGCGCGATGCGGCGGAGTTCATCGCGCTGGGTTCGGGCTGCGTGCAGGTGTGCACGGCGGCGATGCTGCACGGCTTCCGCATCGTTGAAGAGATGAAGGATGGCTTGTCGCGCTGGATGGATCAGAAGGGCTACAAGAGCGTCGCCGAATTCGTCGGCAAGGCGGTGCCCAACACCACCGACTGGAAATACCTGAACATGAATTATCAGGTGATTGCGCAGATCAATCAGGACGATTGCATCAAATGCGGCCGCTGTTACGTGGCGTGCGAAGATACGTCGCACCAGTCGATCAATCAGCTGATCGATGCCGCCACCGGCACGCGCACATATGAAGTGAACAAAGAGGAGTGCGTTGGGTGTAATCTGTGCGAGATCACCTGTCCGGTGCAGGGTTGCATCACGATGGTGCCGCAGGATACCGGCAAGCCATACATGAACTGGACGCAGGACCCCCGCAATCCGCGCGGGGAGAACATCAAGGTGGAGCAAGCCGCATAGGTACGGAACTTGCAGTGTTGAAGCGATAACTCAACCCTTTGGAGAACGCATTGAGCACAGAACCATCTGGCAGCACGCAACTCTGGAACGAAGACCTCGCGCCGACCACGGCGGCACAGCGTACCTGGCGCTGGTATCACTTCTCGGCGCTGTGGGTTGGCATGGTGATGTGCATTCCGGCGTACACCTTGTCCGCCAGTTTGATCGAAGGCGGCATGTCGGGATACCAGGCGGTGCTGACGGTGTTCCTGGCCAATGCCATCGTGCTGCTGCCGATGCTGCTGATCGGCCACGCCGGCACCAAGTACGGCATTCCGTATGCGGTGCTGGCGCGGGCGTCGTTCGGCACTTCGGGCGCAAAGCTGCCGGCGCTGATGCGCGCCATCGTCGCTTGCGGATGGTATGGCATTCAAACCTGGTTCGGCGGCTCAATGATCTACACGCTGATCGGCGTGATGATGGGGGGGGAGGTCGGCGGTGCAAAGATCGCAGGCCTCGGCATCAACGGCAGCCAGCTGCTTTGCTTCCTGGCTTTCTGGGCCATCCAGTTCTACTACATCGTGCATGGCATGGAGTCGATCCGCAAGCTGGAGACTTACACCGCGCCGCTGAAGATCGCCATCTGCTTCGTGTTGCTTGGCTGGGTGCACAGCAAGGCCGGTGGCTTCGGCGACCTGCTGTCGGCGCCATCGCAGTTTGTCGAAGGCGGCCAGAAGGCCGGCCAGTTCTGGACCACCTTCTGGCCTTCGCTGACGGCGATGGTGGGCTTCTGGGCCACGCTGGCGCTGAATATTCCCGACTTTACGCGCTTCGCCAAAACCCAGCGCGACCAGGTGATCGGCCAGACTGTGGGCCTACCGGTGCCTATGGGCCTGCTGGCGGCGATGGCGGTGATCGTGACCTCGGCCACGGTGGTCTTGTACGGCAAGGCGATCTGGGACCCGGTCGAACTGTCCAGCCGCATGACCGGTGTGGCGGTGCTGGTGGCGCTGGTGATCCTGCTGATCGATACCGTGTCGGTCAATCTGGCGGCCAATCTGGTTGGCCCGGCGTATGACTTCTCGGCGCTGGCGCCAAACAAGATCACCTACAAAACCGGCGGCTACATCACCGCCGCCATCGCCATCCTCATGATGCCGTGGAAGATACTCGAATCTACGCAAGGCTATGTGTTCACCTGGCTGATTGGCTACTCGGCGCTGCTCGGGCCTATCGCCGGTGTGCTGATCGTCGACTACTACATGGTGCGCAAGACGGAACTGAACGTCGGCGACCTGTATCGCGCAGATGGTCAATACTCGTATGGCAAGGGCTGGAATACGGCGGCGCTGGTGGCGTTTGTAATTGGCGTGCTGCCGAATATTCCTGGCTTCCTCAACGCGGCGTTTCCGGCGTCTTTTCCCGGCGTGTCGGAAACGTTTAAAACGATTTATACCTATGCATGGTTCGTTGGCATCGCCATTTCGGCCGTGGTGTATGGGGTTCTGATGAAAGGGAAGACCACGTCCGCAGTGCGGACGGCGGCCCACCCGTAAGGAGACGCTTTATGAAAACTATCATCCGTGGCGGAACTGTCGTCAACGCCGACCGTGCCTTTCGCGCCGATGTGCTGTGCCAGGGCGACAAGATCGTCGCCGTCGGCGAGAACCTGGAAGTACCGTCCGGCGCCAAGGTGATCGACGCCGGCGGCCAATATGTGATGCCGGGCGGGATCGACCCGCACACGCATATGAACCTGCCGTTTATGGGTACGGTGACGCAGGATGACTTCTACACCGGCACCGCCGCAGGGCTGGCCGGCGGCACCACCAGCATTATCGATTTCGTGATTCCGGCGCCGAAGCAAAACCTGATCGAGGCCTATCACCAGTGGCGCGAGTGGGCGAAGAAGTCGGCCGGCGACTACACCTTCCACGTGGCGATCACGTGGTGGGACGAGACGGTACACCGTGACATGGAAATCCTGGTGCGGGACCATGGCGTCAACAGCTTCAAGCACTTCATGGCTTACAAGAACGCCATCATGGCCGACGACGAAACGCTGGTGAAGAGCTTCCGCCGCTGCCTGGAGCTGGGCGCGATGCCGACCGTGCATGCGGAGAACGGTGAGCTGGTGTACCAGCTGCAGCAGGATCTGATCAAGCGTGGTCTGACCGGGCCAAGTTCGCATCCGCTGTCGCGGCCTCCGGAAGTGGAGGCGGAAGCGGCCAACCGCGCGATCGCGATTGCGAACGTGATGAATACGCCGGTCTACATCGTGCACGTGTCGTGCGCCGAATCGCTGGAGGCCATCACCCGCGCTCGCGCGCATGGGCAGCGCGTGTATGGCGAGGCGCTGGCCGGCCATCTGGTGATCGACGACAGCGTGTACCAGAGCGATGACCTGGAATTCGCGGCGGGCCACGTGATGAGTCCTCCGTTCCGCAGCAAGCATCATCAGGCGGCCTTGTGGCAAGGGCTGCGCGGCGGAAACCTGCATACCACGGCGACCGATCACTGCACCTTTTGCGCCGAGCAGAAGGCGATGGGCAAGGATGACTTCACGAAGATCCCGAACGGTTGCGGCGGCGTGGAAGACCGCATGTCGGTGGTGTGGGATGCGGGCGTCAACAGCGGCATGCTGACGCCATCTGAATTCGTCAAGATCACGTCGACCAATACGGCGCAGATCTTCAATATCTATCCGCGCAAGGGCGTGATTGCGCCGGGCGCGGATGCGGACGTGGTGGTGTGGGACCCAGAGGGCACGCGCACCATTTCTGCATTGACGCAATTCGCCAGGGGCGGCTTCAATGTGTTTGAAGGCCGCACTGTACGAGGAATCCCCAGCACCACGCTGTCTGCCGGTAACGTCGTGTTCCATCGCGGCGTGCTGATGGCGGTGGAGGGCGCGGGCCGCTATATCAATCGTCCGGCGTTCAAGGCGACGTCGGCACGCCAAGGTTAAGGAGCAGCACATGAAGATTAATGGTGACCGCCTGTGGGCATCGCTGATGGAACTGGCGAAAATCGGTGCAACGGAAAAGGGCGGCGTCAAGCGCCTGGCGTTGACGGATCTGGACAAGCAGGGCCGCGACCTGGTGGTCGGCTGGGCCAAGGAGGCGGGCCTGTCGATTACGATCGACCAGATCGGCAACGTCTTCATGCGCCGCGACGGCACCAACAATGCGCTGCCGCCGGTGATGACCGGCAGCCATATCGACACCCAGCCGACCGGCGGTAAATTCGATGGCAACTACGGCGTGCTGGCCGGGCTGGAAGTGGTGCGCACGCTGAACGATTTGAAGATCAAGACCGAGGCGCCGATTGAAGTCGCTTTCTGGACCAATGAGGAAGGCTCGCGTTTCGTGCCCGTGATGATGGGTTCCGGCGTGTTCTGCGGCGCGTTTTCGCTGGAGACGGCTTATGCGGCGAAGGACGTCGATGGCAAGACCGTCGGCGATGAGCTGGAACGCATCGGCTACAAGGGGCCGCAGGTGCCGGGAGATCATCCTATCGGCGCTTACTTTGAAACGCACATCGAGCAAGGCCCGGTGCTGGAAGATGCCGACAAGGTGATCGGCGTGGTACCGGCGGTGATGGGGCTTTCGTGGTATGACTGCGTGGTCACCGGCATGGAAGCCCACGCCGGTCCAACGCCGATGGGACTGCGCAAGGATGCGCTGCAAGTGTCCACGAAGATCATGCAGGAAGTGGTCGCCATCGCCAATCGCTACCCGCCATATGGCCGTGGCACGGTGGGCATGGTGCAGGTGTTCCCGAACAGCCGCAACGTGATTCCCGGCGAAGTCAAATTCAGCATCGACCTGCGCAACGTGAACGATGAGCTGCTGAACACCATGCATGAGGAAATGCTGGCTTTTATCGACAAGACCCGCAGCGAGTCGGGATTGAAGATTGAGATCGAGCGCGTGTCCTACTATCCGCCATGCCCGTTCCATCCGGAGTGCGTGGATGCGGTGCGCAACGCGACTGCGAAGTTGGGATATTCGACCATGGACGTGGTGTCCGGCGCCGGCCATGACGCCATCTACGCCGCGCGTCTGGCGCCGGCCGGCATGATCTTCGTGCCTTGCAAGGACGGCATCAGCCACAATGAAATCGAGGATGCGAAGGCGGAGCATCTGGAAGCCGGTTGCAATGTGCTGCTGCATGCGATGCTGGAGCGCGCCCGCATCGTTTGACCGGCGGCCGGGCTGAGGGCATACTGCGTCGCATGCACACCGACCCTCAGCAAGCCTATCTCGATGCCAATCACATGATGGCCGCCGGCGACTACGCCGGTGCTGAGGCTTGTTATCTGCAAGCGTTGGCGCTGCAACCTTGGCATGTGGCGGCGCGCGCCAATCTGGGGTATCTGAAGGAGCAGCAGGGCGCGGTGGCGGAAGCGGAGTTCCATTATCGTCAGGCGATTGGTTTGATCCCGGATCACGCGCAGCTGCATCAGAATCTGGGTGCGCTGCTGTTCAAGGAGAAGCGGCTGGCGGAGTCGGAAGCGGCGCTGCGGACGGCGGTGGAGTTGGCGCCGGATTCGCCGACGGCGTGGAGCCAGCTTGGCGCGGTGCTGGTGTGTACGCATCGAGAGCCGGAGGGCGAGGCTTGCTATCGGCAGGCGCTGGCGCTCGATCCGGAGCATGCGCGGGCGCAGTTCAATCTCAGTTACCTTCTGCTGCGGCAGGCGCGCTTTGAAGAAGGCTGGCGCATGCTGGAAGCGCGTTGGCAGTTCGATCATTTCCCGTTGTCGTTTGATTGTCCGTTCTGGAATGGCGAGCCGCTGGATGGCAAGTCCATTGTGATCGGGCTGGAGGCGGGGCATGGCGACATGATTCATTTCTGCCGCTATGCGCCCATGCTCAAGGCGCGCGGCGCGAAGCGGGTAGAGGTTGTGTGCCATCCGGGCTTGCAGCGCTTGTTCGCCACGCTGGCCGGAGTGGATCGCGTGCATGCGTTGGGCGAGGCGCTGCCCGGTGGCTGGGATTATTGGACGCGGCCGATGCGCTTGCCGGGATTGTTCGGCACGGAGATGGCCAGCATTCCTGCCGACGTGCCGTATCTGCACGCGGAGCCACAACTGGTCGCCCAATGGCGCGACGTGCTGCCGCAGCAAGGACTGCGCGTTGGCCTGGCATGGCGCGGCAACGCCAACTTTGAGAATGACGCGGACCGCTCGCTGCCATCATTGATGGCGCTTGCCCCGCTGGGGGCAGCATCTGGCGCTGTGCATTTCGTCAGCCTGCAAAAAGGTCCGGGCGAGGCGGAGGCGTTGACGCCGCCGGTCGGCATGTATGTGCATCCGCTGGCCTCGCGCTTGCAGGACTTTGCCGAGACGGCGGCACTGATCGCCAATCTCGATCTGGTGATCAGCGTGGACACGGCGGTGGCGCATCTGGCCGGCGCGTTGGGAAAGCCTTGCTGGCTGCTGCTGCCCGATTATCGTTGCGACTGGCGCTGGATGGCGGACCGCGACGATACGCCGTGGTATCCGTCCATGCGCCTGTTCCGCCAGCCGCGCGGTGGCGGCTGGACGCCGGTCATCGAGCAAGTGGCAGCGGCGCTGGTCAGCCTCGGAAGTAGTGCTGCGCCAGATCCTCTATAAGTCCCGGACCGGCAGGCTGCCAGCCCAGTTGCTCCCGAGTTTGGGCGCTGGACGCCGGACAGTCCGCGCCAAAGAAGCGGGCCAGGAAGCCGAAGTGCTCCGGCGCTTCTTCGGCCGACAGGCTGACGACCGGCACGCCAAGCCCCTTGCCGATCACCTCCGCAATCTCCCGCGTGGCGACGCCTTGCTCGCCGATGGCGTGATAGCGCACACCGGCCACGCCATGCTCCAACACCAGCCGATAAAGACGCGCCGCATCAAACCGATGCACGGCCGGCCAGCGGTTATTGCCCTCACCGATGTAAGCCGACACGCCTTTGGCGCGGGCGATGTCCACCAGTCGTGGCGCGAAGCCGTAATCGCCATCGCCATGCACCGACGGCGGCAGGCGCACCAGTGATGAGCGCACGCCGCGTGCAGCCAGCGCCAGTGTGAGCTGCTCGGACGCTGTGCGGTGCTGCGCCGGGCCGGCTGGATCAGGTGCGTCGTTTTCGGTGCCTACACGCCCATGTGGCAGCAGTGCGCTACCGGAGGTGGTGATCAACGGCTTGCCGCTGCCTGCCAGTGCTTCGCCCATGGCTTCAATCGCGAGGCGGTCGGTTTCGCCGGCAGCGTTGAAGTCCTTGAAGTCGTGAATGAAGGCGGTGTGGATTACGCCATCGCAAGCCCGCGCGCCGGCGGCCAGCGCGTCGAGGTCCGACAGGTCGCCGCGATGCACGGCGATGCCGCGCTGGCGCAACGTGTCGGCGCCGTCGTCGCTGCGCGCCAGTCCCAATACCTCATGGCCAGCGCCCAGCAGTTCCTGAATGACGGCCGAGCCTACCCAGCCCGTGGCGCCTGTGACGAATACTTTCATGTGCATCTCCCTGGTGTCGATGGCATGCATGATAGAAGATGCTTGCTGGACGATCAATGCTGTAGAATCCGTATTTTCTTTGCGATCGTCCGAATCATGGATCCCTTATCAGACGTACTCTCGCTGCTCAAGCCGCGCAGCTACATGGCAGGCGGCTTTGACGCCGGCGGCGACTGGTCGCTGCAATTCCAGAAACACGAGGGCATCAAATGCTACGCCGTGGTCTCCGGCCAATGCTGGCTGGCGGTGCAGGGCGTGGCTGAGCCGGTGCTGCTGAAGGCTGGCGAATGCTTTCTGCTGCCGCGCGGCCTGCCGTTCCGCCTGGCCAGCGATCTGTCGCTGCCGCCGCAGGATGCGCTGGAACTGCTGCGCCGGCGGCGGGAGGCCGGCGTGGGCGTCATCAATGGCGGCGGCGATTGCATGCTGGTCGGCGGCCACTTTGTGTTCAACGGCCGGCATACCAGCATCCTGCTGGAGGCGCTGCCGCCGATCTCGCACGTGCACAAGGAGTCGGACCGCGAGTCGCTACGCTGGTCGCTGGAGAAGCTGGTGCAGGAGTTGAAGGAGCGCCGGCCCGGCTGTGTGCTGATCGCGCAGCACATGGCGCACATGATGCTGGTGCAGGCCTTGCGGCTGGTGCTGGCGGAAGAAGAGAGCAATGGCGTCGGCTGGCTGTATGCGCTGGCCGATCCGCAGATCGGCGGCGCCATCGGCGCGCTGCACAGCGATCCGGCGCAGCGCTGGACCTTGGAGACGCTGGCGCAGCATGTCGGCATGTCGCGCTCCACGCTGGCGCTGAAGTTCAAGCAGACCGTGGGCGCGTCGCCGATGGAATACCTGACGCGCTGGCGCATGCTGCTGGCCGGCGACCGGCTGGTGCATTCCAGCCAGCCGGTGTCGGTGATTGCGCAGGCGCTGGGTTATGAGTCGGACAGCGCGTTCAGCACCGCCTTCAAGCGCGTGATGGGCTGTTCGCCGCGCCAGTACGTGCGCGATCAGGCGGCAGCTTAGTCGCGGTAGCTGCGCAGGAAGTCGAGCAGTACGCGGGCGGCGATGTCGGCGTCGTCGGCGGTCATGGTCTCCAGCGGATTGTGGCTGATGCCGCCGTTGCCGCAGCGCGTGAACAGCATGGCGACGTCGGTGATGGCGGCCATCGCCATCGCATCGTGGCCGGCGCCGGACAGCAGGTCGAAGCGTGGCAGGCCGGCGCGTTCGATGGCGTCGCCGAATTGCTGCATCAGGCGTGGCGCGCACGGCGCGGCGCTGGCGTTCAGCAGCGGTTGCAGCGTGAATTCAATCTGGCGGCGCGCGCAGATGGCGGCGATGCCGTCCATGACATCCTTGACTGCGGCCAGGCGCACGGCGTCGTCGGCAGCGCGGATGTCGAGCGACAGCTTGCAGGCGCCGGGGATGACGTTGACCGAGCCATTCGGCACCTGCAACTGGCCGACCGTGCCGACCAGCGACGGCGCTTGTGCGCAGCGCTGTTCGACCAGCAGCACGATTTCGGCGGCGGCAGCGGCGGCGTCCTTGCGCATGTTCATCGGCGTAGTGCCGGCGTGGCTGGCCAGGCCGGTGAGGTCGAGCAGGTAGCGCGAGCTGCCGGCGATGGCGGTGACCACGCCCAGCGCCAGGTCGCGCTCCAGCAGCACCGGGCCTTGTTCGATATGGACTTCCACAAAGCCGAGCAGGTCGGCCGGATTGCGGGCGATGGCCGGGATGCGCGCCACGTCGTGGCCGGCGGCCAGCAGCGCGTCGCGCATGCTGACGCCGTCGGTGTCGGTCTGGTCGAGCAGCGACAGGTCGAAGCGGCCGGTAATGGCGGTGCTGCCCAGGAAGGTGCTCTTGAAGCGCACGCCTTCTTCTTCCGCGAAGCCGATCACTTCCAGATTGAAGGGCAGCTTTTCGCCGCGCTGGTGCAGGTGGCGGACGATGGCGATCGGCAGCAGGATGCCGAGGCGGCCGTCGTACTTGCCGCCGTTGCGGACGGTGTCGTAGTGCGAACCGGTGATGAGTGTCCTGGCGTTGGGCGCGTCCGAGCGGTAGATGCCGGCGACGTTGCCGACGGCGTCGATGTGCGCGTCCATACCGGCTTCGCGCATCCAGTCCAGCAACTGGGCGGCGGTCTGGCGGTGGGCGGACGTCATGTAGGCACAGGTCAGCGCATTTTCATCATCGCTCCATGCGGCCAGGTCTTCGCTCCACTGCATGATGGCGGGGCCGAAGTCCAGCTGCACGGCCAGCAGGTCGTTGAGGCGGATCTCGGCGATGCGCTTGATCTGGCGAAGGCATTCGGCAATTTCGTCGGCGCGCTGGTTCTTCAGGCGGCGCGCGAAGGTGGCGATGACGCTCTGGCGGGTCAGCCCTTGTCCGGTCGGGCCTTTAACGGCCAGGATGAAGGGGAAGCCGAACTTGGCGTTGTAGTCGGCGTTCAGCTGGTGCAGCGTGGCGAATTCCTCGGCGCTGCACAGGTGCAGGCCGGACTTGGCTTGCTCGCTGGTCGATTCGGCCGTCAGCTGGCCGGCGATGGCGGCTTTGCCGGCCAGCTCCGGGTGGGCGCGGATCAGGCCCAGTTGCTCGTCCAGCGTGGCGGCGCTGACCACATCCTGCAAGGCCAGCTTCAAGGCGGTGACGTTGGCGAACGGACGGCGCGCGGCGGCGCGTTCCGGTATCCATGGCGAATGCTCGTAGATGCCGCGCAGGCGTTCGACGAAGGTGGCGCTGTCGCAGCTGTTCAGGTCTGGGAGTGTGGTCATCATGGCTCCATCATAACGCGCCAGTACCGCTGCGATATATGCGGTATGCGGTACGGTTTATATGACTGCGCTTACTTCTGCGTCAGCGCCTTGGCGGCCGCGCCAACCTGCTCGCGCAGCCATTTGTGTTCCGGCGCCTGGTGGACGCGCTCGTGCCACAGCTGATAGAAGCGCATCGGCGGGAACTGCACCGGCACGCTGTAGGTCTTCAGCGGCATCTGCTTTTCATAGTGGCGCACGAACTGGCTGCCGGTCGTTAGTACCAAATCGGTCTGCGCCAGCATGTTGGGGATCAGGCCGAAGTAGGCCGATTCCACTACCACGTTGCGTTGCAGGCCCTGGCGCTCCAGGTAGTCGTCGATGACGCCGACGTAGCCGGGCAGGATCTGGGTCGGCGCCACATGCGGCAGCGTGAGGTAGTCGTCCATCGACATCTTGTCGGCCGGCGTGCGCAGCGCGTACGGGCAGTCGGCGCGCATCACGCAGATGATCGGATCTTCGAACAGCTTGGACATATGCAGGTGTTCGGGCGGCTCGTCCCAGTTGGCGATGACCAGGTCCATGTCGCCGTCCGACAGCAGGCGCACATAGTCGGAGCCGGCGCCCAGGCTGTGGATCTTGATGCGGCTGTTGGGCGATCCGCGCCGCAGCAGCGCCACCAGGTTGGGCAGGAACTGGCTGTCCAGGTAGTCCGGCGCGGCCACGTGGAAGGTGCGCGCTTCTTCCTGTGGCACGAAAGGTGCCTTCTTGAGGAACAGGTTCTCGGTTTCATCGAGAATGCGCTTTGCTGGTGCAAGCAGGCTTTCACCATGCTGGGTCGGCACCATGCCGCGCGCGCCGCGCACCAAAAGGGGATCGCCGGTCAGCTCGCGCAGTTTGCGCAAGGACGCGGAGATGGAGGGCTGCGGTTGATTCAGTTTGAGGGCGACGCGGGAGACGTTTTTCTCGACCAGTAGCAGGTAGAGGATGCGGATCAGGTGAAGGTCCAGGTGTTGCGGCAAAGCGGACATGAGTTTGTTTCGTTTATACGGGAATGGATATGTTCAATATACTCTAATGTTCATGTAGCCGGAATCAAATCCGTTTATCTTCTGTAAATTAGCCACATTTTTACCTTTAAAAATACATGGAATATCTGATCCCTTATGGCCTCGAGTGGGCGAACCTGCTGGTGCGCTGGCTGCACATCATCACCGGCATCGCCTGGATAGGCGCGTCGTTCTACTTTGTTTGGCTGGACAATTCGATCCGGCCGCCGGCGCCGGGATCGGATCTGGCGAAGAAGGGCGTGTCGGGCGAGTTGTGGGCGGTGCACGGCGGTGGCTTCTACAACCCGCAAAAATATCTGGTGGCGCCGGCCGAGCTGCCGAAGGAACTGCACTGGTTTAAATGGGAGGCGTATTCCACCTGGCTCTCCGGCATTGCGTTGCTGACCATCGCCTACTACTTCAACGCGCAGGCGATGATGATCGATAAGTCGGTGGCTGACATCAGCAGCTGGCAGGCGGTCGGCATCGGCATCGGCACCCTGGTGGTTGGCTGGACGGTGTATGACCTGCTGTGCCGCTCCCCGCTGGGCAAGCGTGACTTGTGGTTCGGCGTGGTGATCTTCGTGCTGATCGTCGCCACGGCGTATGGCCTGACGCATGTGCTGAGCGGACGCGCGGCCTATATTCACATCGGTGCGCTAATCGGCACCATCATGGTTGGTAATGTGCTGATGCTGATTATTCCGGGCCAGCGTAAGATGGTCGACGCGATGTCGGCCGGCCGCACGCCAGACCCGATCCATGGGCAGAAGGCCAAGCAGCGCAGCGTGCACAATAACTACTTCACGCTGCCGGTGCTGTTCATCATGATCAGCAACCACTATGCGATGACCTACCGGAACGACCGCGCGTGGCTGGTACTGGCGTTTATCATGGCGGCCGGCGTGTTCATTCGCCACTTCTTCAACCTGCGTCACAAGGGCCGCGTGGAGTGGCGTTATCCGGCGATCGGCGTGCTGCTGCTGGCCGGCGTGGCGGTGGCGATTGCGCCGTCCAAACCGGCGGCGGTGGCGCCGGCGGCTGATCCGGCGGCGGCTTTCGCCACGGTGCAGGCAGTGGTGGCGCAGCGTTGCGTGGCGTGCCATTCGGCGCATCCAACGCAGGCCGGCTTTGCGGCCGCGCCGCTGGGCGTGGCGTTTGATAACGCCGCCGAGATTCATCAGAACGCGGAAAAAATTTACAAGCAGGTCGTGCAGACCAAGGCGATGCCGCTGGCTAACCTGACCAATATGACGGATGCGGAACGGACGCAGATCGCGGCCTGGTACGAGGCCGGCGCCAAATGAAAGAACAAGCAATGAACAAGCAAAAACTGGCCGAATGGATCGACGCCCACTTTGACGAGGAAGTCGGCGTGCTGCAACAACTGCTGCGGGTACCGACCGACACGCCGCCCGGTAACAACGCGCCGCATGCGGAGATGGTGGCGGATCTGGTCAAGGCCTATGGCTGGACGGCCGAGAAGCACGCGGTGCCGGAACAGGCGGTGCATGATTACGGCATGCAGAGCATCACCAATCTGATCGTGCGCCGTCCTTATGCGGCGGGCGGGCCGACCGTAGCGCTGAATGCGCACGGCGACGTGGTGCCGCCGGGTGATAACTGGACTTATCCGCCGTATGGCGGCGTGGTGGCAGATGGCTTTATCTACGGCCGCGCGGCGGCGGTGTCCAAGTGCGATTTTGCGACCTATATCTTTGCGGTGCGCGCGCTGGAGGCATTGGGCGTGCCGCTGAAGGGCGGGCTGGAACTGCACTTCACCTATGACGAGGAATTCGGCGGCCTGCTGGGGCCAGGCTGGCTGCTGGAGCAGAAACTGACCAAGCCGGATTATGTGATCGCGGCAGGCTTCAGCTACAACATCGTCACCGCGCACAACGCCTGCTTGCAGCTGGAGGTGACGGTGCACGGCAAGTCAGGTCACGGCGCGATGCCGGAGACCGGGCACGATGCCTTGCAGGCGGCGACGCGCATCCTGAATGCGATCTACGACCAGCTGCCGGAGCTGAAGAAGATCAAGTCGAAGATCGCCGGCATCGATTCGCCGACCATGCTGGTGGGCCGCATCGACGGCGGCACCAACACCAACGTGGTGCCGGGCAAAGTGGTGCTGAAGATGGACCGCCGCATGATTCCGGAAGAAGATCCGGTGGCGGTGGAAGCGCAAGTGCGCGCACTGATCGAGAACGCGGTGCAAGGTGTGCCCGGCATCACGCTGGAAATCAAGCGCCTGCTGCTGTCGCACGCGCTGCGCGAGTTGTCGGGCACGGAGAAGCTGGTGGCCAGCATCCAGCAAAACGCCGAGACCTTCATCGGCGAGAAAATCCCGGCGCAAGGCACGCCGCTATATGCGGACGCGCGCCTGTACGGCGAACATGGCATCCCCGCCGTGCTATACGGCGCCGGTCCGCGCACCGTCCCTGAATCCAACGCCAAGAAGGCCGATGAGCGCCTCAATCTGGAAGACCTGCGCAAGGCCACCAAGGTGGTCGCCGCCACGCTGTTCGATTTCCTGGCCGCTACCTGACGAAATATTTGCGCCGCAGTTCTTCCTTCACACCCTGCGCTTGCAGGCGGCGGGCGGCGGCGTTGATGCTGTCGGCCAGCGCGCGCTGGTCGGCGCCGACGTAGATGTAAAGTCCCAGTTCTTCCAGCGGCTTGCCGGTGCGGCCCTGCGACAGCATGGCGCGCGAGGCGGCACTCAGGCTGCCGTCGTCGTAAACGCAGGCCTGGTCGCGACCCTTGATTACCATTTCCAGGCAGGCCGGCACGTTTTGCACGTCGTGCGGCCGCACGCGCGGTTGCAGTGCTTCCAATTTGGTCTGGTAGGTGTAGATGCCGCGCTTGTAACTGACGCTGTGCGCGGTGGCGGCCAGTTCTTCCCAACTGTCGATAGCCGGCTGGCCGCGCGGCGTGAAGACATATGTGTGTGTCTGCACAAACGGTTCATCAATGCGCAGGTACTGTGGATGCTTGCGGCCATAATCCTTGACGCGTCCCATTTCCCCGGCCAGGCTGCCGTCAGACAGCATGGCTTCGCTGCGCCGGCCTGGCAGGCTTTGTAGCACGCAGCGCTGGCGGATGTCGGCGCACAGGCGTTGCAGGTAGTCGCTGGCATAACGGAAGACGATGGCGTCAGTTTCATGCGTGGTGCCGAAGATGAGCGTGTCCGGGCCTTGCGCGGCGGCGCTGGCGACTAGCGTGGTGGCCAGGAGTGCGGACCAACGGCGGGGCATGGGCGGTATCCGTTATTTTTATTGGCTTGGCAGGCTATCATAGCTGATCCGGCTTTGCCGTATGATATGAGCATTATTGACTGAGCAGCTAACCTGTGCACCGATACGATTTAATCAGTTGCCACGATTGCGGCGTGCTGCATATGCGCCGCCCGGTACGCCCGCGCGAGAAGGCGCGCTGCGTGCGTTGCCGCTCGGTCCTGTATCGCGGCATTTACTCGGATGCCAGCCGCATGGCGGCCATCACCATGGGCGCGGTGTTTACGTTCCTGATCGCGCAGTTCTTCCCGATCGTTCAACTCGATGTCGGCGGCTACAGCACCAGCGCCACGCTGCTGGGCGCGATCCGCGTGCTGTGGACCGAGCATATGGAGGTGGTGGCCAGCGTGGTGTTCCTGTTTACGATGGTGCTGCCGGCGGTGGAACTGGGCTCTTTGCTGTATGTGACGCTGTCCTTGCGCAAGGGCCGGCGGCCGCCCGGTTTCGATCATCTGCTGCGCGCGGTGGGCATGGCGCGGCGCTGGGGCATGACCGAGGTGCTGATGATCGGCATCCTGATCACCATCGTCAAGATGACCAGCCTGGCCGAGGTGATTGTGCAGCCGGGGGTATTCGCCTTCGGCGCGCTGACGCTGATGCTGGCCATCGTGGTGTCGTTCGATCCGAAAATTTTGTGGAATATTGGCGAGCATTTGCCGGGACCGCGCCGCGCAGCGCAGAAGACGTTTCATTACGCCGCGCTTATCAAGGGTGCGCCGCTGCTGGCCTGCCACGCCTGCGGACTGGTGGAGTCGCTGAAGTACACAGTGCGGCACCAGTATTGTGCGCGTTGCGGCGCGCGGCTGCATCGCCGTCATCCGGACAGCGTCGGCCGCACCTGGGCGTTTTTGCTGGCGGCGGCGATCCTGTACATTCCCGCCAATTTGCTGCCGGTGATGTACACCCATTCGCTGTTCGGCAAGGAGGACGACACCATCATCAGCGGCGTGGTCTACTTCTGGACCAGCGGTTCGCCAGCGCTGGCGGCGATTATTTTCGTCGCCAGCATTGTGGTGCCGGTGCTGAAGCTGGCGGCGCTGGCGCTGCTGGCGTGGACGACGCAGCGGCGCTCGCGCTGGCAGCCGTTGCAGCGCACGATGTTGTATCGCATCGTGGAGTTTGTGGGGCGCTGGTCGATGCTGGATATTTTCGTCATTACGCTGACGGTGGCGCTGGTGCGCTTCCAGTCGCTGGCGGTGATCACGGCCGGTCCCGGCGCGCTGGCGTTTTGCGCGGTGGTGGTGCTGACCATGATCGCGTCCATGCAGTTCGATCCCCGCCTGATCTGGGATCCTATCGATACACACGGAGAGAAGCATGTCTGATAACGATAACGGCCAGCCGCCGTTGCCCGAGCCGGAAGTGGAGAAGCCTAGCCGCTGGCTGCCGTCGCTGGTGTGGCTGATTCCATTGCTGGCGGCGCTGATCGGCCTGACGCTGGTGGTGCGCACGGTGCTGGAACAGGGACCGACAGTGACGGTGAGCTTCCGCAGCGCCGACGGGCTGGAGCCGGGCAAGACCAAGGTCAAATACAAGGACGTGGACATCGGCCTGGTGAAGACGATTACGCTGGCGCGCGATTTGTCCAAGGTGCTGGTGACCATTGACATGAGCAAGGAGGCCAAGCGCTTTACGGCCAACGATACGCGCTTCTGGGTGGTCAAGCCGCGCATCGGCGCCAGCGGCGTGACCGGCTTGAATACGCTGTTGTCCGGTTCTTATATCGGCGTCGATGCCGGCAAGTCGGAAGAGACCACGCACGAGTTCACGGGGCTGGAGAAGCCGCCGCAGGTGACGCGCGACGAGAAGGGCACGTCGTTCGTGCTGCATGGCGAGTCGCTGGGTTCCATCGATGTCGGTTCGCCGATTTTCTATCGCCGCATCCAGGTCGGGCAGGTGACCGGCTTCGATCTCGATGAGAAGGGACGCGGCGTCAAGATGTCTGTGTTTATCGCCGCGCCGTACGATCAGTATGTGGGCAAGAATTCGCGCTGGTGGCATGCCAGCGGGGTCGATGTGCGGCTCGATTCGTCGGGCTTCAAGGTCAACACGCAGTCGCTGGCGGCGCTGCTGGTGGGCGGCATTGCGTTCGAGTCGGTCAGCGGGCAGAAACCGTCCGCGCCGGCGCCTGCTGGCAGCGACTTTGCGCTGGCGGCCGACCAGGGCAGCGCGCTGCGCGAGCCGGATGGCGTGGCGGTGACCACGGTGCTGTATTTCGACCAGTCGCTGCGCGGCCTGTCGGCCGGCGCCTCGGTGGACTTCCGCGGCATTGTGCTGGGCGAGGTGCGTTCGGTGGGCGTGGAGTTCGATCCGGTGAAGAAGAACTTCCGCATGCCGGTGACGGTGGATATGTATCCGGCGCGGCTGGGCCGCAGCTTTGCCCAGACGGTCGGCACCAACGAGGACCGTTCGGCTGGCACGCAGGTGCTGGAGCGGATGGTGGCGCGCGGGCTGCGCGGCCAGCTGCGCACCGGGAATCTGCTGACCGGCCAGTTGTATGTGGCGCTGGACTTCTTCCCCAATGCGGCGCCGGCCAAGATCGATACGTCACAGGAGGTGGTGGAGCTGCCGACCGTGCCTAACAGCCTGGATGAATTGCAGACGCAGATTTCCAGCATCGCGCGCAAGCTGGATAAGGTGCCGTTCGAGGAGATCGGCAAGAACCTGCGCGATACGCTGAAGAGCGCCGATGTGCTGATGAAGCGTCTGGATGCGCAGGTGGTGCCGGAGTTGAAGGACACGCTGGCGGCGGCGCGCAAGACGTTCCACCAGGCCGACGAGTTGCTGCAGAAGGATTCGCCGGCGCAGTCGGACTTGCGCGAGGCGTTGCAGCAGGTGACGCAGACGATGCAGTCGCTCGATGCGCTGGCCGATTATCTGGAGCGGCATCCGGAAGCGCTGATACGCGGTAAGGTCGATAAAAAAGGAGATCAGAAATGATGCGTGCATTTGGCCTTGCGGCGGTGCTGGTGCTGGGCGGCTGCGCGAGTTCGCCGCCGGAGCATTTCTACAGTTTGAGTAATGGGCTGGGCGTGGCACCAGCGCCGGCGGCGCGCGCGTCGTATTACATCGAGATGCCGGCGGTGACGGTGCCGAAGCAGGTGACGCGCAACCAGCTGCTGGTGACCACTGGCGAGGGGCGCATGGACCTGCTGGAGCAGGAGCGCTGGGCGGCGCCGCCGGCGGCGGAGATTGGCCAGGCCTTGTCGCTGGCGGTGTCGGGCGAACTGGGGACGATCGATGCGTTCCGCACGCCGGTGCCGGAGCAGGCGACGGTGTACCGCATCAGCACCAATGTGCAGCGCTTTGAGTCGGCGCCGGGGCGGTATGCGCTGATCGACGCGGTGTGGAGCGTGCGGCAGGTGGGCAGCACGCAGGTGCTGACTTGCCGCAGCGTGGCGCAGGAGACGGTAGGCGCCGGTTATGACGCGCTGGTGGCCGGCCACCGCCGCGCCGTAGTCCGCATCGGCAGCGACATCGCCAAGGCGGTGCGGGCGCTGGCCGCCGGAGAAAGATCTGGCTGTTGAAGGTCGCTGCTAGGACGGTATCAAGCCAGCCGATACATAACCTGCGATCAGTTGATCATAGACTGTGATGTCACACCGGCTGCGGGCGATCAGCTGAGCGCCTGCGACAGCGGCAAAAATGGCTTGGGCGCGGATATCGGATTGATCGCTCGGGACGCTGTCCGCGGCGATCAGCACTTGTTTCAACCAGGCAATATTCACCTCGGCGAATTTGCGTACTTCGAGCTTGATTGGGTCGGGAAGATCGTCTGTTTCCGCCGCCATGAAACTGCACAGGCAGATGCGATTGTCGCGGTCGAGGGCTTTGCGAAAAGTGTCCGGATATCGGCGCAGGCATGCCAGCGGGTCGCCCAACTCTTCGAGCAGCGCCTGCAGCGTGGCTTCCGAGTCTTCCCAGTAGCGCTTGGCGACTGCCGCTCCCAGATCGGCCTTGCTGGCGAAATGATGGTACACGCTGGCCGCCTTGATGCCGACTGCGCTGGCCAGATCACGAATGTTCAGGCCGTTATAGCCATGCGCCTGGGCCATCCTGGTAGCTTCCATCAGGATCTTTTCCCTCGAATTTGTTTCCGCTTCAATCTTCACTGTCACTCCAGCCGATAAAAAGTGTTGACATCGTGCAGTATAACGCACTATCGTTAACCTACCAAACGTTAGGTAGGCAATTCAAAGCGACTTTCAATCAATTTTTATTCAGGAGTGATCATGACTTCCATGACGGTGTACGATTTTCCGGTCGGCCCCTATCCGACGCGCGTACGGATTGCCATTGCAGAAAAGAAGCTGCAAGCGCAAATCCAGTTCAAGATGGTCGATTTATACAAGGGTGAGCACAAGACGCCCGAGTTTGTCGCGCAAAAAAACTACTCGGGAACGCTGCCCGTGCTGGAACTTCACGACGGTACGCTGATTGCCGAATGCACCGCGATTACGCAATATCTCGATACGCTTAATGGCGCTCCCAGCCTTACCGGCGCGACGCCGCTGCAGCAGGGGATCATTCACATGATGAGCAAGCGCGCCGAAATCGAATTGCTGGACGCGATCAGCGTGTATTTTCACCATGGCACACCAGGACTGGGGCCGTCGGTGGAGCTGTACCAGAATCAGGAATGGGGATTCCGTCAGCGTGACAAGGCGATCCGTGGCATGCATTACTTCGACACGGTGCTTCAGCGCCAACCGTTCATCGCGGGCGCGGAGTTCTCGATGGCCGACATTACCGTGATCGGCGGCCTGGTGTTCGCTGCCATTGTCAAGCTGGAGATTCCCGCTGAATGCCGGGCCTTGCTGGCCTGGTACGAACGGATGAAGCAGCGCGAGAGTGTGATAACCCAGCCGGCGTTTTCCAGCTAAACAGCTTGGACGCTACCGGCGACGGCGGCCATTCAGGCCTGAGGATTGATGCACAGCGTCGCTTCGAAGTGTGCGCGCAGTGCCTGGACTTTCGGCGTGTGTTCGCGGCTGCGCTGCCACAGCAGGTGCAGCGGCAGGCCCTGGGTGGTCAGCTGCGGCAGGATGTTGACCAGGCTGCCGTCGCGGATTTGCTGTTCCACCAGCCAGGTGGGGAACTGCGCCAGACCCAGTCCGGCGACCACGGCGGCCACCTGCGATTCGGCCTGGCCGAACACCATGCGGCCGTTGATGTGCTGGCGCGCCAGTGGGGCGGCGCCTTCCTGGATGCGCCACGGTTGCGTGCTGCCGTCGGCGCGGCCGTACAGGATGGCGTCGTATGCCGGCAGGTCGGCTGCGCGTTGCGGTGCGCCGTGGCGGGCGATGAAGGCGGGCGCGGCGCAGAAGATCAGTTCTTCGTTGCCCAAGTGGCGGTAGCCCACTGCCGCCGGCCAGGCGTCGTCGCCGCCGATCCGCACTACCAGGTCCATGCCGTCTTCGATGACGTCGACAAAGCGGTCGGTGAACGAGATGTGCGGTGTGATGTGCGGATAGTGGGCGGCGAACTCCAGCAGCGGCGCCAACACTTTCATGCGGCCGAAGGTGGCCGGCAGGTCGATGCGCAGGCGGCCGCCGGGCAGGGTGTCTTCATCCGATAAGGCGCGTTCAGCCACCGCCAGTTCGTCCAGCATGCGCACGCACGAGGCGTAGAAGGTGGCGCCGGCATCGGTCAGCGTCAGCTGGCGCGCGCTGCGGTCGAACAGCTGCTTGTGCAGCCGCTCTTCCAGCCTGGCGATGGCTTTGCCGACCGCCGAGTTGGTGAGATGCAGCCGGGCGGCGGCGGCGGTGAAGCTGCCGGCGTCGGCAACGGCGACGAAGGTTTCAAGGCCTTTCAGGCGTTCCGTGGCGCTCATGGAATTTATTTCTATAAAGGGCTGGGATAATCATCCAACATGGGAATTTTTGTCCTGGCTATGATGGCGGCTGTTTTTTACCGGGTCAAGCTCCATGTTTACTTCTGTTCTTCTGGCGGTCGCCGCGTTTGTGATTGTGACCACTGAGTTTTTGATTGTCGGCTTGCTGCCGGCTTTGGCGCGCGATCTGCGCATCGCGGTGGCGACGGCGGGGCAGCTGGTGACGCTGTTCGCGGTGGTGGTGATGCTGTGCGGGCCGTTTCTGACGGCGTGGCTGGCCAATGTGGAACGCAAGCGCTTGTTCATTGCGATTCTGCTGTTGTTCGCGGCGTCGAATGCGTTGGCGGCGCTGGCGCCGAATGGCTGGGTGCTGGCGGTCGCGCGGCTGTTGCCGGCGCTGGCGTTGCCGGTGTTCTGGGGCACGGCCAGCGAGACGGCGGCGCAGATCGCCGCGCCGGGGCAGGGCGGGCGCGCCGTGTCGCGCGTGTATCTGGGGATTTCCGGCGCCATGTTGTTCGGCATTCCGCTGGGCACGCTGGCGTCGGATGCGATTGGCTGGCGCGGCGCGTTCGGCCTGCTGGCGGCGCTGTCGCTGCTGATTGCGGTGCTGCTGGCTGCGTGCATGCCGACGGTGCGCGCGCGCCATCCGGTACGCATGGCGGATCAGTTGCAGATATTGAAAAGCCCGTTCTTCCTGGCCAACGTCGCCTTGTCGGTGCTGGTGTTTACGGCGATGTTCACCGGCTATACCTATCTGGCCGAGATGCTGGAGAAATCGGTCGGCGTGGCGCCGGCGCAGGTCGGCTGGTGGCTGATGGGATTTGGCGCGGTGGGACTGCTGGGCAACTGGCTGGGTGGCTTGTGGGCTGGCCGTCGGCCGCTGGCGACGACGGCGGTGTTCTGCGCGGTGCTGGCGGTTGGCATGGTGGCGAGCATGGCGCTGGCCGGTGGCGGCGCGTGGTTTGTGCTGGCGCTGGCGGTGTGGGGCATCGCCAATACGGCGCTGTATCCGGTGTGCCAGATCCGCGTGATGCAGGCGGCGACGCAGGCGCAGGCGCTGGCCGGCACCATCAATGTGTCGGCGGCCAACGGCGGTATCGCGCTCGGCGCGCTGATTGGCGGCGGCAGTATTTCCGCCTGGGGCGCGGGCAATATCGGCTACGTGTCGGGCGCGATTGCCTTGCTGGCGGCGCTGGCGGTGGCGTTTATCCGGCGGCCTGCATGGCGGCGGTGATTTGGGCGCGAAGCCAGGTGTTGGCGGGGTCGTTGTCGACGTTGGCGTGCCAGTACAGATAGACGTCCAGCGACGGCATGGTCAGCGGCAGCGGCAGGATCTGGTTGGTGAATTGCTGGTTGACGATGCGTGCCAGGCGGTCGGGCATGGTCAGCGCCAGATCGGTCTGGCTGACCACGCGGCAGGCGGCGAAGTAGTGCTGGCAGCGCAGCCGGATCTTGCGTTGCAGGCCTTGCCGGCTCAGTTCCACATCTTCCAGTCCCGGCCCGCGCCGGCGCGAGCTGGTCTGGATGTGTTCCATTTCCAGATAGGTGTCCAGCGTCAGCGCGCGGCGCTTGACCAGCGGGTGGCCGCGCCGCACCAGCACCACGGTCTGGTCGCCGGCCAGCTGCGTGCGCCGCACTTCGTTCGGCAGCGGCAGCAGCACGTCGATGGCGGCGTCCAGCGTGCCGGCCGCCAGTTCGCTTTCCAGTTCGCGCCGGCTCACTTGCAGGGTGTTCAGCGTGGCCGACGGCGCGGCCGCCGAGATGCCCGCCATCAGGCCCGGCAGCACGCTGGCTTCCAGCACGTCGCGCACCGCCAGCGAGAAGCTGCGTTCGCTGCTGGCGGGATCGAAGTGGGCGGCGCCGCTCAGCGTGACTTCAAAGCCGCGCAACGCGCGCCGCACCTGGTCGATGATGGAGCGGGTCAGCGGCGTCGGCGTCATCACGTGGCCCTGGCGCTCGAACAGCGGGTCGTCGAACAGCTGGCGCAGGCGGTTCAGCGCGTGGCTGATGGCCGGTTGCGTCAGGTTCATTTTGAGGCTGGCGCGGGTGATGCTGCCTTCCGCATAGATCGCTTCCAGCACGATGAACAGGTTCAGATCGACTTTTGATAGATGCATGGAATTTATCCAATTCAATTAATTCTATTCATTTGATGAATTATAGGCCGCCCGGTAAGCTACAGGTCTGACGGAGGAGGCGAGATGGGACAAATTTTTCTGGTGCGTCACGGGCAGGCCTCGTTCGGCAAGGCCAATTATGATCAATTGTCGGAGCTGGGCTTTGAGCAGGCGCGCCTGTTGGGGCAGTGGTATGCGAATACCCGCCAGACCTTCAGCAAGGTGATTACCGGCGGCATGGTGCGGCATCGGCAGACGGCCGATACCTGTCTGTCCATGGTGCCGCGCAAGCAGTTGCTGGAGACGGAGTGGGCCACCGATGCGGATTTCGCCGAGTTCGATCATCAGGAGGTGCTGCTGCGCCACTGCCCGGAGTTTGCCGATGCGGCGGCGTTCAAGGCGCTGCTGGCCAGCCATGTCGATCCGCCGCGCGCGCTGGAGCATTTGTTCCGCGCCGCCATGCAGCGCTGGATGGGCGGCTGGCATGACGGCGACTATGCCGAGACCTGGCCGGATTTCCGCCGCCGCTGCGTGCGCGCGCTGGAGCGGCTCGATACCGACAGCCGCCAACAGACCACGATGGTGTTCACCTCTGGCGGCGTGATTGCGGCGCTGATGCAGCATCTGCTGGGCTTGCAGGATTTCCAGGTGATGGAGCTGAACTGGACGCTGGCCAATTGCGCCGTCACCAAGCTGATGCAGCGGCCCGGCCAGTTCACGCTGAGCTATCTGAATAATTACGCGCATCTGGAATGGCTGGGCCAGCCCGGCGCGGTTACCTACCGATAATAATGACAAGGAGACTTCATGGATTTCGATTACAGCCCGAAAGTACGGCAACTGCAAGCGCGTCTGCGCGCTTTCATGGATGAACATATTTATCCGAATGAGGCGGTGTTCCACGCCGAGGTGGACGCCAACCGCGCCGCCGGCAACGCCTGGGTGGCGACCAGGATCATGGAAGAGCTGAAGCTGAAGGCGCGCGCGGCGGGCCTGTGGAATCTGTTCCTGCCGGACTCCGAGCATGGCGCCGGGCTCACCAATCTGGAATACGCGCCGCTGTGCGAAATCATGGGCCGCGTGCATTGGGCGCCGGAGGTGTTCAACTGCGCGGCGCCGGATACCGGCAATATGGAAGTGCTGGCGCGCTATGGCACGTCGGAACAACAGCAGCAATGGCTGGCGCCGCTGCTGGATGGCCGCATCCGCTCGTGCTTCGGCATGACCGAGCCGGCGGTGGCGTCGTCGGACGCGACTAATATCGAAAGCTCGATCGTGCGCGATGGCGACGAGTATGTGATCAACGGCCGCAAGTGGTGGTCGTCCGGCGCCAACGATCCGCGCTGCGCGGTGTTCATCTTCATGGGCAAGAGCGATCCGCATAATGAAAACCGGCACAAGCAGCAGTCGATGATTTTGGTGCCGCGCGATGCACCGGGCCTGACCATCCTGCGCCATCTGCCGGTGTTCGGCTTTGACGATGCGCCGCACGGCCATGCGGAAGTGGTGTTTGACAATGTCCGCGTGCCGGCCGGCAATCTGCTGCTGGGTGAGGGCAGGGGCTTCGAGATTGCGCAGGGCCGGCTGGGACCGGGCAGGATTCACCATTGCATGCGCCTGATCGGGCTGGCCGAGCGGGCCTTGCAGCAGATGTGCCAGCGCAGTCTGGCGCGGGTGGCGTTCGGCAAGCCGGTGGCGCAGCAGGGCGTGACGCTGGAGCGCATCGCCGAGTCGCGCATTCTGATCGACCAGGCGCGGCTGCTGGTGCTGAATGCGGCCTATATGATGGATACGGTCGGCAACAAGGTGGCCGCCAAGGAAATTGCCATGATCAAGGTGGCGGCGCCGGCTATGGCCTGCCAGGTGATCGACTGGGCAATCCAGGTGCAGGGCGGCGGCGGCATGGCCGATCCCTTCCTGGCCCATGCTTACGCCAGCGCCCGCTCGCTGCGGCTGGCTGACGGTCCGGACGAGGTGCACCGGGCGCAGATCGGCAAGATGGAACTAGCACGTTACAAGTAATGACTATAGTGTCAAGGTAATCGTTTTCCGCAAAACTGTTGCGCGGCTTTCTCACAGGTGTTGACTTCGTGTTGACATCTGTAGAAGCCTGCTTTAATCTTTGACATCAGGCAAGTTAAACGATTAACTAAAACAAAAAGCTGGAGACGACGATGAAAAAACCTATCCTTCTGACGCCGATGGCGTCGGCCCTTGCGCTGGCCTTGCTGTCGATGAGCGCCCACGCGCAACAAGAAGAATCGACTAGCAAACCCGGCACGCTGGAGACTGTAGTAGTTACCGCAAATAAACGCGTCGAAAAATTGGAAAGCGTTCCAATGGCGATTTCGGTGATGAGCGAGCAGGAAATCCAGCGCACCAATATCCGCGAAATCGAAGATGTGGTGGCGATGATGCCGTCGCTGACCTTGAACTCGGGCACCACCGCCGCCAACAACGCCATCTTCATGCGCGGCATCGGCACCGTCTCGGTCGGCATCGGCGTCGAGTCGGACGTGGCGGTGATCATCGATGACATCCCGATCGCCACCCAGTTCCAGGCCTTCAAGGATCTGGCCGACGTGTCGCGCATCGAGGTGCTGAAAGGCCCGCAGAGCACGCTGTTCGGCAAGTCGGCCGTGGCCGGCGCCGTCAACATCGTCACCAAGCCGATTTCCGGCCCGATGGTGTACCGCGCCAGCACCTACCTGACCAATGACAACGAATGGCGCGTCAACGCCTCGGCCGGCGGCCAGCTGGACGAGCACTTCGCGCTGCGCCTGTACGCCGGCAAGAGCCGCCTGCCGGGCACCTTCCACAACCTGACCGACGGCAAGGACGTCAACGGTTCGGGCGGCAAGACCTTCATGGCCAAGCTGCAATGGAATCCGACCGACACGCTGCAGGTGGATTTGTCGCCGCGCTATAACTTCCAGGACAATTCGCGCGGCGTGACCGCCGTCAACGGCTTCAACCTGCGCACCGGTTCGACGGCGCTCGGCAATGTGGTGACCACGCCGATCGGCCTGAACGGCGTGTACCTGAACGGCAATCCGCTGCTGCCGGCCACTTCGGTGTTGGCTGGCATCAACGTCAATGATCCGAACAACCGCAATGTGCGCCGTGATTTCCCGACCGGGCTGATTTCCAGCGACCGCGGCGTCGGCCTGAAAGTGTCGTGGACGCTGCCGAACGATGCGCAGCTGATGTCGATCTCGTCGTGGAGCAAATACCTGGCCAACGACTTCCGCGACCAGGACTTTACCGACGTGCCGACCATCGCCGTCGCCGGTTCGACCATTCCTACTGTGGGCAACAACCAGTTCGGCACCTACGACATCCGCTCGAAGACGCAGGAGTTGCGCTATGTGTCGCCGGATTCGGGCAGCGTCAAGTACGTGGCCGGCCTGTGGCTGGCGCATAACGAGATCTACCGCCACTTCATTCGCGGCTACTGCGTGGCGCCGGCCGTGTGCAGCGCCACCTCGACGTCCAGCCCGACCAACTACTACACCGACATCTACAACACCAACAAGGCGGTGTTTGGCCAGGCGTCGTGGGAGTTCATGCCGACCTGGACGCTGACCGGCGGCCTGCGCGTCAACGAAGAAATTTCCGGCTACCACTACAAGCGCAACTATTACACCGACCAACTGACCGAGGCTTCATTCAAGCCGGGTCCGGTGGGCGTCGACCAGTTCCAGAGCACCGGCAACAACGACCGCGCCACCACCGGCAAGGTCAGCCTGCAGAAGCAGGTGACGCCGGAATGGATGGTGTATTCGCAGGTATCGACCGGCTACAAGGGCGAGGCGTATGACGTGACCTCGGGCCTGAAGGCGTCGGCGGCGTTCCCGATTCGGCCGGAAACCAGCCAGAGCTTCGAGCTGGGCACCAAGGCCAATCTGTTCAACAACCGCATGTCGATTGCGGCCACGTATTTCAAGTCGGATTTCTTCAATTACCAGCAGAACGTGACCTACGTGCTGCCGAACGATCCGACCATTTACAGCCAGCTCAATTCGATTCCCAACATCGCCACCCATGGCTTTGAACTGGATGTGAACGCGCTGGCGGCCAAGGATCTGAATGTGAATGCGGCGCTGGCGTTCACGCTGCCGACCATCGAGAAGTGGGCCAATGGTCCGTGCTACAGCGATTCGACCAATGTGGCGGTGGGCGGCACCAAGCTGGCGGCCAACGGTTCGATCGCCGGCCAGAACAGCGCTTGCTTCCCGATTTCGCCAGGTTCGACCACCGGCGTGCAGAATCTGAATAATTCCAACTTCCCGGGCACGCCGAAGATCAAGCTGAATATCGGCGCCACCTATGAGTTCAATGTGCCGACGATGCCGCTGCGGGCCTTTGTCAACGCCAATGTGCGCTATCAGAGTAAGTATTACACCAATATCAACAACGATCCGAACTCGGTCAACGATCCATACAGCATTACCGATGTGGGCTTCGGCGTGCGCGATCCGCAGGACAAGTACAAGATCAGCTTCCGCGTCAACAATCTGTTCGATCGCTTCTATATTCCGAATGCGAACGCCAGCGGTCCGTCGTCGTTCCGTGCCGGTGCGACTGCGACGTCGCCGCAGGTGTCGGCCAGCAGCTGGGTGCCGCCGCGTGATGTGTTCCGCTACTTCAGCGTCAAGCTGGATGTGAAGTTCTGAGCATTATGCGTTGTGTGAATCTCTGGCATCAGTAATATAAATTGGATAAATAGTTCGGCGGCAGGCATGATTGCACCTGTCTCCTCTATTCTCCTCCAAGGAAATAGATTTAGCCCGCTCTCGTAGCGGGCTTTTTTTTATTCAAACGCGACGTCTTCGATACGGAAGCGGAATTTGCGCCGCTCGGGCAAGGTCCAGCCTTCGCCCGGCGTGGTGTTGCGCGGCCGGGGCGGCGGTTCCGCTGGCACCGGCGGTGCTTGCAGTTTCTGTTGCAAGGCGGCGAGCAACGCGGTGATGGTGGTGTCTGACGCAGCCGGCCAGCGTTCTTGAACTGCTTGTCTTCAGGACGTTTGATGTAGAGGTCCATCCAGGCGGAGCAGGGTATCGGTGTCTACCTGCAGACTCACTGTGGATTTCATTCTATTTGTCTTTCTATTTTTCTCTGTTTTCCTCTATTTAGATCGGCAGTTGGTGGAATAGTTCAATGCAAATGAAAATAGTGAAAAATAGGGGCGAAAATAGAAGGTTTGCCACAGGGCTGTGGACTGGCTACCCCCTGTATATATCCTCGTGGGGCTAGGCTTTGCGCGCCAGTGGCAGCCACAGGGTGAACAGGGTGCCGGTGTCGTTGGATTGCCAGCTGACCTTGCCGTCCACCGAGGCGGCGCGGCGGCGCTGGTTTTGCAGGCCGCGGCCGCCGGGCTGGCCCAGCGCTTGCGCCACGTCGAAGCCGCTGCCGTTGTCGGAGATGTGCACCTGCACGCCGTCGACGCCATCGGTGGTGGCGACGCGGATTTCGGTGGCGCCCGTGTGGCGCAGGATGTTGGCGATGCTTTCCTGAACAATGCGCAGGATGTGCAGCGCGCTCGAAGGATTTAGCCACGGCAGCGTCGGCAGTTCGCGCACTTCCCACAGCAGCTTGACGCCGGTGCCTTCCAGCCGTGGTTCCAGGCGGAAGCGCAGGGTGGCCAGCAACAGCAGCAGGTCGGCCTCGACCGGCTCCATCGAATCGATAGTCAGCTTGAGGTCATCCAGACAATCTTTCAATATTTGAGAAACGCGTTCGTCGCTGATGTTGCCGCGCTCGACCGAGCGGATCGCGCTGATCAGCGAGGAACCGAGGCCGTCGTGCATGTCCTGCATCAGCCGCTGGCGCTCGTCGCTGATGGTCTGGCGCAGTTCGATCTCGCGCAGGCGCTGGTGGCTGGCTTCCAGTTCCGCTTCGCGCACTTTCAGCCGTTCCGCCAGGCCGGCGTTGACGCGCTCGACCTCGGCAATCGCGTCGATATAGCGGCGGTACATCAGCACGCCGAAGGTGATGAAGCACACGGCCGGCGCATACGCCCCCAGATACCAGCCTTCCGCGTTGATGATGTTGTTTTGCAGCAGCCAGTCCGACATGCCCATGGCGGTGCAGGCGAACAGGCCGTAGACCACCAGCCGGCCTTCCGGCGAATGGCGCCAGCCGGCCACGCAGGTAATCATGCTCATCACCGGCGCGATCAGGTAGACCAGCGGCGTCACGGTCGGCATATTCGGCAGCACCGCCAGCACCGGCAAGGTCAGCACGCCGATCAGCAGCGTCACCGCCACCAGCGCGCGGGTCAGCCAGACCAGTGGCCGCTGGTGCAGCTGGCACAGGAAGAAGTGCACCGCCAATACCAGCCAGAACAGCGAATTCACGGTCAGCCACGCGAACCAGTCATTTTCGACCGGCAGGTCGACATAGAAATGCAGGCCGCGCAGGAAGGCGGTGACGGCCAGGTTGAAGAACAGCAGGTAGGCAATCTCCTGCGGCCGCCGCAGCCAGACGCACACGGAAAAAACGCCGACCGCCATGAAGGCGGCGCTGAGCATGGCCGGCAACTGCTGTTGCAGCCACAGCCGCACATGATAGGCCGACTGCAGTGTGTTGGCCGGTCCCAGCCGCAAGGACGACAGCGCCGTCTGCGACGCCGGGCTGTGTTCCAGCCGCAGCAGGATTTCGCGCACCGGCGCGCTGCCGGCATGCTGGTCCAGTGTGAACCACAGCGGCGTGCGGGTGCTGTTCCAGGCCGGTCCCTCCGCTTGCGCCTGGTGCGCCAGCTTGCCGTTGATATACACCGCGATGGTGCCGTCAGTCTTGACGCGGATGCCGTACAGGGCCAGCAGCCGGGCCTGCACCGGCAAGCCGTCCACCGCGACTTTCAGCCAGCTGATGCGTACGCCGGGCGGCACATGGCCGGTGGCGCCGGCGCCCGCGCCGGCTGCGGCCTGGCGCAGCAGCGCAATCGACGGGCTGAACGGCAATGCCACCAGCTGCCACGCCGGCGGCAGATTGGCGCTGTCGAGCTCGGCCGGCGGCGCCGTATAGCCGGTGGCGACGGTTTCCTGCCAGCCGGCCTGGGTCAGGTGCAGGCTGGCGGCCGGGCCGTGGCCGCTGTCGTTGTCCAGATAGAGGGTCGCGGCCGCCAGCAGCACGGCAAGCGAGAACAGCAGCAGTAGATTGCCCAGCAGGCGCGGTGGACGCGCCATCAGGACAGCAGACCCTGGGTGCGCGCCTCGTAAATCGCCTCGGCCTTGGAGGTGACTTTCAATTTGCTATAAATGCGGCGCACAAAGGTGCGCACGGTGAAGTGCGAGAGCTGCATCAGGCCGGCGATTTCGTGCACGGTGAAGCCCTTGGTGATGTAGTCCAGCACTTCCTTCTCGCGCTGCGACAGCAACGGCGGGGCGTCGGCGGCCTCGGCGGCATCGGCGCCGGCGCCGGCGGGGCTGACC
>NZ_WWCT01000013.1 GCF_009857605.1 Duganella levis | reverse complement strand
GGGCGACGACGCGACCGCCGGCGCACTCCAGCGCCGGCGCCTCATCGGCTACGGCGTGGCGGCGGCGGCCAGCGTCGCCACCGCGCTGATCACCACACCGCTGCTGGCCTGGCTGGACCTGGCCAACATCGCCATGCTGTTCCTGCTGGTGGTGGTGCTGGTGGCGGTGCGCTTCGGGCGCGGACCGTCGGTGCTGGCCACCTGCGTCAGCGTGGCCTGCTTCGACTTCTTCTTCGTGCCGCCGCGCTTCACGCTGGCCGTGACCGACTTCCAGTACCTGATCACCTTCATCGTCATGTTGGCGGTGGGCCTGATCACCGGCCACCTGACGGCCGACCTGCGCTTCCAAGCCCGCGTTGCCGCGCAGCGCGAACGGCGCGCGCGGGCGCTGTACGAATTCGCCCGCGAACTGTCCGGCGCACTGCAAACCGAACAAATCTACGACACCACCCGGCGCGTGATCCAGCAAGCGTTCCGCGCGCGCGCCACGCTGCTGTTGCCGGACGACGCCGGCCGGCTGCACCAGCCGCCGCCGGAGCACGCCAGCCTGGCAGCCGATATCGCCGGCAACGGGCACAGCGGCGCCCACCTGGCGGCGCTCGACACCGGCATCGCCCAATGGGCCTACGACCGCGCCGAGCCGGCCGGTCTGGGCACCGACACCTTGCCGGCCAGCCGCATCTTCTACCTGCCGCTGGTGGCGCCGATGCGCACCCGCGGCGTGCTGGCGATCGAACCGCAGCAGCGGCGCTGGATGCTGATCCCAGAGCAGCGTCAACAACTGGACACCTTCGCCGCGCTGGCCGCCATTGCGCTGGAGCGGGTGCACTACATCGAAGTGGCCCAGGGCGCGCTGGTCAGCATGGAAACCGAACGGCTGCGCAACTCGCTGCTGGCGGCGCTGTCGCACGACCTGCGCACGCCGCTCACATCACTGGTCGGCCTGTCGGAAGCGCTGACCAGCTCGCGTCCGGCGCTGAGCGAAGCCCAGCAGGACACCGCGCGCGCCCTGCACGACGAAGCGCTGCGCATGAGCACCATGGTGGCCAACCTGCTCGACATGGCGCGCATCCAGAGCGGCGAAGTGCACTTCAACCTGCAATGGCAGGCGTTGGAAGAAGTGGTCGGCAGCGCGCTGCGCGCCGCCGGCAGCGCCCTCAAAGGCCACCAAGTCAGCACCAAGCTGGCGCCCGCGCTGCCGCTGCTGCGCTATGACGCCGTGCTGATCGAACGGGTGCTGGTCAACCTGCTGGAAAACGCCGCCAAATACACGCCCCCCGGCGCCCATATCGAAATCGCCGCCGTGCTGCACGGCGCCTGGCTCAACGTCACCGTACACGACGATGGCCCCGGCCTGCCGGCCGGCCGCGAAGAAGCGCTGTTTGAAAAATTCACCCGTGGCGAACGCGAATCGGCCAAGCCGGGCGTCGGCCTCGGGCTGGCGATCTGCCGCGCCATCGTCGAAGCGCACGGCGGCCGCATTAGTGCCGGGCGTGGCGCGCTGGGCGGCGCCGCCTTCACCTTCACCCTGCCACTCGGCACACCACCGGCCATGCCGGACGAGGAAGTCCATGACTGACACCGCACCGACCGCCTTACTGGTCGAAGACGAACCGCAAATCCGCCGCTTCGTGCGCGCCGCGCTGGAAGAGGAGGGCTGGCAGGTATTCGAAGCGGGCGGCCTGCAACGCGGCCTGATCGACGCCGGCACCCGCAAGCCCGACCTGATCGTGCTCGATCTCGGCCTGCCGGACGGCGACGGCATCGACTTCGTCACCGACCTGCGCAAATGGTCGAGCGTGCCGGTGATCGTGCTGTCGGCGCGCGTCAACGAAGCCGACAAGATCCGCGCGCTGGACGCCGGCGCCGACGACTACCTGAGCAAACCGTTCGGCGTCGGCGAACTGCTGGCGCGCGTACGCGCCACCCTGCGGCGGCAGCGCCAGCCGGCCGCCGACCAGAGCGGGCTGGTGCAGTTTGGCGAGGTCGTGGTGGATCTGCAGAACCGGCGCGTGACGCGCGGCGGCGCCCACGTGCACCTGACGCCGACCGAATACCGGCTGCTGGCGGTGCTGGTGGCCAACGCCGGCCGCGTGATGACCAACCCGCAACTGCTGCGCGCCGTGTGGGGGCCGTCGCAGTCGGAGAACGGCCACTACCTGCGGATCTACATGGGCCACCTGCGCCACAAGCTGGAAGCCGACCCGACCCAGCCGCGCTACCTGCTGACCGAAACGGCGGTCGGCTACCGCCTGCAGCTGCCGTAACGGCTAGCCGCGCGCCATGATGTCGTAGTCCTTGCTGGTGGTGAGCGGCTGGAAGCTGCGGCGGCTCAGCATCTGCATCATCTGCGAACCGCTCTTGGTGGCCACCACCAGGCGCCGCTGCTGGTAGCGGGTGCAGAAGAAATCCACCATCGCCGAGCCCAGGCCGTTGTTGCGGAAGGCCGGCGCTACCGCCAGCGCGTGCAGTTCGCGCTCCGGGCCCTTGTTGCCGTCCAGCCCCAGCACCATCATGTAGGCGGCCAGCTGGCCATGCAGCTCGGAGACCCAGAATTCGATCGGCACCACCATCTGGCCGCCGTTCCAGAGATCGCGCAGCGCGGCGCCATCGATGATGCCCTGGCTGAAGCTGGCCGTCAGCGCGGCCTGGCGCGCGGCATCCATCACATTCTGGTCGAAGGCGCCGTCTTCGCCGCCGGTACTGGTCAGCTGGACGATGGCCGGCACGTCGGCCAGCACGGCGCGGCGGATGGTGGCTTCCAGCCGGCGGCGGCGCCGTTCGCGGCGCGCCTGGCGCTGGAAACTGCGGGCGTGGCGCGCGGTGCGCTCGAACAGCAGGCGGCCCTGCCAGGCCAGCAGCGCCGCCAGGCCGTAGCCGGCCGCGCTTTGCAGCAGGTCGTAGACCAGCATCAGGGCGCCGTCGTGATGGCGGGTCAGATAGAAATCGACCACGCGGGCGGCACTGGCGGCCAGCACCGCCAGCACGGTGGCGGCGCGCCCCAGCCGCCACGCCACCAGCACCACCGACAGCGTATAAAACAGCCCGAAGGAAATGGTCGGACCGCTGCCCAGATCGAGCACGAAGAAGCCGGCCAGCAGCAAGGCGGCCGCCGCAGCAATGCTGCGCGGGCTGGCGGCGCGCAGGCGCGCGCTCAGACGACGAAAGGAAGGCAGTATGGACATAGCCCCTAGGCTAAGGGCTGCACCGTTATGCTACAACTTAATATTTGTAGCATTTTGTTTCATAAATTTCAATATATTTAACAAAGTTTCTTTTTGTTAAATATTCTATTTGCTGAGGGTGCGCATTGCCTGTTCCAGGCCGTTCATGGTGAGCGGGTACATGCGGTTGTTCATCAGCTGGCGGATGATGTCGATCGACTGGCGGTACTGCCAGATGGTGTCCGGTTCCGGGTTGAGCCAGACGAATTTCGGGAACGCCGCCGTGAAGCGCGCCAGCCAGGCGCTGCCGGCTTCCTCGTTGTTGTACTCGACCGAGCCGCCCCGCTGCAAAATCTCGTACGGACTCATGGTGGCGTCGCCGACGAAGATCAGCTTGGTGTCGGGCGGGTATTTGCGCAGGATGTCCCAGGTCGGGAAGCGCTCCGAATGGCGGCGCCGGTTGTTCTTCCACATGTAATCGTAGACGCAGTTGTGGAAGTAGAAGAACTCCATGTTCTTGAATTCCGACTTGGCGGCCGAGAACAGCTCCTCGGTGCGCTCGATATGGTCGTCCATGGTGCCGCCGACGTCGAACAGCATCAGCACCTTGATATTGTTCTTGCGCTCCGGCTGCATCTTGATATCGAGATAGCCGGCGTTGCTGGCGGTGGCGCGGATGGTGGCGTCCAGCGCCAGTTCCTCGGCCGCGCCCTGGCGCGCGAACTTGCGCAGCCGGCGCAGCGCCACCTTGATGTTGCGGGTGCCGATCTCGCGCTCGCCGTCGTAATCCTGGTAGCTGCGCGCCTCCCACACCTTGACCGCCGTGCGGTTGCCGCCCTTGCCGCCGATGCGCACGCCCTCGGGATTGGTGCCGCCATGACCGAACGGCGAAGTGCCGCCGGTGCCGATCCACTTGTTGCCGCCCTCGTGGCGCGCCTTCTGCTCGTCCAGCAGCTCCTTCAGCCGGTCCATCAGTTTGTCGTAGCCGAATTTCTCCAGCGCGGCGATTTGCTCCGGCGTCAGCTCGCGCTTCATGCGCTGCACCAGCCAGTCCAGCGGCACATTGCCCTGCTGGTCGAAGGTCGCGTTGATGCCCTTGAAGTACAGGCCGAAGGCGCGGTCGAACTTGTCGAAGTGGGCCTCGTCCTTGACCAGCGTCAGACGCGCGAGGTAGTAGAAATCGTCCAGCGAGTTGCTGATCACCTGCTGTTGCATGGCTTCCAGCAGCGTCAAAAACTCCTTGATCGTGACCGGGATCTTGGCGTCTTTCAGCGTGAAGAAGAAATCGATCAGCATCTCAGCGCACTCCGTGGCGCGCCAGCTTGTCGCGCAGATGGGCCTTGATCTCCGGCCACTCGCCGGCCGTGATGCTGTACATCACGGTATCGCGCACGGTGCCGTCGCGGCGCAGCGCGTGGTGGCGCAGCACGCCGTCCTTTTTGGCGCCGAGGCGCTCGATGGCCGCTTGCGAGGCGTGGTTGAAATTATCAGTGCGCAAGCCGACCAGCGCCGCGCCCAGCGTCTCAAAGGCGTGCGTCATCAGCAGCAGCTTGCAGGTGGTGTTGACGTGGGTGCGCTGCCAGCTGCGGGCGTACCAGGTGTAGCCGATCTCGGTGCGGCCGATGGCCGGCACGATGTCGTGGTAGCTGGTGGTGCCGATCAGGGCGCCGCTGGCGCTGTCGATCACGGCAAACGCCAGCCGGGCAGGGCGCTGCTCGATCGCCTTGAAGATATAGGCGTCGACCTCGTGCGGCTCCGGCACGGAAGTGACGCGTAGCTTCCACAGCTCACCGTCGCTGGCGGCCGCGCGCAGGCCTTCGGCGTGGTGCGGGGCGAGCGGCTCCAGCCGCACGCCGTGCAGTTCCAGCGTGACCGGCAGCGGCGTGTCGAACTGCGTGCTCATCGGTTATGGCGCGCCATGGCGACCAGGCGCTCGAACAGGTGGATATCCTGCTCGTTTTTCAGCAGCGCGCCGTGCAGCGGCGGCACGATGGCCTTCTGGTCCTGGCTGCGCAGCGCTTCCGGCGGGATGTCCTCCGCCATCAGCAGCTTGAGCCAGTCGAGGAATTCCGAGGTGGACGGCTTCTTCTTCAGGCCCTGGACGTCGCGCACCTCGTAGAAGGTCTGCAGCGCCTGCGCCAGCAGTTCCTGCTTCAGGTGCGGGTAGTGCACCTGGACGATCTGCGCCATCGTATCGCGGTCGGGGAACTTGATGTAGTGGAAGAAGCAGCGGCGCAGGAAGGCGTCCGGCAACTCTTTCTCGTTGTTGGAGGTGATGATCACCAGCGGCCGGTGCGCCGCCTGCACCATCTCGCGGGTCTCGTAGACATAGAACTCCATGCGGTCCAGCTCGCGCAACAAATCGTTGGGGAACTCGATATCGGCCTTGTCGATTTCATCGATCAGCAGCACCACCGGCGCCGGCGCCGTGAACGCCTGCCACAGTACGCCCTTGACGATGTAATTGTGGATATCGCGCACCCGCTCGTCGCCCAGCTGCGAATCGCGCAGGCGCGAGACGGCGTCGTACTCGTACAGGCCCTGCTGCGCCTTGGTGGTGGACTTGATGTGCCATTGCAGCAAGGGACGGTCGAGCGCGGCGGCGACCTCCTCGGCCAGCATGGTCTTGCCGGTGCCGGGCTCACCCTTGATCAGCAGCGGACGCTGCAAGGTGAGGGCGGCGTTGACCGCCAGTTTCAGGTCGGCGGTGGCGACGTAGTGGGCGGAACCTTCAAAGCGAGCGGCGGTCATGCGGATATCCCGGAGAGAAAAGATAAAACAGTATAGAAGGAAACGCTAGAGTGGGGGCTCGGTCCGTACGGCAGCGCGTGTTGTTTCTAAAAAATACTTGGGTTAGAATCCTTGAGCATATAGAACAAAAGTCAATACACTTGACCCGTGGTAGAAGTATCCGAGATCGCAGTATCCGCGCTTGTCCGATTACTTACTTAGAGACACCATGAAAAAACTCACCGCACTCCTCGTGCTCGCAGCGATTACCCAAGTCGCCCACGTCGCCGTCGCAGCGGAGGTTGTGGGCAACGTCCAGAACGCCAAAGCCAAGATCGAAATGTGCATCGGCTGCCACGGCATCCCCGGCTACAAAGCCACCTTCCCCGAAGTGTTTCCGGTGCCGATGATCGGCGGCCAGTCGGCCAAGTACATCGAGAACGCGCTGCAGGATTACAAGAAAGGGGCGCGCAAGCACCCGTCGATGCGCGGCATCGCCGCCAGCCTGAGCGACCAGGACATCGCCGATGTGGCGGCATTCTATGCGGCGCAGACCCGCACGGCGGACCCGAAATGAGGAGTGAGTTCATGAAAAACACCATCGCCGCGGTCGCCTGCGCCCTGCTCGCCGCCGGCGCCCACGCGGCCGGCAACATCGAGTCCGGCAAGGCGCTGACCGAGAAATACGCCTGCTTCAGCTGCCACGGCAAGGACTTCAACACGCCGATCGACCCCAGCTATCCGAAGCTGGCCGGCCAGCACCGCGACTACCTGGTGCACGCGCTGAAAGCCTACCAGCGCGGCGACAGCGCCAACGGCCGCAGCAACGCCATCATGACCGGCCAGGTCAAGCCGCTGAGCAACCAGGACATCAAGGACCTGGCGGCCTACCTGCACAGCCTGCCAGGCACCTTGGCCACCCACCGCTAAACCAACTCCGGGGTCAGGTCCGGCACTTGGACACGAGCTCATGTCCAAGTGCCGGACCTGACCCCGGAGTTTACAGGCGGCGCTGGAGGGCTTCGAGGTAGGCGGCGGCGTCGGGCGGGGTGCCGGTGCGCTGGGCGTTCCAGATCATCTCGCCCAGGCATTCCATGATTTCGTGCTGCGCCGCGTGGGCGTCGTCCAGCTTGAGCGTCAGCGCCGTCGCCAGGGCGCGGATGCCGGGCGGCTGGTCGATCGAGATCTGCTCGTCAATCGACAAGTGCATCGACAGGTGCAGGAACGGGTTGGCCTGGGCGCCTTCGACCTGGTAGTCGCGCGTCAGCGCCGTTTCGACGTCGGCCAGCACGTCGTGGTATTCGGGATGGTGGCGGATCCAGTCGGCCGCCATGGTCTCGATCGGGCTCAGGATGGCGTTGGCCTGCTGCTTGCGGTAGGCTTCGCAGAAGAAGCGGCGCACATCGTCGGATGAAGGATTGAACATAGGCCGCCATTGTACGGAAAAAAAGCGGGACAGTCAGACTGTCCCGCTTTTTTGGCATCATGCGCTGTTGGTTTCGCCTTCCGGCTTGTCGTCGCAGCCGCAGTCGCCGACGGCCGTTTCCAGCGCCGGCTTGGCGTCGTTGGCCCCGGCCGCGCCCGGATTGGCGCGCGGCGCGTGCGGCTGGCGCAGGTAGCGCGAGCCGTGGTGGCGGCGGTCGTGGCCGTTGGCCGGCCAGCTCAGGAAGCGCGACAATTCCTGCAAGGCGCGCTGGTAGACCTCGCGCTTGAACTCGATCACCACGTCCAGCGGCACCCAGTAGTCGTGCCAGCGCCAGGCGTCGAACTCCGGGTGGTCGGTCAGGCGCAGATTGACGTCGTTGTCGCGCGCACACATCCGCAACAGGAACCAGATCTGCTTCTGGCCCCGGTAATGGCCGCGGATTTCCCGCTTGATGAAATGGTCCGGCACCTCATAGCGCAGCCAGTCGCGAGTGCGACCGACTATCTTGACGTGCTCGGCCCGCAGACCGATTTCCTCTTCCAGCTCGCGGTACATCGCCTGCTCCGGCGTTTCACCGTATTTGATGCCGCCTTGCGGAAACTGCCATGAGTGCTCACGCACCCGCTTGCCCCACCACACCTCGTTCTGGGCGTTCAGCAGGATGATGCCGACGTTGGGCCGGAACCCTTCACGATCGAGCATATTGCACCTCAAACTTTCTGCGACCGTGCTCCCTGTCTTATATTTTTGCCCACAAAACGGCACGCCGGCGCGGTTTTCGGGGTACGAAAACGGCCGGAGGGCCCTGATTTGAACGCATTTGTATAAAGTATGGGTGCATCAGCCAGCTAATCCTTTAAAATTAGGTTGATTATAACTCTCTCTTTTTAAAAAGAATTCACCGTATGCGCGCGTCACGTTTTTTTATTTCCACGCTTAAAGAAGCTCCGTCCGATGCCGAAGTCGTCAGCCATCAGTTAATGATGCGCGCCGGCATGATCAAACGCCTCGGTTCCGGTATCTACACCTACATGCCGATTGGCCTGAAAATCATCCGCAAGGTGGAAGCCATCGTGCGCGAAGAGATGAACCAATCGGGCGGCATCGAGCTGCTGATGCCCCTGATCCAGCCGGCCGAGCTGTGGCAGGAAACCGGCCGCTGGGACAAGATGGGCGCCGAACTGCTGCGCATCAAGGACCGTCACGGCCGCGAATTCGCCTTCCAGCCGACTGCCGAGGAAGTGATCACCGATGTGGTGCGTTCGGAAATTAAATCGTACCGTCAACTTCCGTTGAATTTTTACCACATCCAGACCAAATTCCGCGACGAACGCCGTCCGCGCTTCGGCCTGATGCGCGGACGCGAGTTCACCATGAAGGATGCGTACTCGTTCGACCGCGACCTGGCCGGCATGCAGGCTTCGTACAAGATCATGTATGACGCCTACACCCGTATTTTCAACCGCTTCGGTTTGAAGTTCCGTGCGGTAGCAGCCGATAACGGCGCCATCGGTGGCAGCGGCTCGCACGAATTCCACGTCATCGCCAGCACCGGCGAAGATGCGCTGGTGTATTGCCCGACCTCGGATTACGCCGCCAATATGGAAGCGGCCGAAGCCTTGCCGGTCAACGCCACCCGCCCAGCCGCGTCGCAGCCGCTGAGCAAGGTCGAAACGCCGAACGCCACCAAGTGCGAACTGGTGGCCGAGCAGCTCAAGCTGCCGCTGGCGCAGACCGTCAAGACGCTGGCGCTGACCGTCGAGACCGAAACGGACGGCAAATTAGCTAAACAGTATTTCATGTTGTTGTTGCGTGGCGACCACGAACTGAACGAGGTCAAGGTCGGCAAAGTGCCGGGCCTGGCCGCGCACCGCTTCTCGACCGAAGCCGAGATCCTGGAAGTCTACGGCTGCGTGCCGGGCTACCTGGGCCCGATCGGCACCAAGGCGCCGGTCACCGTGGTGGCCGACCGCACGGTCGCCAATATGGCCGACTTCGTCTGCGGCGCGAACGACGCCGGCTACCACTACACCGGCGCCAACTGGGGCCGCGACTGCGCCGAGCCGGACCTGGTGCTGGACCTGCGCAATGTGGTGGAAGGCGATGCCTCGCCGGACGGCCAGGGCGTGCTGGCGATCGAGCGCGGCATCGAAGTCGGTCACGTGTTCCAGCTGGGCACGGCGTACTCGGAAGCCATGAAAGCCACTTTCCTGGACGAAAACGGCAAGCCGGCGCCGCTGCAGATGGGTTGCTACGGCATCGGCGTGACGCGCATCCTGGGCGCCGCCATCGAGCAGAACTTCGACGACAAGGGCATCATCTGGCCGGCCTCGCTGGCGCCGTTCGAGCTGGTGCTGTGCCCGATGGGCATGGACCGCAGCGAAGCGGTCAAGCAAGCGGCCGAGCAGCTGTATGCCGACGCGGTAGCGGCCGGCATCGACGTCATCATCGACGACCGCGGCCAGCGTCCAGGGCAGATGTTCGCCGACTGGGAACTGATCGGCGTGCCGCACCGCGTGGTGATCGGCGACCGTGGCCTGAAGGAAGGCAACCTGGAATACCAGGGCCGCCGCGACACCGAAGCGACCGCCGTGCCGGTGGCCGAGGTGCTGGCCTTCATCAAAGGCAAAATGGCGCAGTGATGAAGGCGCTGTTGCGCTGGACGGCGCTGGTGGTGCTGGCCGTGGCCGCACCGCTGGCGCTGGCCGGCAACCAGAAAGAAGAAGCGCTGGCCGACTCGGTGCGGCTGGCGCTGTCGAATGCCATCAAGGACGCGACGCCGCCGACCCCGAGTTTCCGCAACCCGTCGGACGAGGCGCGCTACCGCAACTGGCTGGACACCATGTCCTACCGTCTCAAGCGCAAGCTGGCGGACGAGCAGACCCGCACCGAATTCCTCGCCACCGTCTGGTATGAAGCGCGCCGCGCCGGACTCGACCCAGGCATGGTGCTGGGCCTGATCCAGGTGGAATCGGCCTACCGCAAGTACGCGGTGTCGATCGTCGGCGCGCGCGGTTACATGCAGGTGATGCCGTTCTGGACCAATGTGATCGGCGACCGCAACCGCAGCGCGCTGTTCAATATGCAGACCAATCTGCGCTACGGCTGCTCGATCCTGCGCATGTACCTCGACATGGAAGCCGGCAATGTCTACCTGGCGCTGGGCCGCTACAACGGCAGCCGCGGCAAGCCGGAATATCCGAACGCGGTGCTGGCCGCGTGGAACAACTGGAAATAAAAAAAATGCCGCTATCGCCTGCGCGATAACGGCATCCGGGCGCGGCAGCGGCCGCAGCGTCGATTATTTCAGGTGATCGGAAATGAGCTTGGTCATTTCGAACATGGAAACCTGGGCTTTGCCGCCGAAAACGGCTTTCAGCTTGTCGTCCGCATTGATGTTGCGACGGTTGGCCGGGTCTTGCAGATCGAGCTTCTTGATGTAATCCCACACTTTTTTGGTCACTTCGGTGCGCGGCAAAGGCTCGGCGCCGACGATCGCGGCCAGCGATGCGGATGGGGTCAACGCTTTCATGAAGGCGGCGTTTGGTTTGCGTGCTGCCGGTGCTGCTTTTTTCACTGCTGGCTTCGCTGCTGCTTTAGCTGCTGCTGGTGCTGCTGCTTTCTTTGCGGCCGGTTTGGCCGCAGGCTTCTTAGCGGGTGCTGCTGGGGTTTTTTTGGCTGTTGCCATATTCGAGCCTCCTTAACGAACACATGGAAAATTGCGCAATTGATCGCACCGGCTAATATTGGTGGGGATTTAACCTGCACGCAAGTGTTTTTCGCGTTTTTTCCCGGAAACACCACGTAAACACGGGGCATACGCCCGGTTTACGTGGGGAAGCGCGCTTTCGTAGCCCTTGAGGGAGGGCTTAGCGCATGCCCGGCATCATGCCCTTCATCGAGCGCATCATCTTCATCATGCCGCCGCCGGACAGCTTTTTCATCATGGTCTGCATCTGTTCGAACTGGTTCAGCATGCGGTTGACCTCTTGCACTTGCACGCCGGCGCCGGCCGCGATGCGGCGTTTGCGGGTGGCCTTGATCAGTTCCGGCTTGGCGCGTTCGGCCTTGGTCATCGAGTCGATGATGCCGACCATGCGGCGCACCTGCTTGTCGGCCTGGTCCATGTTGGCGTTGCCGGCGGCTTGCTGGAACTGCGCCGGCAGCTTGTCGACCAGGCTGGCCATGCCGCCCATTTTCTTCATCTGGCCCAGCTGGGCCTTGAAGTCGTTCATGTCAAATTTGCCACCCGACTTGACCTTGGCGGCCAGGTCGGCGGCGGCCTTGGCGTCGACGCCCTTGCGCGCTTCTTCCACCAGCGCCAGGATGTCGCCCATGCCCAGCACGCGGTTGGCCATGCGGGTCGGATCGAAGGCTTCCAGGCCGTCCAGCTTTTCCGAGACGCCGGCGAACTTGATCGGCTTGCCGGTGATGTGGCGCACCGACAGCGCCGCACCGCCGCGCGAGTCGCCGTCCAGCTTGGTCAGCACGATGCCGGTCAGCGGCAGCGCGTCGTTGAAGGCCTTGGCGGTGTTGATGGCGTCCTGCCCCAGCATGGCGTCGACCACGAACAGGGTTTCGATCGGCTTGACCGCGCCGTGCACGGCGGCGATCTCTTTCATCATCTCTTCATCGATACCCAGACGGCCGGCGGTGTCGATGATCAGCACGTCATGGTAGTGCTTCTTGGCCCAGTCCAGCGCCGCCAGCGCGATGTCGACCGGCTTGTCCTGCGCGGTGGACGGGAAGAAGTCGGCGCCCACTTGCGCGGTCACCGATTGCAGCTGGGCGATTGCGGCCGGACGATACACGTCGGCCGAGACGGTCAGCACTTTCTTTTTCTTTTCTTCCTTGAGGTACTTGGCCAGCTTGCCGACGGTGGTGGTTTTACCCACCCCTTGCAGACCGGCCATCAGGATGATGGCGGGCGGCTGCTGGGCAAAGCTCAGCTGGGCCGCTTCCGGACCGAGGTCGGCGCCCATCAGGGCGGCCAGCTCGCGCTGCACCACGCCGACCAGGGCCTGGCCGGGCGACAGCGAGGAAATCACTTCCTCGCCGAGGGCTTTTTCCTTGACGCGGGCGATGAAGTCGCGCACGGCCGGCAGGGCGACGTCGGCCTCCAGCAGCGCCATGCGCACTTCGCGCAGCATCTCGGCGGTGTTGGTTTCGGTCAGGCGGGCCTCGCCGCGCATGGTCTTGACGACCTTGGCGAGGCGTTGTGTCAGATTGTCTAGCATAGTGTTGAACCTGTTGGCAGAAGTGGCGTCCAGCGCGCAGCCGGACTTAGTCTGCCATTTTACCGCATGGCAGCCGCAGCGCGGCGGCTGCCAGTGCGGTCAGGGCAATACCAGCGTGTAAATGCCATGGCCGGCGGCGACGGCAAATACCTTGCCGCCCAGCGGCGCCACGCCGCGCACCTGGTACAGCAGCGCCGGCAGCGGGCCCGGTAGGTTGGTGAAGCTGCTGCCGGTTTCGACGCCAGCCAGCACGGTGCGGGTGCCATCCGGCGCCACGCGGATGATAGCGTTGCCCGGCGCGCCGGTGCCAGCGGCGTTGACCTGGTAGACATTGCCATCCGCCGCCGCATTCAGGCCCGCTGGCAGGCTGGCGACCGTGGTGACCGCTCCCAGCGGCGTGACTTTGCGGATGGTGTAGGTGTCGCTATAGGTTTGCGACTGGTCGGAGACGTACAGGTTGCCGTCCTTGTCGACCCCGGCCAGCGTCGGGCGGCCGAAGACGGCGGCGCTGCCCTGGCCATCAAGTTGCTGCAACGGGGCGCCGTAAAAAACGCCGCCGGCGATCAGGGTAAAGCCGCCGCCCTGGCCGACCTGGTACAGGCCGCCGCCAAAATCGCTGCCGGAGCGGATCGAGACGACCAGGGTGTTGGCCGGGGTCATGACCATGCCGCTGATGTAGCCGGGCAGGTTGCTGGTTGCGTAGGTGCTCACGGCGCCGGCTGGCGTGATCTTGCGGATCATGATGGGGGTGGCCACCGCGCCGGCATTTTCCACCGCATAGATGTTGCCATCGCGGTCGGCCGCCAGCAGTCCGGGATTGACCAGCCGCGCCTGCGCGCCCTGGCCGTCGGCCATACTGTCATAGGTATCGCTGCGCACGCCGGCCAGCACCACGGTCTTGCCGTCGGTGCCTGTGCGGCGCAGGCTGACGCCGTCGGTGGTGATGACCGCGCCATCCGCCATGCCCAGCAGCAGATTGAGATACTGGCCGTCCGCGCTGTCTGCCGCGCCCACCGTGTACAGCGTGCTGAGCGTGCCGTTGCTGAATTTGCTGATGGTGTTGGTCTTGCCGGCCTTGGCGGTGGACAGCAGCAGCGGATTGCCCTGTTGGTCCAGGCTCAGGTCGAAGGCGGCGGTGCTGTCGGCCGCTTGTGTCAGCAAGGTGGTCACCACCCCGGCCGGGCTGACCTGGCGCAGGCCGAAATAGTCCAGCACATACAGGTTGCCGTTGGGCGCCACGCGGAATTGGCGGATGCCGTAGAACCGGGCGTCGGCGCCCGTGCCGTCGACATCGGCGGTGGTGAGGGCGGCGGACGCGCCGGCCAGCAAGCGCCGGCTGCCATCAGCCCCCAGCAGGTAGACGGCCGTGCTGTCGCGCACATACAGCGTGCCATCCGGCGCGGCAATCAATTGCCAGGAGATCATGCTGCCATCGTCGACCACACCCAGTGTGCTCAGCTTGCCACTGGCGTCCAGCTTGCGGAAGCTGGTGGTGGCCTTGTAGACGCTGGAGCTGAGATGACTCTGTTGCACATCGCTGAAATACAGGCTGCCGTCAGCCAGCGGGGTGAGGGCGTTGATGCTGGCCGTGATCGGCAGCGCGCTCAAGTCGGCGTTCAGCGTGCTGACGGCGCCGTCGGCGCTGATCTTGCGGATCACTGCCCGGCCGGCCTGCGTCGTATCGCTGGTATAGATGGCGCCGCTGCCGTCGGTCGCCAGCGCCCGGATCGAGCTGAAGCGCGCCGCCGTGCCGCGGCCGTCAATATTGGCGTTGCCGGGCGTGACCGTGCCTGCCAGCAGCGACAGGCCAGGAGCGCTCGGCGCCAGTTGCAGCACGATGCTCTTGCTCAGATTGCCCGAAGTGGCGCTGATGGTGACGGCGGTGACGCCGGTGAAACTGGCCGGCGGCGTGTAGCTGACGCTGGCGCCGCTGGTAGCCGACAAGGCGCCGGGGCTGCCGGCCGCCAGCGTCCAGTTGACGCTGCCGGCACCGTTCAGGCCGGCATTCAGTGTGACCGCCGCGCCGCCGGCGGTGGTGCTGGCGCCGGAGCTGGTCAATGTCAATTCGGTGGCGGCGGCTTGCGCCGGTTGCGCAGGCTGGGCCGGCGTGGAACCGCCACCGCCGCCACAGGCGCTCAGCAGCGTGGCTGACAACAGGGTGCAAGCCGCAGCCCGCAGGCCGGCGCGATAGGATATAGACATGATAGCTCCATTGCAGAAAGGGTTATGTTTCTGATTTCACAATGGCATGCTATGCCCTTTCACGGTCTTAAAATGTGATTCGCATCACAATTTTTGAATTTTGCTTGCCAACTAATTAATGCGCCACCACCAGCTGGAGGATGGCCTCGTTGGAGAAATAGTGGCCATTGCTGACGAGTAGCGCGTAGGTGGCTGGTCCGGTGGGCACCAGGCCGAACGGGCGCAGCCCGATCATGGTGTTCAGCACGCCCGGCAGCGTGTGGACGTGGGCGACCACGCTGTCGACGCCTGCCGGGTGGTGCAGATGATGGTGCCGGCGGTGCGGTAGGTGTTGCTGTTGGGGGCGGCGTTGAGCGAGGCCGTCAGCGCGCTGACGGTGGTGACGTCGGCCGCCGCGTTGATCTTGCGCAGCGCGGTGTTGTCCTTGTCGGCGACGTACAGGTTTTCGCCGCTGTCGAGTTCGATGACGGTGGGCGTCAGGAAGCGCGCGGCGGCGCTGATCTTGCGCAGTGTCAGCCCAAACAGGCGCGACGGGGTGCGGCAGGCGCCGGTGACGTACAGATTGCCGGCTGGATCGGCCGTCACGGCGAGCGAATCGCCGAAGCGTGCCGTGGCGACCGGGCCGTCGGTGGGCGAATTGAACAGATCGCCGTTCAGGCGGCCGCTGACGATGCTTAGGCCAGGCGCGCCCGGATCGGCAAACACGGTCAGCGTCAGCGACTTGCTGACGCCGCCGGCGCTGGCGTTGACGTTGACCGTCACATGGGTATGACACGCCACCGTGGCCGGTGGCGTGTCATTGACGCTGGCGCCGCTGCTGGCCAACAGCGTGCCGGCGCCGCCACTACTTTCACCGCCACGCAGGCGCTGAGCAGCAAAGTGGTGGTCGGGGCAGCGAGGGCAGGATCGAAAGTGTCTTCGTGGGTTTGTTTATTTTACAAAAAATGTCGTATTGCCATGCGATCACAAAAAAGCAACATTGGAATGAAATTCACTAACAGGATTGTGTAACAAATGGTGTCACTTGGTATGATCGGAACACAATAAAGTAGTGGCCGCCGGCCTGACATCAAGGAGAGAGACAGCATGCAACTGACATCGTTCGTGAAACTCATCGCTACGGCGGCCATCGTGATGATGGGCAATGCCCAGGCCCAGGAAGTGGTCCGGCTGGGGAATCTGAAGTTTGCCCACTACGGCGCCGTCTCCTATATCAAAGAAATCGCCCCCAAGTGCGGCATCAAGGTCGAGGAGCGGGTGTTTGCCAAGGGCCTCGACGTGATGCAGGCGATTATTGCCGGCGAGCTCGATGTCGGCACCACCGCATCCGAGGCGGCGATTTCCGGCCGCGCCGGCGGCGCGCCGATTTATGTGGTGGCCGGCTTTGCCAAGGGCGGCGCGCAACTGGTCAGTCGCGCCGACCTCAAGCTGAAAACCGTCAAGGATCTCAAGGGCAAAAAAGTCGGCGTGACGCGCGGCGGCATCCAGGAAGTGCTGCTGCTGGCCGAGTTGCAGCAGAACGGCCTGAGCGTTTCCGATCAGCCGGGCAAGGACGTGCAACTGGTGTTCCTGGCCTACGCCGATCTGAACCAGGCGCTGCTGGGCAAGCAGATCGACGCCATGATGCAGTCCGAGCCGCAGTCGTCGCAGGCCATCAACAAGGGCTTCGGCACCGAAATCATCAAGCCCTACGACACGCCGATCGGTGAGCCGATCCGCACCATGGTGATGACCGAGAAGTTCTATAAAGAGAAGCGGCCGCTGGCCGAGAAGTTCATGAACTGCTTCATCCAGGCCACCAAGACCTTTATCGACAACAAGGCCGTGGCCGAGAAGTATGTGCGCGAGGTGGTGTTCAAGGGCCAGATCACCAAGGACGATTTCGACGACGCCATCGGCAATTCGCCGTACAGCTACGACATCACGCCCGAGCACATCCAGATCACCACCGACGTCATGGTCAAGACCGGCGTCGGGCGCATGAGCAAGCCGCCGGTGGCCAAGGACTGGGTCAAGACCGACTTGCTGGAAGCGGCCAAGAAATCGCTGGGCGTTAAATAATGGCAGCCGCTTCTTCGTCATGGCGGCAGATCGGCATCGGTCTGGTGCTGCCGGCCGTGGTGGTGGCCTTGTGGCAGACGGTGGCGGTGATGGGCTGGGTCAATCCGCAGGTGCTGCCGTCGCCGCTGGCGGTGGCGGAGAAGTGGATCGCCTATTTGCTGCCGTTGCAGCCCTACGATGCGGCGGCCGGCAGCTGGCTGCACTGGGCCGTTTCCGGTGAGCTGATCACCGATTCCATCAGCAGCCTGTACCGGGTGGTGGTGGGTTTCCTGATCGGTGGCGGGCTGGCGCTGCCGCTTGGCCTGGCGATGGGCATGAGCAACCGCGTCTACGACTGGTTCAACGTGCTGGTGCAGATGGTGCGGCCGATTCCGCCGATTGCCTATATTCCGCTGTCGATGCTGTGGTTCGGGCTGGGCAATCCACCGGCCGTGTTCCTGATCGCGCTGGGGGCGTTCTTCCCGGTGCTGATGAATACCATCGCCGGCGTGCGCCAGGTTGATGGTATTTATATCCGCGCGGCCCGCAACCTGGGCGCGTCCGGCTTCACCATGTTTACCCGGGTGATTCTGCCGGCGGCCGTGCCGTACATCCTGTCAGGGGTGCGGATCGGCATCGGCACCGCCTTCATCGTGGTGATCGTGGCCGAGATGGTGGCGGTGAATAACGGCCTCGGCTTCCGCATCCTGGAGGCGCGCGAATACTTCTGGTCGGACAAGATCATCGCCGGCATGATCACCATCGGCCTGATCGGCCTGGCGATCGACGTCGCCATGAACAAGCTGAATAACCATCTGCTGCGCTGGCACCGCGGCCTGGAGAATTGATGAACGCGCACATCGTGGTTTCGCAAGTCAACAAAGTCTTCCAGACCGCCGAGCGCGAGGTGGCGGCGCTCAAGGACATCAACCTGGAGATTCCGCAGGGCCAGTTCGTCTGCCTGCTGGGGCCGTCCGGCTGCGGCAAGTCGACCTTGCTGAACGCGGTGGCCGGCTTTGCGCCGCCGTCGTCCGGGACCATCACCGCCGACGGCAAGCTGGTCACCGCGCCCGGCCCCGAGCGCGGCATGGTGTTCCAGGAATATGCGCTGTTTCCGTGGATGACGGTGGCCGACAATGTCGCCTTCGGCTTGCAGATCAAGGGCCAGCCAAAGGAGCAGATCAACGCCACGGTGGACAAGCTGCTGACCATGCTGTCCTTGCAGGATTTCCGCAACCGCTATCCGAAAGACCTGTCCGGCGGCATGCGGCAGCGGGTGGCGATCGCCCGCGTGCTGGCGCTGGATTCGCCGATCATGCTGATGGACGAACCGTTCGGCGCGCTCGACGCGCTCACGCGCCGCAACCTGCAGGACGAGCTGCTGCGTATTTGGGCCGAGCTGAAAAAGACCATCATCTTCGTCACCCACTCGATCGAGGAGGCGATTTATTTGGCCGACCGCATCGTGGTGATGACCTACCGCCCCGGCACCGTCAAGCGCGACCTGCTGGTGGACCTGCCGCGCCTGCGCGACCCGGCCGCCGCCGAATTCAATGCGCTAAAACGCGAGCTGGGCCAGCTGGTGATGGAAGAACAGCAACGCCATCACCGCGACGAGCTGCGCATGGCCGCCGTGGACTGAGGCGATAGTGTAAACTGGGGGCATGCAGATCTATTCCTTTATTGCAGCCATTGCGCTGTACATCCTGTGCGCCGCTCTGCCATCGCGCCGTGGCGGCCTGATTTCAGCCGTTACCCTGGCCGCCTGGCTGCTGCACGGCATCGGCCTGTGGGCCGACATTGCCGGCGGCGGCGAGCTGCGCTTTGGCTTTGCGGCCATGCTGTCGTCGGCGCTATGGGTGTCGGTGGCTGCGTATTGGCTGGAAAACCGGAATTTCAGCCTGGACGGCATGCGCCGGCTGGTGATGCCGTTTGCCGCTGGCGCCGCCGCGCTGCAGGTGGCGTTTCCCGGCAATCTGGTGCCGCTGGAGGGCAAGTCGCCGCTGTTCGGCTGGCATATCGCCATCGCCACCATGGCTTACAGCACCTTGACCATCGCCGCTTTCCACGCGGTGCTGATGGCCTTGCAGGAGTCGCGCCTGCATGCGCGCAGCGACAAGAAGTCCTTCCTGTCCGGCGCGCTGGACCAGTTGCCGGCGTTGCTGACCATGGAAAAACTGTTGTTCCGCATGATCGGCTTCGGCTTTACTTTGCTGAGCCTGACCGTGTTGTCTGGTATCGTGTTCTCGGAGCAGTTGTTCGGCCAGGCGCTGAAGTGGGATCACAAGTCGGTGTTTACGCTGCTGTCGTGGGTGCTGTTCGCCGCGCTGCTGGCGGGCCGCCGTTTCCGTGGCTGGCGCGGCAAGACCGCGCTGAGCTTCACGCTGGCCGGGTTTGCGACGCTGCTGCTGGCCTATGTCGGCAGCCGTTTTGTGTTTGAGGTAGTTTTGCATAAGGGTTGGGCATGAGCCGTATTATTTTTTGGCTGGGACTGGTTTTCCTGGTGATTTTCGCGGTCCGCTCGAAGATCCGCGCGGCGCAGAAGCGCCATCAGCAGCAGTTCCGCCAGCCACCGCCGCAGGCGGCGCAGCCGCAACCGCAGCCAACCTACAAGGCGCGCGCCGCCACCCAGGCCGCCAATGACGCCGAAGTGATGCTGCAATGCGCGCATTGCGGCGTGTTCTATCCTGCCTCGGAAACGGTGCAGGCCAATGGCCGCGACTATTGCAGCGCGGCCCATGCCGCACTGCCGTCCGCCTAACGTCCCCAGCACCCCATGTTCGCGCGCCTGCAAGCCCTGACGGCCGACTCGCGCGCAACCTTCTGGCGCTCGCTGCAGACGCTCAACGCCACCCGCGTGGTGATCGCGCTGGTGCTGCTGGTCTATCTGAGTTTCGACAGCCGTGGCCTGCACGCGGTCGACCAGTATTTTTACCTGAAAATCTGCCTGGCTTACCTTGGACTGTCGATCGGTTTCGCGCTGTCGGCGGTGTACGTGCAGCGCCGCTTTTCGGTGCAGCTGCTGTCGCAGATCGCCTGCGACCTGGCCATCATTTCGGTGCTGTATCTGGCCGGCGGCGGCATGCGCAGCGGGCTGGCGATCCTGTACCTGTTCCCGCTGGCCGGGCTGGCCATCCTGGCGCCGCTGGTGATCGCGCTGTTCTGCGCTTCGCTGGTGACCTTGTTCCTGCTGGGCGACAGCACCTGGCAAATCTTCCTGACCGATAGCGACCGCGATGTGATGCAGGCCGGCCTGTATGGCGCCGCTTTTCTGTCGGTGGTGCTGGTGGTCAACCGCATGGCGGCCAAGCTGATCGGTCAGGAGGAACTGGCCAGCCGGCGTGGGGTCGAGATCAATGTGCAGCAGGCCGTCAACCGGCTGGTGATGGCGAATATCGGCGACGGCATCTTGGTGGTGGATGCGGACGGCCGTGTGTTTGCCGGCAATCCGGCCGCGCAGCAGATGCTGGGGCTGGTGGGGCCGGAGCTGAAATTCAAGCTGTCGGCGGCCGCCTCGCTGTCGCCGCTGACGCAGGCTTACGAGGAATGGCGCGACGACGCTACCCGCTCGACCGCCTTCATCACCATCAAACCGTTCAACGACGCCGCGCTGGAAGGCCTGACCGCCGCCTGGAGCGCGCGCCGCGACCTGGCCGCGCATCTGAAAGTGCGCTTCGCCGCCGCCGACACTGACGGCCTGGGGGCCGAACGCAGCGTGATCTTCCTGCAGGACGTGACCGGCATCGAGAACCAGGCGCAGCAACTCAAGCTGGCGTCGATGGGGCGGCTGACCGCCAGCATCGCGCACGAGGTGCGCAATCCGCTGTCGGCGATCGGCCACGCGACCTCGCTGCTGGGCGAGGACTTGAGCGACCCGGTACATCAGCGCCTGCTGAAGATCGTCGGCGACAACGTGGCGCGCGTCAACCGCATGGTGGAGGACATCCTGCAACTGTCGCGCAAGGTGCAGCCGCACAGCGAACCGCTGGCGCTGGATGTCTTTCTGGCCGAGCTGCGGAGCGAATTCATCGAGACCCACAACCTGGCGCCGGACATCCTCGGCCTGACGGCGGCGGCGGACACGCAAGTACGTTTCGATGCGCTGCATTTGCGCGAAGTTGTGCTCAACCTGCTCAACAACGCGGTGCGCTACGCCAGCGGTGGCCCGGCGTCGATCCGCCTGAACGTGGTGCGCGACAGCGCGCAGCGTCTCGAACTGCATGTGCAGGACGACGGCCCCGGCATTTCGCCGGAAGTGCGCGCGCACTTGTTCGAGCCGTTTTACACCACCTCCAGCAAGGGCACCGGACTGGGGCTGTATCTGGCGCGGGAATTGTGCTTGAATAACGAGGCGCGGCTGGACTATGAGTATCGTTTCGATAACAAGACCGGCGCCGATGGCAGCCCGTCGTTGAGCGGGCGGTTTGTAATCACCTTCGCCTGGCCTGGGCAGAAGCAAGGAAAGGCTGTTTGATGAGTGCTCATACGCCACGTTCGCCGCGTGTTCTGGTTGTCGATGACGAGGCCGATCTGCGCGAACTGCTGGAACTGACCTTGCTGAAAATGGGGCTGGACGTCGACAGCGCCGCCACTCTGGGCGAGGCGCGCGCGCTGCTGGCCGGCACAGAATACCAGCTGGTGCTGACCGATATGCGCTTGCCGGACGGCCTCGGATTGGAATTGGTGCGTGAGATCGCGGCCGCTTGCAAGAACACGCCGGTGGCGGTGGTCACGGCGTTCGGCAGCGCCGACAATGCGGTGGTTGCGCTGAAAGCCGGCGCCTTCGATTACATCTCCAAGCCGGTGGCGCTGGACCAGTTGCGGCTGATGGTGCAGTCGGCGCTGCGGCTGAACGCCGAACCGGCGGCAGGGCAGGCGCCGGCCGCAGCACCGATCGCCAGCCGTTTGCGCGGCGAGTCGGCGGTGATCCAGGCGCTGCGCGCGCAGATCGCCCGGCTGGCGCGCTCGATGGCGCCGATCGCCATCAATGGCGAGTCGGGCAGCGGCAAGGAACTGGCGGCGCGCGAAATCCACGCGCAAAGTTCACGCGCGGCGCAGCCTTTCATCGCCGTCAACTGCGGCGCGATTCCGGAAGCGCTGATGGAGGCCGAGTTCTTCGGCTACCGCAAAGGCGCATTCACCGGCGCGGCCGACGAGCGCGAGGGCTTCTTCCAGGCGGCCAACGGCGGCACCCTGATGCTGGACGAAGTAGCCGATTTGCCGCTGGCGATGCAGGTCAAGCTGCTGCGCGCCATCCAGGAACGGCGCGTGCGCAAGATCGGCGCCACCGCCGAGGAGCCGGTCGATGTGCGTATTATTAGTGCGACCCATAAAAACCTGGCGCAGTGCGTGGAGCAGGGCAGCTTCCGCCAGGATTTGTTCTACCGCCTGAATGTGATCGAACTCAGTCTGCCGCCGCTGCGCGAACGGCTGGACGACCTCGGTGTGCTGACCGACGCCATCCTGGCCCGGCTGGGCACGTTTGAGAATAAGGTTGTGCTGGGGCAGGGCGTGCTGGCGGCGCTGCGCGGCTACTCTTTCCCTGGCAATGTGCGCGAACTGGAAAATATCCTGGAGCGGGCGCTGGCGTTTGCCGACGATGGCGTGATCGAAGTCGGCGACCTGTCGCTGAAAGGCGCGCGCATGGCCGAGGCGGCGCTGGCCGAGCCGGCGGCGCCGGTTGCCGTCGCGGCTGCACTCCCGGCCTCGACCATCCCGGCGGCGGTGGCGCCGGACGCGCTACCGGCCAACCTGCCCGACTACCTGATCCAGGTCGAACGCGACATCATCCTGCGGGCGCTGGCGCAGACCCAGTTCAACCGCACCCAGGCGGCGCAGCTGCTGGGCATCAGCTTCCGCCAGCTGCGCTACCAGATGCAGAAGCTGAATATCCAGGAGCCGGAGGCGTGAGCGGGTTCGACGGCTGGCTGCCGCAGGCCACGCGTTACGACAGCCCCAACTTCGACGCCCGCCCGGGCCCGGTGCCGGCCGACATCACGCTGCTGGTGGTCCACAACATCTCGCTGCCGGGCGGCCAGTTCGGCGGCCCGCACGTGTCCGACCTGCTGACCGGCCGGATGGACTATAATGCTGACCCCTCGTTCGCCGACCTGCGCGGATTGAAGGTCTCCAGCCACTTTTTTATCCGCCGCGATGGCCGCGTCATGCAGTATGTTTCTGCTAACGACCGCGCCTGGCACGCGGGCCGCTCCTGTTTTCGCGGCCGCGAAAAATGCAATGACTTTTCAATCGGCGTGGAGCTGGAAGGCAGCGACTTCGTGGCCTTTGAAGCGGCGCAGTATGCGGCGCTGGCCGACCTGACGGTGGCGCTGCGGCGACACTATCCGTTGACGGATATACAAGGCCACGAACACATCGCACCGGGCCGGAAAACCGATCCCGGGCCATTATTTGATTGGGAATGTTATCAAAATCTGCTTAAGAAAGAAGCAATGTTAGTAGCTGCTAGCGCTGAACTTGGCTTGCTGATAGGGCTTCCTTAAAGTCAAGAGCAAAATTGCTGGAAACATCAAAATTTCTCACTTGCCGTGCTCCGGTGTGACCACTACAATCAGTGGATAGGTTCTGACCTGTCACTAGATCTAGTGGTTCGCAAGACACTGAATCTTAAACTAGTGGCAAGTATGCCTGGTCGGTTTAACACGGTTTTTTTACACTACACACGCGGCGCAGCACTGACTGCACGTTGTTATCGGGGAGCTTAAATGCAATCTACTCAAGACATCACCATCAACCCAGCGCTGGTACCAGCCGCCGCTGCGAGTACCGCCAGCAGCCCAGCCGTGGCCGCCAGCGCGCTCGGTGATTACCGCATCATCCGCCGTAACGGCGCGGTCGTCGCGTTTGAACCGTCGAAAATTGCAGTTGCCGTGACCAAGGCCTTCCTGGCCGTCAACGGTGGCCAGGGCGCCGCCTCGGCCCGTATCCGCGAACTGGTGGAAGAGCTGACCGCCAGCGTGGTCGCCGCCCTGGTGCGCCGCCAGCCATCCGGCGGCACCTTCCATATCGAAGACGTGCAAGACCAGGTGGAACTGGCGCTGATGCGCTCGGGTGAACACGACGTCGCCCGCGCTTACGTGCTGTACCGCGCCAAGCATATGGAAGAGCGCCGCGCCGCCAAGGAAGCCCAAGGTTCGGCCGCCACCGTCGATGCACCGCAAATCAGCGTGCTGGAAAACGGCGAGCGCAAGCCGCTGGAACTGTCGCGCGTTACCGGCCTGATCAATGCTGCCTGCATCGGCCTGGAAAAACACGTGGATGCCGACGCCATCGTCGCTGAAACCCTGAAAAACCTGTACGACGGCGTGCCGGTCGAAGAGCTGCACAAATCCGCCATCCTGGCTGCCCGCGCGCTGATGGAAAAGGATCCGGCTTACTCGCAAGTGACCGCCCGCATCCTGCTGCACACGATTCGTAAAGAAGTCTTCGGCAAGGAAGTGGCGCAAGCCAACGCCGCCGCCGAGTACGTGACCTACTTCCCGCAATACATCGCCAAAGGTATCGCCGCCGAACTGCTGGACACCAAACTGGGCGAGTTCGACCTGGCGCGCCTGTCGAAAGCCCTGGTAGCCGACCGCGACCTGCAATTCGGCTACATCGGCCTGCAGACCCTGTACGACCGCTACTTCCTGCACATCCGCGACGTTCGCATCGAAATGCCGCAGGCGTTCTACATGCGCGTCGCCATGGGCCTGGCCCTGAACGAAACCGACCGCGAAGCACGCGCCATCGAGTTCTACAACCTGCTGTCGACCTTCGACTTCATGTCGTCGACCCCGACCCTGTTCAACTCGGGCACCCTGCGTTCGCAGCTGTCGTCGTGCTACCTGACCACCGTCTCGGACGACCTGGAAGGCATCTACGACGCGATTAAAGAAAACGCACTGCTGGCGAAATTCGCCGGCGGTCTGGGCAACGACTGGACGCCAGTCCGCGCACTGGGCGCCCACATCAAGGGCACCAACGGCAAATCGCAAGGCGTGGTGCCGTTCCTGAAAGTGGTCAACGACACTGCCGTGGCAGTCAACCAGGGCGGCAAGCGCAAGGGTGCAGTCTGCGCCTACCTGGAAACCTGGCACATGGACATCGAAGAGTTCCTGGACCTGCGTAAAAACACCGGCGACGACCGCCGCCGCACCCACGACATGAACACCGCCAACTGGATTCCGGACATGTTCATGAAGCGCGTGATGGAAAAAGGCGAGTGGACCCTGTTCTCGCCATCGGACACCCCGGACCTGCACGACCTGGTCGGCAAGGCCTTCGAAAAAGCCTACCTGGGCTACGAAGCCAAGGCCGCCGCCGGCGAAATCCGCGTGTTCAAGAAAATCCAGGCGCTGGACCTGTGGCGCAAGATGCTGTCGATGCTGTTCGAAACCGGCCACCCATGGATCACCTTCAAAGACCCATGCAACATCCGTTCGCCGCAGCAGCACGTGGGCATGGTCCACAGCTCGAACCTGTGCACCGAGATCACGCTGAACACCGGTCCGGACGAAATCGCCGTCTGCAATCTGGGTTCGGTCAATCTGCCGGCGCACATGAAAGAAGGCAAGCTGGACCACGTCAAGCTGCAGAAGACCATCCGTACCGCCATGCGCATGCTGGATAACGTCATCGATATCAACTACTACGCCGTCGAAAAAGCACGTAACGCCAATATGCGTCACCGTCCGGTCGGCCTGGGCGTGATGGGCTTCCAGGACTGCCTGCACATGATGCGTGTGCCGTTCTCGTCGATGGAATCGGTGCAGTTCGCCGACACCTCGATGGAAGCCGTCTGCTACTACGCTTACCTGGCTTCGACCGAACTGGCGGAAGAACGCGGCCACTACGCGTCGTACAAAGGTTCGCTGTGGGATCGCGGCATCCTGCCACAGGACTCGATCAAGCTGCTGGCCGAAGAACGCGGCGGCTATCTGGAGCAAGACCTGTCAGCGGCCATGGACTGGACCCCGGTGCGTGAGCGCATCGCCAAGTTCGGCATGCGTAACTCGAACTGCGTGGCGATCGCGCCGACCGCAACCATTTCGAACATCATCGGCGTGTCGGCTTGCATCGAACCGACCTTCCAGAACCTGTACGTGAAGTCCAACCTGTCGGGCGAGTTCACCGAGATCAACGCCTACCTGGTGCGTGACCTGAAGGCGCGTGACCTGTGGGACGAAGTGATGATCGCCGACCTGAAATACTTCGACGGCTCGCTGGCCAAGATTGACCGCATCCCGAACGACCTGCGCGACATCTACGCCACCGCCTTCGAAGTGTCGCCAAGCTGGCTGGTGGAAGCGGCTTCCCGCCGTCAGAAGTGGATCGACCAGGCCCAATCGCTGAACATCTACATGGCTGGCGCTTCGGGCAAGAAACTGGACGAGACCTACAAGCTGGCATGGCTGCGTGGCCTGAAAACCACCTACTACCTGCGCACCACCTCGGCGACCCATACCGAGAAGTCGACTTCCAAGACCGGCGCGCTGAACGCGGTGGCAGTGGACGGCGGCATGTCGGCTAGCGCCATGGCTGCGGCGCCAGCACCGGTTGCTCCGGTTACAGCCGCAGCCGTGACGGCCGAAGCCGATGGCGAAGCCTGCTACCTGCGTCCAGGCGACGACGGTTTCGAGGAATGCGAAGCCTGCCAGTAATCTAAAGCGCGCCGTCCCCGCCTGAGTGGGGACGGCGCAGTACTACATATATATATAGAGGAATTGAATATGTCGCTGTCCTGGGACGAAGAGGCCGCACCGGCCAAACAAGCTATCAACCAAGCCGCGCTGGAAAGCGAAGGCACGGCTGAGCAAGTCGCGCTGCGCGTCAACGCCGACGACAAGCGCATCATCAACGGCAAAACCGACGTCAATCAGCTGGTGCCGTTCAAGTACAAATGGGCCTGGGACAAATACCTGGCCGGCTGCGCCAACCACTGGATGCCGCAGGAAGTCAACATGCAGCGCGACATCGAGCTGTGGAAGAACCCGAACGGCCTGACCGACGACGAGCGTCGCCTGGTGAAGCGCAACCTGGGCTTCTTCGTCACCGCCGACTCGCTGGCCGCCAACAACATCGTGCTGGGCACCTATCGCCACATCACCGCGCCGGAGTGCCGCCAGTACCTGCTGCGTCAGGCGTTCGAGGAAGCCATCCACACCCACGCCTACCAGTACATCGTCGAATCGCTGGGCCTGGACGAGCAAGAGATCTTCAACGCCTACAACGAAGTCAAATCGATTCGTGACAAGGACGAGTTCCTGATCCCGTTCATCGACACGCTGACCGACCCGGCCTTCACCACCGGCACCGTGGAAAACGACCAGAAACTGCTGAAATCGCTGATCGTGTTCGCCTGCCTGATGGAAGGCCTGTTCTTCTACGTCGGCTTCACCCAGATCTTGGCGCTGGGCCGCCAGAACAAGATGATGGGTGCTGCCGAGCAGTACCAGTACATCCTGCGCGACGAATCGATGCATTGCAACTTCGGCATCGACCTGATCAACACCATCAAGATGGAAAATCCGCTGCTGTGGACGCCTGCGTTCAAGGAAGAGATCAAGCAGCTGTTCCTGCAAGCGGTGGACCTGGAGTACGCCTACGCCGAAGACACCATGCCACGCGGCGTGCTGGGCCTGAACGCCACCATGTTCAAAGGCTACCTGCGCTTCATCGCCAACCGTCGCGCCACGCAGATCGGCCTGGAAACGCTGTTCGACCAGGAAGAAAATCCATTCCCATGGATGAGCGAGATGATCGACTTGAAGAAAGAACGTAACTTCTTCGAGACCCGCGTCATCGAATACCAGACCGGCGGCGCGCTGAACTGGGATTAATCTCCAGCCGCACCTCCTCAAAGCCCCGCACTGCGGGGTTTTTTCATTTGGGCCAGATCAATATCGGTTTTGAGGCTGGGCGTAAGAGTGATCTCTGGTATGGCCACAGGGAGAATTGTCATGAGTAAATCTGACCTTGCATTAGCGCAGGATGTCGAGTTTTTACTTGGGCGCAAGCGAGCAGGGGAGTACGGGCGCGGTTTTGAGGTTAAAAATCTTTACCGTATGGTGCAGCTTGCGCAAACTTTCCCCGATCTGGAAAAAGGCGCGACACTGTCACGAAGATTGAGCTGGAGTCATTTCTTGCTTTTAATCCCGTTGAAGATCGAGGCAGCACGGTGGTATTACGCCGAGCAGAGTATTGCTCAGAGTTGGAGCGTGCGGGAGCTGCGTCGGCAGATTGAGCGCAAAAGCTATGATCGTAGCCAGATCGCCAATCCGGAGTCTCATGAGGTTACTTCGGCTGGAATTTTTAAAGATCCGTATTTTTTGGACTTTCTTGGTTTACGGGACGGCTATGATGAGGCGGATCTTGAGGGAGCGATTCTGCTTGAGCTGAAGGCATTTATCCTGGAGCTGGGCACAGGCTTCGCTTTCGTCGAGCGGAAGAAACGAATGATTATCGACGGCGAGGACTTTTACCTCGACCTGCTGTTTTTTTCATCGTCGCCTGCGCCGGCTAGTGGCGATCGAGTTGAAGCTGGGGCGCTTTAAGGCGGCGCACAAGGGGCAGATGGAATTGTATCTCCGCTGGCTGGACAAGTTTGAGCGCCAGCCCGGCGAGGAGGCGCCGATCGGTTTGATCCTGTGCGCGGAGTCTAGCCACGAGCAGGTGGAGCTACTGCAGATGCATAAGGATGGCATCACCGTGGCCGAATACTGGACCGAGCTGCCGCCAAAAGCGGATTTGGAACGCCAGCTGCGCTCCGCGCTTGCCGATGCGCGGGAGCGTCTGGAGCGGCGGCGGCTAACGCACTAGTCGATCAATGTATTCCTTCAGCGCGGGACTGTGTTCGTCGTGGGTGAGGGCGGCGAGGTAGCCGTCGGGGCGGAGCAGGGCGATGTCGCCAGGGGCGAAACCGTACGCGGTGCGCAGGTGGTTTTCGTGGTCGCGTAGTTCGGCGTGCTGGCCGACGGTGATGATGCGCAGGCTGCGGCGTGGCGTGATCAGCGGCGTGACGTTTGCGCTCGGCTCATAGCGCAGCATTATCCAATCTCCCGATTTCAATAGCGAAAACAAACGCAGCGGCTGGCCGCCGGCACCGATGCATGGCGCGTCCGGTGCGCGGTAGCCGGCGCGCAGCGGTGCGTCGCCGCGTTGGTCTTGGCGTTCGTCGAGTGACAGTGGCGAATCCGGATAGCCGAGATCCAGCTGCTGCTGTTCGCGTCCGCGCCGCAGGTCGCCTCGCAGGCGGGCGGCGTCGAGCAGCTGCGTCGACATGCCGAGCATCTCGGCGGCGATCGCGCGGCGCTCCGCTTCATAAGTGTCGAGCAGCGCGTCGTCGGCGCCGCGCAGCACCGCCGCCAGTTTCCAGCCGAGGTTCCACGCATCCTGCACGCTGGTGTTGAGTCCCTGGCCGCCAGTTGGCGGATGCACGTGCGCGGCATCGCCGGCGAGGAGCACGCGGCCGACTCGGTAGCGCTCTGCTAGCCGCGCGCTCATCGCGTAGTCGGAGCGCCAATGCACCGCATGCACTTCGATATCCGAACGGCCGGTGCGCTCGGCGATGACGGCGGCGAGGCCGGCGTCCGACAGATCGAACGCGCCAGCGAGCGGGATCGGCATCTGCAATTGGAACAACTCGGTGCCCTGCAAAGGACAGAGGCTGATCTGCTTTGACCCGCTTCCCCAGCGATGCCACACGTCGCGCGTCAGACCGCTGAGCGACAGGTCGGCCACCACCGCGCGCGCATTCAGCGACTCGCCAGGAAAGTCGATGGCCAGCGTTTTGCGCACGAAGCTGCGGCCACCATCGGCGCCGATCAGGTAGCGCGCCTGCACCACGATCTCGCCGGCCGCCGACGTCACGCGCGCCGTGACTGCGCAGTCACTCTGCTCGAAGCCGGCCAGCGTGTGACCGTAGCGCGGCGCATGACCCAGCTCCGCCAGCCGCGCGCGCAGTATGCCTTCGGTCAGATGCTGGGGCAGCATCAGCGGCTGGCCGTAAGGTTCGGCCGGCGTGGCGGCGTTGGCGGCGATGCTGGCTTCGTCGCGGTAGCTGCCGTCGGTGGCGTAGTGGCGCTGGGCTGGATAGTAGCCGCCGGCGGCGATCATGCGGTCGGCGACGTCCAGCACTTCGAAGATTTCCAGCGTGCGTGGCTGGATGCCTTTGCCGCGCGAACCGGCGAACGGCGTCTCCGCCTGGTCGATCAGCACGAAGGGAATATGGCGGCGCGCGAGGTCGATCGCCAGTGTCAGGCCGGCAGCGCCGGCGCCGCAAATCAGAACGTCAGTATCCATGAGGTGCTCCTTGATATGTGTATTTTGCACATAATATTCCGACCCCAAAATCGTGTCAATAATTATGTGTACAATGCACATATGAATAAAGATATCCGCGAAATGCATGACGCGCTGCTCGACATCATCGGCTTCATGAGCCGCCCTGAGCCCGACGTCACCCTGATGTCCGAGATGGCCATGCCGCTCGAACGCGCGCTGCTTCCTCTGCTGGTGCGCATCGACCGTCGCGGTCCGATCGGCGTGGTGGAACTGGCCGATGTGGTGGGGCGCGACTACACCACCGTCAGCCGCCAGGTGGCGCGGCTGGACGAACTGGGTCTGGTGGTGCGCCGCGCCGGCGCGCGCGACAAGCGGGTGCGTGAGGCGGAGGTGACGCAAGCGGGGCGCGAGATGGCCGACGCCATCGACCGCATGCGCGAGGAACTGGTCGGCGAGTTGATGGCCGATTGGACCAACGCCGAGCGCCGCGATCTGGCGCGTCTGCTCAAACGGATGGCTTCCGACATGAACGAATGGATGGTCCACCGTAAGTCGGAAGACGCCGGCTAGGCGTCGCCGCATTTCAAACGCCGCCTGTCGCGGCTTGCCTTAACGCCGATTTACATCGCCACGCGCGCGCACTGCGACGCGCGATCGGCGTTCGATCACCTCTTCTAAAACGCAGGCGCGATGCGGCGCACCGCTGTATTCCGCTTGCTATTCGCCTTACTCTGTCTCATAATCGCGACGAATTAAAAACAGCGAGTGGTTGCGGCGCGCATGCGATGCGCAAGCGCTCTCGGATTCGGAAGCGGGTGACGCGATTGTCCAGCCAAAAACGGCGACGTCGAAGAAGCCCAGGCGGTATAAGGCTTACTTTGAAGTGCGATTTTTCCGGCGCGATGCGCGCGGTACTTCCCGAACCCGATTGAGCGCGCGTGAAGAGTGCGCGGTGACGCAAACGAGTACGTTGAAGCGGCATGTGAATGTGAGATGGCGAGCGCAAGTCGATAAAAAGCGCGCGAATATCTAACGTGCCGGTTGCGTAACGATGAGGTTTTCGTGTACTTTACGAAATTGAAAATACGTGTTTAAAAGTGCGTTGAAATTTGAGAAGTACGCACCACGTAGTGAGAACCGAGCAGTGAAGACCGAACACGGGATATAGATTCACACCATATGCACAAGACCACGTCGTCGTTTTTGTTCAACCGTCTTGCCTGATCTGATTCAGGCCGGGCGGTTTTTTGTTTGAAAACGAAAACCGCGACGTGGCTGCGACGCAGGTTCCTGGAGCTGAGTACACGCCCGGACCACCGCAAAACGTCGCGACAAGATTTGTGTCCGCACGCTGTTCCAGCTATGGAGAGCGGGTGGATCGATGGCTGAAGCGCTGCACTTGTGAGGAGATGCAGCAGTTCAGCTAGTGCCGAATTCATTAGCGCAAACCACGTTGGTTTGCGCCGATGAATAATTCGCCTGGCCCAATTCCGGGTCGGACGGGTTTAAATCTTGTAATGAATTTTTTCCCATCCCCGATGAAGGAGAACTAAACATGGCTACCGCCGCAAAGAAACCAGCAGCTAAGAAAGCTGCCGCACCAGCAAAAAAAACCGTCGCCGCTAAAGCAGCAGCTCCTGCAAAAAAACCAGTTGCCGCTAAAGCCGCTGCCAAGCCAGCTGCCAAAGCTGCCGCTAAGCCAGCAGTGAAAAAAGCTGTCGCCAAACCAGCAGTGAAAAAAGCAGCAGCTAAACCAGCAGCTAAAGTAGCCGCTAAACCAGCAGCGAAAAAAGTCGCCGCCAAGCCAGTCGCTAAAAAAGCTGTCGCTAAAGTAGCAGCTAAACCAGCAGCTAAAGTAGCAGCCAAGCCAGCAGCGAAAAAAGTCGCCGCTAAGCCAGCAGCTAAAAAAGCCGTCGCCAAAGTCGCCGCTAAACCAGCAGCGAAAAAAGTCGCCGCCAAGCCAGCAGCCAAAAAAGTAGCCGCTAAACCAGCAGCGAAAAAAGCTGTTGCCAAAGCCGTCGCCAAGCCAGCCGCTAAAAAAGTCGCCGCTAAACCAGCAGCGAAAAAAGTCGCTGCCAAACCAGCTGCCAAAAAAGTAGCTGCTAAAACTGCCGCTAAGCCAGCAGCTAAAAAAGCCGTTGCCAAGCCAGCTGCTAAAGTCGCTGCCAAAAAACCAGCAGTAAAAGCAGCAGCCAAACCGGCTGCAAAGGTCGCGGCTAAGCCAGCAGCAAAAAAGCCAGTTAAAGCAGCTGCCAAGCCAGCTGCTAAAGTCGCTGCCAAACCAGCCGCTAAACCAGCTGTCAAGAAAGCCGCTAAGCCAGCAGCTAAACCAGCCGGCAAGCCAGCCGTCGCTCCGGCCGCAGCCCCAGTAGCCGCTGCTCCAGTAGCAGCTGCGCCAGCTGCCAAGCCAGCAGTGAAAAAAGCCGCGCCGAAAAAAGCTGCTCCAAAAAAGGAAGCCGCTAAACCAGCCGCCGCTCCTGCTCCAGCAGCCGCTCCGGCCGCTGCTGCTCCAGCTGCGAAAACCGTTCTGGCGCCGGCCGCTGCTTGGCCGTTCCCAACCAGCACGCGTCCGTCCTAAGCTCATCGCTTAGACGCCTGCTAAGGCAAATGGCCGCTGTGTGAGACAATCACACAGCGGCTTTTTTATTGGAGGGGTTCCGTGCTGATTAGTATTCTCAAGTTGATTGTCGACGCCATCGCTGTGCTGCTGGGCGGCGCCTTGCTGCTGCGTTTCTGGATGCAGGCGATCCGCGTGCGGCCACCGTCGTCGGTGGCGCAGTTCACCTTCCAATTGTCGGACTGGCTGGTGCGGCCGTTGCGGCGCATCGTGCCGGGCGTGGGCGGATATGACTGGGCCAGTTTGATTGGCGCGTTTGTGATCGTGCTGGCGGCGACGTCAGTGATGTTCCTGGCCGGCTGGCCGGCGCAGTTGGTGCTGCTGGCGGCGGTGCAGCGCTTCCTGGAGTGGATACTGTACGGTTTCATGGCGCTGCTGGTGATCGAGGCGATCTTCAGCTGGGTCAATCCGCATGCGCCGCTGGCGCCGTTCGTGCGCGCGCTCAATGAACCGCTGCTGCGGCCTATCCGTCGCGTGGTGCCGCTGGTGGGGAATCTGGATCTGTCGCTGCTGGTGGCGATCATCCTGCTGCAAATTGCGCAGCTGCTGTTAGGCGTGGCCTTCAGCGGACATTAAAGAGAAAAGCCCTGTGTGCTGCGGCGCTCAAGATCGCCGCACGGCCACAGGGCTTTTTTTTAGAAGCGGTAGCCGAAGGCTGCTTCGAACTTGTCGGCGATTTCCGCCGCGGTGAAGTGGTGGTTCTGCGCGCCGCGGTGGGCGATCTTGATCGCGCCCAGCAAACTGGCCAGGCGGCCGGTGGTCTCCCAGCTCCAGCCATTGGTAATGCCGAACAGCAGACCGGCGCGATAGGCGTCGCCGCAACCGGTTGGATCCAGCGCTTCCGCCACCGGCACGGCCGGGATGTCGATGCGCTGGCCCTTGGTGTAAATCTCCGAACCCTGCTCACCACGCGTGATGATCAGCGCTTCCACGCGGCTGGCGATGTCCGCCTGCGTCAGGCCGGTACGCTCGGTCAGCAGCTCGATCTCGTAATCGTTGGTGGTGACGTAGGTGGCTTTGTCGATGAATTCAATCAGCTCTTCGCCGTTGAACATCGGCAGCTGCTGGCCCGGATCGAAGATGAACGGGATCTGCAGGTCGGCCAGGTCGACAGCGTGCTTCTTCATGCCCAGGTGACCGTCCGGCGAGATGATGGCGATGCGCGCCGGGCCGGCCTTGGCGATGTCATTCTCGTGCGCGTACGACATGGCGCCCGGGTGGAAGGCGTTGATCTGGTTGTTATCCTGGTCGGCGGTGACGAAGCACTGGGCGTTGTAGGCGTCTTCCTTGATCAGGATATTGTCGGTGGCCAGACCCAGTTTGCGAAAGCGCGCCATGTAGGCGGCGTTGTCCTGACCCATGACGCCGACGATGCGCGGCGATCCGCCCAGCAGTTGCAGGTTGTAGGCGATGTTGGGCGCGCAGCCGCCGAATTCCGTGCGCATGGTCGGCGCCAGGAACGACACGTTCACCTTGTGCAGCTGGTCCGGCAGCAGAATGCTGTCGAAGCGGTTCGGGAAGCTCAGGATGGTGTCGATGGCGATCGAGCCGCAAATCAGAGAGGTCTGGGTCATGATAGGTCTTTAAGGGTAGAAGACGGCGATGTGATAGCCGGATGCTTTCAGATCGTGAAGTTCAAAGTAGAGTTTAACGGCTTGTTCGGTGTGCGGGGCAAATCCCTTGTCCAGCGCGACGTCGGGATTCAGGTAGTCGCGCGGCGTGAACACGCGGCGCAGGATGCGTTTGTCGTTGGCGTCGTCCAGCGTCAGTTCGATCGACGGCCAGGCTTGCGCGGTGGCGCTCTGGTTGCGCAGCAGGGTGGCGAAGGAGAACGCGGTCTCGCTCAGCGTTTGCAGTTCGCCCTGTTCGATGGTGAGGTCGTCGATTTGCGTCGGCAGTTCGATCTTGCAGCCGAGCGCCGTGCAGGCGGCGGTCAGCGCCGGCTTTAGCGGCGGCATGGCGGCGGCCAGCGTGTTGCGGAAGGTGGTGATGGCCTGGCCAAACAGGGCAGCCACCAGCAGCAGGGAGCCGAGGCTCATGGCGATGGTGGTGGCTTTTCCATACTTCTGGCGTTGGCGGTCGCGTTTGACGAAGCCTGGTTCGTCCGGCTCGGCGTGGTCTTCGTGGGACGGCGATTCTTCGGCGCTGGCGGCGCGCAGGTAGGCGTGTGCGCTGGCGCTTTGCGCTTGCGACATGCCGACGCTGGACAGCTGGACCAGGGCTTCTTCGTCAACTTCTTCCAGTTCGTCGTCGCGCAGGGGGCGGACGGCGGGTGGTGTTGGCGGCGGCGCAGTTGGCGCATCGTCGTTGTCGGCGGCGGTGTGGGTGTCTTCGGCTTCGGCGGCAAAGACGGCATCGGCGGCTGCGGCGAAGGCGGCGCTGAGGGCTGGACCGGCGCCCGCTTGCAGCTCTTCCAGCGGCGGCTCGTCCCAGGTCGGTTCGCGGCGGCCGCCGGAAAGGGTGTCGTGATCGGCGGAGATGGGCAGGCCGTCGGCGTCGTGCTGGACGTCGCCCAGCGATTGCTCCATGACGGCCAGTTCGGCTTCCAGCGCGGCTTCCAGTTCGGCGTCGCTCAGGGTGTCGGCGCTGATGACATCGTCCAGCAGCGGTTGCGGCGCGAGTTCGGGATCGATGCTGGCTTCAAGGTCCGGCTCGGATTCCATGTCCAGATCGAGGTCGAACAGGGCGTCGCGGTCGGCCGAAAGCATGGCTGGCTCGGCGGGCAGCGGGAAGGGCGTTGGCGTGTCTTCATCCAGCGCGGGCTCAGGTTCCGGCTCCGGCTCGGCTTCAGGCTCTGGCTCAGCTTCGGCCAGCTCTGGCGTATCGTTTGGTTCTGCCGGCTCGACCGTATCGAGTTCCAGCAGCGGTTCAGCTTCCTCGGCGGCCAGCACTTCGGCGGCGCGCGTGTCGAGCGCGGCCATTTTCTGGTCGAAGGGAGTCGCTTCCGGAAGAGGTGAAACCGGGAGTGGCGTCGGCGGCTCCAGCAGGGCCGCGTTGCCATCAAAGACTTCATTACAGGAGCCACAGCGCACTATGCCCCCACGTAATTTCAGTTGGTCATGAGCGACCCGAAATACCGTGTTGCAGTGGGGGCATTTAGTGGCGAGCGCCATTGATGCTGCGCTTATTGTTCCGAACGTGCAGGCGGAACGGTATCGCTACCCAGGCGGCCATGCAGCGCCACCCAGCCTTCTTGCTCGGCCCACACGCCCAGCTTGATGAACGGCGCGTATGCCGCCGCCACTTCTTCCGCCTGGCGCGCCAGCACGCCCGACAGGATCAGCGAACCGCCGTCGGCCACGCGGCCGGACAGCATCGGCGCCATCAGTTTCAGCGGGCTGGACAGGATGTTGGCGACCACGATATCGAAACGCTGGGTCGCATGCTGCGACTCGGCGAAGCTATCCGGCAGGAAGAATTCGATCTCGCAATGGTTGCGGACGGCATTGTCTGCCGCCGACTCGATCGCTTGCGGATCGATGTCCACGCCCACCACTTCGCCGGCGCCAACCTTCTTGGCCACCATGGCCAGGATGCCGGAACCGCAGCCGTAGTCCAGCACGGTCTTGCCCGGCGCCGGATTGGCTTCCAGCCACTCCATGCACAGACGGGTGGTCGGATGGCTGCCGGTGCCGAACGCCAGGCCTGGATCGAGTTCCAGGATCAGCGCGTCCGGATTCGGCGCTTCGTGCCACGACGGCACCACCCAGATGTTCTTGCCGATCGGGATAGGCGCGAACTGCGATTGGGTCAGACGCACCCAGTCCTGCTCCTCCACCTTGCGGGTGGTGAACTTCGGCAGGGTGGTCAGGCCGATCTGGCCGGCAGCGGCCGCAACGATCACGGCCTGGTCGTCATCTTCGTCGGTCAGGGCGACTACGCGGCTGTGATCCCACGCCGCTTCGGTTGGCTCCATGCCCGGCTCGCCGAACAGCGGGCGTTCGGCGTCGGTGCCTTCGTCCGCGTCTTCCACGGAAACCGACAGGGCGCCCACGTCCATCAGCGCCTCGGAAAGGGCTTCAGCGTGGTCACGCGCGATTTCGATGACGATTTCAGTCCAGCTCATGTTTATTGCGCTTTCAAACTCAGTTTGTGCAGATCCGGCATGTCCGCCAGTTTCTGTTCAAGGTAATGGATGTTGGTGCCGCCTTCGATGAAGCGGGCGTCGACCATCAGCTCGCGGTGCAGCGGGATGTTGGTCGAGATGCCTTCGACAACCATCTCCGACAGCGCGATCTGCATGCGGCGGATGGCCTGCTCGCGGGTGGCGCCGTAGGTGATGACTTTGCCGATCATCGAATCGTAGTGCGGTGGCACATAATAACCTGCGTACGAGTGCGAGTCGACGCGCACGCCCGGACCGCCCGGCACGTGCCAGGAAGTGATGCGGCCTGGTGACGGCGTGAACTTGAACGGGTCTTCGGCATTGATGCGGCACTCGATGGCGTGGCCGGACAGCATCACGTCGCGCTGGCGGAAGCGCAGCTTCTCGCCGCAGGCGATGCGGATCTGTTCCTGCACGATGTCGATGCCGGTGATCATTTCGGTGACCGGGTGTTCGACCTGCACGCGGGTGTTCATCTCGATGAAGTAGAACTCGCCGTTTTCATACAGGAACTCGAAGGTGCCGGCGCCGCGGTAGCCGATCTTGCGGCAGGCTTCAGCGCAGCGCTCGCCGACTTTTTCGATCAGCTTGCGTGGAATGCCGGGTGCCGGCGCTTCCTCGATCACCTTCTGGTGGCGGCGCTGCATCGAGCAGTCGCGTTCGCCCAGCCAGACGGCGTTTTTGTGTTCGTCGGCGAGGATCTGGATTTCCACGTGGCGCGGATTTTCCAGGTACTTCTCCATGTAGACTTCCGGATTGCCGAAGGCGGTACCGGCTTCGGTCTTGGTCATCTGCACCGCGTTGATCAGCGCTGCTTCGGTATGCACCACGCGCATGCCGCGACCGCCACCACCACCGGCGGCTTTAATGATGACCGGGTAGCCGACCTTGCGGGCGATCTGCACGATGGCTTTCGGATCGTCCGGCAGTGCGCCTTCCGAGCCCGGCACGCAGGGCACGCCGGCCTTGATCATGGTCTGCTTGGCGGTGACCTTGTCACCCATGGTGCGGATCGATTCCGAACGCGGGCCGATGAAGACGAAGCCCGATTTTTCCACGCGCTCGGCGAAGTCGGCGTTTTCCGACAGGAAGCCGTAACCCGGGTGAATCGCTTCGGCGTCGGTGACTTCCGCGGCGCTGATGATGGCCGGCATGTTCAGATAGCTCAGCGACGATGGCGCCGGACCGATACATACCGATTCATCGGCCAACTTCACGTATTTGGCGTCTTTGTCCGCTTCCGAGTGGACCACGACCGTCTTGATGCCCAGTTCGCGGCAAGCGCGCTGGATACGGAGGGCAATTTCGCCGCGGTTGGCAATGAGGATTTTTTCAAACATGATAGGTTCGCTATGTCTGTGAGCGCCGATTGGCTGCGTCAGGTGAGGAGGGATTGCGGACCAAGCAGGCGCGCCCGTCGCCGATGGGGAGGGCGCAGGCCTGTCTTAGCCGATCACAAACAGCGGTTGGCCGTACTCGACCGGCTGGCCGTTTTCGACGAGGATCTGGGTGATGGTGCCGGACTTGTCGGCATCGATTTCGTTCAGCAGCTTCATCGCTTCGATGATGCACAGGGTCTCGCCTTCCTTGACCACCGAACCGACTTCCACAAACGCTGCCGCGCCTGGCGCCGACGAACGGTAGAAGGTGCCGACCATCGGCGATTTGACGATGTGGCCGGTTGGCTCGGCGGCGGCAGCTGGGGCTGCGGCGGCGGCCACTGGCGCGGCGGCAGGCGCAGCGCTGTATTGCGGGATGGCTTGCGGCTGCATCATGACCATCTGATTTTGCGGCAGCGCCGACGATTTGACGATGCGAACTTTGCTTTCGCCTTCGGTCACTTCGAGTTCGGCGATGTCCGATTCTGCGACCAAATCAATCAAGGTCTTCAGCTTGCGTAGATCCATGTAACCCCCAGAGGAATGTCTTTTAATATGAGTGAGCGGCGCCGTCTTGTGAACGTCACCGCGCTAAAAATGCGCGCAGATCGCGTAGGTTATCGCTTTTTAAGGACGAAGTCGATGGCAAACCGATATCCTTCGATACCCAGTCCGCAGATCGTCCCTACGGCGATCGCGCTCAGGAACGAATGGTGGCGAAACGACTCGCGCTGGTAAATATTCGAAATATGCACTTCCACAAACGGAATGGCCACCCCTGCCAGGGCGTCGCGCAAGGCCACGCTGGTGTGGGTCAGGCCACCCGGATTGATGACGATGGCGTCCACGCCTTCGGTTCTGGCGGCATGGATGCGGTCGATCAGTGCGCCTTCGTGGTTGCTTTGAAAACAAGACAAGCTCGCGCCCGCTGCCTGGGCCTGGGCCTGGGCGGCGTGTTCGATGTCGGCCAATGTGCTAGCGCCGTAGACCTCGGGCTCCCGCGTCCCCAGCAAATTCAGGTTGGGGCCGTTGAGCAGTAGGAGGTTTTTTGCCATGATTCCTGAGCCTTCTCCGCGAAAGATCCGCATTTTGACGCCAACTACGGACATTTGGCAAGAGAAAAAAACTTGTGAAACTACTTATAGAGTTGCTAAATCTTTGCGCAGCTCGTCAAATTTGAGTTTGCCCAGGTAAGTCTTCTTGACCTGGCCGTCGGCGCCGATCAGAACCGTGTAGGGCAGGCCGCCACCGCTGTTGCCAAATTGGCGCGACAGCTCGGTGCCGCTCATGCCGGCCACCAGCACAGGATAGGTGATTTTATATTTGTCGCTAAATTCCGCGATATTTGACGGCGAATCAATGCCGATGCCGATAACTTGCAGCTTCTTGCCTTCTTCTCCGGCGGCCAGCGCCGACAGCTCCGGCATCTCCTGCACGCACGGACCGCACCACGGCGCCCAGAAATTGACCAGCATGGCCTTGCCTTTATATTGCGCCAGCGGGGTGGCGACACCCTTGGCATCCGGCAGCGTTTGCTGATACAGGGCGGCCACAGGGCTGGTGACGCCGGCCGGCGCCGTGGCCGTCACCGGGGATTGTTCTTTGTGCATGCCGAGATAGCCGCCGACGGCAGCGAACACGACGGCGACTGCTATATAGGCGGGCAGGTTTTTTTTGCTCATGGTGATGGTGGGTGAGTACTGTTAACTAATAGGGCGCGCACGGCGGCAATGTCGGCGCGGGCCAGTTTGCCGTCGCTGCGGGTTTTGACGGCGCCGCGCAAATCGTCCATCTCATATAACGCAGCGTGCACGCCTTCCTTGTGCCACATGAAGCTGACGGTTTCGACCATGCCGTAACGCGGCCCCTTGAAGTGCGGCGTTTCCGAGATGTCGATTTGCAAATTCCGGTTCAGCAGGAAGATCTCCACTTCCTTGGCGCTGTCGGCAAACAGCTGCAAATGGATATCGTCGTGCGGACCGGCCGTGCCATTTAATACCGAGCCGCTCAGATACGGATGAAATTTTTGCAAGCCTTCCATGATGTCGACTGCCAGCGTGCGCAGCCGGAACAAACGGGCCGGCTGGGTATCGGCGTGGAATAGCGACTGGTACAGCCGCACCTCGGCCTCGATCTGCGCATTGTCCGGCAGCAGGTTCAGCGGCGGTTGCGTGTCACCCAGGATCTGCCGCGCAGCCTTGCGCTTGGCCGTGTTGTAGTCGGCGCCATCCTCGGCGATCAGACGCGCGGCAGCCGCCGCGATCTCGGCACGCAGAAGCTGGAGTTCTTCGTTCACATTGGCAGTCATGGACGAGATAATACTCTGAACCGGGAAAAGCGCGTCGGCTCAGGTAAAATCCCGTATTCACACGTCGTCTTAATTACTATGCACATTCATATCCTTGGTATTTGCGGCACCTTCATGGGCGGCCTGGCGGTCCTGGCGAAAGAAGCGGGCCACCGCGTCACCGGCTGCGACGCCAACGTCTACCCACCGATGAGCACCCAGCTGGAAGCCCAGGGCATCGAACTGATCACCGGCTACGGCCCGGAACAGATCGCGCTGAAGCCGGACCTGTACGTGATCGGCAACGTCGTCACGCGCGGCAATCCGCTGATCGAGGAAATCATGAATCGCGGCCTGCCGTATGTCTCCGGCCCGCAGTGGATCGGCGACCATATATTAAGAGACAAATGGGTGCTGGCCGTGGCCGGCACGCACGGCAAGACCACCACCACCGCCATGCTGACCTGGATCCTGGAAGACGCCGGCTACGCGCCCGGCTTCCTGATCGGCGGCGTGCCGAAGAACTTCGGCGTCTCGGCGCGCATGCAGGGTGACAAGGATTCGATCTTCTTCGTCATCGAAGCGGACGAATACGACACCGCCTTCTTCGACAAGCGCAGCAAGTTCGTGCACTATCACGCCAAGACCGCCATCCTGAACAACCTGGAATACGATCACGCCGATATCTTCCCCGATCTGCATGCGATCGAAACCCAATTCCACCATCTGGTGCGCACCGTGCCCGGCATCGGCCGGGTCATCTTCAATGCCGACGAAGAACCGCTACAGCGCGTGCTCAAGCGCGGTTGCTGGAGCGAGCAGGAAAGCTTCGGCCGCAGCAACGGCGCCGATTGGGCGCTGAACGAATACGATGACGGCACGTTCGAGGTTATTTTCAAAGGCGAAGTGCAGTGCCGGGTCGAGTGGTCGCTGACCGGCAAGCATAACCGCGCCAACGCGCTGGCCGCCATCGCCGCCGCCCGCCATGTCGGCGTGCCGATTGCGCAAGCCGCCAAATCGCTGGCCACCTTCGAAAACGTCAAGCGCCGCATGGAAGTGCGCGGCGTGGTCAACAACATCACCGTCTACGACGACTTTGCCCACCATCCGACCGCCATCGCCACCACCGTCGGCGGCCTGCGCCAGAAGATCGGCAAGGCCACCCGCATCCTGGCCGTGCTGGAGCCGCGCTCGAACACCATGAAGCTGGGCACGATGAAAGACGCGCTGCCGGGCAGCCTGACCGACGCCGACCTGGTATTCGGCTTCGGCAGCGAGCAAGCGCTGGGCTGGAACCTGGGCCAGGCGCTGACGCCGATCGGCCAGACCGCCAGCGCCTACGAAGACATCGACGCGCTGGTGGCCGCCGTGGCCAAGGCCGCGCAGCCGGGCGACCAGATTATTGTGATGAGCAATGGCGGCTTCGGCGGCGTGCACGAAAAAATCCTGAAAGCACTGGCGTAATGATTCTGTACCTGCATGGCTTTCGCTCCTCGCCGCAGTCCATGAAGGCGCGCGTGGTGGGCGAGCGCATGGCGGCGCTGGGGCTGGCCGACCAGGTCGTGTCGCCGCAACTGCCGGCCTCGCCCAAGCTGGCGATGGAACTGGCGCTGTCTTTAATAGAGGGCGTGCCGGCCGACCAATTAAGTATCATCGGCTCGTCGCTGGGCGGCTATTACGCCACCTGGCTGGCCGAGCGCATCGGCTGCCGCGCGGTGCTGCTGAACCCGGCCATCGTGCCGCGTGTGAACCTGGACCAGCACGTCGGCGTGACCACGCAATTCCATTCCGACGAGCCGTTTGAATTCAAGCGCGAATACATCGAAGAACTGCACGCGCTGGAAGTGCCGAAGATCAGCAAGCCGGAACGCTATTTCCTGATCGCCGCCACCGGCGACGAAGTGCTGGACTACCGCGACATGGTGGCCCACTATCAAGGCGCGCGCCAGCATGTGATTGACGGCAGCGACCACGCCATCTCCGAGTTTCCGCAGTATGTGGATGAGATATTGGCCTTCTGCGGCGTTGAGGCGCGGGCTTGAGCGCGCCGCCGAGAAGCGCCTCGCTGCGGCAGGCGCAGTGGCAGCCGCACGTGCTGGCCTTGAACGCCCCGTCCGCCTACGTGCCGTGGCTGACCGAGGGCGGCTCACTGACCGCGCGCCTGAAAGCACACAGTCACAATTTCCGCGTACAGTGCTTGCATCAGCGCGTGGAGCGCTGCCTGAGCGACGAGGCGGTGGCGATCGGCATGCACCGGCCCGGCCGCGTCTGGGAAAGGGAAGTGCTGCTGAGATGTGATAATACGCCTGCGGTGTTCGGCCACACGGTGGTGCCGATGTCGGCCACTGCCAGCGATTGGCCGCTGTTTAGCACGCTGGGCGAGCGGTCGCTGGGCACCACGCTGTTTGGCGATCCGCTGGTCGAGCGCAGCGTATTGGAATTTGCAAGATTGCGAGAAGGGCATCCTTTGGCGCAGCGCGCGCGGACGGCATTGATTGCCAACGGCGTCGCGGCCCCGGATGCACACATATTATATGCACGGCGCTGTCTGTATCGGCGCCGGCAAGGTACGCTGCTGGTAACGGAAGTTTTCCTGCCGTCGGTGCTGGAACTGATTAAAACGAACGACAATAAACGATGAATGTATTTTTTGAAGAATCCGGCGATTTCAAAGTCGGCAGCGTAATGACCCAGGCCGGCGAGGCATACCAAGTCGAAATGGCCAGTGGCAAGCGCACCAAGGTCAAGGCCAAGGACGTGCTGCTGCAATTTGAAAAGCCGTCGCCCGCCGACCTGATGGAGCAAGCCAAGGCCATCGCCGCCGATATCGACCTGGAGTTCCTGTGGGAAGTGGCCGGCGAGGAAGAATTCGGCTTTGCCGAGCTGGGCGCCGAATACTTCGGCCACGCGCCGCAGCCGGCCGAGGCAGCTGGCCTGATCCTGAGCCTGCATTCGTCGCCGGTGTATTTCTACAAAAAAGGCCGCGGCCGCTACAAGGCTGCGCCGGAACAATCGCTGCGCGCCGCGCTGGCCGGCATCGAGAAGAAGAAACAGCACGCGCTGGTGCAGGCCGCTTATGTCGAAGAACTGAAAGCCAACACGCTGCCGGAAGCGATGCAGAACATCGTGCTGCAACTGCTGTTCAAGCCGGACAAAAATTCGATCGAATACAAGGCGCTCGACGCCGCCTGCACCGAACTGCACACCAATCCGCAACGGCTGATGCTGGCGGTCGGCGGCGTGGCCTCGGCCAAGGCGCTGCACATGGCCAAGTTCCTGTTCGAGAACTTCCCGAAAGGCGCCGGTTTCCCGGACGTGCCGGTGCCGGTCGCGCCGGGCAATCTGCCGGTGGCCGACGTGCAGGCATTTTCCATCGATGACGTCACCACCACCGAGATTGACGACGCCTTCTCGGTGACCAAACTGGCCGATGGCAACGTCAAGATCGGCATCCACATTGCTGCGCCGGGCCTGGGCATCAAGCCGGACGATGCGGTGGACAAGCTGGCCCGTGGCCGCATGTCGACCGTCTACATGCCGGGCGATAAAATCACGATGCTGCCGGACAGCATCGTTGAAGCATTCACGCTGGCCGAGGGCAAGACCTGCCCGGCGCTGTCGTTGTACGCCACGCTGAATCCGGCCGACTGGTCGGTGCTGGCCACCGAAACCCGCGCCGAGCTGGTGCCGATTGCCAACAACCTGCGTCACAACGACTTGGACGACCTGGTCAACGAAGAAACCCTGGCCAGCGGCGAGGGCGACTATCCGCACAAGGAATCGCTGGGCCTGATCTGGCAATGGGCGCAAGTGCTGGAAGCGGCGCGCATGGTCAAGCGCGAAGGATTCGGCCTCAAGCCGGAACAGAACAACCGCGTCGACTACAACTTCTACGTGGAAGACGACGTGGTCAGCGTCACCCGCCGCAAGCGCGGCGCGCCGCTGGACAAGATCGTCGCCGAACTGATGATCTTCGCCAACAGCACCTGGGGCAAGCTGATGCACGACAACGGCGTGCCGGGTATCTATCGCAGCCAGGGCCGTGGCGTCGGCGGCTGGAACGCCAAGATGCAAGTGCGCATGTTGACCCACGCCGCGCCGCACGAAGGCCTGGGTGTGGACCAGTATGCGTGGAGCACCTCGCCGCTGCGCCGCTATACCGACCTGGTCAACCAGTGGCAGATCCTGGCCTGCGCCGAGAAGGGCGTAATGGCGCCGCTGGTTGCGCACTTCAAGCACAAGGATGCGGAGCTGTTCGCGATCGTGTCGCAGTTTGATGCGGCATATGGCGCGTATGCCGATCACCAGGCCAATATGGAACGCTACTGGTGCCTGCGCTGGCTGGGCCAGGAAAATGCGCGCCAGGTGGAGGCGGTGGTGCTGAAGGACGAAGTGCTGCGCCTGAGCGATATTCCACTGGTGATTCGTCTGCCGGGCATGCCGTCGGTGGCGCGTGGCGCGCAGGTCAAGCTGGACATCCTGCGTTGGGACGAGGTCGACCTGACCATCGAAGCGCGTCTGCTGGAAATCCCGACCGATGTGGCGGCCAGCGATGTCGACTTCGAGGACGACGAGGTGGAAGATGCGCCGGAAGAGGCAGTGGATGCGCCGGAGGTGGCGGTAGAAGCCGCTGCCGAGGCGCCGGCCGAGCAGCCAGCGGCAGAGTAGTCGCACTCGCGCAAGCGGGTGCCCATGCAGAGTATGGATTCCCGCCGGCGCGGGAATGACCCGTGTAGAATTTGGACAATCTTCCATCATCCGGCCACCGAGTGAAGTCTTTTAAAGAAAATCGCTTGCTGTACCTCGCCATCGGCTTTTCGCTGGTGGCGCATGCTGCCTTGCTGGCGGTGCGCTTCGTGGCACCGTCGCCGGCGCCGGCATTGGCCGCCGATCCCGGGCTGGAAGTCATCCTCGTCAACGCCAAGCACAACAAGGCGCCGCTGAAGGCCGACGCCGTCGCCCAGGCCGACCTGGAAGGCGGCGGCACGGCCAACCTGGGCCGCTCCAAGTCGCCCATGCCGGACATGCGCAAGACCGAAATGGGCGACAGCGTCAAAGCCAACAAGCGCCGCATCGCCGAGCTGGAAGAACGCCAGAAGCAGCTGATGACCCAGGTGCGCTCGCCATCGCCAGTCACCGCGCCGCCGGTCACCGAACAACTCAAGCCGGACCCGACGCCCACCGGCGCCGACCTGCTGGAATCGAGCAAGGCCATCGCCCGCCGCGTGGCGGAAATCAGCGAGACCATCGAGGACCAGAACAAACGGCCGAACCGCACGCAGATTACGCCAAGTACGCGTGGTGTCGGTTACGCGATTTATTACAAGACCATGCAGAAGCGCATCGAGGACATCGGCACGCTGAACTTCCCGAACGTCAACGGACGCAAACTGTATGGCCAGCTGACGCTGTCGATCCCGGTGTTCCAGGACGGCACCATCTACGAGAAAGAGGGCGGCATCAAGGTCGAGCGCAGCTCCGGCAATGCGGCGCTGGACGAGGCGGCGATGCACATCGTGCGCCGCTCGGCGCCGTTCGGCAAATTCCCGCCGAATATGCTGTCCAGAGACAAGGATGATTTGTGGGTGATCATCACCACCTTCAAATTCACCCGTGAAGAGAAATTACAAGCCGACCTGAGCGGCGGAGGAAGATAAGAATATGGACCGCTACTGCGTATTCGGCAACCCGATCGCCCACAGCAAATCGCCGGAAATCCATGCCGCCTATGCGGCCCAGACCGGCCACGACATCCAGTACGAACGCCGTCTGGCGCCGGTGGACGGCTTTGCCGACGCCGTGCGCGCCTTCATCGCCGAAGGCGGCAAGGGTGCCAACGTGACGGTGCCGTTCAAGCTGGAAGCGGTCAAGCTGGCGCAGGCGCTGACCATCCGCGCGCGCGCGGCCGGCGCGGTCAACACGCTGGTGTTCAGCGACGAAGGCATCATCGGCGACAACACCGACGGCGCTGGCTTGGTGGCGGACATCGTCAACAACGCCGGCGTGAGCATCACCGGCAAGCGCGTGCTGCTGCTGGGCGCGGGCGGCGCGGTGCGCGGCGTGGTGCTGCCGATCCTGGAACATCGCCCCGCTCAATTGGTGATCGCCAACCGCACCGTGGCCAAGGCCGAGGAACTGGTCGAACAGTTTGCCGCGCTGGGCGGCGAGGGCGTGGTTTCGGCGTGCGGCTTTGCCGACATCGAAGGCGAGTACGACATCATCATCAACGGCACGGCAGCCAGCCTGAGCGCGGAAGTGCCGCCGGTAGCGCCGTCGGTCTTTGCGCCGGGATGTTTGGCGTTGGACATGATGTACGGAGCCTCGCCCACTGTATTCTTGCAGTTTGCTGCTCAGCACGGCGCACAGTTGCGCGACGGCCTGGGCATGCTGGTCGAGCAGGCCGCCGAAGCCTTCCACCTGTGGCGCGGCGTGCAGCCGGCCACGGCCGACGTATTGCAGACGCTGCGTGACCAGCTATGAGCAAATCGTCCGGTAAATGGCGCTGGGTGAAGTGGGTCTTCATCGTCCCGATTCTGTTGTTCGTGGCGGTGCAGCTGTACTTCCTGCTGCAGATCTGGTGGTGGGTCGGCCACAATCCGGGCATGACCAGCTTTATGCGCGAGCAGCAGTCGGCGCTGCGCGAGAAGAATCCCAACGCCAATATCACGCAGCAGTGGGTGCCGTACAACCGCATCTCCAACAACCTGAAGCGCGCCATCATCGCCTCCGAGGACGCCAATTTCTCCGACCACGACGGCGTCGACTGGGAGGCGCTGCAAAAAGCCTACGAGAAGAACAACAAGAAGCACAAGGTGGTGTCGGGCGGCTCGACCATTACCCAGCAGCTGGCCAAGAATTTGTTCCTGTCCGGTTCGCGCAGCTACGTGCGTAAAGGGCAGGAGCTGATCATCACCTTCATGCTGGAAACGCTGATGGACAAGGAGCGCATTTTCGAGATCTACCTCAACGTGGTGGAATTCGGCACCGGCACCTTTGGCGCCGAGGCGGCGGCACGGCACTACTACGGCGTCAGCGCGGCCAACCTGAGCGCGCCGCAGGCGGCCAAACTGGCGGTATTGCTGCCCAATCCGCGCTATTTCGACAAACATCGCGACTCCAATTACCTGGCGCGCCGCACCGGCGTGATTTTGCGCCGCATGGGCTCAGCGGACCTACCTTAAACCAGGCTTTGCGGGTACACTTGCGCTGTTTCCAAAGGTGCGTTTATCCATGATTAATGTTTTCGTTCTCCAGAATGGCCGGCTCAACCAGGTGCCCATCGACAGTCGCGAAGACCTGGAACAGGTCGAACCGGTCTGGGTCGACCTGACCGACCCGACGGATGACGAACGCGCCTGGGTCCGCACCATCTATGGCGTGATCTTGCCGGGTGAGGACGAGGTCAAGGACATCGAAGCGTCGGCCCGCTATTACGAAGCGGAAAACGGCGACCTGCACCTGCGCACCGACTTCCTGCTGGAAGAAGAGGACGGCCCGTCGCGCATCGTGACGGTGGCGTTTATCCTGGCGCGCAAGATCCTGTTCTCGGTGCATACCGACGATTTGCCGGTGTTCCGCCTGGTGCGCATGCGCGCCCGTTCGCGTCCCGGTTCGATCGCTGACTACATGGACGTGCTGCTGGACCTGTACGCCACCGACGCCGAATACTCGGCCGATGCGCTGGAAGGCATCTACCAGCAGCTGGAAGAGGTCAGCGGCCGCGTGCTGCAGGAAACCTTCACCGACCAGGACGCGGCCGCCGCGCTGAACGCCATCGCCCACGAGGAAGACTTGAACGGCCGCATCCGCCGCAACATGATGGATACGCGCCGCGCGGTCAGCTTCCTGATGCGCGGCCGGCTGCTGAATTCCGAACAGTTTGAAGAAGCCCGCCAGATTTTGCGCGACATCGAATCGCTGGACGGCCACACCTCCTTCCTGTTCGACAAGATCAACTTCCTGATGGACGCCACGGTCGGTTTCATCAACATTAACCAGAACAAGATCATCAAGATCTTCTCGGTGGCCAGCGTCGCCTTCCTGCCGCCGACCCTGATCGCCTCGATCTACGGCATGAACTTCAAGTGGCTGCCGGAACTGGAATGGCAACTAGGCTATCCATTCGCCATCGTGCTGATGATCACCAGCGCCATTGCGCCGTTCCTGTACTTCCGCCATCGTGGCTGGCTCAAGTAAGTTAACTTTCAAGATCGTAATATAGTTGCCGGATTAATCTATTAGAATGGCGGCCAGCGCACGCGCTCCCTCCTTCCCTTTGCTCCTCGCGGCCGCTCTGGCCGCCCAGAGAAAGTAATAATATGAACAAGAAACGGCAATTTTTCCCCCGCCAGGTGGTGGAAGCCGGCGGTAACCGCTGGGACTGGGCGCTGCTGCCGATCGTATTGGCGCTCTTCGTGCTGATGGCCTATGGCAGCCAGCAGATGGCGCGGCCGTATGAACTCGGCCAGGCCTTGCCGATGTCGCTCGACCCGATCAATCTGCCGTACTACGTGCTGCGCACTACGCTGCGCATGTTCATCGCGCTGGGCGCGTCGGTGATTTTCAGCTGCGTGTTTGCCGCGTTGACCACCAAGTACCGCACCGCTGAAAAAATCATGGTGCCGATGCTGGACATCCTGCAATCGATTCCGATCCTCGGCTTCCTGTCGATTACCGTCACGGCTTTCATTGCGCTATTCCCCGGCAACCTGCTGGGCGTGGAATGCGCCGCCGTGTTTGCGATCTTTACGTCGCAGGCGTGGAATATGGCTTTCTCGGCGTACCAGGGTTTCCGTACCGTGCCGGCCGAATTGTCGGAAGCGGCGCAGGTGTTTCAGCTGTCGGGCTGGCAGCGCTTCTGGCGCCTGGAACTGCCGTATGCCATGCCTGGTTTGCTGTGGAATATGATGATGTCGATGTCCGGCGGCTGGTTCTTCGTGGTGGCGTCGGAAGCGATTGTGGTCTCCAACCAGACGATCAAACTGCCGGGCATGGGTTCCTATATCGCGCTGGCGATCGAGCAGAGTAATTTGGGCGCGATCGGCTGGGCCATCTTCGCCATGCTGATCGCGGTGCTGGCGTACGACCAGCTGTTCTTCCGCCCACTGCTGGCGTGGGCCGACAAATTCCGCTTCGAGGAAACCGGCGGCGATACCGCGCAGTCTTCGTGGCTGCTCACCTGGCTGCGCCGCACCGAACGCACGCAGCAACTGGTGGAATGGTTTGGCCACCAGCTGTCGCGCTCCATCGCCGTGTTCCGCCTGTCGCACGACGGCACCTCGATCCGCGCGCGCAAGGACAAGCCATCGCTGGTGCCGCAGCGCGTATGGGATGCGGTGATTGCGGCCGTGGTGTTTTACGCGCTATGGAGCTTGGTGCACTTTATCCGCACCGAAGTCGGTTGGGGTGAAGTAGGCCATGTGCTGATGCTGGGCGTGTACACCATGATCCGCGTGGTGGTGCTGCTGGCGCTGGCGGCCATCGTCTGGGTGCCGGTCGGGATCTGGATCGGCATGAATCCGCGTTGGGCATCGCGCACGCAGGCGGTGGCGCAGTTCCTGGCCGCTTTCCCGGCCAATCTGGTGTTCCCGGTGGCGGTGATCATCATCGTGCGCTATCACCTGAATCCGGACATCTGGCTGTCGCCGCTGATGATCCTCGGCACCCAGTGGTATCTGCTGTTTAACGTGATTGCCGGCGCTTCGACGATACCGACCGAATTGCGTCACGCCGCCAAGAACTTCGGTTTGACCGGCTGGCTGAAATGGCGCCGCTACCTGCTGCCGGCCATCTTCCCCAGTTTTGTGACGGGGGCGATTACCGCGTCGGGCGGCTCATGGAATGCCGCCATCGTCTCGGAGCTGGTGAGCTGGGGGCCAACCACCTTGAAGGCGCACGGCATCGGCAGCTACATCGCCGAGATGACCGCCACCGGCGACTTCCCGCGCATCGCGCTGGGCATCGGCATCATGTGTATTTTCGTGATGGGCTTTAACCACTTCGTGTGGCGCCGTTTGTACACCCTGGCCGAAAGCCGGCTGCATTTCTAGGAACAGAATCATGAGCACTCCTATCGTTGAACTGAAAGCCGTCGGCAAGCACTTCCGCGGCGCCGACGGCTCCGCGCGCTCGGTGCTGGAAGGCGTTGAATTTACGCTGCGCGAGGGCGAGATCGTTGCGCTGCTGGGGCAATCCGGCTCCGGCAAATCGACCATGTTGCGGATTATGGCGGGCCTGATCCAGGCCGATGAAGGCCAGGTGCTGTATCGCGGCATGCCCTTGTACGGCACGGCGCGCGGCATCCGTATGGTGTTCCAGTCGTTTGCGCTGTTCCCATGGCTGACGGTGCAGAAGAATGTGGAGCTAGGGCTGGAAGCGCAGGGCATGCCGCCGGAAGAGCGGGCGCGCCGCGCCGAGAAGGTGATCGACCTGATTGGCCTGTCCGGCTTTGAAGGCGCGCTGCCGCGCGAACTGTCGGGCGGCATGCGCCAGCGGGTCGGCATCGCCCGCGCGCTGGTGATGGAACCGGAAGTGCTGCTGATGGACGAGGCTTTTTCGGCGCTGGACGTGCTGACCGGCGAACGCCTGCGCGAAGAGATTCTGGAGTTGTGGCAGTCGGGCCAGATTCCGACCAAGGCGATTCTGGTGGTGTCGCACAATATCGAGGAAGCGGTGATGATGGCCGACCGGGTACTGATCTTCGCCAGCGATCCGGGACGCATACGCGCCGAACTGCCGATCTCCCTGCCGCAGCCGCGCAAGGCGGAAAGCGCCGAGGTGCGCCATCTGATCGACAAGGTGTATGAGCTGATGACGGCCAGTGCCGGCCGTCGTGGCGGTGGTGGCAGTGGCTTGATCAGCGAGCGGGAAGTCAAGCTGCAGCTGGGCGACCGTCTGCCGCAGGCCGGCATCGCGCACATGGAAGGGATTCTGGAATCGCTGGCGGAAGAACCGTTCCACGGCCGCGCCGATTTGCCGAAGATCGCCGAAGAGACGGAGCTGACGGACGCGGAATTGCTGGAGGTGCTGAATGCGCTGATCCTGCTGGGCTTCGCCTATCTGACCAACGGCGACATCCTGATGACGGAGTTGGGCGAGCGCTATGTCAAGGCCAACAACACGGAGCGCCAGGAGATATTCGGCAAGCAGCTGCTGGAGCATGTGCCGCTGATCGCGTATATCTGTCACGGCCTGCAACAGGACAAATCGGGCGACCTGCCGGAAGACCTGTTCTTGAAACTGCTGCGCTTCACGCTGAGCGAAGAAGAAGCCGAGCGCGCGCTGCGGGTAGCGATCGAGTGGGGCCGTTACGGCGACCTGTTCGAGTACAACTTCAACACCGGCGTGATTCAGCGACCGGAAGAAGACGATCCCGCTGCCGACTGAGTCTTCCAATACAATACGGGGTCAGTTCTGCCAAATGCACACGAGCCCTGCCCTAGCGGATGCTACGGCAGGGCTCGTGTGCATTTGGCAGAACTGACCCCGGGTTATTACAGCGTGGCGAACACGCGGCGGGCGGCGGCGATGGTTTCGTCGATCACGTCGTCGCTGTGCTGGGCCGAGACGAAGCCCGCTTCAAACGCCGCCGGCGCGAAGTAGACGCCTTCGTCCAGCATCTTGTGGAAGAAGACGTTGAAGCGCTCGCGGTTACCGGCCATCATTTCGGCGTAGTTGTTCGGCGGCGTTTCGCTGAAGTACAGGCCGAACATGCCGCCCACCGCATCGGCGCAGAACGGAATGCCGGCTTCTTTCGCCGCCGCCGTCAGGCCATCGGCCAGGCGCTTGGCGGTGGCGCCCAATTTGTCGTAGAAGCCCGGCTGCTGGATCAGCTTCAGCGTGGTCATGCCCGCCGCCACCGCTACCGGATTGCCCGACAGCGTGCCAGCCTGGTAGACCGCGCCAACCGGCGACATATTGCTCATCAATTTCGCGCTGCCGCCAAACGCCGCCACCGGCAAGCCGCCGCCGATCACTTTGCCCAGCGCCGTCAGATCCGGCTGGATGCCGTACAGTTCCTGCGCGCCGCCCAGCGCCACGCGGAAGCCGCACATCACTTCATCGAAGATCAGCAGTGCGCCATGCTTGGTGCACAGCGCGCGCAGCGCTTGCAGGAAGGCTTCCGATGCCTTGATCAGGTTCATATTGCCAGCCACCGGCTCGACGATCACGCAGGCGATTTCGTCGCCGAAGTTGGCGAACGCCTCTTCGATCTGCGCCACGTTGTTATAGTCCAGCACCAGCGTGTGCTTGACGAAGTCCTCCGGCACGCCGGCCGACGTTGGATTGCCGAAGGTGAGCAGACCGCTGCCCGCTTTCACCAGCAGCGAGTCGGCGTGGCCGTGGTAGCAGCCTTCGAACTTGACGATCTTGTCGCGGCCCGTGGCGCCGCGCGCCAGGCGCAGCGCGCTCATGGTCGCTTCGGTACCCGACGACACCAGGCGCACTTGCTCCAGCGACGGCACCAGGCGCACCAGTTCCTCGGCCATTTCGACTTCGCCTTCGGTCGGCGCGCCGAACGACAGGCCGCGCGTGGCCGCTTCCTGCACCGCCTTCACCACCTCCGGATGCGCGTGGCCGACGATCGCCGGGCCCCACGAGCCGATATAGTCGATATAACGCTTGCCATCCGCGTCCCAGAAGTACGGGCCTTCGGCGCGGGTGATGAAGCGCGGCGTGCCGCCCACCGAACGGAAGGCGCGCACCGGCGAGTTGACGCCGCCTGGCGTGGTTTTCTGGGCGCGCTCGAACAGCTGGTCGTTCTTGGAAATCGTGGTCATGATGGCATCTTTCTCTACTACTGCATGTCCGCTGCGGACTGTAAATGGAAAAAACGGTTCGGCACGAACTTGCCCATGCCGTAGCGCTGCGCATGCGCCAGCGCGCCGACAGTGTACTCCTGCGCCGCCGCCACTGCTTCCGGCACGTCCGCGCCGCGCGCCATAAAGGCCGTCAGCGCCGCCGACAGCGTGCCGCCGGCGCCGATGAATGGCCCGGTCAGATGCTGCCAGGCGTCGTGGCTGATGACGCCATCGGCGCCGAACAGGGTGTTGGCCAGGGTGCTTGGGCCGCCGTTTTCGCCGGGCGCACCGGACGGGGTGCCGGTCACCAGCACGAATTCGCAGCCCAGGGCCAGCAGGTGCTCGACGTCCGATTCCAGCGTGTCTTCAACCATGACGGCATCGGCATCTGCATCTGCATCGGCATCCGCGCTGGATTCGGCGGCTTCGCCAGATTCGCCGGGTTCACCGGCATCGGCGGACTCGCGCCAGGTTTCGGCCAGCCGGCCCAGTTCCACCTGCGACAGCATCAGCAGCGTAGCCTGCGGCACCAGCAACTGGCGGATCGCGGTCAGCAGCTCTTCGGCGTCGTCGTCGGGCAGCGACGGCAGGCGGGAACTGAAGGGATCGAGGATCAGCGGCGCGTCCGGATAGTCGGACAGGATCTCGGCGATCGCCGCCACCTGTTCCAGGTTGGTGATGGCGCCGACCTTGAAGGCGGCCATGGTCATGTCCTCCAGTAGCACGCGGGCCTGATCGGCCACCCAATCGGGGTCGATGTCCTGCAGGTCTTCGACGCGGGCGCTGTCGCCGATCAGCAACGCGGTGGTCACCGCCAGTCCAGTGCAGGAGAGGGCGGAGAAAGCTGCCAGGTCGGCCTGGACACCCATGGCGCCGGCCGGATCGGCGGCGCCAAAGCTGAGAATAAGGGGAGAAGTTTGGTTTTGCACGGCGGGTAGATTAAGATACCTAATTCAGCATTTTACTTGAGGGTGGCAAAAAGTGAGTAGCAACGAAACAACGCAGGAATTCCAGACCTGGATGTGTCTCATCTGCGGCTGGATCTACGATGAAGCAGCCGGCCTGCCGGACGAAGGCATCGCCCCCGGCACCCGTTGGGCCGACGTGCCAATGAACTGGAGCTGCCCGGAATGCGGCGCCCGTAAGGACGATTTCGAGATGGTCGCCATCTGAATCCCGGGCAGCGTCGCCCTATGCTATGGTGTAGCCTCATCTTAGCGAATCTATTATGACTTCTACGCCCCTGAAAATCATGGTGATCGACGACAGCAGCACGATTCGTCGCTCCGCCGAGATCTTCCTGAGCCAGGCCGGCTACCAGGTGGTGCTTGCCGAAGACGGCTTCGACGCGCTGGCCAAGATCAACGACCATCACCCGGCGCTGGTGTTCTGCGACATCCTGATGCCACGGCTGGACGGCTACCAGACCTGCGCGCTGATTAAAAAAAGTGCAAAATTCCACGCCACGCCGGTGCTGATGCTGTCCTCCAAGGACGGCCTATTCGACCGCGCGCGCGGCGCCATGGTCGGCGCGGTGGCCTATTTGACCAAACCTTTTACCAAGGACAGCCTGCTGACCGCCGTGCGCGAGCACACCGGCGGCGCTGTCGCTACACCAGAATAAGAAAGCCGCAGGGGGAAATATGGCCATACAACGTATTTTGATCGTCGACGATTCGCCCACGGAGCGTTACTACCTGAGCGATATCCTCTCCAAAAAGGGATACACCGTGACGGTGGCCGAAAGCGGCGAGGAAGCACTGGTCAAGATCAAGGCCGACAAGCCGGAACTGATCCTGATGGACGTGGTGATGCCGGGCGCGAACGGCTTCCAGGTCACGCGCTCGATCGCCCGCGATCCGGAGCTGAAGGATGTGCCGATCATCATCTGCTCCAGCAAGAGCCAGGAGACGGACCGCATCTGGGCATTGCGCCAGGGCGCGCGCGATTACCTGGTCAAGCCGGTCGATCCGGCCGAGCTGCTGGACAAGATTGCGGCGCTGAGCTGACATGGACAGCCAGGCCCCGACCGAACGCCGTAGCCGTTTGCGCCAGTACCAGGTGCAGCTGCTGGAACGCATGCAGGCCGCCAAGAGCGGCGCGGCGGTCGGCGGGCGTGAGCTGGGCGTGCTGCTGGGCGGGCGTCCGTGCCTGCTGGACCTGACGCAGATCAGCGAGATCGTGCCGCTGCAAGCCGCCACACCGGTGCCGCTGACGCAGGAGTGGTATCTGGGCCTGACCAATATTCGCGGCCACCTGACCGGCGTGATCGACCTGGCGCGCTATCAGGGCCTGGCCGCCGGCGACAGCGCACCGTCCGAGCGCCGCCTGATTACCTTCGCGCCGGGCCTGGGCTTCAATTGCGCCTTGCAGGTGGAGCGCGTGCTGGGCCTGCGCAAGCTGGCCGAGATGACGCAGCAGAACGACAGCCAGCAATTCCTCGACAGCGACGGCCAGCAGTGGACCCGCATCGACCTGGCGCTGCTGGTGCAGGAACCGCGTTTTTCGCATGTAGGACTGATCTAGCAGGCAAACCCTAATCCGGAGAGGTGTATGGCTTTCAAGTTGGGCTTTTTGTCGCGCGGTAGCCGGAACGCCGCAGAGGATACGGCAGCACATTCAGAGTTTGGCGATTCGCAGTTCCTGCATACCGCCGGCACGCCTGCGCCGGCCGCACCCAATACGTCTACCGCAACGGCGGATGACGGCGACGCGCCGCTGCGCCTGCGCGATGCGCTGGGTCGCCGCCGCAGCGTGGCTGCGCCGGTGGATACGGCCCCCGAAGTCAAGCTGCCGCTGATCGGCCATTTGCCGGCGCAGCGCCAACTGAGCATCCTGTCGACCGCGCTGGCGATCTGCCTTGGCGTGAGCGCCGTGTTCGTGGCGCTCAACACCATCCATAACGCCAACCGCTCGGCGCAAACCCAGGTCGCCAGCGATGCGCTGATGCACTCGCAGCGCATCGGCAAGGCTGCGCCGAATGCGGTGCAGGGCAGTGCGGAAGGCTTCCGCCAGCTGGAAGAAAGCCGCAAGGAACTCACCAACGACATCAACCTGATGACGCGCGGCGGCAAGTACCAGGGCCGCGCCATCGGTGAGCCGCCGTCCGACATCGCCATCGTGGTGGCGGCCGCGCGCAAGCAATGGAACGCCACCGACCTCGCCGCCGGCACCATCCTGATGCTGAAGGCAGACCTCAGCGGCATGGACAAGACGCTGCAAAAACTGAACGATATGTCGCCCGACCTGCTGGTGCGCACCGAGGACATCATCACGCTCAAGTTGCAGCGCGGCGGTTCGGCGCGCGAGATCGCCGCACTGGGCAAGCTGACCATGCTGACCCAGCGCATGAGCCGCAGCGCCAGCGAATTCCTCACCGCCGGCGGCATCAGTTCCGAGACGGCCTTCCAGCTGGGGCGCGACACCACGGTGTTCCGCAACACGGTCGACGGTTTCCTCAGCGGCAGCGCGCCGCTTGGCCTGGCGGCCGTGCGCGAGCCGGACCTGCGCGCCAAGTTCACCGGCTTGCAAACGGATTTCGAGGAGTACCAGAAGCTGGTGGCGGCGGTACTCAACAAGCTGGATAAATTCAGCGCCGCGCGCGCCGCCGAACAGCTGATTTTTAATGACAACGAAGCGCTGCGCCAGCGTTTGAGTGTGGTGCAGCAGGTGTACCGCGAGAGCCAGGATTCGCTAGGCCTGACCTTCTGGCTGATGGTGGCTGGTGGCATGCTGACGCTGGTCAGCGCCGCCGCTATCGGCCGCGTGCTGCTGATGGATTCGCACAACCGCACGCGCGGCGCGGAACGCCGCCGCCAGGAAGCGGACGCCATGCGCCAGCAATCGCAGCGCCAGGAAGAAGAGGCCAAGGCCATGAACGACCAGAATCAGGCGGCCATTCTGCGACTGATGAACGAGTTGCAGGAAGTGGCGGACGGCGACTTGACGGTGCAGGCCACGGTGTCCGAAGACATCACCGGCGCCATCGCCGATTCGGTCAACTACACGGTGGAAGAGCTGCGCGGCCTGGTGGGCCGGGTGACGGCGACGGCGGAGCAGGTGACCAAGGCATCGACCCATGCGCAGAGCATCTCCAGCGATTTGCTGTCGGCGTCGCAGCAGCAGTCGCGCGAGATCCAGGATGCGTCGTCGACGGTGGTGAAGATGGCCAACGAGATTACCGACGTGTCGCGCTCCGCCAGCGAGTCGGCCGATGTGGCGCGGCAGTCGGTGGCGGCGGCGCAGCAGGGTTCGACAGCGGTGGAAAACGCCATCAAGGGCATGCACGAAATCCGCGAACAGATTCAGGATACCTCCAAGCGCATCAAGCGGCTGGGCGAGTCGTCGCAGGAAATTGGCGAGATTACCGAGCTGATTTCCGACATTACCGAACAGACCAACGTGCTGGCGCTGAACGCCGCCATCCAGGCCGCATCGGCCGGTGAGGCGGGACGCGGCTTCTCGGTGGTGGCGGAAGAGGTGCAGCGGCTGGCGGAGCGTTCGGCCGGCGCGGCCAAGCAGATCGGCGCGCTGGTGCGGACGATTCAGACCGACACCCACGACGCGGTGGCGGCGATGGAAAAGTCGACCCAGGGCGTAGTGGAAGGCGCGCGCCTGTCCGATGCGGCCGGCGCGGCGCTGCACGATATTTCGCAGGTGTCCAACCGCCTGGCGGAGCTGATTTCCGGGATTTCGCAGGCCACCGGGCAGCAGGCCACGTCGGCGTCCGGCGTGGCGCACAACATCCAGCATATTTTGACGGTGACGCAGCAGACGCAAGACGGCACCCAGCAAACCGCGCAATCCATTCACAAGTTATCGGTGCTGGCGCAGGAGCTGAAGAACTCCGTGGCGCGCTTCCGCATCGCTTAAGGCTGAGACAAGCATGACCCATACTGATTTTTCGACCCCGCAGCAACCGCCCTTGGACACCGGCCCCTTATCGTGGGTGATGGTGGAAATCCGCGAGTCGCTGGCCCGTTCGCGCACCGCGTTGTTTGAAGCGGGCGGCCGGGAGCCGGAGGATCAGGCCACGCAGCTACAACACGCCAAGTCGCACCTGCATCAGGCGCACGGCGCGTTGCAGATGGTCGATCTGGATGGCGTCAGTCTGATGACCGAGGTGGCCGAGGCGGCGCTGGACCGCTTCAAGGCTGGCACGCTGAAGTGCAGCACCGACAACGCGCAGGCGGTGGCGCAGCTGTATCAGGCGCTGGTGGAGTATCTGGAAGAACTGCTGGCGGGCGCGCCATCGCAGCCGGCCAGGCTGTTCCCGTACTACCGCGCGGTGCAGGAGATGATTGGCGTGGAACGCATCCATCCGGCCGATTTGTTCTTCCCCGATTTGTCGCAGCCGGTCGGTTTACCGCCGTCCGAGGCCGCTGCTGAAGCCCCTGCTGAAGCGCCGGACTACGCGGCCTGCCGCCAGCGCTTCGAGCGCGCGTTGCTGCCGTATCTGAAGAGTGCTGATCCGGCCCAGCAGCAGGAGCATGCTGCCGCGTTGCTGGACGCCGTCAAGCAAGTAGCCGATGCGCAGCAGGACGGCGCGGCGCGCGCGTTCTGGCTGGCGATGCAGGGTTTTGCGGAACTGGTGGCCGGCGGTCAGCTGACGGCCAGCCTGTACGTCAAGCAGCTGTTCGGCATGATCAATTTGCAGATCCGCCGTCTGAGCCAGGGCACGGCGGCGCAACCGGAAGCGATGCTGCGCGATGCGCTGTTCTTCATCGCCACCGCTGGCGCGGAATCGCCAGCCAGCACAGTGCAGCAGCTGCGCAGCGCCTACGCGTTGGACGGCCTGGCGCCGGCCGACTATGAAACCCGCCGTTATGGCCAGATCAACCTTGAGGCGCTGGCACGCGCCAAGGCCGGCATCGCGCAGGCCAAGTCCAATTGGGACCGGCTGGCCAATGCGGAAATCGATCCGGATCTGGATGCGGCTTTTGAAGCGGCGCTGTCCGACACGGCGGCCGAGTGCGAGACGCTGAACCTGCCGGCGCTGAGCGCTCTGCTGCGCCAACTGGCGGATGTGGCGCGCAAGGCGGTATCAGCTGGCCGTAGCGAGGAGCTGGCGCTGGAGATGGCGACCGCGCTCCTGTTTGCGGAACATGGGTTGCAGCATATCCGCCATCTGCCGGACGATTTCGCCGGCCATGCGGACACCATCGGCGCGCGTTTGCAGGCGCTGGTCGCCGGCGACACGCCGCCGGAGCCGGCGCAGTGGCAGCAAGGTCTGACCAATCAGATGCAGCAGGACGACACCGTGGTGGCGCTGGCGATGGAGATGAAGTCCGGTCTTCGCCAGGTGGAGAAGGTACTGGACGATTACTACGCCGATCCGTCGAAGCGGCCGTCGTTGCAGGAACTGGACCCGGTGCTGCATCAGTTGCAGGGCGCCTTGTCGGTGCTGGATCAGGATGATGCCACGCGCGCGGTGCAGCAGGTGAAGTCCGATGTTCAGGCGCTGCTGCATGGCGATGGCGATCCGTCGGCTGAGCCGAAGGCGCTGGATGATATTGCGCAGAACGTCGGCGCGCTGGGCTTCTTCGTCGATATGCTGGCGCAGAATGCGGATGGTGCGCGCGAGCGCTTTGCGTTTGATGCGGAGCAGGGCAGTTTCCGTTCGGTGCCGTTCAAGAAGATCGCGGCGTCGGAGTCGATTCCGGTGCTGGACGAGCAGGTGCCGGCGCCCGCGCCGGTGTCGATGCCGGCCGAAGCGCCGCCGCCTGCGGCCAGCGATGCAGCGGTCGAGGCGGAGCTGCTCGATATCTTTATCTCCGAGGCGCAGGAGGTGCTGGTGTTTGTCGGCGAGGCTTTGCCGCAGCCGCGCAGCGAAGAGAATCTGAGCATGCTGCGGCGCTCCTTCCACACGTTGAAAGGCAGTGGGCGGATGGTGGGCTTGAATCAGTTTGCCGATGCGGCGTATGCGATTGAGAAGGTGCTCAATGTGTGGCTGGCGGAGCAGCGCCCGGTCACGGATGCGCTGTATGAGTTGTTGGGCAGTGCGGCGCAGGCGCTGGACGTGTGGGTGGCGGAGCTGGTTGCGAATGGCGTTTCGGAGCGTAATGCCGATGCGCTGATTGCTGCCGCTGCGCGCGTGCAGGATGGCGGCGACGCCGCGCTGGAGGCGGCGGAACCGGACGAACCGTTGGTGGCTGAACCTACCGAGCCAGCCGCGCCGACTGATGCGCCGATCGATGAACCGCCTGCTGTGGAGGAAATCGAGGCCATTGCTGCGCCGGACGAGCCGGAGGTGATTGCGCCGAGCGCGCCGCCGGTCGTTAGCCATGGCAACGTGATCGAATTCCCGACCATTACGCCGCCGTCGGTGGAACGTGACGATAACGTCAAGCATATCGGCGATCTGGAAATCCCTCTGCCGCTGTACAACATCTATCTGCACGAGTCGGATGATTTGGTGCGCAAGCTGGTGCAGGACTTTGGCGAGTGGCGTCATGAGCCGCGCCGTCCGGTGAATCCGGAGGCGCTGCAGGCTGCGCATACGCTGGCTGGCACCTCGGGCACGGTGGGCTTCAAGGCATTGCGCGAACTGGCGCTGGCGCTGGAGGACACGCTGGAAGTGCTGCTGCCGCCGGCGCCGCATCTGGATCAGGTGCAGCATGATCTGCTGGACTTCACCATGGAGCGCGTTCGCCAGATGCTGCATAGCTTTGCGGCCGGCGAGCTGCCGGATGCGCAGCCGGAGTTGATCGGCGCTTTACAAGGCTTGCGTGAAGAGCTGGCGGCGACGCCACCTGCGGCCAGCAATGAAATCGAGGCGCGGCTGGATGATCTGGTGTCCGAGACCATGGATGGCATCAATACGCCGCCAGTGGCGCAGGAGTCGGCGCTGGACCAGTTGTTCCGCGAGACGTACAACGCGATCAGCGGAACGGTGCCGGAGTCCGAAGCACCGGTTGCGCCGCCGTTGAAGAAAAAGCCGGAAGTGCATGTTGATGACGGTATCGATGATCTGTTCAACGCCGCTTTTGACGATGCCTTTGCCGATCCGCCGCTACAGATTGCTGAGCCAATCGCGCCCGTACCGCCGCCAGAGCCCGCGCCACCCCCCGCCGAACCAGAGCCAGAGCCAGACGTGCCGCTCACCGCCGAGCCAGAGCCAGAGCCCGCGCCAGCCGCCGAGCCAGAGCCAGACGCGGAAGTTATCGCGCTGGCGCCTGCGGCGCCGGAAATCCTGGCTGCCGCTCCCGCCATCTTCAACGATGAACTGGACGCCGACCTGCTGCCGGTCTTCCTGGAAGAAGGCGCGGATCTGCTGCCGCAAGTCGGCGAAGCGCTGCGCACCTGGCAGCACCATCCTGCCGATACTGCACAAGCCCAAAGCCTGCTGCGTCTCCTGCATACCGTCAAAGGCAGCGCGCGCATGGCCGGCGCGATGCGTCTCGGTCAGCACTGCCACGAGATCGAAACGCACATCGAAAACATGGTGCACGCCGGCTCCGCCACGCCGCAAGCCTTCGACGAACTGCTGGCGCACTACGACCATGCCTTGCTGCTGTTCGAGCAATTGCAAAATCCTCAGGCATTGCAAGCCGGTTTGGCAGACAATGTTGGCGCGCTGGCGGATGGCGAGCCGGCAGCCGCGCATCAAGGCGACAGCGCAGCCGGCGATGCGGCAGCCACGCCGTCCGGCGAAGCTCCACAATCGACAGCACCGGCCGTCGTGCATCCAGCCGACGAAGCCCAAGCCGGCGTCAAATCGCCGTTGGTCCGCGTGCGCGCCGACATCCTCGACCGCCTGGTCAACCAGGCCGGCGAAGTCTCGATCTCCCGCTCCCGGCTGGAAAACGAAGTCGACACCCTGCGCACCTCGCTGACCGACTTCTCCGACAACCTGGCCCGCCTGCGCCGCCAGTTGCGCGAAGTCGAAATGCAGGCCGAATCGCAAATCGCCTCGCGCATGGCCGTCTCCAGCGACCGCGAATTCGACCCGCTCGAATTCGACCGCTTCACGCGCCTGCAAGAACTCACGCGCATGATGGCCGAAAGCGTCAATGACGTCGCCAGCTTCCACGAAAGTCTGACCCGAAGCGTCGACAACGCCCACAACGACCTGGCACAGCAAGCCCGCCTGACGCGCGACTTGCAACGAGACCTGATGCGCGTGCGCATGGTGCCTTTCGCCAGCATCTCGGAGCGCCTGTTCCGCGTCGCCCGCCAGAGCGCCAAGGACGTCGACAAGCGCGTCAACCTCGATATCCGCGGCAGCAGCGTGGAACTGGACCGCAGCGTACTGGAACGCATGGCCGCGCCGTTTGAACACCTGCTGCGCAACGCCATCGCCCACGGCGTGGAAACGCGCGAAGCCCGCATCGCCGCCGGCAAGAGCGAAACCGGCGAACTGCTGGTGGAAGTGGCGCAAGAGGGCAACGAGATCGTCATCGAATTCAGCGACGATGGCGGCGGCCTCGATCTGGAGCGCATCAAGGCCAAGGCGATCAGCACCGGCCTGCTGGCGGAAGAAGACGCCGCCTCCGATGCGCAAATCGCCGACCTGATTTTTGAACCTGGCTTCTCCACCGCCGACACGCTGACCGAATTGTCGGGACGCGGCGTCGGCATGGACGTGGTGCAGTCGGAAGCGCAAGCACTGGGCGGCCGCGTGGACATGCTGTCGGAGCCAGGCAAAGGCACGCGCTTCACCATTCGCCTGCCGTTGACGCTGGCCGTCACCCAGGTGGTGCTGCTGGCCGCCGGCGGCAAGACCTACGCACTGCCGGCGATTCTGGTCGAGCAGGTGTTGCAGATGAAGGATGCGGCACTGGCCGAGGCGCGCGAGAACGGCATGCAGTACCTGCCTACGCTGCTGGGCGACAGCGCGCAGCCGCCGGTACAGCGATCATCGCCGGTGATGATGCTCAAGAACGGCAACGAGCGTCTGGCCTTGCAGGTGGATGAAGTGCTGGGCAACCGCGAGGTGGTGATCAAGAATATCGGCCCGCAGTTGTCGCGAATGGTGGGGATTGCCGGCGCTACGGTGCTGGGCACCGGCGACATTGTGCTGATCCTGAATCCGGTGGCGCTGGCGCAGCATCTGGCGCATCATCCGGAGGCGCGGCAGGAGTACGCCCAAGCAGCGGCTGAGAGTCCGGCCGTGCTGCCTGCACTGGGCCGCAGCATCATGGTGGTGGACGATTCGCTGACCGTGCGCCGCGTGACCCAGCGCCTGCTGGAGCGCGAAGGCTATCGCGTGCTGCTGGCCAAGGATGGCGTGGACGCGCTGGAACAGTTGCAGGAGTCGACGCCGGACCTGATGCTGGTGGATATCGAGATGCCGCGCATGGACGGCTTCGACCTGACGCGCAATGTGCGCGGAGACGAACGCACCAAAGCCATCCCGATCATCATGATCACCTCGCGCAGCGCCGACAAGCACCGCAACGTGGCGCTGGAACTGGGCGTCAACGCCTACTTCGGCAAGCCGTATCAGGAAGCGGTGCTGCTGGAGGCGATCGACGGCCTGCTTACGCCGCAGGCTTCTTGACCACCTCGTAGCGTTCCAGCGTCAGCTTGCGCGCTTCGTCGTGCATCACCACTGGCGCTGGATAACCCGGCGCCAGCATGCGCGGCGCCAGCCATGGCGCGTGGATTTCCTTGTCGCTCAGCTCTTTCAGTTGCGGCAGGTAGCGGCGGATGAATTTTCCTTGCGCGTCAAACTTCTGCGACTGTGTCACCGGATTGAAGATGCGGAAGTAGGGCTGCGCGTCGCAGCCTGACGACGACGCCCACTGCCAGCCGCCGTTGTTGGAGGCCAGATCGAAGTCGTTGAGGTGCTGCGCGAAGTACGCTTCGCCGCGCCGCCAGTCGATACCCAAATCCTTGATCAGGAAGCACGCCGTCACCATGCGCAGGCGGTTGTGCATCCAGCCGGTCTGGTTCAGTTGCAGCATGGCCGCATCCACCAGCGGATAGCCGGTGCGGCCTTCGCACCAGGCGGCGAACAGTTCGTCGGCCTCCGGGCCGGTCTCCCATTCAATCGCGTCGTAGGCCGGCTTGTAGGCGCCGCCCACCACGTGCGGGTTGTGATACAGGATCATGGCGTAGAACTCGCGCCAAATCAGTTCCGACAGCCACACGGCCGCGCCTTCGCCGCCGGCGCCGCGTTCCTGCAAGTCCAGCACCGTGCGCACCAGGTGGCGCACCGATAGCGTGCCGAAGCGGAAGTGCACCGACAGATAGGACGGTCCCTTCACCGCCGGGAAGTCGCGCGCCACGTTGTAGTCGGCCATGCGCGGCAAAAAGTCCTCGAACAGCTGCGCGGCGCCGGACATGCCGGTCGGGATCTTCAGCTCGGCCAGGTTGCTTGGCTCGAAGCCCAGTTCGGCCAGCGTCGGCAAAGCCGGCGCAGGCGAGGGCGGCGGCGCCAGGCGCGCCGCATGCGGCTCGATGTTGTACGGTGCCAGCACCGACGGATCGGCCGCCAGCTTTTTCAGCCACGCATTCTTGTAGGGCGTGAACACCGAGAACACGCCGCCGGTCTGCGACAGCACTTCGCTGCACTCAAAGATCACCTGATCCTTGTAGCTGAAAAACTTGCGGCCAGCCGCTTCCAAGGTCGCCGCCACCGTGGCGTCACGTTCGATCGCTTGCGGTTCATAATCGTGATTGCAAAACACCGCCTGCACGCCCAGTTCGGCGGCCAGCGCCGGGATCTCGTCGACCGGATCGCCATGCCGGACGATCAGGTGGCCGCCCAGTTGCGCCAGTTCGTCCGCCACTTCGGCAATGCTGGCGTGGATGAAGTCGACCCGGCGGTCGCGGCGCGGCAGGCTGTCCAGGATCGTGGTGTCGTAGACAAAAACGCAATACACTTTTTCGCTGCCCAGCAGCGCCTGCTGCAGGGCGACATGGTCGAAAACCCGCAAATCGCGGCGCAGCCATACGAGGGAAGAAGTCAGTTTCATTCGGTCTGTATCAATATTGTGGTAGACGCAATCATGGTCGTCCCCTCAATTCAGTGTAAACTACAGGGTAAACATAGTTGCTAGCCGCGCGAATACTACAGTAATTGTCAGCAGCACAGAAAGCACACGCACCCAGCAGAGAGAGCAACTTGTATGAAGAAGAGCAAAATAGGCACAACTCTACCTGTCCCCGGCATGCTGCATGACGCCGGTGAGTCCGCAGGCGTCGCGACCAGCACGCTGAATCTGGCTAATCATTTCCTTATTGCAATGCCATCGATGCAAGACCCGGTCTTCGGCGGCGCCGTGGTGTATGTTTGTGAACACAATGAAAACGGCGTGCTCGGCGTGGTGATCAACAAGCCTACCGACATGACCATGCACACGCTGTTCGAGCGCATCGAGCTGAAGGTGGAGTCCGGCCTGGAAGGTCACGACGACGAGCCGATCATGTTCGGCGGCCCGGTGCAGGACGACCGTGGCTTCGTGCTGCACACGCCTGGCCACCGCTATTCATCGTCGCTGACGGTGACCGACGAAATCGCCTTTACCACCTCGATCGACGTGCTGGAGGCCGTGGCCGCCGGCGAAGGTCCGCCGCGCATGCTGGTGTCGATCGGCTACTCGGGCTGGAGTCCGGGCCAGCTGGAAGACGAAATCGGCCGCAACGGCTGGCTGACGGTCGGCGCCGATCCCGAGATCCTGTTCAATATGCCGATCGAGGAACGCTACACGGCGGCCATGCGCCTGCTGGGCATTGATCCTCTCATGCTCACCTCCGAGGCAGGACACGCGTGAGCAGTATCGACACCATCTTTGCTTTCGACTTCGGCGTGAAAAGAATCGGCGTGGCCATGGGGAATACCATGCTGCGCCAGGCCGAGCCGCTCAAAGTCATCAGCGCCATCGATAACGCCAAGCGCTTCGCCGATATCCAGAAACTGCTGGACGAGTGGAAGCCGGCGCTGCTGGTGGTCGGCCTGCCGATGCACCCGGACGGCAACGAACACGAAATGACGGCGCGCGCGCGCCGGTTTGCCAATCAATTGCACGGCCGTTTCAGCCTGCCGGTGGAGCTGGTCGACGAACGTTATTCCTCGGCCGTCATCTCGGCCAAGCGCGGCGAGGTCATCGACGACCGCGCCGCCGCCATCATTCTGCAACAATACTTCGATACCCTGTGACCATGTCTACCCTCAATCCCCACCAACTCGATGCCGAAGCGCTGTACGCGACGCTGCTGGCCGATGTGAAAGCCGGCCTGGCCGGCGTGCCGGACGTTGCCATTGTCGGCATCCATTCCGGTGGCGCCTGGATCGCCGAACGTCTGGCGGCCGACCTCGGCCTGTCGGCGCGTTGCGGCGTGCTGGACGTGTCCTTCTACCGCGACGATTACGCCAAGAAGGGCCTGCCGGCCGACGTCAAGCCGACCAACATCACCTTCGACGTTGCCGCCGCCAACATCCTGCTGGTGGATGACGTGCTGTACACAGGCCGCACCACGCGCGCCGCCATCAACGAGCTGTTTGACTACGGCCGCCCGGCGCGCATCATGCTGGCGGCGCTGGTCGACCGCGGCGAACGCCAGCTGCCGGTGGCCGCCGACTTCGTCGCCGCCAAGGTGGCGGTGCCGGCCGGCCAGGCGCTGGTCCTGAAGCGCACCGATGATGACAAATTCACGCTAACCATTGAATAACCGCTTAGATCCCACCTATGTTGAATCCGCAACTGAACAAACACGGCGAGTTGCAGCACTTGCTGTCGATCGAGGGCCTGCCCAAGAGCATCCTCAATCACATCCTGGACACCGCCTCATCCTTCGTCGGCATCTCCGACCGCGACGTGAAAAAAGTGCCGCTGATGCGCGGCAAATCGGTGTTCAACCTGTTCTTCGAGAACTCGACCCGCACCCGCACCACGTTTGAAATCGCCGCCAAGCGCCTGTCGGCCGACGTCATCAACCTGAACATTCAGGCCTCGTCGGCCAGCAAGGGCGAATCGCTGCTGGACACCATCGACAATCTGGCGGCGATGCACGCCGACATGTTCGTGGTGCGCCACGCGCAGTCCGGCGCGCCGTACCTGATCGCCAAGCACCTGATGGAAACCAAGCAGAACCACGTGCACGTGGTCAACGCCGGCGACGGTCGCCACGCGCACCCGACCCAGGGTCTGCTGGACATGTACACCATCCGCCACTACAAGAAAGACTTCACCAACCTGCGGGTGGCGATTGTCGGCGACATTCTGCACAGCCGCGTGGCCCGTTCGGACATCCACGCGCTGACCACGCTGGGCGTGCCGGAAGTGCGCGCCATCGGCCCGCATACCTTGTTGCCGGGCGGCCTGGAGCAGATGGGCGTGCGCACCTTCACCAATATGGATGAAGGCCTGAAGGACGTCGACGTGATCATCATGCTGCGCCTGCAAAACGAGCGCATGAGCGGCGCGCTGCTGCCGTCGGCCGGCGAATATTTCTCCAACTACGGCCTGACGCCGGAACGGCTGGCGCTGGCCAAGCCGGACGCCATCGTCATGCACCCGGGGCCGATGAACCGCGGCGTGGAAATCGATTCCGCCGTGGCCGATGGCGCGCAGGCAGTGATCCTGCCTCAGGTGACGTTTGGTATCGCAGTACGTATGGCGGTGATGAGCATCGTAGCAGGAACGCAAGCATGAACGTGACGAAAACTATCCACATTAAAAACGGCCGCCTGATCGATCCCGCCAACGGCATCGACGGCATTCATGACCTTTACCTGGCCGACGGCAAGGTGTTGACGATCGGCGGCGCGCCGGCCGGCTTTACGGCCGACCAGACCATCGACGCCACCGGCCTGATCGTCTCGCCCGGCTTCGTCGACCTGTCGGCGCGCCTGCGCGAGCCGGGCTTTGAATACAAGGCCACGCTGGAATCGGAAATGCAGGCCGCCATGCAAGGCGGCGTCACCTCGCTGGTGTGCCCGCCGGATACCGATCCGGTGCTGGACGAGCCGGGCCTGGTGGAAATGCTGAAGCACCGCGCGCACAAGCTGAACCAGGCGCACGTGCATCCGCTGGGTGCGCTGACCATGGGCCTGAAAGGCGAGTCGCTGACCGAGATGTCGGCGCTGACCGCTTCCGGCTGCATCGGCTTCTCGCACGCCGAGCAACCCATCGAAGACACCAACGTGCTGCTGCGCGCCATGCAGTACGCCAAGACCTTCGGCTATACCGTGTGGCTGCGCCCGCAGGATGCGCACATCGGCCGTGGCGGCGTGGCTGCTTCCGGTCCGCTGGCCTCGCGCCTCGGCTTGTCGGGCGTGCCGGTGATGTCGGAAACCATCGCGCTGCACACCATCTTCGAACTGATGCGTGCCACCGGCGCGCGCGTGCACCTGTGCCGCATTTCCGCTGCCGCCAGCCTGGAGCTGATCCGCAAGGCCAAGGCCGAAGGCCTGCCGGTGACCTGCGATGTCGGCGCCCACCACATCCACATGACGGACGCCGACATCGGCTTCTTTGATTCGAATGCGCGCATGGACCCGCCATTCCGCAGCCAGCGCGACCGCGATGCGATCCGCCTCGGCCTGCTGGACGGCACGGTCGATGCGCTGTGCTCGGACCACACGCCAGTCGATGACGACGAGAAGCTGCTGCCGTTCGGCGAAGCCTCGCCGGGCGCGACCGGGCTGGAACTGCTGCTGTCGCTGACCCTGAAGTGGGCCGACGACTTCGCCTCGAAACAGGACACCGGCGACCTCAGTGCGCTGTCGCGCGCCTTGTCGCGCATCACGTCGGAAGCGGCGCGCGTGGCGGGGCTGGACGCCGGCACCTTGTCGGTCGGCGCGGTGGCGGACGTGGTGCTGTTCGATGCCGGCGCGCATTGGACGGTGGAAGCGTCGGCGCTGGCCAGCCAGGGCAAACATACGCCGTTCCTGGGTTACAACCTGTCGGGACAAGTCCAAACCACCATCGTGGCCGGCCACGTTGCTTATCAACGCTGATCGCGCTGCATGAAACTGTCGACGATATTCCGCCTGGTGCGGGTGCTGCTGCACGTGTTCAAGGGTATGGCTATCTGCGCCACGGTGTTTCCGTGGATCGGCCAGGAGAAGCGCAATGCGCATATCCGGCGCTGGTCCACGCGCTTGCTGAAAATGTGCAATGTGACGGTGTCGCTGGCTCCGGGCAGCGTGCCGGTGCTGGAGCGCGCCATGGTGGTCGCCAATCACGTCTCGTGGTTGGATATTTTTGTGGTGCACAGCCTGTACCCGAGCCATTTCGTGGCCAAGGCCGAGATTAGGTCGTGGCCGCTGGCCGGGTGGCTGGCGGAGAAGGCCGGCACGGTGTTCATCTCGCGTGGTAACCGGCGCGATCTGCGGCACATCTTCAAAGGGCTGGTGACCAGTTTGCAGAACGGCGAGCGGGTGGCGTTCTTCCCGGAAGGGACAACGTCGGCGCAGGGCAGTTTGCTGCCGTTCCACGCCAATCTGTTTGAGGCGGCCATCGACGCGCAAGTGCCGGTGCAGCCGTTTGCGCTGACCTACCGGGATGGCAGCGGCGGCAGCCATCCGTCGGTGGACTTCATCGGCGAGACCAGTTTTGCCGAGAGCATCGCGCTGATCCTCAACGGGCCGCCGGTGCAGGCGCAGCTGGCGATTTTGCCGGCGCTGGACACCGCCGGCGCGCACCGCCGCGATCTGGCGGAAGCCGCGCAGCAGGCGGTGGCGACGGCGCTGGGCGTGGTGGTGGCGGTTTAAGCCTTCTTCGGTTCCTTGAACTGCGGACATTGCACCTGCAACAGGCTGCGGTCCTCCAGGCACACGGCGGATAGTTGGCCGCCCCACACGCAGCCGCTGTCCAGGCCAATCACATTGGCCTCGATCTTCAAGCCCAGCGCCGACCAGTGGCCGAACACCACGGTGTCGCGCTGGCTGCGGCGGCCGGGCACCTCGAACCACGGCATCAGTCCGGTCGATGGATCGACGGTGCCGCTTTCCTTCATCTTGAAGTCCATTACGCCATCGGCGCTGCAAAAGCGCAGCCGCGTCATGGCGTTGATGATGCAGCGCAGCCGGTCGGCGCCCTGCAAATCGTCCGACCACTGCGCCGGCTCGTTGCCGTACATCTCGGCCAGAAACTCTTCGATGCCATCGCCGCGCAGCATCTCCTGCACCTCGCCGGCCAGCGCCATCGCTTGCGCGCCGGTCCATTGCGGCAGCAGGCCGGCGTGCACCAGCACATGCTCGCCGGAGCGGATCGCCAGCGGCCGGCGCCGCAGCCAGTCGATCAGCTCGTCGCGATCGGGCGCGTGCAGGATCTCGGCCAGCGTGTCCGACTTGTGCTCGGGCCGGATGCCATAGGCCACCGCCAGCAAGTGCAGGTCATGATTGCCCAGCACGCTATCGACCAGGCCGCCGCTGGCGATGGCCAGCTGGCGCACCTGGCGCAGCGTGGCCAGCGAATCCGGTCCACGGTTGATCAGGTCGCCTGCAAACAGGATGGCCGGCTCGGCCACGCCGCTCTCGGCCGCGTGGGCGCGTATGCGGTCGAGGATGGCCAGCGCCTGCGCGTGGCAGCCTTGCAAATCGCCGATGACATAGGTTTTCATATGTGTACTCGCTTGTTTTATTTTTGCCCGAACGCCGGGTACTTCACCTAAAATCATAGGTACGACTAATTTAATGCTTGCTCCGGGATACTAAATGATTTTTGTTACGGGTGGTGCTGGGTTCATAGGCTCGAATTTCGTCCTCGACTGGCTGGCGCAGTCGGATGAGCCTGTTCTCAATTTTGACAAGCTGACGTACGCAGGTAATCTGAACAATCTGGCGTCGTTGAAACAGGATGTGCGCCACACCTTCGTGCGCGGCGATATCTGCGACCAGGCCCAGGTGCTGGCGCTATTCCAGCAGCATAAGCCGCGCGCCGTGGTGCACTTCGCGGCCGAAAGCCATGTCGACCGTTCCATCGTCGGCCCCGGCGAATTCATCAATACCAACATCAACGGCACGTTCAGCCTGCTGGAAGCCGCGCGCGCCTACTGGTCGGCACTGCCGGACGACGAAAAAGCCGCGTTCCGCTTCCTGCACGTGTCGACCGACGAGGTGTACGGCACGCTCGGTCCGGACGATGCGCCGTTCAGCGAAACCACCGCGTTTGCGCCGAACAGCCCGTACTCGGCGTCGAAAGCCGCGTCGGATCACCTGGTGCGTTCGTACTTCCATACCTATGGCCTGCCGGTGCTGACCACCAACTGCTCGAATAACTACGGTCCGTACCACTTCCCGGAAAAACTGATCCCGCTGATCATCGCCAACGCCCAAGCCGGCAAGCCGCTGCCGATCTATGGCGACGGCCAGCAAGTGCGCGACTGGCTGTACGTCACCGACCACGCCGCCGCCATCCGCCGCGTACTGGAAGCCGGCCGCCTGGGCGAGACCTACAACGTCGGCGGCTGGAACGAAATGGCCAATCTGGATGTCGTCCACACGCTGTGCGACATGCTGGACAAGCTGAAGCCGAAAGCCCAAGGCAGCTACCGCGACCAGATCACCTTCGTCAAAGACCGTCCCGGCCATGACCGCCGCTATGCGATCGACGCGCGCAAGCTGGAGCGGGAACTGGGCTGGAAACCGGCCGAGACCTTCCAGAGCGGCATCGCCAAGACGGTGCAGTGGTATCTGGATAACCAGGCCTGGGTGACCGACGTGCAGTCGGGCAGCTATGCCAAGTGGGTGGAAACCAATTACTTCAATCGTGAAGGCCAGCAATGAGCACATTCAAACGCAAAGGCATTATTTTGGCCGGCGGTTCCGGCACCCGGCTGTACCCGGTGACGATGAGCGTCTCCAAGCAGCTGCTGCCGATCTATGACAAGCCGATGATCTACCACCCGCTGACGGTGCTAATGTTGGCCGGCATGACGGAAATCCTGCTGATCTCGACGCCGCAGGACACGCCGCGCTTCAAGGACCTGCTGGGCGACGGCAGCCAGTGGGGCATCAGCATCAGCTATGCGGTGCAGCCGTCGCCGGACGGCCTGGCGCAAGCGTTCATCATCGGCAAGGAGTTTGTCGGCGATGCGCCATCGGCACTGATCCTGGGCGATAACATCTACTACGGCAACGACCTCGATGCGCTGCTGCGCCACGCCACCGAGCAGACCGACGGCGCCACCGTGTTCGCGTACCACGTGCAAGACCCGGAACGCTACGGCGTGGTCGAGTTCGACGAGCAGCGCACCGCCGTGTCGATCGAAGAGAAGCCGGTCAAGCCGAAATCCAACTACGCCGTCACCGGCCTGTATTTCTACGACAGCCAGGTATGCGACATCGCCGCCAGCATCCAGCCATCGGCGCGCGGCGAACTGGAAATCACCGACGTCAACAAGGTCTACCTCGACAAGGGCCAGCTGAACGTGGAAGTCATGGGACGCGGCATGGCCTGGCTGGACACCGGCACCCACGATTCGTTGCTGGAAGCCGGCCAGTTCATCGCCACCATCGAGAAGCGCCAGGGTCTGAAAGTGGCCTGCCCGGAAGAAATCGCCTACCGTAAAGGCTATATTGACGCCGCCCAGCTGCGCAAGCTGGCCGAGCCGTTGAAGAAAAACAACTACGGCCAATACCTGCTGCAAATCCTGGAAGACAAGGTCGTGCCGCGATAATGCAATCTGCGGAGTTGTATCGATTGGTAAGCATGCTCGGTTGTGCAGGCGGTGGCTGGTATGATCCCGCCGCGTGAATCCTGTACAATCAGCTGTTAGCACGCTGATAATGCTTCGTGTTGCGATACAACGCAGAAATTAAAATAATATGTTTTCCTTCTTACTGAGCTTTATCGCTTCCGCGCTGCTGACATTGCTGGTCATTAAAGAGGCGAGATTGCACGGCCCGGCCCTGGACGCCAATTTCGACGGTGTGCAAAAAGTCCATGCCCACGATGTGGCCCGTATCGGCGGCTTGCCGATCTTTGTGGCTGTGGCGCTCAGTTCCGCCATTTCCATCTGGCGCGTGCCGGTGCTCAGCGACCTGTTGCTGGCGCTGCTGGCCTGCGCTGCCGTGGCCTTCGCCGGCGGCATCCTGGAAGACTATACCGGCCGCGTCAGCCCGACGCGCCGTCTGCTGCTGACCATGGCCGCCGCCACGCTCGGCTATTTCCTGCTGGACGCCCGCATCGACCGCCTCGATCTGCCGTTTGGGTCCTGGGCGCTGCCGTATATGTGGATTACGCTGCCGCTGACGGTGCTGGCGGTGGCCGGCATTGCCAACGCGGTCAATATCATCGACGGTTTTAACGGCCTGGCCAGCGTGGTGTGCATCTGCATGCTGCTGTCGCTCGGTTATGTGGCCTTGCAGGTCAATGATATGTTCGTGCTGATCGCCGCCCTGATGGTGGCCGGCGCCACCGCCGGTTTCCTGATCTGGAATTACCCGGTTGGCCTGATTTTCCTCGGCGACGGCGGCGCCTATTTCATCGGCTTCATGCTGGGCGAGCTGGCGCTGCTGCTGGTGATGCGCAATCCCCAGGTATCGACCTGGTACGCCGCCTTGCTGCTGATTTATCCGACCTTTGAAACCCTGTTTTCCGTCTATCGCCGCATGTTTGTGCGCGGCAAGTCGCCGGCCATGCCGGACGGCATCCACCTGCACAGCCTGATTTTCCGCCGCATCGTCCAGTGGGCAGTGGGCCGCAAGGAGGCGCGCGCGCTGATCCGCCGTAATTCGCTGACGTCGCCGTATCTGTGGCTGTTTTCGCTGATGGCGGTGATTCCTGCCACCGTGTTCTGGCGCCAGACCTGGGTCTTGATGATTTCCTGCCTGCTGTTCATCGGCAGTTACATCTGGATTTACGTGCGCATCGTGCGCTTCAAGGCGCCGCGCTGGATGATACGGCATAAGAAACATTGATTTTTGTGCTGCGCACAATTGCAAGGCTTGCGCGCCGCCATTATCACAATTACTATATGAAAGTTGTGTCTGCTGCAATGCAGGCAAGCTCCTTCCTACTAATCCCGCACGCACAATTCCTACTATGGTCACCTTATCCAAAACCATCTTTAAAGCATACGATATTCGCGGCATCATCGATAAAACCCTGGACGCCGGCGTGGCGCACCAGATCGGCGCCGCCTTTGGCCGTGCCGCGCTGGCCAAGGGGGAGAAGAAAGTCGTGATCGGCCGTGACGGCCGCCTGTCCGGTCCATCGCTGGCCAAGGCGCTGGCCGAGGGCCTGCAATCGTCCGGCGTCGATGTGATCGACCTGGGCGTGGTGGCCACGCCGATGGTGTACTTCGGCACCAATGTGCTGGGCGCGGCGTCCGGCATCATGGTTACCGGCAGCCACAATCCGCCGGACTACAACGGCTTCAAGATGGTGCTCGCAGGCGAGGCCATCCACGGCGAGTCGATCACCGGCCTGTATGACAGCATCGAGGCGCATGACGGTTCGTCGGCCGCCACGCCGGGCGCTTACAGCACCCACGATATCCGCGCCGAGTACCTGCAGCGCATCATCGGCGACGTGAAAATCGCCCGCCCGATCAAGATCGCGGTGGACTGCGGTAACGGCGTGGCCGGCGCATTCGCTGGCGACCTGTATCGCGGCATGGGCTGCGAAGTGGTCGAGCTGTTCTGCGAAGTGGACGGCAATTTCCCGAACCACCACCCAGATCCGGCCCACCCGGAAAACCTGCAAGACCTGATCCGCGCGCTGCAAGAGACCGACGCTGAAATCGGCCTGGCCTTCGACGGTGACGGCGACCGCCTGGGCCTGGTCACCAAGGATGGCCAGATCATTTATCCGGACCGCCAGATGATGTTGTTCGCCGCCGATGTGCTGTCGCGCAATCCTGGCGCCGAGATCCTGTACGACGTGAAATGCACCCGCCACCTGGCGCCGTACATCGAGAAATCGGGCGGCAAGCCGCTGATGTACAAGACCGGCCACTCGCTGGTCAAGGCCAAGCTGAAGGAAACCGGTTCGCCGCTGGGCGGCGAGATGAGCGGCCACATCTTCTTCAAGGACCGCTGGTACGGTTTCGACGACGGCCTGTACGCCGGCGCCCGCATGCTGGAAATCCTGACCAAGGAACAAGACCCGTCGGCGCTGCTGAACGCGCTGCCGCAGTCGGACAGCACGCCCGAGCTGCACCTGCACCTGAAGGAAGGCGAGAACTTCATCGTCATGGACAAGCTGCGCGCCGACGCCAAGTTCCCAGGCAATGAGCGCATCATCACCATCGACGGCCTGCGGGTGGAATACCCGGACGGCTTCGGCCTGGCGCGTTCCTCGAACACCACGCCGGTGATCGTGATGCGCTTCGAGGCGGAAACGCCGGCCGCGCTGGAACGCATCCAGGGCCAGTTCAAGAGCGTGATCCTGGCCGCCAAGCCGGACGCGGAGCTGCCTTTCTAAGCTTGTGATGTCGACGTCAAAGCCGCTGAATATCCTGTTGGTGCGGGTGTCGTCCCTGGGCGACGTGTTGCATAACATGCCAATGGTGGCCGACATCGCCCGCCATTACCCGGACGCGAATATCGACTGGGTGGTGGAGGAGGGCTTTGTCAGCCTGGTGCGGCTGAATGCCCGCGTGCGCAACGTGATTCCGTTTGCGCTGCGGCGCTGGCGCAAGAGTCTCGGCAAGCCGGAAACGCGCGCCGAGATCAAGCAGTTCTTCCGCACGCTGCGCCAGCAGGAATACGATTTTGTGTTCGATACCCAGGGCTTGCTGAAGACCGGCATCATCATGGGCGCCGCGCGCGTGGTCAAAGGCGGCCGTAAGGTCGGCCTGGCCAATGGCAGCGAGGGCTCGGGATATGAGGGCGTCTCGCGCATTTTCCATCACCTGAGCATTCCGACCGATCCGCGTACCCATGCGGTGGCGCGCGGGCGCATCGTCGCCGGTGCGGTGCTCGGCTATCCGGTCGACACGCCGGCCGATTTCGGCCTGCCGGCGGTGCCGGACGATACGCCGCGTCCGGAGTGGATGCCGGAGTCGTATGCCGTGTTCTTCCACGGCACGGCGCGCGACGCCAAGAAGTGGTCGACCGAAAACTGGATCGCGCTGGGCCGTGAGCTGGCGCCATTGCCGGTGCTGCTGCCATGGGGCTCGCCGAAAGAGCTGGCCGAGGCCGAGCGGATCGCCGCCGGCTTGCCGAATGCGCGCGTGCTGCCCAAGCTGTCGATGGCCGATGCCATCATGGTGGCGCGCCGCGCGTCGCTGGTGATCGGCGTCGATACGGGGCTGGTGCACATCGCTGCGGCCTTCGTGCGGCCGACGGTGGAGATTTATGCGGATTCGCCGCGCTGGAAGACTGAAGGTAACTGGTCGCCGCGCATTATCAATTTGGGCGATCAGGGTACGCCGCCAGCGGTGGCGGACGTGCTGGCTGCAGCCCGGAGTTTGCTGGGCTGAGTGTATGCGTTTGTTTTATTCCCTGATGTGGTGGCTGGCCTTGCCGCTGGTGCTCACGCGCCTGTGGCTGCGCGGACGCAAGGAGCCGGGTTATCGCCAGCACTGGGGCGAGCGGCTGGGCTTTTACGGCCGCGCCGCCGAGTCTCCGGCTGCGCCGGTGCTATGGGTGCACGCCGTCTCGGTCGGCGAAACGCGCGCCGCCGAGCCGCTGGTGGACGCCTTGCTGGCCGAGTATCCGTCGAGCCGCATCATCCTCACCCACATGACGCCGACCGGGCGCACCACCGGCAAGTCGCTGTTCGCCAAGCACGGCGAGCGGCTGGTGCAGTCCTATCTGCCGTACGACACGGCCAGCATGGTGTCGCGCTTCATTCGCCATTTCCAGCCCAGCGTTTGCATCCTGATGGAGACCGAAGTCTGGCCGAACCTGATCGCCGTCTGCGGCGCCAAGGACGTGCCGGTGGTGCTGGCCAACGCCCGCCTGTCGGAGCGCTCGCTGCGCAAGGCCACGCGCTTCGGCTCCCTGCTGACCACCGCCGCGCGCGGCATCACGCTGGTGGCCGCACAAACCGAGGCCGACGCACAGCGCGTGCGGTCGCTGGGCGTGCAGCGGGTGGAAGTCACCGGCAGCATCAAGTTTGACGTGGTGGTGCCGGACGCCGCATTGGCCATCGGCGCCGCGCTGCGTGCCGCCATCGGCGAACGTCCGGTGCTGCTGTGCGCCTCCACGCGCGAAGGCGAAGAAGAACTGATCCTGCAAGCGTATGTAAGCGCCCGCTCCGCCTTGCCGGCAGACGTGCTGCTGCTGATCGTGCCACGCCACCCGCAGCGCTTCGACGAAGTGCAGCAACTGATCGCCGCGCGCGGCCTGGTGGCGGAGCGCCGCAGCAAGCTGGCGCTGGACGGCGGCGCCATGGCGCACAGCGTCGACGTGCTGCTGGGTGACTCGATGGGAGAAATGTTTGCCTACTACGCAGCGTGCGATGTCGCGTTTGTCGGCGGCAGCCTGCTGCCGCTGGGCGGCCAGAACCTGATCGAACCGGCGGCCTTGGGCAAACCGGTGCTGATCGGCCAGCACACCTTCAACTTCGAACTGGTGACCGAAGACGCACTGGCCGCCGACGGCGCCCAACGCGTCACCGACGCCAGCGACCTGATCGCCACCACTGGCCGCCTGCTTGGCGACACGGCCGCCCGCAAAACCATGGGCGACAATGCCCAGTCCTTCGCCAACCAACACCGCGGCGCTACCCGCCGCACCTTGGCGTTGCTGCCGTCTCTTTTCTAGTCTGCTCTAGCGCTGTGGCAGCGGGTAAGTGGCGACGCTGACGTTGCCTTCTTTGTCGACCGCCTGTACGCCGAACAGGAAGTTATCCTTGGAGCGTGGAACAACATACTGCGTGGTATTGCCGACGTAGAGCGCGCCTTGCCACTGCGGCGCGGTGGTTTCGCGCCAGACGATGCGGTAGCCGGCGAGATCCGGTTCCTTGTTGGCCTGCCATACCAGCTCCGTGTTGTTGTCCAGCTTGGCGGTGCGCACCTTGACTTGCTGCGGTGCGGCCGGCGCCAGCGCCAGCGACGACAGCGAGGCTGCATTCACGCGCGCCACCTGGGCGATGTAGTTGAAGTCGTCGTATTCCGGCAGGTCGCCGATTTTCTTGCCGCCTTCTTCGCGCAGATCCTGGTGCTGGTGGTTGAAGTCCTCGTTCGGCTCGGTGAAACGCACCGCTGCGTAGCCGCGATCCAGGAACGGGCTGTGGTCGCCGCCGCGCAGGTAGCGGTCGCGCCGGTAAATCACATTGACGCTGAACTTGTCGACATAGCGTTCGCCGGTTTCCTTGATGTGGCGCGCCAGCTGGCGAGTAATGGAGTCGTTCTCGCCGCCGGTGGCAACCAGCGCGCGGTTGGCGTCCGACATTTCCTTGACGGCCGGCACGCCTTCGGCGAACAACCGCACTTGCGTGTTGTCGACATGGCCGTCGTCGGCGCGCGAGCTGCCGATGATGTCGTTGTTCAGCATCCCGGCGATATTCCAGTTCTTCTGCTTGGCCAGCTCGGCCCAGTTGGCAGCACCCAGCAGGCCTTGCTCCTCGGCCGCCACGGTCATGAAGACCAGCGTGGCGTCGAATTTGTGGCGCGCCATGACGCAGGCCATTTCGATCACGGCGGCGGTGCCGGAAGCGTCGTCGTTGGCGCCCGGCGCGTCGCCGGTGGCGTTCATGACGTCGGTCACGCGCGAATCGTAGTGGCCGCTCACCACGTACATGCGGTCCACCGATTCCGCCTGCGTGCCCGGCAGCGTGGCGACCACGTTGACGATCTCGGTCGGCTGGCTCAGGCGCGCCATCACCGGATGTACATGGCTGTCGTAGCTGACCTGCAGACGGCCGCCGGCGGCCGCGCCGCAACGTTCCAGCTCACTCTTGATCCAGCGCCGCGCCGCGCCGATGCCGCGCGTGTCGGAGACGGTGTCGGACATGGTGTGGCGGGTGCCGAAGCTGACCAGCTTGCGCACATAGCCTTCGATGCGCTGCGGCGAAATCTCTTTGACGATCTGGTCGATCTCGGCCTGATGGGCGGTGACGTTGGGACCGGCGTCGGCGGCGATGGCGCCGGTGGCAAAGCACAGCAGCAACGCCGCCGGCAGGGTCTTGCGAGTGATGAATTGCATGGACTTCCTTGTCGTATCGGATGCAATGATTATAGCTAGGCGAAGAAACAATATCTTGCTATATTCCTTTGGATCTTCTGACCGTTCTCGCAATGAAAACGTCATTCAACCCAAGTAAGCGCAATGAATATGCTAAAAGTGAAGCTGGATCGCACCGATATGAAGATACTGGAAGCCCTGCAGGAAGATGCGCGGCTGTCGAGCGCCGAACTGGCGGAGCGGGTGTCGCTGACCACGTCGCCGTGCTGGCGGCGCGTCAAGCGCCTGGAGGAAGAGGGCATCATTCGCGGCTATCAGGCGCGGCTCGATTCGCGCAAGCTGGGGTATCAGGTCATGGCGTTCGTGCAGATTTCGCTGGAGCTGAAAGACACCGCCAATGTCCAGGCTTTTGAGCGTGCCGCCCAGGCGATTCCGCAGGTGCTGGCGTGCCACCGCATTTCGGGGCGCTACGATCATCAGCTGACGGTGGTGGCGGAAGACCTGATCGCGTACGGCGCGTTTGCCGAGATTCATATCAACGGCCTGCCGGGCATCAAGGAGATTTACACCTCATTCGTGCTGCACGAGGTGAAGGCGCCGGTCAATCCGCCGCTGCCGCAGGTGTGAACCTTCAGGGGAACAGCACCGGCAGCTCTTGCGAGCGTTTGCGCAGCAGGTTTTTGGCGTCTTCGTATTCGGGATAAATCAGGCCGACGGTGTCCCAGAACTGCTGGCTATGATTCATTTCCAGGATGTGCGACAGTTCGTGCGCCACCACGTAGTCGATCAGCGGCAGCGAGAAGTGGATCAGCTTCCAGTTCAGGCGGATCTTGCGGTCGGCGGTGCACGAGCCCCAGCGTGTGCCGGCCGAGGTCAGGCCGAACGAGTGGTACTGCACGCCCAGCCGGGCGGCGTACAAATCCAGGCGCTCTTCAAACAGCGCCTTGGCCTGCTGCTGGTACCAGGCCTTGACGCGTTCCTTCAGCTGGTTCTCGCTGGCGCCCGGCATCATGGTCATCCACAGCTCGCGGGTGTTGGGATTGTAGATGCTGCGATTGCGGCCGCCCACCAGCAGCCGCAGCGTGATGTCCTGGCCCAGATACGGAATCTGCGTGCCGTCGATCCATTCCACCGGCGGCTTTTGCAGCCGCGCCGCGCGGCGTTCGCGCCGCTCTTTCAGTTTGCTGAGTATCCAGTGCTGCTTGGTGCGGATCGCCTCGTCGATTTCGGCGATGGTGATGCGCTTGGGCGCAGTCACGCGCAGGCCGTCGTCGTCGATCATGAAGCCGATCGAACGCCGCGTCGAGCGACGCAGTTCGTATTCGAGGATGAAATCGCCCACCATCAACTGCCGGCGCGGCGGCAGGTCGGGCGGCGGCGCCACCAGCGGCCGGGTCTTGACCGGTACCGCAGTTTCCGGCGGGGCGACGTAAGGCGATACGGGAGGTGGCTTGGTCGAGGTGGCAGGCGTCGGCGGAACCGACCATACCGGCGTGGTGTACACCGGCTTGGGAGGTGCGGAGGCCTCCCGTCCAAACAGGTCTGGCTGATTCGGATCAGGGGACGCCGGTTTGACCAGCGTCGCCAGATCGTCTAACCAGCGTTGTAAGCGTGGGGCGAAATGACGCGCATTTCTGATTCTATCCAAGTTTCCACCTGTTGCATCATGCTGTCCGGGGTTTGACCCTCCGGCGAGATTGGCTTACCTATCGATACTGTAACAAGGCCGGGCCGTTTGATGAAAGAGTTTTTTGGCCAGCATTCGCCCGAGTTGTGGGCAATCGGCACAACCACGGCGTTGGTTTCGATCGCCAGCCGGGTGCCGCCGCTCTTGTACTTGCCGGTCTGGCCGACCGGAATCCGCGTCCCTTCCGGGAACATGATAATCCACAGGCCTTGCTCCAGCCGGCGCTTGCCGTGACGGACCACGTGCTTGAAGGCGTGCTTGCCCTGCTTGCGATCGATCGGGATCATGCGCAGCAGCGCCATGGCCCAGCCGAAGAACGGAATGTACAGGATCTCCTTCTTGAACACGAACACCAGTGGACGCGGCATGTTCGGCAGCAGGAAGATGGTTTCCCACGCCGACTGGTGCTTGGACAGCACGATGGCCGGCGCGTCCGGGAAGTTCTCCTGGCCGCGGATTTCGTAGCGGATGCCGCAGATGACCTTCAGGCACCAGATCATGAACACGTTCCAGCGCGAGGTGATGAAGAAGCGCTGGCGGTACGGCAGCGGCGCCGCCAGGAAGCAGATGCAGGACCAGAAAATGGTCGACACCACCATGACGATGGTGAAGATCAGGGAACGCAGAAATAAAATGGGATGACCCAATGCAGACTCCAAAAACAATTAACTGACAACGTGCAGCGCCGGCGGCACGCTGGTTTTCAGCAGGTGCGTGACCATCGCGGCCAAGTCCGGGAACACCACGGTGCCGGGCGGCAGACCGCCGGTGGACTGGGTCTTTTCGCCTTTGCCGGTGAGGACCAGGTATGGCACGCAGCCGCTGACGTAACCAGCCTGCAGGTCGCGCAGCGAATCGCCCACTACCGGCACGCCTTTCAGGCTGATTTTATAGCGCTGCGAGATTTCTGTGAACATGCCCGGCTTTGGCTTGCGGCAGTCGCAGTTGTCGGCCGCCGCATGAGGGCAGAAGAACACCGCATCGATGTCCGCGCCGACTTGCTGCGCCAGGTTGTGCATCTTCTGGTGGATGGCGTTGAGGATGGTCATGTCGAAGAACTCGCGGGCGATGCCCGACTGGTTCGACGCCACCACCACCCGGTAGCCGGCCTGGTTCAACTTGGCGATCGCCTCCATCGAGCCGGGAATGGGGATCCACTCCGCCGGCGATTTGATGAAGTCCGGCGAATCGTGGTTGATAACGCCGTCGCGATCGAGAATGATCAGTTTCATGGACGGCGTACCCATTTACGCCGCCAGTTTCGAGATGTCGGCCACGCGGTTCATCATCCCGTGCAGGGAGGACAACAGCGCCAGACGGTTGTTACGCAGGGCGACATCTTCCGCCATCACCATCACGTCGTTGAAGAAGGCGTCGACTTCTTCCTTCAGCTGCGCCAGCGTTTTCAGCGTGCCGGCGAAGTCGCCGTTGTTGAAGGCGGCGTCGATTTCCGGCAGCACTCGCACCACGGCGGTGTTGAGGTTTTTCTCGGCGGTGTCCTGCAGCAGCGCGATGTTGACGCCATGCTCGCCAACGGCGGCCAGGGCTTCTTCGTTCTTCTTCAGGATGTTGGTGATACGCTTGTTGGCCGATGCCAGCGAGGCCGATTCCGGCAGCGCGGCGAAGGCTTGCACGGCTTCCAGGCGCTGCACGATGTCGTCCAGGCGGTCCGGGTTCTGCGCGACTACGGCTTCGATCTCGTTGACCGAGAAGCCGCGCTCACGCAGGATGCCGCGCAGGCGGTCGTACATAAAGGTCGCGACGTCGGCCGATGGGTCTTTGAAGCCAGGCACCGACTGGAACAGCTGTGCGGCTTGCGCCAGCAGGCTGCTGATCGACAGCGACAGGCGCTTTTCGATCAGCATGCGCAGCACGCCCAGTGCATGGCGGCGCAGCGCGAACGGATCTTTGTCGCCGGTTGGCGCCAGGCCGATGGCCCAGATGCCGACCAGGGTTTCCAGCTTGTCGGCCAGCGCCACGGCGGTGCCGGTGATGGTGGTCGGCAGGGCGTCGCCGGCAAAGCGCGGCTGGTAGTGTTCCGACGCGGCCAGCGCGACGTCTTCCGGTTCGCCGTCGTTGCGGGCGTAGTAGGTGCCCATGATGCCTTGCAGCTCAGGGAACTCGCCGACCATCTCGGTGACCAGATCGGCCTTCGACAGTTTGGCGGCGCGTTGCGCCAGCGCGGCGTCGCCGCCGATGGCGGTGGCGATGAAGCCGGCCAGCGCTGCAACGCGTTCGCCGCGCGCGCCTTGCGTGCCCAGTTTGTTGTGGTAGACGATTTTGTCCAGCAGCGGCAGGCGCGATTCCAGCGTCTTCTTCTTGTCTTGCTCGAAGAAGAACTTGGCGTCGGACAGGCGCGGACGCACCACGCGCTCGTTGCCGTTGATGATGGCGTCAGGCGTGTCGGTGGCGATGTTCGAGACGATCAGGAAGCGCGAGCGCAGCTTGCCGTTGGTGTCGGTCAGCGCGAAATACTTTTGATTGGTCTGCATGGTGAGGATCAGGCATTCCTGCGGCACGGCCAGGAATTCTTCCTCGAAGTTGCATTCGTAGACCACCGGCCATTCGACCAGCGCGGACACTTCGTCCAGCAGCGCTTCCGGCATCAGCACCAGGTCGGCGCCGGCCTTGGCCAGCAGCTCGGCGCGGATCTGTTCCTTGCGCTCTTCGACGGACGCCAGTACTTTGCCTTCGCTTTTCAGCGTGGCGGCGTAGGTATCGGCGTTGGCGATGGTGACGGCGCGTTGGCCCGGCGCGGTCAGGAAACGGTGGCCTTCGGTGACGTTGGCGGCGGTCAGGCCGAGCAAGGTCAGTGGCAGCACGGTCTCACCATGCAGCGCGATCAGCGCGTGCGCAGGACGCACGAACTGCACGGTGGCGCCGTCCGGACGCTGGTAGCTCATCACTTTTGGAATCGGCAGCTTGGCGACCGATTCTTCCAGCGCCGCTTGCAGGCCGGCTTGCAGCGCGCTGCCGGCGGCGGTGTAGGTGTAGAAGAAGCTTTCGGCTTTGCCGTCCTGCGCGCGTTCCAGATCAGCCACGGTCAGGTCAGGGAAGCCCAGTGCGGCCAGTTTCTTTGCCAGCGGCGGCGTGCCGTTGCCGGCGGCGTCCAGCGCGACCGACACCGGCAGCACTTTTTCGCGGATCGATTTGTCCGGCGACACGGCGCGCACTTTGGTGATGGACACCGCCAGGCGGCGCGGCGTGGCGTAGGCGGTGGCGACGCTGTCGGCTTCCAGGAAGTCGCGCGATTTCAGGCCGTTGACGATGCCGTCCGCGAAAGCCTTGCCCAGTTTGGCGAGCGCCTTCGGCGGCAGTTCTTCGGTCAGCAGTTCGATGAGCAGAGTTTGAGTCATATCGTTTATATCGTTTTATTCAGCGGCGACAGCGGCGGTCTTCGGAGCCATAGGGAAGCCCAGGCGCTCACGCGAATCGTAGTAAGCCTGCGCCACGAGGCGCGACAAGGTGCGCACGCGGCCGATGTAGGCGGCGCGCTCGGTGACCGAGATGGCGCCGCGCGCGTCCAGCAGGTTGAAGCTGTGCGAAGCCTTCATGATCTGCTCATAGGCAGGCAGCGTCAGTTGCGCTTCGATCAGGCGCTTGGCTTCCGATTCGTGGTTGTTAAACTGCGAGAACAGCAGCTCGGTGTTCGAATGCTCGAAGTTGTAGGCCGATTGTTCCACTTCGTTCTGGTGGAAGACGTCGCCGTACTTCAGCGTCTTGGTCTCGCCATTCTCTTCCCAGGTGGTCCACACCAGGTCATACATATTCTCGACGCCTTGCAGGTACATGGCCAGACGCTCGACGCCGTAGGTGATTTCACCCAGCACCGGTTTGCAATCCAGGCCGCCGACCTGCTGGAAGTAGGTGAACTGCGTCACCTCCATGCCGTTCAGCCAGACTTCCCAACCCAGGCCCCAGGCGCCCAGCGTCGGCGATTCCCAGTCGTCTTCGACGAAGCGGACATCGTTCTGCTTCAGGTCCAGGCCCAGTGCTTCCAGCGAACCCAGATACAGGTCGAGGATGTTTTCCGGCGCCGGCTTCATCACCACCTGGTACTGGTAGTAGTGCTGGCCGCGGTTCGGGTTCTCGCCATAGCGGCCGTCTTTCGGGCGGCGCGACGGCTGCACGTAGGCGGCGCGCCAAGGCTCAGGGCCGATCGCGCGCAGGAACGTACCGGTGTGGAAGGTGCCGGCGCCGACTTCCATGTCGTAGGGCTGGAGCAGGGCGCAGCCTTGCTTGTCCCAGTAGGTTTGCAAGGTCAGGATAATTTGTTGAAATGTCAGCATCTTGTATTGTCGGTGGCGCGCCCGGGCAGGGGCCGGCGGGCGCGCGGTTGCAGTTTCGCTAAAGGGATGATTTTAGCGGGTTAAGCGGCTTTTGGCTGATTTTTTGCGCGGCGCGTCAAAAACCATGCGGCCGCCAGGGACAGCGCGGTCAGGGCCAGGAACAGCTTGTTCCCCCAGATGATATAGGGCGTGCTGCCTCCCATGCCCTGCACATTGGCGGCCAGGGTGCCGAAGGTGTTGGCCGGCAGCTGCTGCACCACTTTGCCTTCGCCATTGATGATGGCGGTGGCCCCGGTATTGGTCGCCCGCAGCATGGGACGGCCGGTTTCCAGGCTGCGCATTTGCGAGATCTGCAAATGCTGCGGAATGGCGATGGTGTCGCCAAACCAGGCCAGGTTGGAGATGTTGAGCAGCAGCGTGGCCGGTTTCTGGTCCTGCGCCGGGTGGTTCAACTGGTCGGCGATTTCCTCGCCAAACAAGTCTTCGTAGCAGATGTTGGGCAGCACGCGCTGGTCTTTGATCGGGAACGCCGGCTGGATGTCGCGGCCACTGGTCTGGTCGCCCAGCGGGATCGACATCAGGTTGACGAACCAGCGGAAGCCGAACGGAATGAATTCGCCATACGGCACCAGGTGGTGCTTGTCATAGCGGTAGTAGCCGTCGCTCTGGCGTGGCGTGATGCCGATCGCGCTGTTGAAATACGCGGTCTGGCTGTCAGCCAGCGGAATGCCGAGGATCAGGTTGCTGTTGGTCTTGTTCAGGAACTGGGCGATGCCCGGCAGGTAATCCGGCGGCAGTTGCTGCGGCAGCATGACGATGGCCGTCTCCGGCGTGGCGATCAGATCGGCCGGTGCGGCGGTGATGGCGTCCTGGTACAGCTTGAGCGTGGACATCACCTTGGCGCCGTTGAACTTCTCATCCTGCGGGATATTTCCTTGCAGCAGACGCACCGAAATCGGCTTGCCTTCCGGGTAAGTCCAGTGCAGGAAGCTGAGGCCGACGCCGGTCACGCCGATGGCGACCACCAGTCCGGCGGCGCGCAGCCGGGTACGGTGCAGCAGCAACAGCAGGGCGCCGGCCATGACGGCCGCCAGCCAGCCGAGGCCGTACATGCCGATGATCGGCGCAAAGCCGGCCAGCGGGCTGTGATTATGGGCGTAGCCGGACGACAGCCACGGGAAGCCGGTGAACAGCCAGCCGCGCAGCCATTCGAACAGCGCCCACACGGCCGGGAACACCAGCAGGTTGGCGACCGGCAGCGGCAGCGTCCAGCGCTTACGCAGCCAGGCGGCGCTGGCCATGGCGGCGGCGCCGTAAATGCCCATGGCGGCGCCCAGCAGCAGCACGGCGGCGGCGGCCAGCGGCGCCGGCATGTCGCCATAGGTATGCATCGACACGTACAGCCAGTGGACGCCGGCGGCGGTCCAGCCGGTGACGAAGGCCCAGCCGATCAGCGCGGCAGCCTTGATGCTGGAGCTGCGCAGGACCTGGTAGAACAGCGTGGCCAGGCCGAGGATTTCGAGCGGCCACCAGCCGAACGGCGCAAAGGCGAACACGCACAATGCGCCGGCCAGGCCGGTGATCACCATCCGGCCTCGGGTCGAGCGTTGCGGCTTGGGGGGATCGTTGGGATTGGCGCGGCGAAAGCGCATTATGCGTCGTCGTCGTGGACCGGTGCCGGCGGCAGTTTTTCCACCGTCAGCACGTGGATCTGGCGGGCGTCGGCGCGCAGCACTTCAAAGCGCAAGCCTTCAAAGTCGAAGGTGTCGCCCTTGTGCGGCATGCGGCCGAGGTGCTTGGCGACCAGGCCGCCGATGGTGTCGACGTCGTCGTCCGGCAGCGCGGTGTCCAGCTCTTCGTTGAACTGCTCGATCTCGGTCAGCGCCTTGACGCGCCAGCGCGGGCCGTGCTGGCCTTCGCGGATCGACAGGATGTTGTCTTCTTCCTCGTCGAAATCGTACTCGTCCTCGATGTCGCCAACGATTTGTTCCAGCACGTCTTCGATGGTGATCAGGCCGGCGACGCCGCTGTACTCATCCACCACGATGGCCATGTGGTTGTGGTTGGCGCGGAAATCGCGCAGCAGCACGTTCAGGCGTTTCGATTCCGGGATGAAGATGGCGGGCCGCAGCATGTCGCGCACGTCGAACGATTCTTCGGCGTAGTAGCGCAGCAGGTCTTTGGCCAGCAGGATGCCGATCACCTTGTCGCGTTCGCCTTCGATGGCCGGGAAGCGCGAGTGGGCGGTGTCCAGCACCAGCGGCATCCATTCTTCGATCGGCTTGGAGATATCGATGACGTCCATCTGCGAGCGCGGAATCATGATATCGCGGGCGGACAGATCCGACACCTGGAACACGCCTTCGATCATCGACAGGGCGTCGGCGTCGATCAGGTTGCGTTCGTGGGCGTCATGCAGAACTTCGAGCAGCTCCGATCGGTTCTCGGGCTCGGGGGAAATCAGTGCGGTCAGCCGTTCAAACAGCGACCTGTGGGGTTTAGCGTCAGTCTTGACGCTACTAGAGTGCTCTTGCATAGGAGGCGTGAGCCATTGTTTTGAAGGGGTATAGGATACACCAAAAGCGCCCGAAGGCCGATTTTGTCAGAAAAGCAGCATTTCTGGAGGCATGCTACATTGGCTTTATGCTACCAGAACCGCCTCATTTACACATCGTACCATTGGCAGATGCAGCGGCGTGCACCGCTGCTTTCCGGGCTGTGGAGAATGCCGATCAAGCGATCGAATGCCTGTCCTGGCTGCGTTGCGCGCCGCCGCCGGAAGTGGCCGCCGAACTGCGCCGCGTGCTGGGCGAGCCGGAGGCCTGGACCGAGCACATTCACCGCAGCCACGCGCTGGCGCGCTGGGCTGGCGCCGGCATCCAGGCGCGGCTGGCGGCACTGGTGCGCGACCGTTACGCCAACTCGTCCTACCTGTTGCAGGAGTTGGAGCTGTTTAGCCAACTGAGCGATCAATCCGCGCTGGCGCTCGGCGGCTCGCGTTGGTCGATGATTTTCTGGGCCGGGCAGGAAGATGCGGATGCCGATCCGGCGCTGGTGCTGGCGGAAGATGCGGCGTATCTCGACTTCGCCCGTGACATCCTTGAGCAGGCGGGGCGGCGGCTGGATGAGATCCACGCCGGCGCCGTGCCGTATGTGGCGGATGGCGCGTTTTCGGTCAACGATACGCCGGTGATCGCCCGCGCGGTGCGGGTAGCGGCCTTGCGCGACGAGCCATGGCTACCGGAGTTGTTGCCGCGCCTGCTGACCTTGTCCTGCGTGGCGCCGGGCACGGCGAAGACGGCGCCGTCGCAGTCGCTGGCGATTGCGCTCGGCCATTCGATCGAGGGCGTGCCGACGCCGGAAGGAGTGCAGGCCCTGCGCGCGGCGCTGGCGGTGGTGCGGCATGCCGGTGTGCAGAAGAAGCTGGCGCGCAATCTCAAGCCGGCCGAGCGGACGTTGCTGGAGCGGCCGGCGGTGGCGTTGCGGCTCACCGGCATGCTGAAGGCCAGCAAGCGCGAACAGGGCATGGTGGCCGGCAGCCTGGAAGCCAGCTGGTGGCTGGGGGCCACCTTGGACATGACGGCGTGGCGCGGCCTGCTGCAATCGGCTGCCGGCGGCCCTGTGGCGCGCACGCTGGTGTGGCGCGCGGCATGGGAAGGAGCGCGCGTCAGCTTTCTGGGCGACGACGAGCCTGATGGTCTGTCGGAGTCGGCGCGGCTGTCCTTGTGGCATCCGCTGCATGCCGACGATGCGGAGCGCGCGGCATGGCAGGCGCTGGCTGCACAGCGCCGCTTGCGCCAGCCGCTGCGGCAGATTTATCGCGAGTTCTACCTGCCGCCCGAGGACTTTGCCGGTCATGTGCTGGCGGTGCGCCAACTGGTCGGCCTGGCGCGGCGCGAGGGCTGGAAGATCGCCGCCTACGCCGGCCTGGCGCGGCAATTCGGCGCAGTGCGCGTGGTGCTCAAGCTCAGTGGCGACATCTATCCCGGCGCCGACGGTTATACGGAAACGCTGGGCCTGGCTTTCCAGCTACGCGACGGCAAGCACTGGCGCGAGCGCGTGCCGGAGCAGATCGATCCTGTGGTGTATTCGGAAGCCTGCCGCGCGGTTGACCTGCTGGTCAGCGTGGCCGGACTGGCGTTGCTGGTTGGGGATGATTTGCCGGATGAAGTGCGTGGACGCCATCTGGCGCACCTGGCGTCGCTGCAGCGCGGGCACATGGTGGCGATGCGGCGGCATGCGCTGGAACTGGCGCTGGCGCCGCTGATTGACGCCGGTAAGGTGGTGGTGACGGAACGGGAAGTGGATCTGGCGGATTACCGGATCAACCTGGCGACCGGCCGCGTGACACGGGCCGGTGCGCCGGTGGAGATAGACATCAAGGCTGGCGGCAAGCTGGCCGCCGTGCCGTGGCTGCCGTATGACGAAGTGCTGCTGGAGCGCATCGCCGGCACGGTCAGCGCGCTGCTTCAGGCGTAAGGATCGGCGTAGCCCAGTTCCGCCAGGATCTCGGTTTCGATGCCTTCCATTTCGGTGGCTTCTTCATCGTCCATGTGGTCGTAGCCTTGGGCGTGCAACACGCCGTGGATGATCAGGTGGGCGGTGTGTTCTTCCACGGTTTTCTTCTGCTCGGCCGCTTCCTTCTCCAGCACGTCGGTGCAGAGGATGATGTCGGCTTGGGTCGGGGCGTCGTCGGGCAGTTCTTCTTCGCCTTCGTTGTAGGCGAAGGTCAGCACATTGGTGGCGTAGTCCTTGCCGCGGTATTCGCGGTTCAGGGTCTGGCCTTCTGCGGCGTCGACAAAGCGGATGGTCAGCTCGGCCGGCGCGAACAGCGCGGCCTGCACCCACTTGCGGATTTTCGGACGGGTAATGCTTTCTTGCAGGCGCGGATCGGCGTACTGCACCGACAGCGTCAGTTTATTTTTTGCGGACATTTTTCAGGGCGGTAGCTTTGAGGAGGGGCGCGATTTCCGCCTCGTGGTTATGGGCGGTTTCGTAGGCGTCGACGATGCGCGCCACCAGCGGGTGACGCACCACGTCTTCGCTGTTGAAATGGCTGAAGGCGATGCCGCGCACTTCCTTTAGCACCTGGATGGCGTCCACCAGGCCGCTCTTCTGGCTCTTGTGCAGGTCGACCTGGGTGACGTCGCCGGTGATCACGGCCTTGCTGCCGAAGCCGATGCGGGTCAGGAACATTTTCATCTGCTCGACGGTGGTGTTCTGCGCCTCGTCCAGGATCACAAAGGCGTGGTTCAGCGTGCGGCCGCGCATGTAGGCCAGCGGGGCGATTTCAATCACCTGCTTCTCGAACATTTTTTGCGTGCGGTCAAAGCCCAGCAGGTCGTACAGCGCGTCGTACAGCGGACGCAGATACGGATCGACCTTCTGCGACAGGTCGCCCGGCAGGAAGCCGAGGCGCTCGCCGGCTTCCACCGCCGGCCGGGTCAGGATGATGCGCTTGACGGCGTCGCGCTCCAGCGCATCGACCGCGCAGGCCACCGCCAGATAGGTCTTGCCGGTGCCGGCCGGACCGACGCCGAAGCTGATGTCGTGTTCAAGGATGTTGCGCAGGTAGCGGATCTGGTGCGGCGTGCGGCCGCGCAGGTCGGCGCGGCGGGTCTTCAGCACCGGGCTGTTGATGTCGATTTCGATGGCCGGCACCACTTCGACCTTGCGCGGCTTGGCGGCCGGCGCCTCGGCTGTCGAAGTATCCGGCACCAGCTCGGCGACGTTATTGGCGTGCATGCTGGCGCGCTGTTCGACCAGTGCCAGTTGCACTTCTTCGATCGGCACGATCTTGTTGGCGATGGCGTAGAAGTGTTCGAGGATCTCGACCGCGCGTTCGGCGTTGTGGCCGCTGACGATGAACTTTTCGCCGCGACGGAAAATGGTGACGTCCAGCGCGGCAGAAATCTGGCGCAGGTTTTCGTCGAGCGGGCCGCACAAATGGGCCAGGCGCGCGTTATCGAGCGGCTCGGGGACGAAGTAGTGCGGCTGGACTGGAGTTTTGGTTTTCAATGGGTGCTTTTACGAGAGAAGGCCGCAGAAACGGCACAGGCGCTAGTTTATCGTATTTGCCGCAAGCAGCACTTGATTTTGCTTGCCTTTGCGCTACAGTGGAGTCATGGCAATTAATGTTACTTCCACCTCCAACGCGAATCCGGTGCAGCTGAACCTGCGCGAGACCCGCGCCAACCGCGCCGAGCAGCGTAGCGAGCAGGCGGGGGAGACGCGTCGCACCGAGCAAACCAACCGCAGCCAAAAGGACGACGCGGTGCTCAAGCAGCGCGTCAAGGAAAACACCGAAGCCACCCGCAGCCAATCCCGCAACAACGATGACGCCGCCGCAATCGACCGCCGCGCGGCCCAGCAGGCCGACAAAAAAGCCGACACCCAGCGCCGCGACAGCGAAAAAACGCTGGGCCGCAATATCGACACCACCGCGTAATTCGCGCTTCCCCTTGCCGCTGTAAAGCTGAACTTGCTTTGTGTAACAGTTTCCTACAAGTTCTTGTGTGCGACAGTTTTCGTTCCCATGTGATGAAATAGCATTGTTGCTAAGGTTTCTAGCCACTGATTGATGTCGAACAATCTTAGCCCGGTGCGTGCTGGTATCTTGTGTAAATAGCAATTCCGTATTCTAAGTTTTGCTTAAGTTCAAACCAGCACTATCTGTTCACCCCAACTCACGAGGAAATTCATCATGGCACATCATGCTCTCGCTTCCCAGGAAAGCTACAATCCTAACCACCTGCTGGATATCTTGCTCGGCAAGATGCAGCTGAAGAACGATGCCGCGCTGTCGCGTCTGCTGGAAGTCGCGCCGCCGGTGATCAGCAAAATCCGCCACCACCGTCTGCCAGTCGGCGCCTCGCTGCTGATCCGCATGCACGAAGTGACCGGCATGAGCATCCGCGACCTGCGCGACCTGATGGGCGACCGCCGCACCAAATACCGCCTGTCCGACGCCCAGGGCCGTCCGAAGCCAGAAGATCGTCCAGCAGCTGACAAGGCCCAGGCCGGAAACGCGGCTCATCACTGATGCGCCCCCAGCGCATGCGCCTGCCGGTGCGAGCTTGACCCGTCCCGGCAGGACATCACTTCAGGTTAGTAGCACCATAGAGATTTCTTCATATTGCAACTCCGTTTCACGGAAGATCTGCAGATATATTTCTTCATCGAGGCCCAGCGCAGTCCAGGCCACGGTGGACACAGGCGGCACCAGGTCGTCCTGTACCTGCGCCAGATCGAGCGCATGCACGATAGCGTCGGCCACATGAATGATGGCCGCCAAAAATCCCGCACCCGGCGCTTCCGGGTCGTGATGGCCGCCGATGGCGAGGCGCATCGTATCCGAAAAATTCCAGTGTTCCGCCAGTGCCAGGCCGGCGTCGACGTGATCGACGCCCAGCACGGTGCGCTCGGCATCCAGCATATAGGCGTCATGCTGCTCGCGCCAGGCGATCGCTTCCGAGTAGTGGTTCGGGAAGCATGACACCAGCACCAGCCGGCCGATATCGTGCAGCAGCCCGGCCGTGAAGGCGTAATCCTGATTGAAGCGCATCTGCCGCGCCAGCACCTTGGCGCAAGCGGCGGTGGCGATCGAGTGGCGCCAGAAGGCCTTGTGGTCGAAGCCGGGGCAATGGCCTTCGGCGAAGCAGCCGGTGACGGCGGCCGCCGTGATCAGGTTGCGCGTGGTCTGGAAACCCAGGTAGGTAATCGCCTGCTGGATGGTGGTGACCTTGACCTGCAAGCCATACAGTGACGAGTTGGCCAGGCGCAGCGTCTTCGCCGTCAGCGCCTGGTCGTAGCTGACCTTCTTGGCCAGCACGGAAATGTCGACGTCTTCCTGGTCGATGCTGTTGAGCAGCTCCATCACCACCGCCGGCAGCGAGGGCAGGTCGTCCAGCGTGCGCACCACGTCGTCGTAGCTTAATGTGTTACTCATGTTCCGGCGTCTCCTCTACACCCAGGCGGAAGTCGGTGACGAAGCGGCGCAGCGTGGCCGTGGCCCAGTCGCCATGGCTGTCGGGATCGTTCTTGCGGAACAGCTGGGCGATGCGCGCATCGTGATGCTGCATGGTGGCAGCCACCATTTCCGGCGTTACTTCATCCTTGGCGATGGGCAGCACGGCGATGCCATGGCGCGGCATCAACGCCAGCATGGCGTCGGTCAGCACCGTGCCCTGTGGCAGCAGCACATGGCCCTGCACATCCAGCAGCACGTCGGACAAGACCATGCCGGGCCGCACCTCCGCCAGTGTCAGTTGATGGTAATTGCCTGTCATGCTGCCTCCCCGGTTGCTTCTTGAACTATATTTCCCGATCTTACCATTGTCTTGCCAAGATGCAGCCCATACCGTACATTGGGACGTTGCCGTCAAATCCGTGTTGTCGGGAGATCGCTCGATGTTTGGTATTAAAGGCCGCTTGACGCTGCTTTTTGTGGTCATTGTTACTCTGGTGCTGGGGGTTTCCGGCACCTACGCCCAGTACAGTCTTGGTCATGAACTTGAGGTTAGCAGCCAGCGCCTGCGCCAAGGGGTACTGACGCGCCTGCAAACCAGCCTGCCTTCCGCCCTGTGGGATCTCGATAAAGCCAAGGTCGACAACATCGTCGCGGCCGAGATGATGCCGCCGGAGCTGGTCTCGATCCGTGTCTATGATACGTCGGTTGGCCTGTTTTCCGGCAAACTGCGCAACGAGAACGGCAGCATTTCGTCGATTGAAAACGACGCCGCCGTGCCGGGTACGCCGGTGGTGGCCGATCTGGCGTATCGCGATTCCGGCGCGGCCGGGGCGGCGCTGAAGCCGGTGATCGTCGGCCGCGTGGTAGTCAATTTCAGCCGCGCGCAGATCGACGCCACGCTGGCCGCCGAAGTGCGTCGCAAGGTCACCGAGGTGCTGCTGCTGGATCTGATTCTGGTGGCGGCGCTGGCATGGTCGCTGCGTATCGTGTTCGATCCGCTCAAGCAGTTGCGCGACGGTCTGTTCGACCTGGCCACGCGCGGCAGCGACGAGGTGGAAGAACTGCCGGACAATCGCCAGGATGAACTGGGCGAAGTGATCCGCGGCTTTAACGCCATCCAGCGCAAGATCAAATCGAATATCCAGCGCATCCGCGAGGCGGAGGATGAGGCGCGCACATCGGCGCAGGTCACCGCCAAGGCGCTGGCCGATTTGCGCCGCACGCAGGAATCGCTGTTGCAGGCGGAACGGCTGGCGTCGCTGGGCGGGCTGGTGGCCGGCGTGGCGCACGAGATCAATACGCCGGTCGGCATTGCGCTGACCAGCGCTTCGGTGCTGATGGAGGCCACCGAGAAGGTGCAGGCCTCGGTCGATGGCGGCAATATCAAGAAATCCGATATCACGCGTTACCTGGAGACGGCGGCGGAGAGTACGCGGCTGATCATGAACAATGCGTATCGGGCGGCGCACCTGATCCACAGCTTCAAGCAGATCGCGGTGGACCAGGTGAGCGAGGCGCGCCGGCGCTTCGAGTTGCGCGACTATATCAACGAGGTGGTGTCCAGTCTGCAGCCAAAGCTGAAGAAGACGCGCATCACCGTCAGCATCGCCTGTCCGCCGGACATCATGCTGGATAGTTACCCTGGCGCGCTGGCGCAGGTGATCACCAATCTGACCCTGAACTGTGTCGATCACGCCTTCGGGCCCGAGGATGAGGGCCGCATCACGATCGGCGTGGCGCAGCAGGGCGACTGGATCGAGATGCAGGTGACCGACAACGGCAAAGGCATTCCGCCGGATATGCTGGATAAGGTGTTCGACCCGTTTGTGACGACCAGGCGTGGTCAGGGCGGGACAGGGCTGGGATTGAACATCGTGTTCAACCTGATGGCCAAGCAGTTTGGCGGCAGTGTTACCGTGTCGAGTGTGCTGGGGCAGGGCGCCAGCTTTGTGCTGCGCATGCCGTGCGTGACGCCGGTGGATGAGGCTGCGCTGCACGCTGACAGCCGGCTGCATGCGTAAGCAAGCTGGCCGCAGCGATTTGCGAGTTTAATCGGAGAACTTGTCCGTCGATTGGCGGCGGCGCGAAGCCACGCCCAGTACCACCAAACCCAGCATCAACATCACGAAGGTCTGTGGCTCCGGCACCGGCGTTGCCGGCACTTCCTGCTGGTGCTGTTTCGGATCATTGGACGGCAAGGCGGTATGATCGGCGTCGTCCATCTTGTCGGTAGGTACGTCGGTACGGCACGGCAAAGTCTCGCTGGACTCGCAGTGGGACAGGACGATTGTTGCAGGTGCAACATTGCTAGTGACCGGAGCAGCAGGCTGAGCCTGTACGGCGCCGGCGAGGCTTAAAGCTAGTAAAGCAGTCGAAATCAAGGACAGTACTTTCACGATGACACTCCTGGCGTTGCTGCATGAACAGGAAGTTAAGATCAGTCTAATGCACAAACTGTAAAATCTGAGCGGGCAGGTTTGACACTCGCTACCGTTCTGCTATTAAACCATGTCCAATAACAAATTGCCATCAGTTTTTCTTTTGATATAACGAATTTTTGCGCCGCAACAACACCTGCCGGCAGCTTGCCAGTGGCGCAGATGGATATCACTTTTTCAACAAATAATTTTGAAGCATACAGGCGTTCATCAGATGATTTCTACATATACAGGCAAAATTCGATTGACTTCGGGGCTGTCGGCGGCGGTGTTGATGGTTGGCTGCGCCAGCGGCGGCAAGCCCGCCAGCACGCCGGCAGCAGGGTTGCTCGAAGCCAATAATCCGCAAGTGCTGCTGCTGGGCGAGGTACATGACAATGCGCAGGGTCACAAGCTGCGCTACGAGCTGCTGCGCCAGCGGGTGGAAGCCGGCTGGCGGCCGGCCATCGTCATGGAGCAGTTCGACCGCGAGAACCAGGACCTGGTCGACAAGGCGCAAAAAGGTTGCGCCGACGCGGCGTGCGTGATCCAGGTGGTGGGCGGTGCGCGCTGGGACTGGCAATTGTATTATCCTGTGATCCAGCTGGCGCTGACTTACCATCTGCCGCTGGTGGCGGGCAATCTGTCGCGCGCCGATGCGTCGCGCGTGGTGCGGGATGGCGTGGCGTCCAGCTTCGATCCGAAAAGCGTCAAGGAGTACAAGCTGGAGCAGCCGCTACCGGCAGCAGTAGCCAGCGCGCAGCAGCAGGAAATCGTCGCCGGCCATTGCAATATGCTGCCGGAGATGATGATTGGCGGCATGGTCAACGCCCAGGTGGCGCGCGATATCTGGATGGCCAAGATCATCCGCGACCAGCAGCCGCGCGACGTGGTACTCATCGCCGGCAACGGCCATGTGCGCAAGGACATCGGCGTCGGCTACTGGATCAATCAGGTGGCGCCGGCGCTGAGCGTGCGCAGCGTCGGCTTTATCGAAGACCGCGACAATGGCGGCCGTTATGACAGCATCCAGACACTGGCGCCGCAGCAACGCGACGACCCGTGCAAACAAGTTAAAAGGGGACAATGAAAACACGCTACATTCCCGAGGCGCCGCAGCGCGCCGAGATCGACGCCAGCAAAGGCCCGCTATTGCTGGAGTTCGGCGCCAACTGGTGCGGCCACTGCATGGCGGCGCAGCCGCCGCTGGAGCAGGCGTTTGCCGGCGGCGAGAGTGTGACGCATTACAAGGTCGAGGACGGTCCCGGCCGGCCACTGGGGCGCTCGTTCCGCGTCAAGCTGTGGCCGACCTTTATCTTCCTGCTGGACGGCGAGGAAAAGGCGCGCGTGGTGCGGCCGCTACGGGCCGAGGATCTGTCCGTGGGATTTGCGCAAATCGACCCATAGCCAAGCTTGGCAATCCTGCAATGTGGTGTGTATGATGGCCCGCACACCACACTGCAGGAGCGTCACGTATGAGTCAGCCTCACCAGGGAGCGCCGAAGACCAATTCGCCAGCCACCGTGCTGTTTGCCAGCCTGATCGGCACCACGATTGAGTTCTTCGATTTCTACATCTACGCCACTGCCGCGGTGCTGGTGTTCCCCAAGCTATTCTTCCCGGCCAGCGACCCTGCCGCCGCCACGCTGCAATCGCTGGCCACCTTCGCCATTGCCTTTTTTGCGCGTCCGGTCGGCTCGGCCGTGTTCGGCCACTTCGGCGACCGCATCGGCCGCAAGGCGACGCTGGTGGCGGCGCTGCTGACGATGGGCATCTCGACCGTGGTGATCGGCCTGCTGCCGACCTACGCCACCATCGGTACGCTGGCGCCGGCGCTGCTGGCGCTGTGCCGCTTCGGCCAGGGTCTCGGCCTGGGCGGCGAGTGGGGCGGTGCGGTGCTGCTGGCCACCGAAAACGCGCCGCCGGGCAAGCGCGCCTGGTACGGCATGTTCCCGCAACTCGGTGCGCCGATCGGCTTCTTCCTGTCGGGCGGCATCTTCCTGCTGCTGAGCCAAGTGCTGAGCGACGCCGAATTCTTCAGCTACGGCTGGCGCATTCCTTTCCTGGCCAGTTCGCTGCTGGTGATCGTCGGCCTGTATATCCGCCTGAAGATCCACGAGACGCCGGACTTCCAGAAGGTGCTGGACAAGAACGAGCGCGTCAAGGTGCCGGTGCTGACGGTGTGGCGCGACCATCGCCGCGTGCTGGTGCTGGGCACGCTGATCGCGCTGTGCACCTTCGTGCTGTTCTACCTGATGACGGTGTTCGCGCTCAGCTGGGGCACCAGCGCGCTGAAATTCACGCGCCAGAACTTCTTGATCCTGCAACTGTTCGCCGTGCTGTTCTTCGCGCTGACGATCCCGCTGTCCGCCGTCTGGGCCGACCGCAAGGGGCGCCGCTCGACGCTGATCTGGGTGTCGGCGGCGATCGCCATCTTCGGCCTGGTGCTGGGACCGATGTTCGGCTCGGGCGACCCGACCGAAGTCACCATTTTCCTGTCGCTGGGCCTGGGCCTGATGGGGCTGACCTACGGCCCGCTGGGCACCATGCTGTCGGAACTGTTCCCGGCCGAGGTGCGCTACACCGGCGCGTCGCTGACCTTCAATCTGGCCGGCATCCTGGGCGCTTCGCTGGCGCCTTACGCGGCGACCTGGCTGGCGACCCACTATGGCTTGCAGTACGTTGGCTACTATTTGTCGGTGGCTGCGGTCATCAGTCTGCTGGCATTGCTCATGGTAAAAACCCGCTAAGTCATCGTACAACATTTACGGACAAGCGCATCTTTCCGCTTGCCTCGGGTTCTAAGTAGTTGTACGATGACATACGACTAAGGATGATCTCGTGGAGACCGAGAGATCATCACCATAAACATAAAATAAGTGATGCCATGAACCTGAGCGAGCCTGTCAACGCGCAAGCTGTGGCGCAATCCGTCGGTAAATACCGCTGGACCATTTGCGCCCTGTTGTTTTTCGCCACCACTGTCAATTACCTGGACCGCCAGGTATTGAGTCTGCTGGCCCCCTCCTTATCGACCGAGTTTGGCTGGAGCAATACCGACTACGCCAACATCGCCGCCGCCTTCCAGTTTGTCTACGCCATCTCGATGCTGTTTGCCGGCCGCGTGGTCGACAAGATCGGCACCAAGGCCGCCTACGTGGTGGCCATCACCATCTGGTCGCTGGGCGCGCTGATGCATGCGTTCTCGGTGCCGATGGGCCATGCGGCAGTGGCGGTGTTGGGCGTGTTTGGCGTGGCGGCAGCGCCGTCCATCGTCGGCTTCATGATTTCGCGCGCCGTGCTGGCGGTGGGCGAGGCCGGTAACTTCCCGGCCGCCATCAAGGCCACCGCCGAATACTTCCCGAAGAAAGAACGTTCCTTCGCCACCGGCATTTTCAACTCCGGCGCCAACGTCGGCGCGATCCTGGCGCCGATCACCGTGCCGGTGCTGGCCGCCATCTGGGGCTGGCAGGCTGCCTTCATCATGATCGGCATGCTGGGCTTTATCTGGATGAGCGTCTGGCTGTGGCTGTACGAAAAGCCGGAACAGCAGAAGCGCCTGTCGGCCGGCGAGCTGGCCTACATCCGCAGCGACACCGTGGCGCCGGTGGAAAAGACCGAGGAAGCCTCGATCGCTGCCGCGAAAAAAGTTTCGTGGTTCCAGCTGCTGAAATATCGCCAGACCTGGGCCTTCGCCTTCGGCAAGTTCATGACCGACGGCGTGTGGTGGTTCTTCCTGTTCTGGCTGCCGACCTATCTGTCGGCGCAATACGGCATGAAGGGCGAGGCCATCGTGCTGCCGCTGGCCGTGTTGTACAGCATGACGATGGTCGGTTCGATCGGCGGCGGCTGGTTCCCGAGCTACTTCATGGCGCGCGGTTATGCGCCGTATGACGGCCGCATGAAAGCCATGCTGGTAATCGCTTTCTTCCCGCTGGTGGTGCTGCTGGCGCAGCCGCTGGGCGCGATCAGCTACTGGATTCCGGTGCTGCTGATCGGCGTGGGCGCATCGGCGCACCAGGCGTGGTCGGCGAATATCTTCACCACCGTGTCCGATATGTTCCCGCAAAAATCGGTGGCGTCGGTGATCGGCATCGGCGGCATGGCCGGCGGCCTTGGCGGCGTGCTGCTGACCAAGCTGGGTGGCTGGGTGTTCGACTACTACAAGACCATCAACGATATCCATACCGGCTACATGATCATGTTCGGCATCTGCGCGCTGGCTTACCTGGCGGCGTGGGTGGTGATGAAGGCGCTGGTTCCGCGCCACAAGGAAATCACGGACCTGTGATGCGGCGCCTGTCGGCAGCCTTGCTTGCCGCCGTCGCCGTCATCACGGCGCCGGCGCTGGCGGGTATTCATGCCGAGGCATATGGCGTCACGGCCGCCGGCCAGCCGGTCGAAAAAGTCGTGCTCGAAAATGAGCGTGGCATGCGGCTGGCCTACATCGACTACGGCGCCACGCTGGTGGCGGCGTATGTGGCGGACCGCCACGGTAAACGCACCAACGTCATTCTCAGCCTGCCCGACCTGGCGGCGTTCGAGCGCACGCGCGGCCGCTATGGCGCCGTCATCGGCCGTTACGCCGGCCGCATCGCCAACGCCCGCTATACGCTGGATGGCAAGACCGTGCAACTGGTCCCCAACAGCAAAGGCATGGCGATCCACGGCGACCCGCAACCCTACGACAAGCGCGTATGGCAGCGCCAGGACTTCGCCGACAAGGAGTCGATCGGTTCCATCTACCGCCTGCACAGCCCTGACGGCGACCAGAATTTCCCCGGCGCGATGGACATCACGGTGACCTATCGCCTGCTGCGCAAGCGTGACGAATTCCGCATCGAATACCAGGCCACGACCACCGCACCGACGGTGCTCAACCTGACCAATCACGTCTACCTCAACCTGGCCGGCGCCGCCGCCAACACGCTGGCGGATCACCGCTTCCAGATCGATGCCGACCGCTATCTGGAGACCGATGCCGTGCGCGTGCCCACCGGCGCACTGCTGGACGTGGCGGGCACGCCGTTCGACTTCCGCCACGCGGTCAGCGTCAGCGCGCGGTTGCCGTCGGTGCCCGGCGGCTATGACCACACGCTGGTGCTGACCAAACCGCAGGGCGCTTACGCCCGCGTAGCCACCATCACCGCCGCCGGACGCCGGCTGGTGGTCAGCACCAGTGAGCCATCGGTGCAGCTATACACCGTCAACGGCTTTGACGGCACGGAGACCGGCAGCGAAGGCGTCAACTACCAGCGCCACGGCGCGTTTGCGTTTGAAACGCAGCACCTGCCGGATAGCCCGAACCACGCCAACTTCCCCACCACCGCGTTGTATCCGGGGCAGGTGTTTCGTTCGCAGACTATCTTCCGCTTCGGCGACGACTGAATAATCATGCCGTCATGATAAGATCGTCCCTTTGGTGCAGCATGCGCCATGCTTTCCGACAGTCTGATCATGAAAAAAAACGTAGCCACCATCCGTGACGTCGCCGCCGCCGCCGGCGTTTCGACAGCCACCGTCTCCAAGTTCGTCAACGGCGCGCAGCGGTTCTCGCCGGCGGTGGAAGCGACCATCACGGAGGTGATTGCCAAACTGGGCTACCGTTCCAATCCTCTGGCGGCCTCCATGATTACCGGCCGCACCAAGAGCATCGGCCTGTCGGTGCTGGACGTCAGCAACCCGCACTTCACCAGCATCGTCAAGGGCGCCAACCGCGTGGCGCTGGCCCATGGCTACACGCTGCTGCTGGTCGACACCGAAGAAAATCCCGGCCGCGAACGCCCGTTGCTGGAAGCGTTGAGCCGCCGCGTGGACGGCATGATCGTCTTCTCGCGCATGCTGGAATCGGAAATGGACTGGATGACGGAACTGGGCAAGCCGCTGGTGTTCTTCGGCCGTTTGAACCGGCTGGAGATTCCGTGGGTGATCAGCGACGACCATCGCGGCGCCTACATGCTGACGCGTCACCTGATCTCGCTGGGCCACCAGCGTATCGCCTATCTGAGCTTTCCCCGTTCGCGCCGCGACGAGGAACGCCTGGGCGGCATCCGCGAATGCCTGGCCGCGCATGGCCTGGAACTGACCATGCACGAAGGCAGCGCGCCGACAGCGGCCGAAGGCGAACGCGTATGCTCGGCCATCATGCTGGGCGCCGAACATCCGGATGCGCTGATCTGCTACAACGATCTGATGGCGCTGGGCTTCATGAAAGCCGCGCAGTCGCTGGGCTTCAAGCTGCCGGAGGATATGTCGGTGGCAGGCTTCGACAACATCCACTACGGCCTATACACCTCGCCGCCATTGACCACGGTGGACCTGCAAAGTGAACGCATGGGCGCCATCGCGATGGAAAAACTGATCGCCACCATCGACGGCAAGGAAGCGCCGTCCACCACCATGGTCGAGCCACAACTGATCCTGCGTAGCTCGACCATCAAGCGCAATTAACGAAGATTACTCGATGATGCTGGCGATGCGTGCCGGCGAAATCGGCAGGCGCACCGCGTCGGGACGCCAGCCGTACAGCACTTCGGTGGCGCCGCCGCAGATGCGTCCCTGGCACGGCCCCATGCCGCAGCGGGTTTGCAGCTTGGCGCTGCGCCAGCCGGTGTGGGTGCGCAGGTCGCCGTGGCAGACGTCTTCGCAGCGGCAGACGATGGTGTCGTCGCCGGCCAGTGTGCGCAGTTCCGAACGCAGCGCAAATGCGCGTGCCAGACGGTCGGCGAATTTTCTCCAGTGCGCGCGGCGGCCCATGGCTTCCTGCGTTTCGTTGGCGTGACCGCTGGCGGCCAGTCCGGCGATGTGGCCTTCGGCCAGCGCCAGGTCAACCCCGCCCACGCCGGTGCCTTCGCCGGCGCAGTAGATATCCGGCACGGTGGTGCGCTGCATATGGTCGACCTTGACCACGGTCTGGCCGTTATGCGAAGCGGTGGCGCAGCCCAGCGCCTGCGCCAGTTCCACATTCGGCAGCAGGCCGTAACCGCAGGCCAGGTAATCGCATTGCAGGGTTTCGACTTCCGGCACGCCGGTGCGTTGAATCTGCACCGATTGCAGCGTGCCGTCGCCCTGTGCCGACAGTACGTAGCTGTTGCGCAGATACGGCACGCCGCGCAGTTGCGTACCCAGATGCAGTGCTTGCGTGATTTTGGACGGCGCCGCCAGCAGGCCGATACCGAAGCGCAGCAGCGCCGGCGTGGCGGCCTGCTCGACGATCGCGACGATCTGCGCGCCTTTGCTTCGCAAGGTGGCGGCGGCAGCCAGCAGCAGCGGACCGCTGCCCGCCACCACCACCCGCTTGCCTTGCAGCGGATAGCCGCCCTTGGACAGCGCCTGCAAGCCGCCGGCGCCGGTCACGCCGGGCAGCGTCCAGCCGGGGAAGGGCAGCAGCCGCTCGCGCGCGCCGGTCGCCAGTATCAGTTTGTTGTAATGCAGCGTGGCCGATGCACCCGGCGTTTGCACTTGCAGATGGCCTGGCTGCGGCGAGAACAGCACGCGCGTCTGCGGCAGGAAAATCATGCGGCCGGAGTCACGCAATTCGCTCCACAGCTGCTGCCCGCGCTGGTCGGGTTGCACATCGGCGCCGCCGCGCCAGATCTGGCCGCCGGCCAGCGGATTGTCATCGACGATGCCGACCTGCGCACCATGTGTCATGGCCGCATGCGCCGCCGCCAGTCCGGCCGGGCCGGCGCCTACTACCAATACGTCGAAGCGCTTCATGCGGTTGCTCCGGTAACCACGTGCATGCCGTCGGCGCACAGCGTCTGGCACGAGATCTGATGCGCGCGGCCGTCGATGGTAACGCGGCATTCCTGGCAAATGCCCATGCCGCACAATGGCGCGCGCGCGGCGCCGCTGACGGAACGGCGGGTAATGGTGTTGCCCGCCATGGCGATGGCGGCGGCCACGGTCACGCCGTGCGCCACGCTGATATCGTGGGCGTTGATGCTGATGGTGATCAGGGCGTCAGGCATGGAAGCGTCCCGGCAGATAGGGCGCAAACGGGATGCGCGTGCGTTCGTTTTGTATCTGACCGGCCAGCAGCTGCGCCGTCGCCAGGGAGGTCGTGATGCCGAGGCCTTCGTGGCCGGTGGCCAGCCACAAACCGCGCCTTGCGCTGCAAGGGCCGATCAATGGCAGGCCGTCCGGCGTGGCGGCGCGGAAGCCGGTCCAGGTACGCAGCACGTTCAGTTCCGCCAGTCGCGGCGTAAAGCTGGTGGCGTGGCGCAGCATGCGCTGTAACATGGCCGGTTCCACCGCCGGATCGGTGGTGTCGAACTGGCGCGAAGAGCCGATCAGGATTTGGCCGGTAGGACGCGGTTGCAGATTGAAGGCGACCGAATCGCCGCTGGCGGCATGCGCGCTCTTGATGTAGCCCAGCTCCACCAGCTGGTGCTTCACAAAGCCGGGATAGCGGTCGGTGATGGCCAGATGGCCTTTCTTCGGCTGGATTGGCAGCTCAGGCACCAGTGCGCTGGATCGCGCGCCGGCTGCCAGCACGATGTGCTGCGCCTGATGACGGGTGCCGTCGCTCAGCACCACGCCGTGGTCTTCAATCGCCGTGACGGTGGCGCGCTTGGTGATGGTGCCGCGACGCATGGCGCGGTCCAGCAGGATGCGCGTGGTCTTGGGCGGATATACCAGCCCGTCGCCGCGCACCAGCAGGCCGCCCGCGAGGCCGGCGCGCAGCTGCGGCTCGCGCGCATACAGCGCGGCAGGCGTCAGCACTTCGCATAGCAGGCCGTGGCCGGACAGCGTGTGCGCCTTTTGCAGCGCAGCGTCCATTTCTTCTTCATCGGCGGCGACCCAGATGGTGCCGCAGCCGCTGTATTCGTGACGTTGCGGGCGGTCGCCCACCAGGTCCTTCCACAGGGCCACCGAGTAGGCCGACAGCGCCAGTTCAGCCGCGTTGTCGTCCATGACCACCAGGTGGCCCATGCCGGCCGCAGTGGCGCCGCCGCCGGCGATATCCTGCTCGATGACCGCCACGCGCAGCCCGCGCTCACTGAGCGCATCCGCACACGCGGCGCCGACAATGCCGGCGCCGATGACGATTACTTCGGCATTGTTCACCGTATGCCCCAGACGAATGGATCGCTCGGATCGAGGATCAGCTGCGCCTGCGCATTCACCCATGCCTTGCCGCGGATGCTCGGCAGCAGCAGGCCGTCGCGCACGCGGTAGGACGCTTCGAACACGCTGCCGATCACGCTCTCCTGCTTCCACAACGCGCCTTCGGCCAGCTTGCCGTCGGCGGCCAGGCAGGCCAGCTTGGCGCTGGTGCCGGTGCCGCATGGCGAACGGTCGTAGGCCTTGCCGGGACAGAGTACGAAGCTCTGGCTGTCGGCGCCCGTGCGCGAATCGGCAAACAGTTCGATGTGGTCGATCAGCGCGCCATCATCACCGGTGATGCCCTGGTCGGCCAGCGCGGCGGCGACGGCCACGGTGTAGCTGGTCAGCGCCTCCACGTTGCGCACGCTGAGTTCCTGGCCATGCTCGGCCACCAGAAAGAACCAGTTGCCGCCGTAGGCGATGTCGCCGGTAACGGGGCCGATGCCCGGCACCTCGACGGTGACGGCGGCGCGGCTGCGGTAGGACGCCACATTGTCGACGGTGACGCTGCCGTCGGCATGCAGTTCCGCCTCCACCACGCCCACTGGCGTATCGATGCGATGGCGCCCTGGCCCGATGCGGCCCATGAAGGCTAGCGAAGCTACCAGGCCGATGGTGCCGTGGCCGCACATGCCGAGGTAGCCGACGTTATTAAAGAAGATCACGCCCGCCACGCAGTCCGACGCGTGCGGTGCGCACAGCAGGGCGCCGACCAGCACGTCCGAGCCGCGTGGTTCGCAGACGACGGCGGAGCGGAAGTTGTCATGGGCGGCGCGCAGGCGGGCAACGCGCTCGCTGAGCGGGCCGAGGCCCAGATCCGGGCCGCCGTCGATGACCAGGCGGGTAGGTTCGCCGCCGGTATGGGAGTCGATAATCGAGATGGTTTTCATGTTGAAATCTTAGGCTGGCCGCCGTTGCCTGTCTTGCACCGCTTGCGCACGATGGGTGACGAAATCTGCACAATGGTGCAGAATGAAGTCCATGCACACTGCCAACCATGAAACCACGCGTGCCGCGCTGGGCGCCGCCGTCGCCGATCCCTTCTTTGCGGAAGGGCTGTTTGATGCACTGCCGGACGTGGTGTTCTTCGTCAAGGATGGCGAGGGGCGCTATGTGGTGGTCAACCAGACCTTGGTGCAGCGTTGCGGTCAGCGGCACAAGTCGGCGCTGATCGGCCGCACGCCGGCCGAGGTGTTTGCCCATCCTTTCGGCCAGACCTATCATGCGCAGGACTTGCTGGTGCTGGCTGGCGATAACGACATCGAAGACCAGCTGGAACTGCACCTGTATCCCAACCGCGATCCCGGCTGGTGCCTGACGCGCAAGACCGCGCTGCGCGATGCGCAAGGCCGCATCGTCGGCCTGACCGGCATCTCGCGCGACCTGGCGATGGCGGACAAGAAGAATCCGGCCTACCGCAAAGTGGCGGCGGCAGTGACCGTGATTCACGAGCAGTACGGCCAGCCCTTGCAACTGCCGGAGCTGGCGCGCATCGCCAATATGTCGGTGGCGCAGATCGAGCGCTACTTCCTGCGCATCTTCCACCTGACGCCGCGCCAGATGATTATCCAGACCCGCGTGGACGCCGCCTCGCGCATGCTGAACGGCGACGCCAGCGTGGCGGAGATCGCGCAAGCCTGCGGCTACGGTGACCATTCCGCTTTCACGCGCCAGTTCAAGGCCACCACCGGGCTGACGCCCAGCCAGTACCGGCGGGTGGCGTCTGGACGTTCAGGCGATTGAGGTGACGTCGGCCTGCTCGACGCGGTTGCGGCCGAGCTGCTTGGCGCGATACAGCGCCACGTCGGCGGTCTTGATCAGGGACGTGATGGAGTGGTGTTCTGCCGGTGTCACCAGCGCCACGCCGATGCTGGCGGTGAGTACTTTGAACGGCGAGGTGGCGTGCGGCAGATCCAGCGCGGCGATCGCGGCGCAAATCGACTCGGCCATCGCCAGTGCATGTTCTTCGTTGGCCGACTGCGCGATCACGGCGAATTCCTCACCGCCGTAGCGGGCCACGAAATCGCCGCCGCGACGCATCTGCTTTGCCAGTTCGTTTGCCACCGCCCGCAGCGCGTCGTCGCCGCTCTGGTGGCCGTAGCAGTCGTTGTATTGCTTGAACAGATCGACGTCTAACAACGCCAACATCAGCGGCTGCTTGTTGCGGCGCGCGCGGCTCCATTCCGCCGCCAGCGTCTCGTCGAAACGGCGGCGGTTGGCGATGCCGGTCAGGCCGTCGGTGGCGCTGATGTCGGCCAGCCGCGAATTGGATTGTTCCAGCTCGCGCGTGCGTTCGCGCACCCGGCTCTCCAGTTCACGCTCGCGCGTTTGCAACTCGCTGAGCACCACCGCAAAGCCGATGCCGATGATGCACAGCGTGAGAATGAATTCCTGCGCCCGCACCACTTCCAGATGGATCGGCACTTCGCCGAACGGTTTCAAACCGGTAGTCATCAGCATCGCGGTGCTGAGTGAAATCAGCGCCACCAGCAGGGTAGTCAGGCGCACGCCGAAACGGAAGGCGATCACCGCCACCGCCGGCAGCAGCAGCGTCGGCGTGACGGAAACGCCGTCGATCTCACCACCGTGCGCGGACAGCACGGCGACCGCCAGCAGCAGCGTGGTGACCAGCGCCGCGTCGTCCCAACGCGTGAGATTGGGGCGCTGGTGCTGCGACTGCGTGTAGGCCAGCAGCAGCGGCGTGTAGATTAAAAGTCCCAGGCCGTCGCCAAACCACCAGACGCGCGCCAGCGTCAGATAGGGCGTGGTGGCGCCGCCCACCTGTTGCAGCACCACCGCCGCGATCAGGCCGGCCAGCATCGCGCCGAATACCGGGCCGGCGAGGATGAACTTGCCCAGGTCTTTCAGGCGGTGCAGGCGTGGCGAGGTCTGGCTGCGCTTCATGAGCTGGTAGGTGACCGTCACTTCCAGCACATTGACGGCGCTGAGCAGAATCGCCTCGTACCAAGGGAAAGCATTGAGGTTGGCCAGCACGTCGGACGTGAAGGTGAGCGCGGCCAGCAACGGCGCGCGCTGGCCGCGAAAGCGCAGCAGCGCCGCCAGCAGCACGGCATTCGGCAGCCAGACGACGACCGCGTTTTCCGGCGTGACGGCGCAGAAGAAAGTCAGCTTGACGCTGGCAAAATGGAACAGCGGCAGCAGCAGGCAAAACAGCCAGCCCGGCCGCCGCCAGAATTTTTCACGTTTGATCATTAGCAGCATGATCGTCCGGCGGCCTGCCTGCTGTCAACGATTGCCATGGGGAAATTTTGGCGCCGGTATGAGCTAGAGTTGCTTAACATCAAAATCCCGTCTATCCAGCCTGACATCATCGGAGGCTCGCGCAGCTAACGGGAGGCAGTGTGGAGAGCGACAGCGATTTTTTCAGCTTCATGACGGCGGCTAAAGAGCTGGTCACCGACAACCGGCCATTGCGGCTGCGTCTTGATCTTCCAGGCGGCTTTAACGACGACATGCTGTTGCCGCAGCATGTGTTCGGCTCGGAAAGCATCTGTGGCGGGATTGAGTATCGCGTGCTGTGCGTGTCCGCCAATGCGCAACTGCCGCTGAAGAAGATGATCGCGGTGGCGGCCCAACTGGATTTCGTCACCGACCGTGGCGACTTGCGCAGCGTGTGCGGCATCGTCACTGAAGCCAGTTCGGGCGACAGCGACGGTGGCCTGGCCAGCTACCAGCTGGTGCTGCGCGACGCGCTGGCGATACTGGAAAAGCGCACCAACACCCGCGTGTTCCGCAATATGGACGAAGTAGAGATCGTCCAGCGCATCCTCGATGAATGGCGGCAGAAAAGCCCAGTGCTCGGCGTCTGCTTCAATCACGAGAAGGATGAGGCCTTCGACCTGCGTACCTATCCCAAGCGCGAATTCACCATGCAGCACAACGAGTCAGATGCGGCCTTTATTCGCCGCCTGCTCAGACGGCGCGGCATCGGCTGGTACATCCGCGCCGGCGAGATGATGCACACGCTGGTGTTGTTCAACAATGCCGACAGCCTGCGCCAGAACGCTTCTGGCACCATCCGCTACCACCGCGACGCCGCCACCGAAGAACGCGACACCATCACCGCCTGGAGCGCGGTGCGCAGCCTGCAACCCGGCACGGTCGCGCGGCATAGCTGGGACTATATGAATCCGCAGGGACGGGACTTCATGCTGGTGTCGACCAACAGCAGTAACAACCAAGGCGTCAACGGTAACGAGCTGGCCGCCACGCTGGACGATTATCAGATCCTGCCGCCGCATGCCGGCGACGACAACGAGGACCTATTCAACCTCGGTCAGCTGCGCATGAAGCGGCATGACTACGAATCCAAATGCTTTCACGGCGAAGGCAGCGTGCGCGATCTGTGCGCTGGTGAATACTTCACCTTGTCCGAGCACCCAGAAGTGGACCAACACGACGCTGCGGAACGCGACTTCATCGTCATCGACTTGCAGGTGACGGCACAAAACAACCTGCCGAAAGCCTTGGCCACGCGCGTGGAACGCCTGTTCGCCCGCAGCCGCTGGATGCACGGCGCTAGCGATGTGCAGATGCAGCGCGATGTGGCGGACAAAGTGGCCAGCGGCCCGTTACGCATGCACATCCAGTTCACCGCCGTGCGCCGTGGCGTGAGTATCGTCCCTGCCTTCGACCCGCGCGTGGATGTGCCACAAGCGCAAATGCAAAGCGCCATCGTGGTCGGTCCTAAAGGTGAAGAAGTCCACTGCGACCAACTAGGCCGCGTAAAAATCCGCTTTCCCGGCACCCGCCCGGAAGACCACGAAGAAGCCGCCGGCGCCGGCGCATCAGATACCACCACTGACTCCGCCTGGGTACGCGTCGCGTCCAACTGGGCCGGCAACGGCTCTGGCGCAGTCCGGCAATGCGGAACGCTTGGCTTGCCGCGGATCGGAACCGAAGTATTGGTCACGTTCCTCGGTGGCGATCCTGATAAGCCCGTTATCGTGGCCCAACTTTATAACCAGCAAGGCCAGCCAGTAGCTCTCAGCGATGGTGGCGACTTGCCGGGCAACCGTTATCTTTCCGGGATAAGAAGCCGGGAAGTCCTAGGTGCCAGCGCCAATCAACTGCGATTTGACGATACAAATGGCCAAATCAGCGCGCAACTGGCAAGCGATTACGGCGCGAGTCAACTGAATTTGGGATGGTTATCCCAATCACGAATCGAGGGTCATGGCGAACAGCGTGGGGCTGGCGCCGAATTGCGTAGCGATATGAATATAGCTGTGCGTGGCTTGCAAGGCGTTCTGGTCACCGCCGAGCCAAGCGATCACCAGAAGGGGCAGCACCTCGAACGCTCTCAACTCCTTAGTATTGCGGACGGCTTACAGAAACTTGTGTGCCAACTAGCGGAGCAGGCCGAGCTGCATGCTGGTGATAAGGCTTCCGGTAAAGACCTTTCAGAGCTAATTGGAAAGCTGAAAAATCTTGAAATTAGTGGAGCGCCTATTGTGGCTGTCAGTGGCCCCGCTGGTTTAATTTGTGGAAGCACCAGGAACATCGCCATTGGAGCCGCGACCACGGTTGATATCGTTAGTGCTAGTACGACTTCTCTGGCTGCGGGAGACAGTGCCTCATTCCGTTCGGCGCAGTCTATGAGTTTGTTCGCGAACGAAGGCGGCATAAAGTTGACGGCAGCAAGCGGGAAGGTTGATCTACAAGCTCAGGATGACCAATTGCAGTTACTGGCCCAAAAAGTGGTGGAGATCATTAGTAATACGGATTGGATCACTATAAAAGCCAAAAAAGGGGTGCGCATCAATGGTGGTGGAACAGAACTGGAACTGAGTGCTGGCGGTATTAAAGGCTACACCGCGGGAAAGCATGAGATGTACGCATCCAGCCATCAAACTTTCCCGGGTCAGAGCCGTAACGTCTCGTTCGCCGGAGACAAGGCGCTACACAAGATTTGTATCCCTTGCCTGATGATCGCCGCAGATGCTCATAGTCCCTTCGCCAAGTCCGGAGCTGGAACATGAGTCGCTCATATATTCTTATTGATACCACTCTGGTTGGCTACCCGGACGACAAGCCATGGATAAAGAAGCGCCGCAAGCCAACCTGGGTTGCCGCGGTTTATGGGCGAGATGCCATAGTCGTCAGTCCGATTCTGATCGATGTTGAACGCGCATGGCACTGCAATCGAATCGATGCGGTGATGGCGCTTGTTAATGCAGCTTCTCCGAAATTGGGAATTTCATTTATCGAGACAGAGTTAGCGTTGACTGAAGTGCTGCTTCACCTCCGTCAATTTATTTATATCCAAACAGAAGAAGGCATTGAGCTAACGTTGCGGTTTGCCGACTGCATGGTGTTATCAAATCTCGCCGCCCTCCTGACCAGAGAACAATGGACCGCGCTTGTAGCACCATTTGAAAGCTGGAAAATCCATGCCCGTGATGGAAATTTAAAATCACTGCCCATTCGAAAAGCCGAATCGGCATCGAGGATTCCCTTATTGTTAAGCGATATCCAGATGAGTGCTCTTAGAGATGCTTTCGGCGCTGACCAGTTGCTGGCAAACTTGCGTAAGATGCGGCCGGAACGCGAATCCGAATACTCAACCATGCAGGCTCATCAATATGCCGAACAAACGCGTCAGATATGGCTGTCCGCAGGACATGAAGAAAATACAGATCTCTTGCTGTTTGCTCGCGACGTTTTTGAGACTGAGGGGCGTCTTCTACTTCATCCTGGCTTGAAGCCGGTTCTTGAACAATCTGATCCCATTCTGCGGCGCAAGGACTTACATCGTTTGGCAAGTCATTATTGTGGCGGAATCAAGCGATGAGAAAGAACGTACAGCGATTGCTTCTTGCTTGCACTCTCGGCATAGCCCTTGCGGTCGGATACGTTTCATTTTTCCTGTCCGCTGAAGAGGACGACTACGTAGGAACGGTATTGATTGGAGTGCACCATCTGGGGACAGATTACCTTGTACCAGAATTTTATGTTAACAAATACGGCGGTACAGGCGTGCAACGCGAAGGGGGCGGTAGCGGGGAAATTTGTTGCATCATGATTCCGAGGCGTTGGCGACCGGGGCTTATGGTTGAGGTCCGGTGGAGCGTGGAGGACTGGTCACACGCAGATTATGCCGAAATCCAAGCTGGAAACTATCGAAGCGTTAAGAAAAAAGGCTTGTATTTCGCGAAGGTGCCTGTAGAAAAATACAAGGAAGCATATAGCCTATATGTCCATTTCTTTCCCCAGGGGAGGGTTCGAGTGTTGACCACTCCTTACTCAGTTGTCAGCCCCAATCACCCTGTGCCATATGGACTGACTGAAGGAGGCGCATCGGCGACGGCAGGATCGCCTATTAGTGAAATGTTTACGCAAGCTGAGAAGAAGTATATGGACCGTTGGAGGAACACATGGAAATGACGCAGTCAAACGGCAAATTCAGAGCGACGCGAACTGCTCCGGTGGACTATCTGAGGCCTTCCAAGCCTCCTCAGTACGCTAACGCGTCGGCATGCGAAATCACGATACAAATAGGTATTTTTTTTGATGGAACAGGCAACAGCCTTTATCTACACAAGGACAAGAAAGGTCACTCTAATGTGGCGCGGCTTTACGAAGCCTACCCCCATATCCCTGAAAAAGGAACCCATGCTGTATACATTCCAGGTTTGGGTAAGCCATTTGCGTTGATTAATGAAACAACAGAAAGTGTCTTGGGAAGCGCTTTCGCCAGTGGCGGGGACTCCCGCATCATGGTTGCGCTACTACGCGTTTTTAATGCGTTGCATAGAGGTCTTTTTAGCACCGAACTGTTCTCAGCAGCGATGATCACGGCGCTATGCACTAGTAGCCCATCCAAGGCTGATAAGAAGCTGCTCAAAAGTGTGGGCATCGATGGCAGTCTAGTAGCTGATTCCGGCGCGATGAGAGCGCCATTCCTGAGTGTCTGTATAAATAGTATTAAAGCTCGAATGAAGACTAATCGGTCGGCGAAGGTTTGTGAATGCGTTTTGGACATATTCGGCTTTTCTCGTGGAGCGACGGAGGCTCGGGTATTTTGCCATTGGCTAAATGATTTGTTGACTCGGACTGGGTTGGCTGACGTTCCTTGCCGCTTTCGTTTTTTAGGATTGATGGATACCGTGGCATCGGTTGGCATATGGGAGGGAGTTAAAAATGATCAACTACGTTCTACAGGTGGTCACTCTAATTGGGCTACCCCAGAGGTCATGCGGATTCTTCCCAACATAGAAAATTGTGTTCATTTAATTGCAGTGCATGAGTTACGCAAGAATTTTCCATTAGACACGGTCTTGTTTAATCGCGAACTCCCTCAGAATTGCCTTGAGTTCGCTTATCCGGGGTCACACAGCGACGTTGGAGGAGGATACGAGCCAGGAGAGCTTGGGGTCGCTGTCGACGATTCGCTAAAACTTTCTCAGATTCCTCTAAATCATCTCTACGATTGCGCTCTTGCTGCAGGGGTGCCGCTATCAAAAGGGCGTGGTACTGCGGACTTTGCAATTCACGCCGATTTGCTAACGGCATTTGAGCAATTTATTGATGTATCTACAGAAGCTCCGAGGTCATTGAGTGATTGGATGCTGCCTTATCTGGTATGGCGCTGGCAGGTAAGGAAGGAATTTGAGAGGAGTGGACAGGTGAGGAAAGCAAATCCGGCTCATCGCCGCCATCTGATTGCGTCAAATCGACAGTTTTGTGCCGCCGATGAGGAGCTTCAAATGAGTTCGACATTATCGTCCAAGGTCCTGAAAAAGCAACGGCCTTATGATCGTGATGGAACTCAGGCTGTAGTATTCGTTCTAGAGCCTGAAGCTCCCGAACTGAGGGCGAGGGTGACGGCTCAACCTAAGATATCCCCTTTATTGGCGACATTCTTTGACAATTTTGTGCACGACTCTCTGGCCGGCTTTCGCGAACAACTTGTCGAACCAACTGGATATTGGCGCTACCGCAGACTATTTCGTGGGTCCGAAATCCCCTATACCGGCTAGCAGAGCTATGGTACGTATGAAGATCATGATGGAGAGTTGCGAACGATTAGTTAAATGCTCGAATCAACAACCGATTGGCGATATGCCGGTCGGGTGGGCCGCTACGTCACAGGCGCACAAAACGCAAACGTATCCCTTGGACCCACGCAGCAAGACGCCGAACTGGCACGGCGAGGAAGATAGCTTTAAGAACGCCGAGCTTTGGCGCGCAGAGATCGCTCCTGGTAACTAAATGAGAAGCGTAACGGAGTACCGCATGAAAAACAGTCAGGATAAGGGCGTCATTCGTCTAGGTGACTCAACGTCGCACGGTGGCAAAGTGATTTCTGCGGCCAATGATTTCAAAGCGCTTGGCAAGTCGATAGCTGTCGATGGTGACATGACTGTCTGCCCGCAATGTAAAGGCAACTTTCCGATACAGGTTGCGTCCAGCGATCGGCATCACCACGGCAAAGCTGTTGCTTACGATGGCGACAAGGCTGCGTGCGGAGCTAAGTTGATCTCCTCAATCTGAGTCCAGCCTTGTCACCAATCGGCGTCAGTTTTCCTTGACCAGATGGTCGCCGACATATGCGCGATAGTGCTTGATGCGGCCGGTGATGCCTTCCGGGCCTTGGCGCGGGGTGTAGCGCAGGCCGGCGATGGTGGCTTCGGCGCCCAGGTCGATGATCAGGCGGTGCGGGTGCTTACTGCTTGGCGCCGTCGCTGCCTTGCCGCTGTAGGCGGTGTGCCAGAAGTCGGAGGCCTGGCCATTGATGGCGTTGAGGGCGCCGCCGTCTTCTTTGGTGGCTTCCTCGCTGCTGGCGTAGACGATGGTCCAATTGGACTGGTTGAGCGTTTTGCCATCGACACCCAGCAGCGACAGTTCGGCCACGGCGGCGTACTGTTTGCCGTCGAACGCATCCAGCGACTCAAGGCAGAACTGGCGGCCTTTGAGCGGCTGCGCAAATTTCACGTCCTGCACCGCCGAGCCTTGTGCGAATTCGCCTTCGTGCGCTGGCTTGACGCCGTCCAGCGCCGGCTTTACTTTGCTTGGTGGACGCGCCAGGTCCAGTTCCGGCCGCAGCTTGTCGAGAATCGGCATGGTCAGGCCTTCGATGCGCGCGCTGCGTGGGCCGGTCAGGTCCAGCACTACGACTTCGTTGTGGCCTTGCTTCATCCACGGGCCGGGCAGGTACATGGTTTGCGTCGGACCGATGCTCCAGTAACGGCCAAGGCAGCGGCCATTCACCCACACGATGCCCTGGCCCCAACCGGACAGGTCGAGGAAGGTGTCGCCGCTTTGCGTGACGTCGAAACCACCGCGCCAGAAGGCGGCGCCCTGTGCGCGGCCGGTCTTCCACGTCAGCGGTGGCAGCACGGCGTCGGCGTCAAAGTCGATGGCGCGGATGTCCCAGTTTTCCAGCGGCTGGCCGTTGAGCAGCACCGGCCCATGCAGGCCTTTACGGTCGTGGATTTCGACGCCGAAGTTGACGCGGGCGATGGTGTACAGCAGGATCTCCAGCGTCGCCGGTTTGCTGCGCGCCGGCAGGTCGACGCTGAAGCGGCGGTAGCGCGTGTCCATCGTGCCGATTTGTTTGCCGTCGATGCTGACCCAGGCCAGGTCGCGCACCTTTGCCGCTTCCAGCTTTCCGGCCGGGCCGGCGGGCAGCGTGACGCGGTAGGAGACCAGGCCGCGGCTGATGTCGTACTGTTCGATCGGCTGCGGCGAGGCCACGCTGAGTGTCTTGGCCGGCAGCGCGGCGGCCACAGTGCAGGACTCCTTGAACGCAAACGGTTTGATGGCGATGACCGGATTTTTCGGGGGAGGCGGCGGCAGTGTTTCGCCCGCTGGCAGGAAGGGTTTGATGCCGTCGCGGTAGGCCTGGAATTTTTCACCGGTCCATCCGGCTTCGCTGATCGGCGCGTCATAGTCGTAGCTGCTGGTGTCGGGACGGAAGGGCCGGTCGCAGCCGCCCCACAGGCCGAAGCTGGTGCCGCCGTGCGCCATGTACAGGCTGAAGGAGCCGTTGGCCTTCAACATGATCTGGATGTCGGCCACGGCGCCGTTGGCGGAGCCGCGACGGTGCGGCGCACCCCAGGTGTCAAACCAGCCGGAGTAGTATTCGCCGCACATGCGCGGGCCTTTCTGCACCTGGTCCAGCGCCTTGAAGCCGGTCTGCGGATCGCTGCCGAAATTGACGACGTTGAACAAGCCGTCAATGTGCGACTTGACCACCGCGTTGGTCGGATTGCACTGGAATAGCGGCACGTCGAAGCCAGCATCTTGCAGCATGCTTTTCATGTCGCGCATGTAGTCCAGGTCTTCGCCGAAGAAGCCGTATTCGTTTTCGACCTGCACCATCAGTATCGGCCCGCCGTGCGTGATCTGCTGCGGTCCGAGGATGCGGCCGACTTCTTTCATGTAGCGGCGCGCCGGCTGCACGAAGTTGGCGTCGCGCGTGCGCAGGAAGGCGTCGCCGGGTTTCTTCAGCAGCCACCATGGCAGGCCGCCCATTTCCCACTCGGCGCAGGCGTAGGGGCCGGGACGCAGGATGACCCACAGGCCTTCCTGCTGCGCGAGCTTGCAGAATTCAGCGGCGTCGCGCTGTCCTTGCCAGTCGTAGCGGCCTTCGCGCCACTCATGGTAATTCCAGAACAGGTAGGCGCAGACGGTGTTGAGGCCCATGGCCTTGATGGCTTTCAGGCGGTGCTGCCAGTATTCGCGCGGCACGCGGGCGAAGTGCATTTCACCGCAGCGGATTTGCAGGCGCTGGCCGTCCAGCATGAAGTCGGTGTCGCTGATGGTGAAGCGGGCGGCGGCTTGCGCGGACAGCGGCAGTATCAGGCTGCCCATCGTGGTTGCTGCTGCGGCGGCACTGGCGCCGCGCAACATGGTGCGGCGGGAGGTGGACTTGATCGTCATTAGTAGTTTACCGGGTAGTCTTTAGGGAAGCGGGCACCAGAGAAGGCTTTCTTCTGTGTCCAGTCTTGCGCGGGCGAAGTCCAGTAACTGTCGTTCGGCGGCAGGCCGAGTGGCAGCAGGCTGGCGGATGCGATGTACATGCTGCCGTTGTTGGAGTACCAGTCGCCCAGCTCCGGTTGATGGCCTACGAAGCCGATGGTGAGATAGCCTTCCTTGCTGAAATTGGACGGCGCCGACCACACGGCTTTGTGCACCGCTTGCAGTGCGGCGCGGATCTGGCCTTCGGGCAGGCTTTGCGGCAGCTGCTTGCGCAGCGCCAGCAGTGCCAGTGGCTGGAAGGCGGCGGTGCGGTAGGTGAGCGACCGGCCGATCGGCGGGAAGCTGCCGTCGGTGGAGATGAAGCGCTCCAGGTGTTCGCTGTAGCGCTGCATGCGTTTGATGGCTTGCGCGCGCAGCTCTTCCGGTTTGCCGTTCCAGAACGCGCCTTTTTTCGCATCCAGCACGTCGAGGATTTCGACCAGCATCGGGTGCATGACGAAGGCGTTGTAGTAGTCGAAGTGGAAGGCGTCACCGTCCTTGATCCAGCCGTCGCCGAAGTACCATTCGTTGATTTTTCGGATGGCGACGTTCATCCGCAGCGGGTCGAATTCTTCGCCGATGGACATCAGCCAGGCTTCGTTCATGGCGGCGAACAGCATCCAGTTGATGTACGGCGGTTCGATACGGCGCAGGGATTTGATTTCGGTGATGATGCGCTGCTTGGTTTTGGCGTCCAGCGGTTCCCACAGCGCTTGCGGCGCGCGGATCAGGGCATTGGTGAAGTAGGCGGAATCGACCAGCGTTTGGCCGGGGCCTTGCCACAGCAGGTAGTCTGGATTGGATGGATCGACCGAGTTGGTATAGCTTTGCAGCGCGAGTTGTTGCAGGCGCTTGCGGGTGCGGCCCTCGGGCGTGCCATCGTCGGCGAGGGCCAGCCATGGCGCGATGCCGGCGATCAGCCGGCCGAAGCATTCGAGGTAGGCCACGCCTTTGTCGCGGCCATCCCAGGTGGGACTGACTTCGAGGGCGAAGTTTTTCTTCAGCGTGCCGGCCGCCATATTGGTCAGCACTGGTTCGGACATTTTCTGCGCGAGTGTGGCGAGTTGTGTGCGGGCTGCGGCACCGCTGGTGTCGGCGCTCGTGGTGGCCAAAGTGGCTGCCGTGGCTTGCGCGCTGGCGATGCCGCCGCCCGCCGTCGCTGCGAGGGTCTGGATAAAGTGTCGTCGTTGCATTCAGTCTCCGTTGTTATTGACGCAGCAGGCGCACCAGCTCCGAGGACGCCAGCAGGTAGGCGCCAACGCCGAACGCCGTGGTCGAATTCTGGTCCACCACCTGACCCGGTATGGCGCGGTCGCCGATGGGCTGCACGTAGCCGATTTTCCCGTCCGCTTGCAGCGCGGTCTTGCTCAGGTAGCGCCAGCCTTTGCGCACCACCGGCAGATACTCGTCGCGCTCCAGCAGGCCGTTATTGATGCCCCATAGGTAGCCGTAGACGAAGAAGGCGGTGCCGCTGGTTTCAGGTCCGGGTGCGTGCTGCGGATCGAGCAGGCTGCGGGTCCAGTAGCCGTCGTCGGTCTGGGCTTTCTTCAGTGCCTGCGCCATGCCTTTGAATTTGGCGATGTAGTCGGCGCGATAAGGATCATCTTTCGGCAGATCCTTGAGTACCTTGGCCAGGCCGGCGAATACCCAGCCATCGCCGCGCGACCAGAAGTCCTTCTTGCCGTTGACGCTTTGATGTTTGGGATAGACGTAGCGTGCATCGCGGTAGTACAGCTGCGCGTCGCTGTCGTACATGATGCTGTTCGAGTATTCAAAATACTCGTGTAGCTTGTCGAGATACTGGCGATTGCCGGTGATTGCATACAGCTTGGTCATCACCGGCATCACCATGTACAAGCCATCCGACCACCACCAGTAATCCTTGTTCGGAGTACTCATCTGGTACTCCATCACTTCGCGCGCGCGGGCGATTTTCTTTGGATCGGGATCGAGCTTGTACAAATCCGCGTAGGTCTGGAAGCAGATCTGCCAGTCGCCGAACATCACATGATCGTCGGTCTCGCCGTACTGGTATTTCCATGTGGCCTTGTCGGTGGACTTGGCGCCCTGCCAGTTGTTATGCGCCGCCCAGTCTTCCGAATATTTGCGCCATGCTGGATTGCCGGTGATCTGGTACGCCTCCATATTCCCCGTGTGATAGGCGGCGATGTCCCAGAAGGCCCACTTCTGCGGCGTTTCGCGCTGCTGCCAGTAGCCATTGACCTTGTTGATAATGCCGATCACTTCCTGTTCGGACGTGTCGACCGCCGGCGGCGCTGAAGCGCAGCCGGCCAATACGGTCACGCTGGCCACCAGCAGGCCAGCGGCGTAGAGTCGTTTCATCATTTAGAGTTTTCCCCGGATGCCGAATTTGATCGTGCGGCCATCATACTTCGCATAGTCCATGCGAGTCTTCTTGCCGCTGCCGTATTTGCCGCTGGCGTCTTCAAAGTAATCGTAGGCCAGCGTGTTGCTCAGGTTGAGCGCATCGATACGAAATTCGAGATTCTCGTTGATCTTGTAGCTGATGTTGGCGTCGAGGTAGCCGCGTCCTGCGCGCCAACGGATCAAATCATCGCCCAGGTTGCGCGGGTTGTCCGGGTGTAGCGACTTGTCCTTGTAGTTGTAGGACAGGCGCGCCGCCCATGGCCCTTGTTCGTAGTAGACCGTAGTGCTGTAGGCGTACTTCGGTACCGAGTTGACGTCGATGACTTTGCCCGCGTTGGTAATCCACGGCGTGCTGTTGAAGGGATTGATGTGGGTGTAGCTGGCGATGGCGCCCATGCCGCTCCACGGCGCCGGCAGGAAGTTGAAGGCTTGCTGGTAAGCCAGCTCGTAGCCCTTCAACGTTTGTTCGCCGGCGTTGGTGTAGGTGCGCAGCGTCATTGCCAGGTTGGGATCGACGTGGCCATTCGCGTCCTGGAACAGCGGACCCAGTGCGGTATCCGGCAGGCCGAGCGAGGAGAACGGTACCACGGTGGTGTTGGCGACCGTGGCGTCGGTCAGCTTCTTCTGGAACACGGCGGCCGACAGCAGGCTGCCTGGCTTGAAGTACCATTCCAGGCTGGTGTCCAGGTTCTTCGATTGCTGCGGGCGCAGGCTCGGATTGCCGGAGGTGGCCGAGTTATCGAACTGGTTTGGGATCACCGTCTGTGCGGCGATGATCGACAGCGACGCGCGCGTGATGGTCTTGCCCCACGAGGCGCGCCACATCAAATCATCGGTCAGGTCGAACGCGCTGCTGAAAGCCGGAAGCACATTGCTGTACGAGCCTTGTTCGTGATTCGGCGAGTAGACCAGGCCCGCACCTTTTTGCTTGAAGTTGTCGATGTCGGTTTCGGTCTTGGAAAAGCGCACGCCGGCATTGAAGCGCAATTCGTGGCCGCCGATGTCGCCCTTGAAATCGGACTGCACGAAGGCCGTCTTCACATCCTCTTCCGCCGCAAAGCTTTGCGATGGCGTGAAGGTGGACTCCGGGTTGTACACATTGGGATCGAACTGCGAGTAGAAGTAGTTGCTGTTCCACGTCGCCCAGCTATGCGGCCAGCCGGCGCCGAAGTCGAGGTTATTGATCGGCAGTTGCGACGTCATCGCGCTGCGCAAGCCGGCCGCGCCGATGCTGTTCAGGTGCGCGGTGGCCAGCGCAGTGCCGTTACGCTTGTTGACGCCCTTGATGGTGGCGACGTAGGTCAGGCCTGTTTTCAGGTGGCCGGTCCAGCCGCCTGGCAGGTCGTAGTCATAGTCGGCGGCCACGCGCGCCTGCTTGCCCTTGTCGGTTTCCTTGGTCCAGCCGGTGCCGATGGTGAAGCCGCTCCAGCTATTCGGATCGGTGTAGCTGGTCGGCGAGGAGATCGATGGGTAGACGTGATCGCTGCCGTAATCGATGGTCGAGGTGGCGCCGTAGATGTAGCCTGACAGCTGGCCGGTGGCGCTGGTGGCGGTGCTTTGATTCAGGCTGGCCTGGCCGCTCAGCGTCAGCTTGGGACTGGCCTTCCAGCTGGCGTTCAATGCGCCGTAGCCGAATTTGGTGTCGTCCTTGGTGTAGGCGGCGCCGGCGTTGTAGGTGGTGTTGCCGAAGGTGCCGGTCAGCAGATTGGTGCCCGGGTCGATGTGGACGTCGAGCGGTATCAGGCCGTTGTTGCCGCTGGCGCCGACCGGCGCGTTGCGGTTGGTGGTGGCGGTGCTGCGCACCAGGATGCCGAACAGCTGTTCCGCGCGCGTGTTCTCCAGCTTCGAGTACAGGGTGTCGAAGCTGACGTTGAGCGTGGACGTTTTCCACTGCAGCGACGACACCAGGCCGTCGCGCGTGCGCTCGTTCTGCGAGCCGTAGAACCGGTAGATGCGCGGCAGCAGGGCTTGCGCCACCTGGTCGCGCGTGTAGCCACCGAGGTTGGCCAGCGGGCTGTCGAAGTCCAGTGCGAGGGCGAAGTTGCCCTTGACCGGATTCTGGCTGCCGTTGAAGGAGCTGTTGTAGCCGCCGGTGGCTTCGAAGCCGGAGCGGGTGTTGATGCTGCCGCTGTGCGAAGCGCCGATCAGGAAGCCTAGATTGTCCCAGGTGTTTGAGTACAGCACAAAGCCATTCGGGTCATTGTGCTTGGAGCTGGTGTTGTAGGTGTCGGTCAGGCCGTAGCGGATGGTGCGCTTGGGATTGTCGAAGGGGCGGGGCGTTTGCAGGTCGACGATGCCACCGAGGCCGCCCTCGGTCAGTTCGGCCAGCGGCGATTTGTAGAAGTCGACGCGGCCAAATAATTCAGACGCGAAGACGTCGTAGTTGAAGCCGCGCGCCGCCGAGCCGATGGTGGCGGTGGAGGTGGTGTTGACCGGCGCGCCGTTCAGCGTGGTGACCGAGTATTCGGTAGGCAGGCCGCGGATCGAGATGCGCTGGCCTTCGCCGGACGATTCGTCGCGGTTGAGGATCACGCCGGGCACGCGTTGCAGCGATTCGGCCACGTTCGCCTCGGGGAATTTGCCGATGTCTTCGGCGACGATGGAATCGCGCACGCCGATCGCCTGCTGCTTCAGATTAAGCGCTTTCTGAAGGCTGGAGCGGAAGCCGGTGACGACCACGGTGGTGCCGGGATCTTCGGTAGCGGCCGGCGGTTCTGCTTGTGTTGCCTGGGCCGAAGCCGCAGGCGCATACATGGCCGCCAGAGCGAGCGGAACCATGGTCTCCATTATTTTCTTTTTCATGTCTTCCTCAGTCGGTTAGTTCTGGGAGGGTGCAGGTTGTCTGATGACCTGTCACAGTCAAGACTAGCCATTTCGGCAAGCATGGGCAACACGCCTGGGAAAACGTTTTATTGCAGTGCGGCAGAGGCGCGGCGAGGGCGATTTCGCTATGAAATCGGGTGATTTTGGTGGTGTGGTTAGCTTGGAAAACGTGGCGATGGGCAGTTTTATACGCTCAGGTATGCCGACATCGTATAGGCCGATGCAAATTTCCCATACGTCGATGTGGGGAAAAACCGACGCGCCATTTCACAGTAGCGTCGGCGCCGGAGAGACCGCTTGCGCGCGGTCAGCTTGATCTCGCGCAGGCGTGTTACAACAGGGATCGCTCTGAGAAAGGATGCGCTATGCGTCGTTGGCTGGTTTGCTTTTTAATTGCACTTCCGTCTATCGGACTTGGTAGCACCTGTTATGGCACGGTCGCGGATGGCCGACTGGAGCAGGGTGTACAACTGTCAAAAGACGGCCCTAACTTTGCTGCTTACAGTACGCTAGGCGTGCAACTGGGCCGAACCTATGTCCATGATGCTGTGCGTGACGTGGTGGTGGCGACGTATCGCACACTGGAGCAGGCAGCGCCTGGCAAGACCTTCGTCTATGGCGAGACCGGCCTCGCGCAAGGCGGACCGATCCGGCCGCACAAAACGCATCAGGCCGGATTGTCGGTGGACTTCATGGTGCCGGTGCTGAACGCCGCTGCTGCATCGGTGCCGCTGCCGGGCAATGTCACCAACAAGTTCGGCTACGGCATTGAGTTCGACAAGGCCGGCAGGTTTGAGGATCTGCGAATTGACTACGAGGCAATGGCCGAGCACCTGTACCAGCTATCCCGCACCGCCGATTTGCACAAGATCGGCATCACCCGCGTGATCTTCGATCCTGTTCTGACGCCGCCCCTGTTTGCCACCAGACGCGGCGCGTATCTGCGCCAGCATCTGCACTTCATGAAGGAACGGCCATGGATACGGCACGACGAGCACTATCACGTGGATTTCGCGGTGGCGTGCCGGTAAAAACAAAAAAGCCGTAAATCATTTAGTATGATTTACGGCTTTCGGAATCTTGGTGGTGATAGGTGGACTTGAACCACCGACCCCAGCATTATGAATGCTGTGCTCTAACCAACTGAGCTATATCACCTGCAACGCGAAGCATTATCGGGGATGGCGCCCGAACTGTCAAGAACGCCCCAAAACTTTTTTGAAAAAAATGCCCGTTATCGTGTGGCGGTCGTCAAAACGTTGGCATATTGGTATTCTGACCGCATAACCATTTTCCAATGGAGACGATATGGCCACCAATATCTTCATCAACCTGCCGGTGCGGGATCTGCAGAAGTCGATCCAGTTCTTCACCCATCTGGGCTACAGCTTCAACCTGCATTACACGGATGACTCCGCCACCTGCATGATCGTGGACGAGAATATCTTTGTGATGCTGCTGACCGAAACCCGCTTCAAGGAGTTTACGCCGAAGCCTATCAGCGACGCGCACACTTCAACCGAGGTGCTGGTGTGTTTGCAGATGGAGTCGCGCGAGGCGGTGACGGCGCTGGTCAACAAGGCCATCGAGGCCGGCGGCAGCGCCTACAAGGAGCCGCAGGACCATGGCTTCATGTATGGCCACGGCTACCAGGATCTGGACGGCCACTTGTGGGAACTGGTCTACATGAGCGGCGAGCCGCCCAAGACTTAACCCAGACGGTCGGCGATCTGCTCCAGCATGGTGCTGGCCGGGTCCGGCGCCAGGCAGTCGAGCACCACGCGATCCGGCATTGAGCGCAGCCAGGTCAGTTGGCGCTTGGCCAATTGGCGCGTGGCGATGATGCCGGTTTCGCGCATGGTCGGATAGTCAATTGTGCCATCCAGGTATTCCCACGCCTGGCGGTAGCCCACGCAGCGGATCGACGGCAGGCCCAGATGCAGGTCGCCGCGCCGGCGCAGGGTTTCCACTTCGGTGATCAGGTTACCGTGCGGGGTCTCTTCCAACATGATGTCGAAGCGGCGCGCAATGCGCTGATGTAGTACCGCGCGGTCCGACGGCTCCAGCGCAAACGACAGCAGATCAAACGGCAGTTCGGTTTTCTCGCGCAGCGCCAGCAGCTCGGACATCGGCTTGCCGCTCAGCGCATGGATTTCCAGCGCGCGCTGGATGCGTTGCGAATCAGCCGGCGCCAGGCGCGCGGCGGTCTCCGGATCGACAGCGGCCAGGCGCGCGTGCATGGCGGGCCAGCCGATGCGGGCTGCTTCCTCATCCAGCGCGGCGCGCACGGCGGGATCTGCGCCCGGCAAATCGTCCAGGCCATCAGCCAGGCCTTTGAAGTACAGCATGGTGCCGCCCACCAGCAGCGGCAGTTTGCCGCGCGCGCTGATGTCGTCCACCAGCCGCAGTGTGTCCTTGCGAAACTGCGCTACCGAATACGAATCCAGCGGATCGAGGATGTCGATCAGGTGATGCGGTGCGGCGGCCAGTTCTTCCCTGGTCGGCTTGGCGGTGCCGATGTCCATGCCTTTGTAGACCAGCGCAGAATCGACGGAGATGATTTCGGACGGGATGCGTGCTGCAATCGCCAGCGCGGAGGCGGTCTTGCCCGACGCCGTCGGCCCCATGATGGCGACGGCCAGTGGTTTGGTGTTCATGATTATTGACCGCGCAGGAAGAGCTTATCGAGTGCGCCGATTTCCACCTGCACCCAGGTCGGACGACCGTGGTTGCACTGGTCGGCGCGTTCGGTGATTTCCATCTGGCGCAGCAGGGCGTTCATCTCTTGCAGCGACAGGATGCGGTTGGCGCGTACCGCCGTGTGGCAGGCGAGGGTGCCGAGCAGTTCGTTCTGGCGTTCGATCAGCACGCGGGAGCCGCCGAATTCGCGCACGTCGCGCAGCACGTCGCGCGCCAGCGTCTGGGCGTCGGCGTTCTTCAGCAGCACCGGCACCGAGCGTACCGCCAGCGTGGTCGGCGACAGCACGGCGATGTCGAAGCCCAGTGTCTGCAAGGTCTCCTGGTGTTCTTCGGCGGTGCCGACTTCCACCGCGTCGGCGTAGAAGGTGATCGGGATCAGCAGCGGCTGCACCTGCATTTCTTCGCCGGCCACGCGGCTATCCAGCGCGTTTTTCAGTTGCTCGTACAGGATGCGTTCGTGCGCGGCGTGCATGTCGACCAGCACCAGGCCTTTGACGTTCTGCGCCAGGATGTAGATGCCGTGAAGCTGCGCCAGTGCGAAACCGAGGGGGAATTCTTCCTGCGCCATGGCGGCGGCGGAGACAGTGAAGGAGCTGGTTTGCGGCAGCGTCATGTCGGCGGCACGGTCGCCGGCAGGGCGGTCGCTGTCGCGGAACATGGCGCCGTATCGTTCGGTGCTTTGGGCGACGCCGCCGCCGGCGCCGAAGCGTGGGCCGGCGTAGTTGCCGCCAAAACCGCCGCCAGCAGGCGCGCCGCCGTAGCCATCTCCGGCGCCGAAGCCGCTGCCCGCGCTGCCGCCGGCTGCCGCATCGACTTCCGTACCGCGCGCGCCGAATGGCGATGGCGAGAACGTCGGTGCGTAATCAGGCGCCAGCAATGGGCCGAACGAGGTCTGCTCGCCGCGCCACATCGGCGTGGTGCTCAGGCTATCGGCCGCCGGCAAAGGCGACGGCACGCTGCCGTGCGCGGTGGCCGAGGTCTGCGCCAGCGCGCGCTGCACCGCGTGGAAGACGCATTGATGCACTGCGCGGCCATCGCGGAAGCGCACTTCGATTTTCGACGGGTGAACGTTGACGTCCACCAGCGACGGATCCATGTCCAGCGACAGCACGTACGACGGGAAGCGGTCGCCGTGCAGTACATCCTGGTAAGCCGCTTTCACCGCATGCACCAGCACCTTGTCGCGCACGAAGCGGCCGTTCACGTAGAAGAACTGGCCGTCGGCACGTGCCTTGGAGGCGGTTGGCAAACCGATGTAGCCGTGCAAGCGCAAAGGGCCGATGGTTTCGTCAACCGGCAGGCGCGCTTCGGCAAAGCCGTCGCCGAGAATCTGCGCGCTGCGGCGGGCGATTTCGCTGACGTTCCAGTGATCGACGGTGCGGCCGTTGTGGGTCAGCGAGAACGAGACGTCGGGCCGCGCCAGCGCGATGCGGCGCACGACTTCGGCGCAATGACCAAATTCGGTCTGCTCGGACTTGAGGAATTTGCGGCGCGCCGGCGTGTTGTAGTACAGGTCTTTGACGTCGATGGTGGTGCCCAGCGCGCCGGACGATGGCGTTGGCGTGGCGTTGTGCGAGCCGGCGATTTCCCACGCGTGGGCGACATCGGCGGTGCGCGAGGTGATGGTCACTTGCGCTACCGATGCGATGGAGGCCAGCGCTTCGCCACGGAAGCCGAGGGTGCCGACGTTTTCCAGATCGTCCAGCGAGGCGATCTTGGAGGTGGCGTGGCGCGCCAATGCCAGCGGCATTTGCTCGGGCGGGATGCCGCGGCCGTTGTCGGTGATGCAGATGCGTTTGACCCCGCCTTCTTCCAGGCGCACGGCGATCAGCGTGCCGCCGGCGTCCAGCGCGTTTTCCAGTAGCTCTTTGACCACGGCTGACGGACGTTCCACCACCTCGCCGGCGGCGATCTGGGAAATCAGCTGGTCAGGCAGGGCCAGGATGGGGCGTGGGGGGCGGGGGACGTTATCGGGCGCGTTCATCACCAGATTATAACTTGTCCCCCGTTTGGGCTTACTGCTTTGGACGTTCGCGCACCGGGATGGCGGCGTTGCACAGTTCCAGATAGTTGGCGGCGTATTTGTTCCACGGGCCGCCACGGTTGCGTTGCGCTTCCAGCACCTGCTCGTAGATCGGCGCTTCGCTGCGCATCACTTCAAAGTGGCTGCGCTCCGCTTCCGGCACGTCCGCTTCCAGCCGCACCGAGACGATCGGCATGCGCGGCTCGTTCGGGCCGTAGAAGCCCAGCGCTTCGCTGCCGCGCGGCAGGGTGGTCAGCAACGGCATGCCCGAGATTACGCGACCCAGCAGCGTGATATTGCGGTCCAGATGACGCGGCGCATGGCCGGTGATCGCATACAGCTCCGAACCGCTGCCGCTGTCGGTATCGTTGTCGCGGCCCACGCCCACCATGCCGTAGCAGTGCGCCAGCCAGGTGGTCTTGGCTTTCGGATCGCGTCCCACCGGGAAGCCGTTGGAGTGGCCGATCTGCGGCGCGTAGCCATCCGCATCCTTTTGCAGCACGAAGTGCTTGTCGTTCGCCAGCGGCGCGGTGAACTCGCCCGGCACCTTGGCCTTGGCCGTGCCCAGCGACTTCGGTTTGGTCTCGGCATTCGGATCGCCCCACTGCGCCACGTAGTTATCCTGCGAACGGATCACCGCCAGTCCATCGAAGTAGTGTTCCTTGACCATGGTCTTGATATTGGCCACGCCCAGCGGCGCGAAGTCCGGCGCCAGTTCGATGACCACGCGGCCGGTCGGCAGATCCATATACAGCGTGTTGGCCGGATCGGTCGGCCGCCAGTCGGCCGGCTTGGACGTCTTGATGATGTCGCCGGCGCTCGGGCGCTCCGGCAGATCGGCGGCGACGGCGCTGGCAGCGCCGAGGCCCAACGCCAGTGCTGGCAGGGATAAAACACGTAAAGTGCGGAACAAAGCCATCCAAATCTCCTTGGTTGAACGAACCCGCTTGCTGCGGGGCCTGCGACGATTGTAAACTGGATATGACCAGCTCGGAAACCGCTGCCGCAGTGACTGGTGGTAGTGTATGATGCCGGCTCACCTTATGGAAAGAATATGGACTTAGTGCAATTTTTTGACATGATCCTGCATGTCGATAAGACATTGGAAGTGTTGATCCAGCAGTACGGTACGCTGATCTACGTTGTTCTATTTGCCATTATCTTCGCCGAAACCGGTCTGGTGGTCCTGTTCTTCTTCCCCGGGGATACGTTGTTATTTATCGCCGGCGCGCTATGCGCGGTGGGCGAGATGAATCTGCCGCTGCTGATGCTGTTGTTGACCACGGCCGCCGTCACCGGCAACACGGTCAATTACTGGATCGGCGAGAAGGTCGGGCAGCGGGTATTTACCCATGACTACCGCTGGCTCAATAAAGAAGCGCTCACGCGCACCCACAACTTCTTCGAAAAACACGGCGGCAAGACCATTGTGCTGGCTCGTTTCATTCCCGTGGTGCGCACCTTTGCGCCGTTCATTGCCGGCGTCTCGGACATGACGTTTGCCCGCTTCCAGCTGTATAACTTCACCGGCGCCATCCTGTGGGTGCTGTTGTTGACCTCGGCCGGCTACTTCTTCGGCAACATCCCGATCGTGCGCGAGCACCTGACCGAAATCGTGCTGTTCGGCGTTGCTCTGGCCGTGGTGCCGATGGTGATCGGCGCCGTGTGGAAATTAACTCGGCGCCTGCAAAGCCGCTGAAACCCGCATGTAGCCATGCTGCGCGGCCACTGCAGCATGATTTTTTGCTATTTTCTTCGCGCCTCGCCAAGGCGATGCCCTCAAGTTTTGCCCAAATGCATCCGTATACCAGACTGTAACTGTTACTTCTGGATACTTCATGCGCTCCCTCCTGACCCTGATTGCCTGTTGCTGCGTGGTTTCCGCAGCCGCCGGCACTGAAAAAGATCCGCTGCTTTCGCCTTCGACGAAATCGGCGGTGGTGGGGGCTGCCGGCGTGACTGCGTCCATGGCGGCGGCGTCCGGTGCGTCGTCGGCTTCGTCTGCCGCATCGAGCGCGCCACCGCGCAAGCTGACCGAGCGCGAAAAAGAAGCCCAGGCGGAGGCCGATCTGACGGCCCGCATTCAGGAGCGTCTGGCCATCATGCGCGCCAACCAGGCCGCGCGCGTCGCCGCAGCAGCCAAGGCCAAGAAGCAGGCTGCCGTCAAGGAAGCCGCCGTGGCGGCTATTCCCAAGGTGTACAGCAATGTGTGGTCGTATGAAGGCGAGACCGGCCCGGCTAACTGGGGCAAGATCAATCCGGCGTGGGCCAAGTGCGGCAGCGGCAACCGCCAGTCGCCGATCGACCTGCGCGATGGCATGAAGGTGGATCTGGAGCAGATCACGTTTGACTATCACCCATCGTCGTTCAATGTGACCGACAACGGCCATACGGTGCAGGTGATGGTCGGCAGCGGCAATTTCCTCACGGTCGGCAATCGCACCTATGAGCTGATTCAGTTCCACTTCCATCGTCCGTCGGAAGAGCGCATCAACGGCAAGGGCTTTGAGATGGTGGTGCACATGGTGCACAAGGATCCGGAAGGCCGTATCGCCATGCTGGCGCTGCTGCTGGAACGCGGCAAGCCGCAGCCGGTGATCCAGACCGTGTGGAACAATCTTCCGCTGGAGAAGTTCGATACGGCGGCGCCGTCGGAGCCGCTCGATCCGCAGGACCTGCTGCCGGCCAAGCGAGAGTACTACACCTTCATGGGATCAATGACTACGCCGCCGTGTAACGAGGGCGTGTTGTGGCTGGTGATGAAGGAGCCGCTGCAGGCGTCGCCGCAGCAGATGGCGCTGTTCAGCCGCCTCTATCCATTGAATGCGCGGCCGGTCCAGCCTAGCGGTGGCCGCATCATCAAAGAATCCAATTAAACGCTGATGGTGTGCTGGCCGGTCCAGGTGGCGCCGGCGGCCAGCGGCTGCTGGTAGATGCGCGCCGGTTCGATGCAGACGAAACGCAGGTATTCGTCATCGGCCAAATCGGTCAGCGCAGCGGCATCGTCTTTGCCCGGATTCCACACTACCCATTGATCGAAGCCTTGCTGTTGCAGGCGCAGCGTGGCGTCGGCCGTGTTCAGCGTCACGCTTGGCGTGGACTGGTACATGCGGTCGTGCTTCTCGGTGAAGTGCAGAGTTGGCGTATCCTGTACCAGCGTTTGATTGTGGTGATCGAGGAACTGCTGGTGCTGCAGGCCGCTGATGCTGGTCGCGTCCAGGCGGCCGACATCATAGTAAGTGTGCAGCGCCACGCCGAAATCGTAAGCCTGCTGGCCCGGATTGTGGGCGCTGTAGCTGATGTCCAGCGCACCGGTGCGCAGCGTGAAGCGCAGCGTCAGCGTAAAGTCGTGCGGCCAGGCTTGCGCGTGTTCGGCCGACAGGTCGGATGGTGCCAGGCTGAATTCCACGAACGAATCACCTTGCCCGGTCAGGCGCCATGTGCTGACGCGTGCGAAGCCGTGACGCAGGCCCGGACCGCGCACATTAAACTGCGGGAAGATGACCGGCACGCCGCCGCGTATCGCCTTGCTGCCGTCGAGCGGCGTTTGCGAACTGACGAACAGGCGTTCCTTGCCGTCGGCGGTTTTCCACGACAGCAGGTGCGCGCCGAATAGCGACACGGTGGCCTGCGCGCCATCGGCTGCGGTCAGGTGGACGGCCGGCAGGTCGCCGTAGGTGGTCATCGTAACTACAGCCATGGGTCTCTCTTTTTAAGCCAGGCGATTCTTCGCCAGTGGTGGATTCTTCGAAAAATAGCGGCGGATGCCGGTGACGATGGCGTCGGCCAGCTTGTTCTGGTAAGCCTCGTCGAGCAGTTTGGCTTCTTCTTCCGGGTTGGAGATGAAGGCGGTTTCGATCAGGATCGACGGAATGTCCGGCGCCTTCAGCACCGCAAAGCCGGCCTGTTCGACCGAGCCTTTGTGCAGGCGGTTGATGCCGCCGATTTCGCCCAGCACCGAGCGGCCCAGCTTCATGCTGTCGTTGATCTGCGCGGTGGTGGACAGGTCGAGCAGCACGCTGGCCAGCTGCCGGTCGTGGCTCCTGACGTTGACGCCGCCGATGGTGTCGGCCGAATTTTCCTTGTCCGCCAGCCAGCGCGCGGCCGATGAAGTGGCGCCTTTTTCCGACAGCACGAACACCGACGAGCCGCGCGCGGTTGGCTGCACGAAGGCGTCGGCGTGGATCGACACGAACAAATCGGCCTGCACCTTGCGCGCCTTGTCGACGCGGGTGCCGAGCGGGACGAAGTAGTCGCCGTCGCGGGTCAGCATCACGCGCACGTTCGATTGTTCTTCCAGCTTGGCCTTGAGGCGCTTGGCGATGGACAGTACGATGTCCTTTTCGCGGCTGCCGTTCTTGCCGGAGGCGCCGGGATCTTCGCCGCCGTGGCCGGGATCGAGCGCGATGGTAATCATGCGCACCATCTTGCCGTTCTTGTCGGTTTTATCGGCTTTGGTCTGGGCTTCGGCGGTTTTGAGATCGGCCTTGAGTTCTTCGCGCGGCTCGGCCTTCAGGTCGGGCTTGAGCTGTTCCAGCTGCTCTTTCGGCGATGGCGCCGGCGCGGCGGCGACTTTTTCTTCGGTGGACCAGTCGCCTTTTTCGATCATGGCGGCGATCGGATCGGCCGCCTTGACCGGATACAGGTCGAAGATCAAACGGTGCTTGTAGTTGCCGGCCGGCGGCAGCGTGAACACCTGCGGCTTGACTTCTTCTTTCAGGTCGAACACCAGCCGCACCACGTTGGGCCGGTTCTGGCCCACGCGCACCTGCTTGATGTATGGGTCGTTGGACTGGATCTTGGCCACCAGGCTTTTCAGCGTGGGATTGAGCTCCAGGCCTTCGATATCGACCACCATCCGCTCCGGGTCTTTGACGATGAAGTGGGTGGCTTTGAGTTCGCTGTCGTTTTCCAGCGTGACACGGGTGTAGTCGTCGGCCGGCCAGACGCGCACCGCGAGAATTTGCGCGGCGCTGGCGCGCAGCGGCGCCGTCACGGACAGCAGCAGGGTGGCGCCGGCCTTCAGGACGGTGCGGCGGCTCACATGTTGGGAGCGAATTTGAGGCGTTGAAGGCATGAGTTACCCAAGGCGGTAGACGCCTGCAATTCTACATCACGGCCATGGCCAGCCACAGTCAAAAATACGTTCAGATCGGGCGGCGGCAGCACGCCGTCGGCCTTTTCCGGCCATTCGACGATGCAGATGTTATCGCCGTTGAAGTCTTCGCGGAAGCCGGCGTCGAGGAATTCTTCCGGACTGCCCATGCGGTACAGGTCAAAGTGGATCACGCTGACGGCGCGGCCATCGAGCTGGATGCTGTATGGTTCGGACAAGGTGTAGGTTGGGCTTTTGACGGTGCCGACATGGCCGGCGGCGTGCAGCAGCGCGCGGGTGAGGGCGGTTTTGCCGGCGCCAAGGTCGCCGTGCAGGTGGATCGCCAGGCCGGGCACGAGGGCCCGCGACAACGCCGCGCCGAGTGCTGCGGTGCCTTCTTCGTCGTGGAGATGGGCTGTGAAGTGCTGCATCAATTAAAATGTCATGTTGGTTTGACCGCCATTGTAACCGCCTAAGCTGCCTCGAATGCCAAGATGTCCCTGCCTGAATCCAATTTAGCCGAACTTGCCCTCAGCATCAAGCGCTGGGGCGTGGAGCTGGGCTTCGCCGAAATCCGCATCACCGACGTGGACCTGAGCCACGCCGAAGCCGGCCTGCAGGCCTGGCTGGACGCGGGCATGCACGGCGAAATGGATTACATGGCGGCGCATGGCATGAAGCGCGCGCGTCCCGCCGAACTGGTGCCGGGCACCATCCGCGTGGTCAGCGCCCGCATGAACTACCTGCCGAGGGACACGGAAACCGAGGGCGAACATGACTGGCGCGATCGCGAGGCGGCGCGGCTGGCCGATCCCGGTGCGGCGGTGATCTCGGTGTATGCGCGCGGCCGCGACTACCACAAGGTGCTGCGCGCGCGCCTGCAACAGCTGGCCGACAAGGTGAAGGCGGAAATCGGCGACTTCGGCTACCGCGTGTTCACCGACTCGGCGCCGGTGATGGAGCTGCCGCTGGCCGAGAAGGCCGGTTTGGGCTGGCGCGGCAAGCACACCTTGCTGCTGTCGCGCACCGCCGGCTCGATGTTCTTCATGGGCGAATTCCTGGTCGACCTGCCGCTGCCGATCGATGAACCGACCGGCGCGCATTGCGGCCAATGCTCGGCGTGCATCACCGCCTGTCCGACCCAGGCCATTCTCGGGCCGGGCAAGCTGGATGCACGGCGCTGCATCTCCTACCTGACCATCGAATTGAAGAATGCGATTCCGCTGGAGATGCGGCCCTTGATCGGCAACCGCATCTACGGCTGCGACGATTGCCAGACTGCCTGCCCATGGAACAAGTTCGCGCAGCGCGCGGTGCTGCCGGACTTCGATGAGCGCCATGGCCTGGGCAGCGCGTCGATGATCGAGCTGTTTGCGTGGAGCGACGAAGAATTCAACCGCAAGATGGAAGGCAGCCCGATACGCCGCATCGGCCATGAACGATGGCTGCGGAATATCGCGGTGGGGCTGGGAAATGCAGCCGCCGCCGGCGCGCGCGGCGACGCCGCCATCGTCGCGGCACTGGAAGCGCGCCGCGACGATCCGTCCGAACTAGTGCGCGAGCACGTGGCGTGGGCGCTGGCTTGCCATGCCTGAAATGATGGCGCTACTAGCGTTTAGCCTTTTTGAGCTTTAAACGTTCGGCTTTTTGGAAAGCATGCTGGCCAGGGAGAATCGTTTTCGCGTCCTCCCAGTATGCTTTGAAAGCCTCTGGATCATTTGTATCGTAGGGACAATCGGGATCATCGACACGATCGGGGGCGGCCTCGATCATCGCTTTGATTTCCTGCGGGCTAAAAGAAGGCGTTTTGGAAGTAGGTTTCGTGCTCACGTTTATCACCGTTTCGGCAAGAGATGAGTTTGGCAGTGTCGTTTTGCTCCGTCCAAATCAGCACCACAACTCTGCCCTGAAACAGACAAAGACTGCGGTGCCGTCTTTCGGTGTGGTCGGTCGTCCGATCTTCAGTTGTATGCATCGGGAAATCGAAGACAACTTCCAGATCGGCAAGATCAATCCCATGCTCCAGGATATTACGTTTGCGTTTGTTTTCGTCCCAGGTAATCATGGGACGATCTTGTCATTTGATGATAGACCGTCATTTGAGCGCTATCAAGCGAGGTGATGCAGTTGAGCGCGTTTAAGCACCAGCACCGTGGCGATACCCCACACCAGTAGCGTCAGCACCGAGGCTTCGACGCCGTAGGCGCCGCCGGTCAGCCATTCGGGGCCGGGCAGCGATACTTGCAGCCAGCCGCGCGCTGCGTGGCCGGACAGCGGCACGGCGAAGACGCCGTCGTACAGGAAGTTCCAGCCGAAGTGGATGCCGATCGGCAGCCAGACGCGGCGCGTCAGCATGTAGGCGCCGCACAGCGTCAGCGAGACGACGCCGGTGTTAAGGACGGCCAGTGCGCTGATGTTGTCGTTCTGGAGGTGCACCAGTGCGAACAGCACAAACGACACCGCCAGCGCCACGCGCATGCCCCAGCGTTGTTCGACGATGCGGAACAGTACCGCCCGGAACATCAGCTCCTCAAACGTTGCCACCATGATCTGCTCCGGCAGGCACTTGATCAGGAACTCCCAACCGGCGCTGCTGCCGGTGATGACGAACGCGCCCGCTACTGCCAGCACGCCGGCCACCGCCAGGCCCAGTGAAGCGCCAAGTCCGACGCCGGCGCCGACTTCGCGCGCTGCGCCGGGGAACGCCAGTTCGGTCGGCAAGCGTTTTTCGATGCGGGTGGTGAACAGGCGGTAGCTCAGGAAGCTGAGCAAGGCGGCCAGCGGCATCGGCCATACCACGCGCAACGGCTGCGGCACTAGGGCATGGATCAGCGCCAGCGTCAGCGAAATCGGCAGCATGACGGCGACCACGCCGAGCACGATGCGCAGCAGCGGATGCGTGAACAGGCGCGCGCGGAAAGAAGGGATGGGCGTTACTGCCGGTTGGGCGATGCTCATGATGTCTCCTTGGTGATGGCGGCGCGCGCTGTGCGGATGCGGGTGCCGAAAGGCTGTTGCTGCAAGGCGGCGATGGCGGCCGCCAAGGCGTCGGACAAGGGGTAGGGCAGGTCGCCATCGAGGCTGTCGGCGGCGGCGCGGGTGGCTTGCCAGCACAGGTGCAGTTGCGGCAGCAGGTCTCGGCCACGAGCGCTGAGGCGCACCACTTTCTGGCGCGCGTCATGCACGCCGGGCGACGATTCCAGCAGGCCTTCCTTGATCATCAGCGCGACCGTCTGCGTGGCGGCCGGCTGGGTAATACCGGCCGCTTCGGCGATCTGGCTGACGGTGTGCGGCTCGCCGCCCTCCAGCGCCCGCATCACCGGCGTGTAGCGCGGCCGGTAGTCGATGCCGGCCTCCTCATAGGCGGCGCTGACGGCGCCGTCCAGCAAGTCGATCAGATGGCGCAATTGGGTTCCAAGTCCTTGTCTCATGTTGGAACTTTAGCACAACACATAAGTGCTTATGCATTATTTTTCGCATGACGCACTGCGGCTGATATCGATTTCGGTATGAAGGATGCAAAAAAAGTTATTGGTTTGTTGCTAATGCAAAGATTACATTGGTCACGTCGAGAAATGTTACCGCAAACATTTTCGACTTCGCTAACATGGAGACTAACATGGCGATCAAAAAGACCCACCAACAGGGTCATGCAGGAGACAAGAAAAGCGGGATGGTACGGGGCGCCGCGCGTGCTTTCGTGCTGGCCGCTGCTATCCCGTTGACGGTGCTTGGCGCCGATGCGCGCAGCGACGCCGAGGCCCGTGCCCGCAGCGTGGTGGCGCAGCTGACCATGGACGAAAAGATCGACCAGCTGCTGAATGTGGCGCCGGCCGTGCCGCGTCTGGGCATCCCCGCCTACAACTGGTGGACCGAATCGCTGCACGGCGCACTGGGGCCGCTGCCGACCACCAACTTTCCCGAACCGATAGGGCTGGCCGCCAGCTTCGACGCACCGCTGCTGCAACAGGTGGCTTCCGCCATCAGCACCGAAGTGCGCGCCTTGCACACGCTGGGCCGCGAGACCGGGCACCTGGGCCGCATCGGCACCGGCCTCGATACCTGGTCGCCCAACATCAACATCTTCCGCGACCCGCGCTGGGGACGCGGCCAGGAAACCTATGGCGAAGACCCGCACCTGACGGCGGCGCTGGGCGTCGCCTTCATCCGCGGCATTCAGGGCAGCAATCCCGAGCTGCCGGACGTGGTGGCCACGCCCAAGCACTTCGCCGTGCATAGCGGACCGGAATCGACCCGCCACAAGGCCGACGTGACGGTCTCGGCGCACGACCTGGAAGACACCTACCTACCGGCCTTCCGCGCCGCGATTGTTGATGCCCAGGCCGGCTCCATCATGTGCGCCTACAACCGTATCAACGGCCAGCCGGCCTGCGGCAGCGAACTGCTGATGAAGCAGCATCTGCGCGGCGCCTGGGGTTTCAAGGGCTATGTGGTGTCCGACTGCGACGCCGTCACCGACATCGCCGAACAGCACAAGTACGCCACCGATCCGGCGGCGGCAGTGGCGGTGGCGCTCAAGGCCGGCACCGACAACGAGTGCAACACCAGGACCTTGGGCGAAACGCCGGGACTGAGCGCGCGCTACCGCGAAGCCTGGCAGCGCGGCCTGATCAACATGGCCGACATCGACCAGGCGCTGGTGCGGCTGTTCTCGGCGCGCTACCGCACCGGCGACCTGGCCGGCCTGCCGCAGCGCCAAGCCGCAACGGTGCCGGTCAGCGCCATCGGCACGCCCGCGCACCAGGCGCTGGCGTTGCAGGCCGCGACCCGCAGCATGGTGTTGCTGAAGAACGACGGCATACTGCCGCTCAAGTCGGGCCTGAAACTGGCCGTCATCGGACCGCTGGCCGACGCCACCCGCGTGTTGCGCGGCAATTACTCATCGACGCAATCGGCGCCGCCGGTATCGGTGCTGGAGGGCTTGCGCCGCGTGCTGCCGCAGGCGCATATCAAGCTGGCGCCGGCCGGCGCCTCGATCACCGATGGCGATCCCGTGCCCACGTCGGCCCTGCTGACGCCGGATGGCAAGCCCGGCTTGCGGGTGACCTACACCAACCGCAACGGCGAACAGTACGACAGCAAGCCGGTGTTGACGCGCATCGAGCCGGGTCTGGAAGCGCAGGGCCTGCAATTCAAGGCTGTGGCCGATCACCACAAGGTGAGCTGGGACGGTTACCTGACAGTGCCGGAGTCCGGGCTGTACCGCCTCGGCGTCAGCGGCGTCAAAGGCGCGCTGAAGGTGGGCGGCAAGGCGGTGGTCGAAGCCAATGCGTATTCGCAGTGGGGCGAGCCGCTGCAACTGAACACGGTGCAGCTGGAGAAGGGCCAGCGCTATCCGCTGCACTTCACGGCGGAGACCGGCAGTACCGGCGTGCCCGGCCTGTTCTGGAAGCGCATTTCCAGCGACGCCGACGCCGACCTGCAACGCGCCGCGGCGGACGCTGACGTCATCGTCGCCGTGGTCGGCCTGACCTCGGATCTGGAAGGCGAGGAAATGGCGATCAAGGTCGAAGGCTTTTCCGGCGGCGACAAGACCTCGCTCGACCTGCCGGCCGAACAGCGGCAATTGCTGGAACGCGCCAAGGCGCTCGGCAAGCCGCTGGTGGTGGTGCTGATGAACGGCAGTGCGCTTGATCTGTCATGGGCCAAGGACAACGCCGCCGCCATCCTGGAAGCCTGGTACCCCGGACAGTCTGGCGGGCTGGCGATTGCCGACGTGCTGACCGGCCGCGCCGACCCGGGCGGCCGCCTGCCGCTGACCTTCTACCGCAGCCTGGCCGACCTGCCGCCGTTTGACGACTACCGCATGCAGGGCCGCACCTATCGCTATTACAACGGCACGCCGGTGTACGCCTTTGGCGCCGGTCTCAGCTACACCAGCTTCAGCTACGCGCCGTTGCAAGTGGAGCCGGTGGATGGCGCGCCGGAAAACGGCGTCATCGTCACCACCCAAATCACCAATACCGGCGGCCGCGACGGCGACGAGGTGGCGCAGCTGTATCTGACGCCGCCGGCTTTCGACGGCGCGCCACGGCTGGCGCTGCGTGGCTTCCAGCGCGTGACGCTGAAAGCGGGCGAGAGCCGCCAGGTCAGCTTCCGTTTGACGCCGCGCGACCTGAGTTTTGTCACGCGCGACGGCACGCGGCAACTGATGCAAGGGCAGTACCAGCTCAGCGTGGGTTCCGGACAACCGGGCACAGGCGTGGCAGGGCAGCAGACGCCCATCGTGTTGAGCCACACAGTGGGATTGGAACTATAAAAAAAGGAGACGAAATGAACAAAGCTGGATGTGTAGCGCTGGCGCTGGCATACGCGCTGGGGTCGCCGGCCATGGCGCAGAACGACAAGATGACACCGATCGCCACACCGGCCCAGCCGGCCGAGATCACCCTCAACACCGGCCCACTACCGGGCGCCACGGTGCAGGAATCCTGGCATAGCCAGTACAACAGCGTGTTCGCCCGCAACGTTACGGTGGCCACGCTGACGCCGTTCCTGCCGGCGGCAGGCAAGGGCAGCGGCGCGGCGGTGATCGTCGCTCCCGGCGGCGGTTTCCGCACGCTGTCGATGGAAAACGAGGGCTGGCAGGTGGCGCAGGCGCTGGCCGACAAGGGCGTGGCGGCCTTCGTGCTGAAGTACCGCCTGAACCAGACGCCGGCCGATATGGCAGGCTTCGAGCGCTCGATGGCGGAACTGTTTTCAGGCACCGCCAAGCGGCCACCGCCACCGCCGGATGGCGCCGCTGCCTACGCGCCGCAGATCGCCGACGCCCGCGCCGCCTTTGCGCTGGTACGCGCGCGCGCCGGCGAATGGCATGTCGATCCACAGCGCATCGGCATGCTGGGCTTTTCGGCCGGCGCCATGCTGACCATGGCCACTACGTTGCACGGGCAGGACGCCAAGCCGGCCTTCATCGGCAATATCTATGGACCGATCACGGCGGTCGCCGTGCCGGCTGATGCGCCGCCGTTGTTCATCGCCCTGGCGGCCGACGATCCATTCTTCGGCAATAGCGGCTACGGCCTGGTGGACAGCTGGCGCAACGCCAGGCGGCCGGTGGAGCTGCACCTGTTCGAGCAGGGCGGCCACGGCTTCGGCATGTACCAGAAAACCACCACCAGCACCGGCTGGTTCGATAGCTATGTGCGCTGGCTCGGCATGCATGGCTATCTGCTGAATGGCCGCCAGATGTAGACCACCGGATTCTGATGCGCCGGTGAGCGGGGCTTATTTGAGCAGGCCGGCCAGTTCAACAGCCGTCTTGACCTGCATCTTGTCGAAGATGTGCGCGCGGTGGACTTCCACCGTGCGCATGCTGATGCCCAGTTGGTCGGCCACCACCTTGTTCATTTTGCCGGCCAGGATCAGGTCCAGCACTTCGCGCTCGCGCGTCGACAGCGTGGCCAGGCGGGCGTGGACGGCGGCGGTGTCGCTGGCACGGCGCGAGTTGGCCAGCGCCTCCTGCACGCGGTCCATCAGCTGGTTGTCGTTGAAGGGCTTTTCGAAGAAGTCGAAGGCGCCGCGCTTCAGCGTGTCGACCGCCATCGGCACGTCGCCGTGGCCGGTCAGGAAGATCACCGGCATGCGCTGCGCCAGGCCGCGCGTCAGCAGCTGGTCGAAGACCGCCACGCCGTTCATGTCCGGCATGCGCACGTCGAGCAGCACGCAGTCGCCGGCGGCGTCGAAGTCGCCAATCTGCTGCAGGAACTGCGCCCCCGATTCGTAGGCGCGCGCGGGTATCGCCCGGGATGTGGCCAGCCAGGTCAGTGCGTCGCGCACGACCGCTTCATCGTCGACGATATGCAGCATTTTTCTTATGTCTCCTGTGTCGTGGCGACCGGCGCAGCCGGCAGCACGAACGTAAATATAGTCCCGCCTTGCGGGTTGGCGTGGAACGTCAAGGCTCCACCGTGGAATTCTATCGCAGTCCGGCAGATGTTGAGGCCCATGCCCATGCCTTCGGCCTTGGTCGAGAAGAACGGCGAGAACAGCCGCGCCGCCACGTCCTCCGGGATGCCGTGGCCCTGGTCGATGACGGCCACGCTGACTTTGTCGGTGTCGGCGTCGTAGGCCGCCACCACATTGAGGATGCGGCGCTGCGGCGGGATGTGCTGCATGGCTTCGATGCCGTTGCGGGTCAGGTTGAGCAGCACCTGTTCGATCATCACGCGGTCGGCACGCACCGGCGGCAGGTCGGGCGGGATCTCGGTGCGGAAGGTGACGTAGCTCTGGCGCGCCTGTAGCTCGATCAGCGCGCGGATGCCATCCAGCAGCGACGGAATGGCCAGCGCCTGCCGCAGCGGTTCGCGCTTCTTGACGAATTCGTGCACGCTGCGGATGATCTGGCCAGCCCGTTGCGCCTGCGCGCTGGCCTGTTCCAGCGCCGGCTTGAGAATGCTGCGGTCGACCGGCGCGTCACGGTCCAACACATTCAGCGCACCGGTGGTGTAGCTGGAAATGGCGGCCAGCGGCTGGTTCAGTTCATGCGCCAGCATCGAGGCGATTTCGCCCATGGTGGCCAGACGCGCCGACGATTGCAGCTTTTCCTGCTGCTGGCGGTTGACTTCTTCGATGCGCTTGCGGTCGGAGATGTCGAGGATGGAGCCCATCCAGCCGGTCTGCTTGCCGTTGTTGTCCACCAGCGGCGCTTCGAACACCAGGACCGGCACGCGTTCTCCGTTGGGACGCTGGAAGAAGGTTTCGAATTGCGGCGTGACTTTGCCCGCCAATACCGAGGCAAAGCGCGCCTGGTATTCGGACATCGCTTCTTCCGCCCAGTAAGGCATGGGCGGCAGCTTGCCGACGATTTCCTCGGCCGGGTAGCCGACGATCTGGCAGAAGGCCGGATTCACATAGGTGATGCGGCCTTCCAGGTCGCGCGCGCGCAGGCCGGTCACCAGCGAGTTTTCCATCGCGGTGCGGAACGACATCTGCTGCCGCAGCGCGCCTTCCGCCGCCAGCCGTTTGGAGATGTGGCCCCACAACGCCAGCAAGCTCCATAACAGGCCAAGCGACAGCACGATCACCGAGCCGACCAGCAGGTTGGGCAGCAGTTGCGGTTCGCTCTTGACGCTGTCGGTCACCAGCGTGACCGAGGCGCCGGGCAAATCCAGCGCGCGCTTGTGGGTGTAGATGCCGTGACCCGGACCGGCCGCTGCGCGCCGCGCCAGCACTTTGTCGTCGCGGTCCACCAGCGTGACCTGGTTGTCCTGCGCGAACCACCACGGCACCATTTCGTCCAGCAGCGCCACGGTCTGATAAGTGGCCACCAGGTCGCCCAGGTACTCGTCGCCACGGAACAGCGGCACGTGGTAGTCCATCAGCACTGCCGACGGCGCCGCCGACGACACATGCGACTGCGCCTCCGGCTGGGTGTACATCGGCCGCTTGGTCTTGCGCGTGATCTCGGCGGTGGCCTTGGAAGCGGGCGTCAGTTCGACCGGATTGGCGAGGGGATCGCTGCTGCTGCCCAATTCGCCGTTTGGCTTGATCCAGACTACGCGTACCAGTTCGTGGCCATTCTTCAGCAGCCGCGCCATGCGTTCGTGCAGTTCGTTCGGCGACAGATGGCCGGCGGAGATTTCCACGCCCAGGCTGCGCAGGCTTTCCTCGTCGCGGCCCATCTGGAATCGGATGGTTTGTTCCACCCACAGGGTATCCGCGATCAACTGTTCCTGGCGCTCGTTGCTTTCCATCTGGCGCGCCTGCCACGGCAGCCAGATCAGGATCGCCAGAAAAAACAACACCAGCACGATCGGCAGCAGCCAGCGCAGCGAGGTGCTGGAGTGGCGGCTGCGGCGCGTGGCCGGGGCGGTGGAGGGCGATGGTGTCATGGGCGGTCAGGGTAGCTTGTCACGATTGTGCGGTCATTGTGGTTATCCACACTTGCCAGTGTTGCAGCTATTTATAAGAATCGGTCAGAATAGAACAATAGTGTAACTTTAAACCCACCAGGAGACTTCATGAAACTGAAACCCGTCCTGCTCGTCCTGAGCGCGGCCCTGAGCTTCAACGCGTACGCCCAGGCGCCTATCGTCATCAAATTCAGCCACGTGGTGGCGACCGATACGCCGAAAGGCCAGGCCGCAGAGCGTTTCAAGCAGCTGGCCGAAAAGGCCACCAACGGCCGCGTGAAGATCGAGGTGTATCCGAACAGTCAGCTGTACAAGGACAAGGAAGAGCTGGAGGCGCTGCAACTGGGCGCGGTGCAGATGCTGGCGCCGTCGCTGGCCAAATTCGGCCCGCTGGGCGTGAAGGAGTTTGAGGCGTTCGACCTGCCGTACATCTTCCCGTCGAAGACGGCGCTGTACAACGTGACCGAAGGAGAAATCGGCAAGTCGCTGCTGAAGAAGCTGGAACCGAAGGGCATTACCGGCCTGGCGTTCTGGGATAACGGCTTCAAGGTGATGTCGGCCAATAAGCCGCTGCGCAATCCGAGCGACTTCAAAGGTCTGAAGATGCGCATCCAGTCGTCCAAGGTGCTGGACGCGCAGATGCGCGCGCTGGGCGCCAATCCGCAGGTGCTGGCGTTCTCCGAGGTGTACCAGGCGCTGCAAACCGGCGTGGTGGATGGCACCGAGAATCCGCCGTCGAATATGTACACGCAGAAGATGCACGAGGTGCAGAAGTATGTGACGGTGTCGAACCACGGTTACCTGGGCTATGCGGTGATCGTCAACAAGAAGTTCTGGGACGGTCTGCCGCCGGATATCCGCGCCGCGCTGGATAAGGCGATGAAGGACGCGACCACCTTCGAGAAAGCCATCGCACAACGCGACAACGATCTGGCGCTGGACGCGATCAAGAAGGCCGGCAAGACCGAGATCTACACCCTCAGCGTGAAAGAGCAGGCTGACTGGCGCAAGGCGCTGCTGCCGGTGCAGCAGCAGATGGAAGGCCGCATTGGCAAGGATCTGATTTCGGCGATTAACAAGGAAGCAGCCAAGTAATAAAAAAGGGAGGCCTAGGCCTCCTTTCTCATTTCTACATCAGTCCCATTGCCTTGGGCAGCCACAGCGACAATCCAGGCCAGTAGGTCACAATCACCAGGAACACCAGCATCGTCAGCAGCCATGGCATGACCGCCACGGTCAGCTCGGAGATGCTCATCTTCGAGATGCCGCTGGCCACGTACAGGTTGAGGCCCACCGGTGGATGGCACAGGCCCACTTCCATGTTCGCATCGATCATGATGCCGAAGTGAACCGCATCAATCCCCAGACGGATCGCGGCAGGGTGCAGGATCGGCGCCATCACCAGGATGATCGACGACGGCTCCATCACGTTACCGGCCAACAGCAGCAGGATGTTGGTGAAGAACAGGAAGCCGGCCTGACCCAGGTCCTTGGCCAGAATCCAGTCCGCCATCGCTTGCGGAATATTCTCGTGCGCCATCAGGAAGGAGAACAGCACGGCGTTGGTGATGATGTACAGCAGCATCGCGCTCAGCGCCGCCGACTTCTTCAGCACCTCCGGCGTTTTCGACAGCGGCATGTCCTTGTAGACGAATACCGAAATCAGGAACGCATACACCGCGCTCATCGCCGCCGCTTCGGTCGGCGTGAAGATGCCCTTGGTGATGCCGCCAATGATGATCACCACCAGCATCAGGCCCCACACGCTCTTGCGGAAGGCGGTCCAGCGCTGTTTCCAGCTGGCCTTGCGCATGCGCGGGTAGTTGTTTTTCTTGGCCAGCACCCAGGTGGTGCCGCACAACATCACGGTCAGCAAAATGCCGGGGAACAGGCCGGCCAGGAACAGCGCGCCGATCGAGGTGTTGGTCGAGATGGCGTAGATCACTTTCGGAATCGACGGCAGCATCAGTATGCCGAGCGAACCGGCGGTAATGATGACGCCGGCGCCGAAGGCTTTCGGATAACCCTGCTTGACCATGGCCGGCAGGATGATGGAACCGATCGCCACCACCGTCGCCACCGACGAGCCGCACACCAGCGCAAACATGGCGCAGGCGATGATGCCGGCCAGCGCCAGGCCGCCGTGCCAGTGGCCGATCAGGCTGGTGGCAAAGGCGATCATGCGCTTGGCGACGCCGCCGTGGGTCAGGAAGTTACCGGCCAGGATAAATAGCGGGATGGCCATGATCTCGAACTTCTCGATGCCGCTGAACAGCTTCAGCGCCACCGCTTCCACCGGCACCTGGGTCAGCAGGTACATAAACATCAGCACGGTCAGGCCGAGCGCGATGGAGACCGGGATGCCGGTCAGCATTAGCAGGATCAGCAGCGCGAACACGATGCCGACCTTGCCGCCCATGATGCACACTGCCAGCAGAATGCCGGCGATCACGGCCAGGATGGTGCTGGCCTTCTTTTTGGTCCAGGGCTGGACGCCCTGCATGGCTACGGCGCCGCTCATCGTGCACCTCCGTGGGCTGGTTGTGGATGGGGCGGGGCGGCGGCGAACAGCTCATCGTCGTCGGCGTCGTCCAGGCCTTCGACGTGGGATTCGTCATGGTGCGGCAGTTCGCCATGCACCAGGTAGGTGTAAGCCACCTGGATGAAGCGGAAGCACATCAGGTAGGAACCCAGCGGCACGGCGGAGTAGATGAACCAGGTCGGCCATTCCAGGTCCGGCGTGGTCGGGCCTTCCGGCACATCGGTCACGTCCAGGCCCAGCAGGGTGAAGGCGGCGTGGTGCAGGCCGTTGTCCCAGACGAAGGTCAGGCCCAGGGTGCCGACGATGCCGGTAAACAGCATGCCGCAGCCCAGGGCCAGCAGCACGATGAAGCGGCGCCATTCGGTCGGCATGCGGTTGACCAGCACGTCGACGCCGACGTGCACGCCCTTGCGCACGCCATAGGCGGCACCGAACTTGGCCATCCACACAAACATGATGATGGACAGTTCCTGCGCCCACTCGAAGTGCAGCGACAGCAGGTAGTCCTGGACGTAGGGAATCGACAGGCCGGTGCCGTAGCGGTGCACCACGGACAGGAAGATCAGCAACGTCGCCCCGCCCATCAGCAGGGTGATGATCCACTCCTCCAGATGATCAAGTATTTTTGTCAGCATAATATGTCTCTAAGAATTATTAGTGCTGGGGAATCCAGCATAGTGCTAACTTAACTAGCTGTTTGCGAGGTGGCAATAAGGACTATTACTAAGTTAGCTACAGTGTCAGAGTTGCCGCATACCACAACTAATTTGATCTGCGTCAAATATGTTTCATGTTTAAAGTAAGCTCGGTTCCGTACATAAAAAAATTGAGAAAAAGCTTAATGAATACGTTATGATGGCGTCGCTCTCAGGGAAACATGCATATCGATATGCGACCTTGTAGCAAAGAATTGTAAGTGGGGAGTGTGTATAGAAACGGTAACTAATACCGGCAATAGATCGAGGAGACACACGTTTTACAGAATGTTGCTGTTATAGGGTCTGCAGGCCGCCACAAGCGTGCTACGGAACCAGGCAAGCGACCGGGAACGTGAAGCAGGATTTGAAAACGCACCTGAGGGTGCGTTTTTTTTCGTCCTTAGCATTTACAATTCATTAAACGTGGTTTTTTTGCTGTAGCAAGGACGCAACAAAATGGTGCGTTCCGACAACTTTGGTACTTTTTTGGTGCAAGTGACTGTGATGAAAATACAACAAGGTAGTGAGCTTTTTTCCGCTGTCGTAGCGTTTCCGTTCGGGAAACTGGGCGTCCGCACGGCACAAGGCCTGATTACCGAGCTGTGCTACCTGCCGCCCCATTTTGAGGCGAAAGCGCCACAGGACGCGGCGGCCGAATTGCTGGCTTACCAGGTTGGCAAGTATTGCGACGACGCCGATTTCCAGTTCACCTTGCCGCTCAAGCGCAGCGGCACCGAGTTCCAGCAGAAGGTGTGGGACGAGCTGTGCGCGATTCCACGCGGCAGCACCCGCACCTATGGCGAACTGGCCCGGCACCTCGGCTCGGCGCCGCGCGCGGTGGGGCAGGCGTGCGGCGCCAACTGGTTCCCGGTGGTGGTGCCGTGCCACCGCGTCACCGCCGCTACTGGCCTGGGCGGCTTCTCCAACAGCGACGATCCCAACGGCTATTTGCTGGGCATCAAGCGCTGGTTGCTGGCACATGAAGGATCGAGTGAATACGCATGGCAGCAGACAACCTTGCTCTGATTGACGAGTTCTGCGACAGCCTGTGGCTGGAAGACGGGCTGTCGAAGAACACCTTGGAAGCCTACCGGCGCGATATGCGTTTGTTCGCCGGCTGGCTGGAAAAGAAGCGGCCGGAAGTCGGCGGCCTGCTGGCGGTGGCCGCCCACGATATCGAAAGCTATATCGGCGCGCGCCATGAGCAGGGCAAGGCGACATCATCGAATCGGAGACTATCGGTTATCCGGCGCTTCTACCAGATGTTGCAGCGGCAGCGCCGCATCGAGGACGATCCCAGCCTGAAGCTGGTGTCGGCCAAGCAGTCGCAACGCTTTGTGCATACGCTCAGCGAGGCGCAGGTGGAGGCCTTGCTGGCGGCGCCGGATGTCAATACCCCGTTAGGCTTGCGCGACCGCACCATGCTGGAGTTGATGTACGCCAGCGGCTTGCGGGTGTCCGAGCTGGTCGACCTGAAGATGCTGGAACTGAGCCTGAACGACGGCGTGCTGCGGGTGACCGGCAAGGGCGCCAAGACGCGGCTGGTGCCGTTCGGCCAGCAGGCGCGGGTCTGGATCGAGCGCTACGTCAAAGGCGCGCGCGGCATCATCCTCAACGGCCAGCAGGACGACGCGCTGTTCGTCACCGCGCGCGGCGCCGGCATGACGCGGCAGATGTTCTGGGTCCTGATCAAGAAACACGCGCTGAAGGCGGAGATCAAGACGCCGCTGTCGCCGCACACCCTGCGGCACGCGTTTGCCACCCATTTGCTGAACCACGGCGCCGACTTGCGTGTTGTTCAATTGCTACTTGGACATTCCGATATCTCAACAACGCAGATCTATACGCACGTCGCCCGCGAACGCCTCAAACATTTGCATGCGCAACATCATCCTCGCGGGTGAGCAACTTGGTTCATAATGAGGGTTGTGCAGTGCAACGCTTTTAAAGAAGGAGAAGCAAATGGCCAAAACAAACTTCGCATATGAAAAGCGGCAGCGGGAATTGGAAAAGAAGAAAAAGCAGGAAGAGAAGAATCGGCGCAAGGCCGAGTTGAAGAATAATCCGGATTTGGCGCAGGAAGGAGAGGAAGACGTTGCCGAGGGCGAAGCTTCCACCCCCGACACCGAATAAACCCGGCTTAGGCTACCTCACGCAGCACGTGTTCTTCTTCGTGTTTCCCCTTGAAGAAGCGCGCGCAGCGTTTGCCCCAGCTGTCCAGGTAGGTATAGGCCACCGGCACCACCACCAGCGTCAGCAGGGTTGAGGTCAGCACGCCGCCGATCACCGCGCGGCCCATCGGCGCTTGCGTTTCGCCGCCGTCCCCCATGCCGATCGCCATCGGCAGCATCCCGAACACCATCGCCAGCGTCGTCATCAGGATAGGCCGCAGCCGCACCTGGCCGGCGGTCATCAGGGCGTCGTACTGGTTCTGGCCTTCCTTCTGCGCATGGTTGGTGAAGTCCACCAGCAAAATCGCGTTCTTGGTCACCAGGCCCATCAGCATGATGAAGCCGATCACCGAGAAGATGTTCAGCGTGCTGCCGGTCACCAGCAGCGCCACCAGCACGCCGATCAGCGACAGCGGCAGCGACATCATGATCGCCACCGGCTGCAAGAAGCTGCCGAACTGCGAGGCCAGCACCAGGTAGATGAAGATCACCGCGATGCCCAGCGCCACCATGGCCGAGTTCATCGATTCCGCCATGCTCTGCGCATTGCCGCCGACGTCGAAGCGCACGCCGGCCGGCAGTTCGATTTCCTTCATGACCTTCTTGACGTCGCTGTCGACGTCGCCGCCCGGACGGCCCTCGGTACTGGCGTACACCGCCACCCGGCGTTGCAGCGCCTGGCGCTTGAGCACCTGCGGGCTGAAGGCCGGCACAAATTCCACCACCTGGCGCAGCGGCACCATGATCGGCCGGCCATCCGGGCCCAGCTTGCTCGACGCCAGCGACAGGTCGGCCAGGTCGGTTACCTTCTGGCGGCCGGATTTCGGCAGCTGCACGTTGACGTCGTAGTTCTGGCCATCCGACGCCAGGAAGTGCGAGGTGGTGTCGCCTGCCACGAACGGCCGCAGCGCGGCGCCGATCTGCTGCGTGGTCAATCCGAGGTCGCTGGCCAGCTCGTTGTTGATCTTGATGTTGGTCGACGGGTTGGCGCCTTCCTGGCTGTACTCCAGGTCGGCGATGCCCTTGATCTTGCGCATCTTGTCCATCAGCCGGTGCGCCACGTCGTCCAGCTTGCCCTCGTCGGTGCCGAGGATGGCGATGAAAATCGGTTTCTGGCCCATCGACAGCGTGATGCCGGCGATCTGGCTCAGGCGCGCGCGGATCGCCGCTTCCATCTGCTGCTGGGTGCGGCGCTTGTGCAGCTTGCGGTCGAGCAGCTTCATGTCGAGCTGGGCGGTGTTGCGGCCGTCCCAGGTGCCGATCACGGCGTTGACGCTGGCGATTTCCGGGAATGCCTTCAGCGCGTCTTCCACCTGGTGGATCTTGTTGTCGGTGTATTCCAGGCTGGAGCCGACCGGCGTCTTGATCATGAAGTTGACCCAGCCGTTGTCCTGCTCCGGCATCATCTCGCCGCCGATTTTCGGCACCAGCAGGATGCTGCCGGCAAACAGCGCAAAGGCCAGCAGCAGCGTCATTTTCTTCCAGCGCAGCGCCAGCGCCAGCACTTTGCCGTACACCACGTGCAGCCATTCGACACCGCCTTCCAGCCAGTGCATGAAGCGGCCCAGCCACGGCAGGTATTTGAAGCGGTCCTGCACCGGGTCCGGCCACACCGACGACAGCATCGGGTCCAGCGTGAACGACACGAACAGCGACACCATCACCGCCACCGCCACCGTAATGCCGAATTGCAGGAAGAAGCGGCCGATGATGCCGTCCATGAAGGCCACCGGGATGAATACGGCGACAATCGCAAAGGTGGTGGCCATCACCGCCAGGCCGATTTCGTTGGTGCCGTCTTCGGCCGCCTTGCGGTGGTTCTTGCCCATGCCGAGGTGGCGCACGATGTTCTCGCGCACCACGATGGCGTCGTCGATCAGCAGGCCGATACACAGCGACAGCGCCATCAGCGTCAGGAAGTTGAGCGTGAAGCCGAACGCCTTCATGGCGATAAAGCTGGCCATCACCGAAATCGGCAGCGTCAGGCCGGTGATGATGGTCGAACGCCACGAGTGCAGGAAGAAGAACACGATCACCATGGTCAGCACCGCGCCTTCGATGATCGTCTCCTTGACGTTGTCGAGCTGGCTTTGCACTTTCAGCGATTCGTCGTTCAGCACTTCCAGCTTGATATCGGCCGGCAGCGTCTTCTTCAGATCGGCTGCCACTTGCTGGATGCGGCGGCCCACTTCGACCACGTTGGCGTCCTGCACCTTGGTGATATCCAGCGTGACGGCGCGCTGGCCGTTGATGCGCGAGATCGACAGTTCTTCCTGGGCGCCGTCTTCCACTGTCGCCACCTGTTCCAGGTAGACCGGGCCGTTGGCGCGGCGCGCCACGATGATCTTGTTGAAGTCGCGCGGGTCTTTCATCTTGCCTTCCACCCGCACCAGGCGCTCGCTGGCGCCGTAGCTGATGAAGCCGGCCGGCAGGTTGGTGTTGGTGTTCTGGATCGCGTTCAGCACTTCGTCGACGCCGACCGCCTGCGCGGTCAGATCGTTGGGGCGCAGCTGGATCAGGATCTGGCGCGCCGCCATGCCGTTGGTGCGCACCTGGCCGACGCCGGCCACGCCCTGGAAGCGCTTGGCGACCACCTGGTCGACGATGGTCGACAGGTCGCGCAGCGAGTGCTCGCTGGCGGTCAGGCCGATCTGCGCGATCGGTTGCGCGTTCTCGCCTTCAAAGCGGACGATGAACGGGTCCTTGGCTTCGCGCGGGAAGCGCGGCCGCACCTGCGCCACCTTGTCGCGCAAATCCTGCATGGCGCGGTCCATATCGGTCGACAGTTCGAAGTCGACGTAGACGCCGGCCCGGCCTTCCCACGAGTTGGCGCGCAGCGTCTTGATGCCGCTGACGGTGTTGACCGCTTCTTCGATCGGGCGGGTGATGTCGTTCTCCACCGCTTCCGGCGAGGCGCCCGGGTAATTCACCTCGATGGCGGCGCCGGGAATGCTGATGTTGGGCATGGCTTCCAGCCCGAGGCCGCGATACGAGAACAGCCCCAATACCATCAGCGCCACCATCACCATGGTGGCGAACACCGGGTTCTGGATGCTGACTTTAGTGATCCACATAATCAGCCCTTCGTCGGTTCAGCGGCCTTGGCCTGGGCCGATGGCGGCGCGTCGCTACCGCTAGCGGCGGCCGGCAGCTTGACGGCGGCGCCGGGCTTCAGGTTGTCCAGCCGCGAGACGATGACGTTGGCGCCTTGCTGCAGGCCTTCGGTCACTTCGGCATAGCCTTCATCTTCGTTGCGCAGGCCGATCTTGACCGGCTGCGCCACCAGCTTGCCCTGTTCCACTTTGTAGACCAGGTGCTTGCCGTCCTTGTCGCTGCGCACGGCGGCCAGCGGCACGATCGGCGCCACGGCGGAGCGGTCGGTGACGATGCTGCCCTTGGCGAACATGCCGGCGCGCAGCGCGTTGTCGCCGTTCGGTACGGCGATGTAGACCAGCATGGCGCGCGAGCCGGCTTCGGTGGCCGGATTGATGCGCGCCACCTTGCCGTGGAAGTCACGCAGGGCGTAGCCTTCGACGCGGAATTTGACGTCCTGGCCGACTTTGATGCGCGGGATTTCCGAGGCCGGCACTTGCGCTTCCAAAATCATTTCCGCCAGGTTGACGATGCTGTAGACGGGCATGTCCAGCGCCAGCTTTTCGCCGGCCTGCACGTGGCGCTTGCTGATCACGCCATCGATCGGCGCCTTGATCACGCCGTCGTTGAGGGCGATGCGGGCCAGCTCCACCATGGCGCTGGCGGACTTGACCGAAGCGCGCGCCAGGTCGACCGAATTCTGGGTGGAATCGTAGGCGTTTTGCGAGATGTATTTTTGCTTGAGCAGCGCCTGGCTGTTGGTCTCATTTTTGTTGGCCATGGCCAGCTTGGCTTGCGCCTCGTCCAGTTGGGCTTGCTGCTGTTGCAGGCGCGCGCGCAGGTCGGCCTGGTCGACGCGGGCCAGCACTTGGCCGGCGTGCACCGCCATGCCTTCCTGCAAAGTCGTCGCTTCCACCACACCCGACACCTTCGACTTGATGGTGGCGGAACTCAGGGGCGCCAGCGAGCCGGACAAGGGCAAGCTGACCGCCAATGATCGGGAGCTGACGGCGGCGACGTCGCCGCTCGACAGTTCGAAGATGTCTTTCTTTTCCTTGGCTGCGGCGGTGGCAGGGGCGGGCGCGGCTTCCGGTTTGCTGCGCAAGACGGTCCAGCCGCCGCCGGCCAGTGCCACCACAATCAGGATGGCCGCCGGCGTGCGCCAGCGCCGGGTGCGGACGGTAGGCTGCGTTTGTGGGGGTAAAGTTTCTAGTCTCATATCGTTTTTCTGGCCTGAAGAGGTTTGCGCACCTTGCCACTTTATGTAGTTTCATGGGCAGGGGCCAGAAAAATGCGATAAGCCGTGCAAAAGCACGGCTGAAATGCAGAATAGCGTGGGTGACTTAGTACAGCCGCAGACTGACCAGCACCTGGCCGTGGTCGGAGGCGGCCGGCGTGGCCAGCGCCAGATGCTCGTTGAGGTAGGTCACCTCGGCCACTTCGCCGATCGCATGGCGCGAGGCCGGATGGAATTCCTCCGACACCAGCACGTGGTCGATGGTGGCGTGGCGGCCGTCGTGGGCGATGGTGTAGCCGCTGTCGCGCCGGCGTTCGCGGCCTGACTGGATCTGGCGGCTGTCGAACAACTGGCCGTGCAATTCCTCGCCCGGCTCGCAGGCGGCGCCGGCGCCCATGACGATGTGAGTGGTCACTGCGTCCACGGTGTCGTTGAAATCGCCGAGCACCACGCGCGGCCGGCGCGGGCCTTTGTCCATCGCGCTCAGCAGCGAGCGCAGCGCCACCGCCTCGGTGCCGCGCCGGATCAGCGAGCGCAGGTTGGCCTGCGCGTGCAGCATCGGGTCATCGCCGGTGTCGCCGCTGCTGTAGTCGGGCCGCTTGGACTTGAGGTGGACCACGATGACGTCGACAATCCGTTCGTCCGGCAGCATTACCTGCGCGTGCAGCGGCGCGCGGGCGAAGCGGTCGGCGTCGCGGTGGCCGTCGGGCAGGGCAATGCCATCCGGGAACATGATGTAAGCCTGGGCCGGCGCCGCCAGCGGCAGGCGCGAAATCAGCGCCAGTTCCGGCGTCATGCGCGGCAGGCCGGTGGCCGGATCGGGCGGCGGCGTGAAGCCGGTGAGCGTGGCCTCGCGGTAGCGGCGGCTGTGGGCCAGCACATCGCGCAGCGCGTCGAGCGAGAAAATTTCTTGCAAGCCGATGACATCGGCGTCGAGCTGGTCCAGCTGTTGCGCCGTCCAGGCGACTTTCGCTTCATACTCGGCCTCGGTCAGGGGCGCCAGATTGTCGTACAATTTCGCCCCAGGCTGGGAAAGATTGCAAACATTGAAAGTAGCAAAGCGAATTTCCTGCTGCATAATGAACAACTCCGATCGCACCATGGCTAAAAAAGAGCATATCTCCGAAACCCCTGCCACTCAACTACTGCGCAAGCACAAGGTGGCGTTCTCCGAGCACCCGTACAACTACGAGGAGCACGGCGGCACCGGTGTGTCCTCGCGCGAACTGGGCGTCGACGAACATCACGTGGTCAAGACCCTGGTGATGCAAGACGAGGCCGCTAAACCTTTAATTGTGCTGATGCACGGCGATTGCAAGGTCTCCACCAAGAACCTGGCCCGCAACATCGGCTGCAAGTCCGTCGAACCGTGCAAGCCGGAAGTGGCGTCGCGCCACAGCGGCTACATGATCGGCGGCACTTCGCCGTTCGGCACCAAGAAAACCATGCCGGTGTATGTAGAGGATAGCATTCTTGCGCTGGAAACGATTTATATCAATGGTGGGCGGCGCGGTTACCTGGTCGGCATCGCGCCGCAGGTGCTGACCGAGCTGCTCAATGCCAAGCCGGTGCGTTGCGCACTGGCCGAGTAAGGCTGTATATTCAGCGGCCCCGTTAATGTGGGCCCAGAACGATAACTAGAGGAAAAGATGAATACAGTTTGGATGACCGTAGCCGCCTACCTGATCGGCTCGATCTCATTTGCCGTTGTCAGCAGCAAGTTGTTCGGCCTGGCCGATCCGCGCACCTACGGTTCGAAAAATCCCGGCGCCACCAATGTGTTGCGCAGCGGCAATAAAGCGGCCGCCATCGTCACCTTGCTCGGCGACGCCGTCAAAGGCTGGCTGGCGGTGTGGCTGGCGCTGCATTTCCAGGAACGCCTGAATGTCGGCGATGCAACCATCGCGCTGGTGGCGATTGCCGTGTTCCTCGGCCATTTGTGGCCGGTGTTCTTCCGCTTTGTCGGCGGCAAGGGCGTGGCGACGGCGGCCGGTGTGCTGCTGGGCTTGAATGTCTGGCTGGGCGTCGCCACCTTGGTGACGTGGGCCGTGGTGGCGTTCGCCTTCCGCTATTCGTCGCTGGCGGCGCTGGTGGCAGCGATCTTCGCGCCGTTCTATTATGGTTTATTGTTTGGCGTGGAGCCGCAGCTGGCCGCCGTGTTCATCATGAGCGTGCTGTTGGTATTCCGTCACAGCAAAAATATCTCGAATCTGATCGCGGGTAAAGAAAGCCGCATCGGCAGCAAATCGAAAGGCAAACATGGCAACTCCAATAAAAATTGATTTCGTCTCGGACGTCTCGTGCCCATGGTGCGCGATCGGCCTGAGTTCGCTGAACCAGGCGCTGGCCGCCATCGGCGATGACGCGGAAGTGCAGATCCACTTCCAGCCGTTCGAGCTGAATGCGGCGATGCCGCCGGAAGGCCAGGACATCACCGAGCACCTGACCGAGAAATACGGTTCGACGCCGGAGCAGCAGCAACAGGCGCGCGAGATGATCCGTTCGCGCGGCGCCGATGTCGGCTTCGACTTCGCGATGGACAAGCGCGCCCGCATCTACAACACCTTCGACGCCCACCGCCTGCTGCATTGGGCCGGGCTGGAAGGCAAGCAGAAGGCGCTGAAGGAAGGGCTGTTCAAGGCCTACTTCACGCAGGGTCTGGACCCGAGCGCGCACGAGGTGCTGATCTACGTGGCCGGCGAAGTGGGACTGGACAAGGAGGCGGCGCGCAAGGTGCTGCATTCGAACGAGTATGCGGCCGAGGTGCGCGAGGCGGAGGAATTCTTCCACCGTCACGGCATCAACTCGGTGCCGGCCGTGATCATCAACGAGCGCCACTTGATCTCCGGCGGCCAGCCGGCGGGGGTGTTTGAAAAAGCGCTGCGCGAGATTATGGCCAAATCGGCATAAAAAGTACCTGCCGGGTGGGAGGGAGCGCTCCCACCGGTCTTGTTTTGCTATAAACTCCTTGGGTAAAGAACACGTCGTTACCACCCAGGGAAGCCCATGCTGGCCGAAGAAAAAGTACACACGCTGATCACCGCCCACTCGCCGGCCGACAATTTCCGCCTGGCCGCGCTGCACCGCTATCACATCCTCGATACTCCCGCCTGCGAAGACTTCAGCTTCCTCACCGAGCTGGCGACCAAAATCTGCGAGGTGCCTTACGCTTTCATTTCGCTGGTGGACGCCGAGCGCGTGTGGATCAAGTCCTGCGCCGGCATGCACATGGGCGAACTGCCGCGCGGCGAGAGCTACTGCTCGCTGGCGGTGCTGGGCGATGCCGCCACCGAAATCCCCGACCTGCGGCTGGACCCGCGCACCACCACCATGCGGCTGACGGTCAGCGCGCCGTTCATGCGCATGTACAGCAGCGTGGCGCTGACGTCGTCGGACGGTTTCGCCATCGGCACCTTGTGCGTGCTGGATACCAAGCCGGGTGGCCTGAGCGCCGACAAGCGCGCCATGCTGGTCAAGCTGGCGCGCCAGGTGATGGCGCTGATCGAACTGCGCGCCAACGAAAAAACGCTGTCGGCGACGGTGCGCGAGCTGGAGCTGCTGGCCACCACCGACGATCTGACGGGCCTGCACAACCGCCGCTCGCTGCTGCACCGCCTGAAGTTTGAAACCGCGCGCGCCAAGCGTTTCCGCGCGCCGCTGTCGGCGGTGATGATCGATCTCGATCACTTCAAGAAGGTCAACGACGACCATGGCCACGCCGTGGGCGACCAGGTGTTGACCGCGCTGGGCCGGCTGCTGCGCGATAACGTGCGGGTGATCGACATACCCGGCCGCTACGGCGGCGAGGAGCTGTGCGTGATCCTGCCGAATACGCCGCTGGACGGCGCCTGCAAGTTCGCCGAAGCGCTGCGCGCCAAGATCGAGGCGCAGGTGCACTACGCCGGCACGCGGCCGCTACACATCACGGCCAGCCTGGGCGTGGGCTCGTTCGATCACATGGAAATCGATGATGCGGAAAGCCTGCTGCGGCAGGCCGACACCGCGCTGTATCGCGCCAAGCACGGCGGCCGCAATCGCGTGGAGTGCGGCACTACATAAAGGAGACTGGTCATGCCTACCGCTAGCTGGAATGGCGTCGTCATCGCGCAGGCGAATGACGACGAGGTTGAAATCGTTGAGAACAATGTCTACTTCCCGCCGTCGAGCGTGAAGCGCGAGTACCTGCAGGACAGCAGCCACACCTCGCGCTGTCCGTGGAAGGGACTGGCCAGCTACTACTCGCTCAACGTCAACGGCAAGGTCAACGAAAACGCCGCGTGGTACTACCCGGAGCCTTCCGAGAAGGCGGCGCAGATCAAGGACCACGTGGCGTTCTGGCGCGGCGTCGAGGTGCAGCGCTAGTGGGATTGCAGGCCAGGCCCTATCTGCAAAGGATCACCGCGCTGTTCGGTGACGATGTGGATTGGGAGCGCCACCCTTATCGCGTGCCGGCGGTGCGCGATTTGTCATCGCTGGATTTTCATCCGGACGTGACCTTTTTCATCGGCGAGAACGGCGCCGGTAAATCGACGCTGCTGGAAGCGATCGCGCTGGCGCTGGGCTTCAGCATCGATGGCGGCAGCCGCAATGTCAGCAACCTGAACACGGCGCAGGAGGCGTCGCCGCTGTTCCAGTCGCTGCGGCTGTCCAAGAGCTTCAAGACGCCGCGCGACCGCTACTTCTTCCGCGCCGAGAGCTTCCATAATGTCGCCACGCGCATGGATCAATATTACGGTCGCGGCGCGTCCAGCGGCGATTCGCTGCATGCGCGTTCGCATGGCGAGGCGTTCATGTCGGTGCTGCTGAATACTTTTCGCGGCCATGGCCTGTATCTGCTGGATGAGCCGGAGGCGGCGCTGTCGCCCAATCGCCAGTTGGCGGCGCTGCGCGTGATTGACCAGCTAGTGCAGCAGGATTCGCAGTTCATCATCGCCACCCACTCGCCGATTCTGCTGGCGTATCCCAACGCGAAGATCATGCTGTTCGACGGCACCGGCCTCACCGAGGTGACTTACGAAGACACGGAGCACTACGCGATCACGCGCGATTTTCTTAACCACTACCCACAGCGGCTGCAACAGCTGCTTGCCCCGGACTCGGATGGATAACATCACCCATAGCATTATCGGTTTTGGCGTTGGCGAGGTAGTACATCGCAGCCTGCCGGCGGAAGCGGACACCGTGGCGCAGCGCGTTCGGCATCGACTGCTACTGGTGGCTTGCCCGCTGGCCAGCAATTTTCCCGATCTGGATCTGTTCCTGACCAAGCTGCTACCCGATCCGCTGGGTTATCTGCTGAATCATCGCGGCCACACGCATACGGTGGCGTGGGCGGTGCCGCAGGCGTTACTGCTGGCGGCATTGCTGTGGTTATGCTGGCCGTCGGCGCGCAGGCTGCTGGCGGCCAGTCGCACGGCTAGGCTGGGGCTTGCACTGAGTATCGGCATCGGCTTTGCGCTGCATCTGCTGATGGACTACACCAATTCGTATGGCCTGCATCCGTGGTATCCGCTTGATGCGCGCTGGCTGTATGGCGATATGGTGTTTATCGTCGAGCCGTTGTTCTGGGTGGCGATTGCGGTGCCGATGGCGCTGATCATGCGCTGGCGCGGCTTGCGCATCGCCGGGCTGGCGCTGCTGGTTGCGGCGCTGGTGGCGTTTACGGCGTTCGGCTATCTGGGCTGGCCGTCGCTGGTGGCGCTGTTTGTGATTGGTCTGGTGTGCGGCTGGGCGCAAATGCGTTCCGGCCCACAGGGACGCGGCGGCCTGCTGCTGGCGCTGGGGATCAGCGTTGGCTTTATCGCGGTGCAGGGCGTGGCGTCGCATATCGGCCGAGCGCAAATTACCGCTGACTTGCAGCGCATCGACCCTGCGTCGCGCATGCTGGATGTGGCGATGACGGCGTTTCCTTCGCAGCCTTTGTGCTGGGCCTACGCCAGCGTGGAGAGCAATCCGGCGGCAGACCGCTATCGCTTGCGGCGCGGCGTTGCCAGCATCGCGCCGGACTGGCTGGCGCCTGCGGCTTGTCCCGCAGGACTGGTGGAGAAGAAGCCGGCGCAGGCGCTGGGAGCGGGGGTGCTGCAACACGGTAGCGCGGATGCCAGCCTGTCGCAATTGCGCGCGCTGAAGGCGTCCAACTGCGAAGCCGATGCGTGGTTGCGCTTCGGCCGCATGCCGGAGTTGGCGAAGGACGCGTTGTCCGACTATCGCTTTGCCAGCACGCCGCGCGGTAACTTCACCACGCTGCATATTACGCCGGCCCCATGCCCATCGGGCGTGCCGGCATGGGGCTATCCGCGTGCCGACTTGTTTTAGGCGGCCTGCTTCACCGCGTCGTCACGGTCGGTAGAGAGGGCGACGTCGAGCCATTGCGTCATCTCCTGCTCGACGAACTGGTTCTTGGCGCGCACGCGCTGCACCGTGTCCGAGCCGAGTTGCAGGCGTACCGGCGGCGTGGCGCTGTCGGCCAGTTGCAGCAGGGCGCTGGCCAGCTTGGCCGGATCGCCGGGCTGGGTGTGATTGGCGCCCGCCGCAAATTCACGCGTGGCGCCGGCCGTGCCGCTGTAGGCGTCGATCTGGCTACGCATCGCCACTAGTGACGACGCATCCAGGAAGTCGGTGCGGAAGAAACCCGGTTCCACCACCGTGACATGAATGCCCAGCGGCGCCAGCTCGGCCGACATGGCTTCGCTCAAGCCTTCCACCGCAAACTTGGTCGAGCAGTACACGCCCCAGCCGGGATACGACGCGTAGCCGCCCACCGACGAAATGTTCATCACATGGCCGCTGCCTTGGCGGCGCATCACCGGCAGCACTGCACGGGTGACGTTGAGCAGGCCGAAGACGTTGGTTTCGTACAGTGCCCGTACTTCCTCGGCATTAGCTTCTTCCACCGCGCCCAGCAGGCCGTAGCCGGCGTTGTTGACCAGGACATCGATGCGGCCGAAGCGCGTCACGGCCTGCTGCGCGGCGGTGATGGTCTGCGCTTCCAGCTTGACGTCCAGCCGCAGCGCCAGCAGGTTGGGATGCTCGCCCAGCGCGGCGATGACGGTTTGCGGATCGCGCGCGGTGGCCACCACCAGGTCGCCGCGTTCCAGCGCTTTTTGTGCGGTCAGAGCGCCGAAGCCGCGCGATGCGCCGGTGATGAACCATACTTTTTGTGCAGTGCTATTCATGATGATTTCCTTTCGGTGTGTGAGTTGATGAAGGCCAGTTTAGGCTTCCGTCACCTGCTACACTAGCCATAGGAAAGCTGTTTGATTTTCACCTTTTAGTTGTAAATGAAAATGCATGGATAAAGCGCGGGTCATCAGTTTGTTCATCGGCGTGGTGCGCGCCAAGAGCTTCAGCCAGGCTGCGGTGGAGGCCGGATTGACGCCGCAGGCGGTCAGCAAAGCGGTGCGGCAGCTGGAGGAGCATCTGGGCGTGCGGCTGTTTCATCGCACCACGCGCAGCCTCAGTCTGACCGACGACGGCACGCGGCTGTTCGAGCTGGCCAATCCCGGCCTGCGGCTGCTGGACGAGGCGCTGGAACAGGTGCAGAGCAGCCGGCTGGAAGTCGATGGCCTGATCCGGCTGGTGGCGCCAACGTCGATCGGCAACGCCATCATCGTGCCGCTGTTGCAGGGTTTCCAGCAACTCTATCCCGGCGCGCATTTCGATTTGCAACTGGATGACCACTTCACTGATCTGGTGGAAAACAAGATCGACGTCGGCTTCCGCGCCGGCAGTCCGCCCGAGCGCAACCTCATCTCGCGCAAGCTGGGCGAGATCACGCTGCTAACCTGCGCGTCGCCGGCCTATCTGGCGCAACATGGCACGCCGAAGCGCGTGGCCGATCTGGCCGGGCATCGCTGCACCGGCTTCCGCCAGCCGAACACCGGCCGCCTGTTGCCGTGGGAATTCCATGTGGACGGCGCTACCGTCTACCAGGATGTGCCGGCGGTGGCCAGTTTCAATACGGTGGAAGGCGAGTTGATGGCGGTGCTCAGCGGCGTTGGCATCGGCCAGGTGCCGGTGTTCATGATCGAGCAGGAATTGGCCAGCGGCGCGCTGGTGCCGTTGTTGACGCCGACCATCACGGTCAACAACGGCGTGTTTATGTACTACCAGCAGCGCACCCAGATGCCGCTAAGGGTGCGGCATTTCATCGATTATGTGGCGGAACACGCGCCGCCACGGCTGCAAGGGCAGCGGCGGGCTGTCAATGCGGCCAAAGCAAGATAGTGTGTGTTTGTGCACGGTTTTAGTGCCAGAAACGTTATATCGTGTGGCAAGTTCACCACAAAAGCGCCTAGAATCGAGCTGACTAGGCGACTTACTGCCTATTTGGTTGGCACAACAATTGCATTGCCCTCCAGAAAGGACGATGATCGATTCACATGGAGGCTGTTATGAATACCGTAACTGAAAAAGACAATAAAACCGTGGCGCATGAGTCGCCAGTTGACGAACATCGTCTGCGCAGCGAGCGCATCGCCGCGCGTGGCGTGAGCTTGAGCAAGGGCAAAGCCAAGTACCTGATTCCGCTGGTCGGCCTTGCCGTGCTAGCCGGCATGGCGTTCGCCCAGGCTTAAATTACTTTCAGCTCGTCGAGCGGCCAGCGTGGCCGCACGTTGAACGAGTAATCCTTCTTGGCCGCGTCTGGATTGATCATCAAGCGACGCGCGCCAGCGAAGGCGATCATCGCGCCGTTGTCGGTGCAGAATTCCAGCTCAGGATAGTAGACCTTGAATTTCTTCTTGGCCGCCGCCGCGTTCAGCGAGGCGCGCAGCTGCGCATTGGCGCCGACGCCGCCGGCAATCACCAGCCGCTTCAGGCCGGTGTGCTTGAGCGCCGAGACACACTTCGCCGTCAACACTTCCACAATCGCATCGACGAAACCACGGGCGATGTTGGCCTTGTCCTGCTCGCAGATGTTGGCAACGACTTTCTCTTCGTGGTTCTTCACCACCGTCAGCACCGCCGTTTTCAGGCCGGAGAAGCTGAAGTTGAAATCCTTGGTGTGCATCATCGGACGCGGCAGCTTGTAGGCCAGCGGGTCGCCGAACTCGGCCAGACGCGAAATCGCCGGGCCGCCCGGATAACCCAGGCCCAGCAGTTTGGCCGACTTGTCGAAGGCTTCGCCGGCCGCATCGTCCAGCGTTTCGCCCAGCAGCGTGTACTGGCCGACGCCGTCCACCCGCATCAGTTGCGTATGGCCGCCCGACACCAGCAGCGCGATGAACGGGAATTCCGGCGGCTCCGAGGCCAGCAGCGGCGACAGCAAATGGCCTTCCAGGTGATGGACGCCCAGCACCGGCTTGTCCAGCGCCAGGCCGAGGCTGCATGCCACGGAGGAGCCGACCAGCAGCGCACCGGCCAAGCCCGGGCCTTGGGTGTAGGCGATGGCGTCGATGTCGTCCAGCGTCTTGCCGGCGCCGGCCAGCGTTTGCGTCAGCAGCGGGATGGCGCGGCGGATGTGGTCGCGCGAGGCCAGTTCCGGCACCACGCCGCCGTATTCTTCGTGCATGGCGACCTGCGAGTGCAGGGCGTGGGACAGCAGGCCGTGTTGCGTGTCATACAACGCCAGGCCGGTTTCGTCACAGGAAGATTCAACGCCAAGAACGATCATGGAAGCAGCACAAGTCTAAAGGGGAATCCGCCATTGTAAAGGAAAGTGCGTGCAAGCATGCACCAGCACTGCGCCACACCGCACTGGCCGGGTGCGGAATTTTGCCAAATGGACAGAAATTCGGGCGTTTTTTCGTGGCATCGCTTTTGCTTATAAAGTAGGCAAAGCGTAGGAGGAAACCATGTCCGCACAATGGAAATTGATCTGCAAAGTGAAGGAAGTGCCCCTTGACGGCGGCGTGCGCCTGGTGCCGCGCGGGCTGGGCTGGCAAGAGTTGCCGGGCGTGGCGCTATACCGCTCCGATGAGGAAAGCGTGCATGCGGTGCTGGAATGCCAGGGCGCCGATGCCCGCTTCAGTGGCGCGCGCCGGTATTCGGTGAAGGTGGAGAATTGCCGGGTCTATCTGGACCTGGAAGAACTGAGCGCCCCGGCCAGCAAGGCCGAGGCGGCGCTGGCGGGGACGTTTGGCGTGGCCACCAGCCTGGTGGCCTACTGCTACTGAGTGCTTATGGACGGCCCAGCAGTTGCTTGTGCGCGTCGCGCAGCATCTGCTCGGTGGTGTCCCAGTCGATGCAGCCGTCGGTGACCGAGCAGCCGTACTTCAGCTGGCTCAGGTCGGCCGGGATCTTCTGGTTGCCGCCGACGATGTTGGACTCGATCATCACGCCGACCAGCGACTTGTTGCCCTGGACGATTTGATGGATCACGTCCGCCATCACCAGCGGTTGCAGTTCCGGTTTCTTGTAGCTGTTGGCGTGCGAGCAATCGACCACCAGGTTGGCCGGCAGCTTGGCCTTGGCCAGCGCCTGCTCGGCGATCGCGATCGACACCGAATCGTAGTTCGGACGGCCGTCGCCGCCGCGCAGCACCACGTGGCCGTAGGCGTTGCCGCGGGTACGCACGATCGACACATTGCCCTGCGCATTGATGCCCAGGAAAGAGTGCGGGTGCGCCGACGACAGGATGGCGTTGACGGCGATGCTGATGTCGCCATCGGTGCCGTTCTTGAAGCCGACCGGGGTCGACAGGCCGGACGACATCTCGCGGTGGGTCTGCGATTCAGTCGTACGGGCGCCGATGGCGGTCCAGGCGATCAGGTCGCCCAGGTATTGAGGCGAAATCGGGTCGAGCGCCTCGGTGGCGGTCGGCAGGCCCAGTTCGCACACGTCCAGCAGGAACTGGCGCGCCTTTTCCATGCCGACGTTGACGCGGAACGAATCGTCCATGTCGGGATCGTTGATATACCCCTTCCAGCCGGTGGTGGTGCGCGGCTTTTCGAAATACACGCGCATCACCAGCAGCATGGTGTCGGCCACTTCGGCCTGCAGCGCCTTCAGGCGGCGCGCATAGTCCAGACCGGCTACCGGGTCGTGGATCGAGCATGGGCCGACGACCACGAACAGGCGCTTGTCCTGGCGGTCGATGATGTTGCGCAGGGCTTCGCGGCCCTGCATCACGGTCTCGGAGGCCAGATCGGTCAGCGGCAGCTTGCTATGCAAGGCTTCCGGCGACGGCATCGGAGCAAACGAGGTGACGTTGACGTTTTCAATGTCTGGGGAAATCATGATCTCTACAATGGTTTTATTTCTGGGGACAGATAGTGTAGCCGAAATGCGCGCCAGTGGTTTAAGCTTGCTGCCATGACCATTATTCATACCGAACCTTTCCCCGCCGCGCGCTTCATCAAAGAAATCGGCCGCGGCAAGGACGGCGCCCGCAGCATGAGCCGCGACGACGCCCATAATTTGTACCAGGCCATGCTGGACGGCCGGGTTTCCGACCTGGAACTGGGCGGTATTTTGCTGTCGATGCGCATCAAGGGCGAGTCGGTGGACGAGATCGCCGGCTTCCTCGACGCGGCCGAGGCATCATTTGAACCGTTCAACGCGCCGCCGGGCCAGTTTGCGCCGGTGTCGATTCCGTCGTACAACGGCGCGCGCAAGATGGCCAACCTGACGCCGCTGCTGGCCCTGCTGCTGGCACGCGAGGGTGTGCCGGTGCTGTTGCACGGCGTCGCCACCGACCTGGGACGAGTGGCGTCGGCCGAAGTGCTGGCCGAGCTGGGCGTGGTGACGGCGCGTCACCGCTCGGAGGCGGAGGAGGCCATGTCGCAGGGCAAACCGGCCTTCATCACCATCGACACCATGGCGCCCAAGCTGGCGTACCTGCTGTCGCTGCGCCGCAAGCTGGGCGTGCGCAACTCGACCCACACGCTGGTCAAGATCATGCAGCCGTTTGCCGGTCCGGCGCTGCGGCTGGTGTCGTACACCCATCCGGAATACCTGGAAATGCTGGGTGAATACTTCACCACGGCGGCGCTGCACGAGCGCGGCGATGCCTTCCTGATGCGCGGTACGGAAGGCGAGACGGTGGCCAACGCCAACAAGGCGCAGCAGATCGACTGGTTCCACGGTGGCCTGCGCACCACGCTGGTGCCGAAGCAAACGCTGGTCGGCGAACTGCCGCTGCTGCCGGAAAATAAGAATGCGGCGACCACGGCGGCATGGATACAGTCGGTGCTGAACGGCGACGTGCCGGTGCCGCCGCCGATCGCCGAACAGGTGGCGCAATGCCTGCTGGTGGCGCGGACGGTGGCCTCGCGCCAGCATGTGAGCGAGCCGATAGAGTAGAATCTCGCCCCTTCACTGAAACGACGGGAATCCCATGGCAAAGTTTGATGTAGCGATAATCGGCGCAGGCGCGGCCGGCATGATGTGCGCGGCCACTGCCGCCCAGCGCGGCCTGCGCGTGGTGCTGATTGACCACGCCACCAAACTGGCCGAGAAAATCCGCATCTCCGGCGGCGGCCGCTGCAACTTCACCAATGTGAACGCCGGCCCGGCCAACTTCCTGTCGGAAAATCCGCATTTCTGCAAAAGCGCCTTGTCGCGCTACACGCCGGCCGATTTCGTCGCGCTGGTCAAACGCCACCGCATCGGCTACCACGAGAAGCACAAGGGCCAGCTGTTCTGCACCGAGTCCGCCGAGCAGATCATCGAGATGCTCAAGGACGAGTGCGCCGGCGGCGACGTCCACTGGCGCATGCCGTGCAAGGTCGAGAGCGTGGAGCAGGGCGAACAAGGTTTCGTGTTGCAGACCGATAGCGGCGAGATCGAAGCGACCAGCGTGGTGATCGCCACCGGCGGCCTATCGATCCCGAAAATCGGCGCCACCGACTTCGGCTACCGCATCGCCCAGCAGTTCGACCTGCGCATGGTCGAGCCGCGTCCGGCCCTGGTGCCGCTGACTTTCGACCCGCAGCAGTGGGCGCCGTTCGTGGAAATGGCCGGCATCGCGTTGGAAGTCAATGTCGAGACCGGTTCGCTGAAAGGCCGCAACCCGACCGGTGCGCGCTTCCGCGAAGATTTGCTGTTCACCCACCGCGGCCTGTCCGGCCCGGCGATCTTGCAGATTTCTTCGTACTGGCTGCCGGGCACGCCGATCGTCATCAACCTGCTGCCGGAGCTGGATCTGGCCGCGACGCTGATCGAAGGCAAGGGCACCATCAAGAAGCAATTGGGCAATGTGTTGTCGCAATGGCTGCCGACGCGCCTGGCGGAAGGCTTGCTGCTGGCCCATGGTTTTGCGCTGGACGCCCGCCTGGCCGACATGCCGGACGCGCAGCTGCGCAAGCTGGGCGCCGTGATCAACCAGTGGACGCTGACGCCGAACGGCTCGGAAGGCTACAAAAAGGCCGAAGTTACGCGCGGGGGCATCGACACCCGCGAACTGTCGCAGCAGACCATGATGGCGACCAAGGTGCCGGGCCTGTATTTCATTGGTGAAGCGGTCGACGTTACCGGGTGGCTGGGCGGCTACAACTTCCAGTGGGCGTGGGCGTCTGGAGTGGCGGCGGGACAGGCGGTCTGATATACTGAGCGCCTGCACGTTGTTGTTTTTCCTGCGAAAGCCGCATGGCGGGCTGTTCCCGACAGTCCATGGCTTCCATTTTTGAGAAAAACCTGCTATAGTCTCTGTCTCCCTATAACCTCCAACGGTTTGAATTTTTACATGACCACTATTCGCCTTAAAGAAAACGAGCCGTTCGAAGTCGCAATGCGTCGCTTCAAACGCACCATCGAAAAAACCGGTCTGCTGACCGAACTGCGTGCACGCGAGTTCTACGAGAAGCCAACGGCTGAACGTAAGCGCAAGCTGGCTGCAGCCGTAAAGCGTCACTACAAACGCATTCGCAGCCAACAGCTGCCGAAAAAACTCTTCTAAGATTGCTTACGCAGGCCAACCTGGCACACGCCGGTTGTGTTTAGCGGCATCTAAGAGATACCCGCTCCGGCTTGGTCCGCAGCGGGTTTTCGCTTTTTCACCGCCACATTTTCTCAAGGAAACCTCATGGGCTTGAAAGAACAAATTACCGAAGACATGAAAAACGCCATGCGCGCCAAGGACAGCGGTCGTCTGGCGACGATTCGCCTGATCCTGGCCGACATCAAGCGCAAGGAAGTGGACGAGCAGATCGAAGTCAGCGATGAGCAGGTTGTGGCCATCGTGGAAAAAATGATCAAGCAGCGCAAGGATTCGATCACCCAGTTTGAAGCGGGTAACCGTCCTGACCTGGCCGATATCGAAAAAGCCGAACTGAGCGTGCTGGTCACCTACATGCCTGCCGGTCTGTCGGACGAGGAAATCGCCGCCGAAGTGGCTGCTGCCGTGGCCGCCTCGGGCGCCGCCGGTCCGCAGGACATGGGCAAAGTGATGGGCATCGTCAAGCCGAAGCTGGCCGGCCGTGCCGATATGACCGTGGTGTCCGCCCTGGTCAAGAAAGCGCTGACCCCAGCGTAAGCAACACCGCCGCCGCCGTTTGATGTGCATCAAGGCGCATCGGCGGCGGCGGTATAGTCTGATCCACTCCGAGACCGTCCAGCCCAGTGATACCACAATCTTTTATCGCCGATTTGCTGAACCGCGTCGATATCGTCGACGTGGTCGGCCGTTACGTGCAGCTGAAAAAAGGCGGCGCGAACTTCATGGGGCTGTGCCCGTTTCACAACGAGAAGTCGCCCAGCTTCACCGTCAGCCCGACCAAGCAGTTTTACCATTGCTTCGGCTGTGGCGCCCATGGCACCTCGATCGGTTTCATGATCGAATACTCGGGCATGGGCTTTGTCGATGCCGTCAAGGAGCTGGCGCAGAACGTCGGCATGGTGGTGCCGGACCAGGATGACAAGATTCCGCCGGCGCAACGCGCGCAAATGCAGGCCCAGAGCCTGGCGCTGACCGAAGCCATGACGCGCGCCACCGACTTCTACAAGCTGCAACTGCGCAGCGCGCCGGAAGCCATCGCCTACCTGAAACGCCGTGGCCTGACCGGCGAAATCGCTGCCCGCTTCGGCCTCGGCTATGCGCCGCACGGCTGGGACAATCTGCGTTCGGTGTTCCCCGACTACGAGGTGGTGGCGCTGGCCGAGTCCGGCCTGGTGATCGACAAGGTGGACGAGGATGGCGGCAACCGCAAGCGCTATGATCGCTTCCGCGAACGCGTCATGTTCCCGATCCGCAATACCAAGGGCCAGGTGATCGCCTTCGGCGGCCGGGTGCTGGATCAGGGTGAACCCAAATACTTGAATTCTCCCGAAACGCCTTTATTTTCAAAGGGCTTCGAGCTATATGGCTTGTTCGAGGCGCGCCAGGCGATCCGCGACGCCGGCTATGTGCTGGTGACGGAAGGCTATATGGACGTGGTGGCGCTGGCGCAGATGGGCTTCCCGCAAGCGGTGGCGACACTGGGCACCGCCTGCACCACCCATCACGTGCAGAAGCTGTTGCGCCAGACCGACACGGTGATCTTCAGCTTCGACGGCGACAAGGCCGGCCGCCGCGCCGCGCGGCGCGCGCTGGAAGCGTGCCTGCCGCATGTGACCGACAACAAGACCATCAAGTTCCTGTTCTTGCCTACCGAGCACGACCCGGACAGCTATGTGCGTGAACACGGCAAGGAAGCGTTCGAGCAGGAAATCTACGAGGCGATGCCGCTGTCGCAATTCCTGATCAAGGAAGCGTGCGGCGAGCATGATATGAACAGTCTCGAAGGCCGCGCCCGCGCGCAGTTCGACGCCAAGCCGATGTTGCAGGCGATGACGCCGACGGCGCTGCGCCTGCAGATCGTGCGCGGACTGGCGCAGTTGACGCAGACTTCGCCGTCGGAAATCGAGGTGCTGTTCGAGCTGTCCAAGCCGGTGGCGCTGAACAAGATTGCGCCGCCACGTGGCGGCCGGCCGCAGCCGAAAGGGCTGGAGCTGCAAATCATGCGCGTGCTGGTGGCGCATCCGGCGCTGGCGCTGGAGATCGACGCAGCGGCGCAGGCGGCCTTCAGTTTCTTCGGCCAGGAATCGGCCGAGCGGCTGGCGCAGCTGGTGGCGACGGCGCGCGAGATGGGCGAGGGCGGGGCGTTTGCCGCCTTTGCCCAGCACCTGAAGTCGCTGGGCGACGATTACGACAGCCTCATCGCCGAAATCGTCAAGGAACCGGAGACCGAGCGCGATACCGAGCGCGTGGTATTGCGGGCGGCGATCCGCCAGGTCAAGCACGATGCGCTCAAGCATGAGTTGAGCCAGTTGTTTGCGGCCGGGCTGTCGTCCGATGAGATTGGGGTGCGCTACCGCGAGTTGACCGCACAGCAAGATCAGCTGTTGCGCGAGGCGCAAGCGGAGTTGCCCACCCGTTAAGTTGTTGTTCGTTTTGTAGCGTAACGTTTCTGTCATTATTCCAACGCGGGAAGTACCGGTCTTCCCTCTGGAAATTGAAAAGTGACGTGCTATAATAAAACGCTAAGTGTTGTATGTTTTGGCATCGTTTTTCTGTTCAGAGTGTGTTTGTTTTCAGTGAGTTAGGCTCTTGATCGACGCAGAAGGATGGGTGTCGGCGGCCAGGGCCAGCTACGGTTGAGCAAATAGTCTGTTTGCTATCTCACCGAGTCACGGTTTCTTGCCCCCGCGCACGTGTCTGATGCAGTAGAATTCCTTGGAGTTCTATAGAGGGCGGTCGGCCTGACCCAGGTGTAAGTAAGTCGTAGTATTGTCGGACTTGTGTAGTCGGCAAGTTCGAAGACGTAGTGATCTAAGGATCGAAACTTTATCCGTAATCGAAAGCGCCTGTGCCAATCAAGAAACCTGAATCCAAAGCGGCTGAAAAGCCGACTAAAGTGAGCGCAAAATCCGCTAAAACGGCTGACAAGCCGGAGACGCGTGTTGCCAGCAATCCGCCGGCGGTCAACCAGACCACCGACGCGGCCACGCTGGCAGCCATCGACACGTCGGGCTACGTGTTGCCTTCGGTCAAAGTGCCGGGCCGGCGCGGGCGCAAACCTAAAGAATTCCAACCTGAGAACGACGAAGTCGCCGCGCTCAACGCGGTCGAACGCGCCGAACTGAAGGCAGTCGACAAGGCCAAGGCCAAGGACCGCAAGGCCAAGGAAAAAGCGCTGCTCAAAGATGCGTTCTCGTCGGATACGGAAGCGACCGAGGAAGAGCTCGAACGCCGCCGCCAGAAACTCAAGACCCTGATCAAGTTCGGCAAGGAACGCGGCTTCCTCACGTACGCCGAGATCAACGACCATCTGCCAGACAATATCGTCGATCCGGAAGCGATCGAAGGCATTATCGGCACCTTCAACGACATGGGCATCGCCGTCTACGAGCACGCGCCCGATGCCGAGACGCTGCTGCTGTCCGACAATGTCGCCACCGTGACCAGCGATGACGAAGCCGAGGCTGCTGCCGAAGCGGCGCTGTCCACCGTCGATTCCGATTTCGGCCGCACCACCGACCCGGTCCGCATGTATATGCGCGAAATGGGCTCGGTCGAGCTGCTGACCCGCGAAGGCGAGATCGAAATCGCCAAGCGCATCGAAGATGGCCTGAAGGACATGATCCAGGCGATCTCGGCCTGCCCGGTGACGATTGCGGAAATTATCGCCGCGTCGGACCGCATCCGTGCCGATGAGATCAAGATCGACGAAATTGTCGACGGTCTGGTAGACGATAACGAAGATGCGCCACCGGCGCCGGCGCCCGCCGCCAGCGACGAGGACGAAGAAGAAGAGGAAGAAGAGGAAGAGGAAGAAGAGGAAGAGGAAGAAGCCAGCGCTTCCGGTGCTGCCGCCGGCTACTCGGCCGAACAGCTGGAAGCGATGAAAAACGCTGCGCTGGATAAATTCGACACCATCTCCCTGCAATTCGACAAGATGCGCCGCGCCTTCGAGAAGGAAGGCTACAACTCCAAGGCCTACGTCAAGGCGCAGGAAGCGATTTCCTCGGAACTGCTGGGCATCCGCTTCACCGCCAAAGTGGTCGAGAAGCTGTGCGACACGCTGCGCGGCCAGGTGGACGAAGTGCGCCACATCGAGAAGCAAATCCTCGACGTGGCGGTGAACAAGTGCGGCATGCCGCGCGCTCACTTCATCAAAGTATTCCCGGGCAATGAAACCAACCTGGAATGGGTCGATGGCGAAGTGGCCGCCGGCCACGCCTACAGCGCCATCCTGGGCCGTAACATCCCGACCATCAAGGAGCTGCAACAGCGCCTGATCGACCTGCAAGCGCGCGTAGTGCTGCCGCTGCCGGACTTGCGCAACATCAACCGCCAGATGGCGGCCGGTGAAATGAAGGCGCGCAAGGCCAAACGCGAAATGACCGAGGCCAACTTGCGCCTGGTGATCTCGATCGCCAAGAAATACACCAACCGCGGCCTGCAATTCCTCGACCTGATCCAGGAAGGCAACATCGGCCTGATGAAGGCGGTGGACAAGTTCGAATACCGCCGCGGCTACAAGTTCTCGACCTATGCCACGTGGTGGATCCGTCAGGCCATCACCCGCTCGATCGCCGACCAGGCGCGCACCATCCGGATTCCGGTGCACATGATCGAGACCATCAACAAGATGAACCGCATCTCGCGCCAGATCCTGCAAGAGACCGGCGCCGAGCCGGACCCGGCAACGCTGGCCATCAAGATGGAAATGCCCGAGGACAAGATCCGCAAGATCATGAAGATCGCCAAGGAGCCGATCTCGATGGAAACGCCGATCGGCGACGACGACGATTCGCATCTGGGCGACTTCATCGAGGACAACAACACGCTGGCGCCGTCCGACGCTGCGCTGCACGCGTCGATGCGTGGCGTGGTCAAGGATGTGCTGGACTCGTTGACGCCGCGCGAAGCCAAGGTGCTGCGCATGCGCTTCGGCATCGAAATGTCGACCGACCACACGCTGGAAGAGGTCGGTAAGCAGTTCGACGTCACGCGTGAGCGGATTCGCCAGATCGAAGCCAAGGCTTTGCGCAAGCTGCGCCACCCGAGCCGTTCGGACAAGCTGAAGAGTTTCCTGGAAGGTAACTAAGGCTTGACTGAGATAGGGGGAGCCTATATGCTCCCGTGTTCTTCGGGCCCTTAGCTCATGCTTGGTTAGAGCAGAGGACTCATAATCCTTTGGTGCGCGGTTCGACTCCGCGAGGGCCTACCAATAAAAACAAGGACTTAGATGAAAATCTGAGTCCTTTTTTCTTGTTCTGATATTCCGTGTAGGCACTGTGTAGGCATTTCCGCTCATTCTCCAACCAAAATTGGACTCTATGTTTGAAATCGTGGTGGTCCCGCCTGGGGCAGATGAATTGTCTGAGCAAATGGGGACCAAATTCAAATTTTGGTACCAAGACGAGGTCTACGGTAAAACTCTCTTCAAACAAGGGCGCCCAGGCACAGGTGAGAATTGGGCCGAAAAACTCGCGTGCGAGTTTGCAGAGCTACTCGGTATACCACATGCACACTATGAGTTAGCGCAGTGGCAGGGGCGAGATGGTGTTATTCGCCACGGCGTCATATGCCCCTCTGTAGTTCCTGACGGTGCGAGGCTAATACACGGTAACGAATTGGTAGGCGGGAAGGTCACCGTTGCCAACGCGGACGAAAAAGTAAACAATTACGCGCTACGCAATCACCTTGCCACACGCGTCTTCCAATTTCTGCATCAGGCGGCAGATATTATTATGCCTCCTCAAGCGTACCAGCCCATAGAAGGCGTACACTCACCGCTAGGGGTCTTTATTGGTTACCTTTTGTTCGACGCGTTGATTGCGAACCAGGATAGACACTCGGAAAATTGGGCATTGGTCAGGACATCCGAGGGATTTTACTGTTGATTTGCATCCAAAACTGACCCACTTTGCCGCATAATTTGCACACGAAACTGACCCACGTTTAATTCACAATCCTACTCATGACATTGAGTGGGGAATTGGAGTGATCGACGTGGCATTAC
>NZ_WWCT01000012.1 GCF_009857605.1 Duganella levis | reverse complement strand
GTTTCCGCCCAATGGTGGACCGTCTTCGGCTCCGACGACCTGAACCAACTGGTCGCCGCCGCGCTGCAAGCCAGTCCCGACCTGCAAGCCGCCGACGCCGCCCTGCGCGCCGCCAGCGAAACCGCCGCCGCCCAACGCGGCGCCTTCCTGCCAACCGCCGACCTGCACCTGCAACCAAGCCGCCAGCGCGTGGCCGACACCCTGTCCAGCCCAACCGCCTCCGGCGCCAACCTGTACACGCTGCACACCGCACAACTCAGCATCGGCTACACGCCCGACGTGTTCGGCGCCACCCGCCGCCAGGTAGAAGCCGCCGACGCCCAAACCGACCTGGCCCGCTACCAGCGCGACGCCGCCCGCCTGACGCTGACCACCAGCATCGTCAACGCCGCCATAGTCGAAGCCGCCCTGCGCGCACAACTGGACGCCATGCAACAGCAAGCCACCATGGCGCGCCAACAGCTGGACGCCGTCCGCAAACAGCAACAAGCCGGCCAACTCGGCGCCGCCGACGTCGCCGCCCAGGAAGCCGCGCTGGCGCAAGTCGAAGCCACCCTGCCGCCATTGCAAAAGCAACTGGCCCAGCAACACAACCTGCTATCCGCCCTGGCCGGCCGCTACCCGAGCGAAGGCATCGCCGAACACCTCGACTTCAGCAAATTAACGCTGGCGACCGAACTGCCGCTCAGCCTGCCAGCGCAACTGGTCGAACAGCGCCCCGACATCCGCGCCGCCGAAGCGCAACTGCACGCCGCCTCCGCCCAGATCGGCATCGCCGCCGCTGCACGCCTGCCCAACATCGCCCTGACCGGCACGCTGGGCAGCTCCGCCCTGAGCGCCGGCACCCTGTTCAAATCCGGCGGCGGCTTCTGGAGCATCGGCGCCGACCTGGCACAACCGTTATTCCACGGCGGCACCCTGCTGCACCAGCAACGCGCCGCCGAAGCCAGCTACGACCAGGCCGCCGCCCAGTACCGCAGCACCGTGCTGACCGCCTTCCAGAACGTGGCCGACACCCTGCACGCCATCGACGCCGACGCCCAATCGCTGCGCGCCGCCGCCACCGCCGAACAGGCCGCGCACAAAAGCTGGAGCATCGCCCAGCGCCAATGGCAACTCGGCCTGACCGGCTACCCGCCGGTGCTGCAAGCCGGCCAGGCCTGGCAGCAGGCCAGCATCGCCCTGATCCAGGCCAAGGCCAGCCGCTATACCGACACCGTCGCCCTATACCAGGCCCTGGGCGGAGGCTGGCAAAGCGACTAGGCGCTAGGCGACCGTCAGCCGGATCGCGATCGACTTGGCGGCCGGCACCTTGCTCTCCAGCGCGTGGTGCGACAGCGCCATCAACGGATTGCACTCCGGGTAGTAGCCGGCCACGCAGCCGGCCGGCACGTCGTAGGCCACCAGCCGCAAGCCATCGACGCTGCGGGCGATGCCGTCCGACGTCACCGCATGCGCCTGCACCAGCTGATCTTCCGCCAGCCCCAGCCGAGCCAGATCGCCGGCGTTCATCAGCAGCACTTTGCGGCCGCCCTTGATGCCCCGGAAGCGATCGTCCTCGTTGTAGACCGTGGTGTTGAACTGGCTGTCGCTGCGCACCGTGAACAGGCGCAGCACATCGGCATGCGGCGCGGCCTGATCAGGATCGGCGTCCATCGTCTTTGGCACGATGAAATTGGCCTTGCCGTTCGGCGTCTTCCACTGCCGATGCGCGGCCGGCACCGGACGGCGGAAGCCACCCGGCGTCCACATGCGCTCATTGAAGTCATGGAAGATATCCGGGAAGGTCCGCGCAATGGCATCGCGCACGCGGCTGTAGTCGTCCACCCATTCCTGCCATGGCACCGCCGGATTGGCATCCAGCGTAGCGCGCGCCAGCCCGGCGACAATTGCCGCCTCCGAACGTAGCAACTCCCCGGCCGGCTCGACGCGGCCTTTGGAACCGTGCATGCAACCGGTGCTGTCCTCCACCGCCACCGCCTGCTCGCCGCCGGCCTGTCGGTCAATCTCGATCCGCCCCAAGCATGGCAGAATATACGCGATCTCGCCATGCACCAGATGGCTGCGATTCAGCTTGGTCGACACCTGCACCGTCAGCCGCAGCCGCGACCAGGCCGCCTCCATGCGCACCGTATCGGGGATCGCGCGCAGGAAGTTTCCGCCAAGGCCGATAAAGGCACTGACCGATCCGTCCAGCACACCCTCGCAGGCTTCCACTGTATTCAAACCTTTTTCGCGCGGCGGTTCGAAATGATAGAGCTCCTTCAGCTTGTCGAGCGGCGCCAGTTCCGGCTTTTCCGTGATGCCGACCGTGCGCTGGCCCTGCACATTCGAATGCCCGCGCACCGGGCATATGCCGGCGCCCGGCTTGCCAATATTCCCGCGCAGCAGCAGGAAATTGGACACCATCTGCACATTCAGCACGCCGTGCGGGTGCTGGGTCAGGCCCATGCCGTAGATGCCGATCACCTTGTCGGCGGCCGCATAGGTGGCGGCCGCCGCCACCAGGTGGGCCTGCGCCAGCCCGGACTCGGCTTCGATGTGTTGCCAGCTGGTGGCCCGCACCTCCGCCACAAACGCGTCCAGTCCGGCGGTATGCTCAGCCAGGAAATCCACATCCAGCACGCGCGCCGCACCGGCCGCTTGCGCCGCGTCGTCCGCCTCGATCAGCGCCTTGCACAGGCCAAGTAACGCGCCAATATCGCCGCCGGCACGCACTTGCAGGTACTGAGTGCTGATGGTGGTTTCGGCCGGCGTCAACATCTCACGCGGCGACTGCGGATTGGAAAAATTCAGCAGCCCCGCCTCTTTCAGCGGATTGAAAGTGATGATCGGCACGCCGCGCCGGCGCGCCTCCTGCAACTGGTGCAGCATGCGCGGACTGTTGGTGCCGACGTTCTGGCCGAAGAAGAAAATGCAGTCAGTCTGCTCGAAATCGTCCAGCGACACAGTGCCGATCGGCACGCCGATAGTCTTGGGCAGCGCCACCGAGGTGCTTTCGTGGCACATATTCGAGCTGTCCGGCAGGTTGTTATTACCGTACATGCGCGCCAGCAGCTGGTACATGTACGAGGTTTCCAGCGACGCCCGGCCGGAAGCGTAAAACACCACGCCCTTGCGTTTTTCCGCGGGCACCGCGCGCAGCTCGCGGCCGATCTCTGCAAACGCCGTCTCCCAGTCGACCGGCAGATAGCGGTCGCTGGCGGCATCCCATCGCAGCGGCGTGGTCAGGCGGCCGACCGACTCCAGCGCGCAATCGCTCCAGTCCAGCAATTCGGTGACTGTATGGGTGGCGAAGAAATCCGGTTCGCAGCGCTTGCTGGTGACTTCCCAGGCGGTGGCCTTGGCGCCGCTCTCGCAAAACTCAAACGGATGCGGATTGGCCGGCTTGGCCCAGGCACAGCTGACGCAGGCAAAGCCGTCCGTTTTGTTCTGGTGCAGCAGCAATTTGCTGCCCTCGATCAGCACATGCTCGTGCAGCAATGCGTTGCTGACTTCCTTGACCGATCCCCAACCGCCTGCCGCGTGCCCCTGTTCGCCGTGTTTCATCCGCTATCCTCCCAAAAAAGATAGTGTGCGATACGGCTGGCGGGCAAGCTGTACGCCAGCGTACCGAGACGACCTTCACGGCATGACGCTGCGCAGATAAGGCGCGGTTCGGCTGCTCTTGTGACGCGCCACCTCGGCCGGCGGACCGCTGGCGACGATGTTGCCACCCTCCTCGCCGGCGCCGGGACCGACGTCGATCAGCCAGTCGCTGTCCGCCAGCACCTGCATATTGTGCTCGACCACGATCACGCTATTGCCGGCATCCACCAGCTTGTGCAGTTGCGCCAGCAACAGGTCGATGTCGGATGGATGCAGGCCGGTGGTCGGTTCGTCCAGCACGTACAAGGTGTCGCCCCGACTGGTGCGTTGCAGCTCGGTCGCCAGCTTGATGCGCTGCGCCTCGCCGCCGGACAGCTCGGTAGCCGGCTGCCCCAGCCGCAGATAGCCGAGGCCGACGGCGCGCAGCACGTCCAGAGCGTGGCGCAGCGGCGGCACCTCCTCGAAGAATTCCCAGGCCGCGTCCACCGTCAGCGCCAGCACCTCGGCGATGTTGTGATCGCGATAGCGCACCGCCAGCGTTTGCGGGTTGTAGCGCGCACCCTCGCATTCCGGGCACGGCGCGTACACGCTGGGCAGGAACAGCAACTCGACCATGACGAAGCCTTCGCCGGAACAATGCGGGCAACGGCCCTTGGCGACGTTGAACGAGAATCGTCCGGCATCGTAATGCTTGGCCTTGGCCGCGCGCGTGCCGGCGAACAGCTTGCGCACGTGGTCGAACAGGCCGGTATAGGTCGCCAGGTTGGAGCGCGGCGTGCGGCCGATCGGTTTCTGGTCGACCTGCACCAGCCGCCGCAGCTGCTCCATGCCGCCGGCGATATGGCCTTGCAGCTCGCCTGGCTCGGCCGAATCCAGCAGTTCCTCACTCGATTCGACCGGCTCGGCGGCCACCGGCTGGCCCAGTTGCGCCTGCACCAGCTGGATCAGCGCCTGGCTGACCAAACTGGACTTGCCGGAGCCGGACACGCCGCTGACGGTGGCCAGCACGCCCAGCGGAAAATCCGCATCCAGCCCACGCAGGTTGTTGCGAACCACACCGCGCAGTTGTAGCCAGCCATTCGGCTGGCGCGGCTCGCGAGTGGTCCGCTCCGCCGCGCCGAACAGATAATGCGCGGTACGCGACTCCTTTATCGCTTTCAGCCCGTCGGGCTTGCCGCTGTATAGCACCTTGCCGCCATGCTGCCCCGCCTTCGGGCCGACATCGATAATCCAGTCGGCATGACGGATCACATCCAGCGCATGCTCGACCACGAACAGCGAATTGCCGGCTGCCTTCAACCGGTCCAGCGCGCGCAGCAGTGCTTCGGTATCGGCCGGATGCAGGCCGGCCGACGGCTCGTCCAGCACATACACCACGCCGAACAGGCTGGAGCGCACCTGCGTGGCCAGCCGCAGCCGCTGCAATTCGCCCGGCGACAAGGTCGGCGTGCCGCGCTCCAGATTGAGATAGCCGAGACCCAGGTCCAGCATCACTTCCAGCCGCGCCAGCAAGTCGGCGGAAATGCGCTGCGTCACCACTACCTTTTCCGGCGACTGTTTCCCCTTGCGCGCCGGCGGCTTGCCGGCCGCATACGGCTGCAACAACTGCGCCAACTGGCGCAACGACAGGCGGCTGATTTCCGTGATGTCATGCCCGGCAAACGTGACCGATAGCGCTTCCTGGCGCAGCCGCTTGCCCTCGCAAGTCGGGCACGCCATGCTGACCAGATACTGCGCAACGCGCTTCTTCATCAGCGCGCTCTCGGTGCCGGCAAAAGTCTGCAACACATACTTGCGCGCGCCGGTGAAGGTGCCCTGATAGCTCGGCGTTTCCTTGCGCTTGAGCGCGCGCTTGGTCTCAGCCGGCGTCAGGCCGGCGTACACCGGCACCGTCGGCTGCTCGTCGGTGAACAAAATCCAGTCGCGTACTTTCTTCGGCAACTCGCGCCACGGCGTATCGACATCGTAGCCCAGCGTGACCAGGATATCGCGCAGGTTCTGGCCATGCCAGGCGGTCGGCCAGGCGGCGACGGCGCGTTCGCGGATGGTCAGGCTATCGTCCGGTACCATCGATTTCTCGGTGGCCTCGTAGACGCGGCCCAGGCCATGGCATTGCGGGCAGGCGCCCTGCGGCGTATTCGGCGAAAACGACTCCGCATACAGCAGCTCCTGCCCGGCCGGATAATCGCCGGCGCGCGAGTACAGCATGCGCAGCGAATTCGACAAGGTGCTGACGCTGCCCACCGACGAGCGCGTGGTCGGCGTGCCGCGTTGCTGCTGCAAGGCCACCGCTGGCGGCAGGCCGTCGATGGCGTCGACTTCCGGCACCGGCATCTGGTGAAACAGCCGCCGCGCATACGGCGATACCGATTCCAGATAACGCCGCTGCGCCTCCGCATACAGCGTGCCGAACGCCAGCGACGACTTGCCCGAGCCGGACACGCCAGTGAACACAACCAGCGCATTGCGTGGGATGTCGACATCCACATTTTTCAGATTGTGTTCGCGCGCGCCGCGCACGCGGACGTAGCCGTCGAAGTCGGAAGACATGGGCAGTCCATTAAAAGGTGATAGTCAAAGCATAGCCGAACGGCAGTCTCAAGCACTGTACGCAGACGCACCGTGCCTCGGCGGCTCAGCCATTTGCGTGGGCGAGACAGTAGAAATACCAGCCCCGCGCCACGCCATAAGTTTGGCATTACCATCACTTTCCCGCGCTCACCGGCGCGCTCAAAACAGATAACAGGAGACTTCAATATGGCTACTTTCGTCCGGCAGTTCCGTATCCGACAGATCCTTCTTTGCACGCTGACCTGGGCCGCGTTCGCCGCCTCCGCCACCCCGGTATCGCTGCCCTCTTACAACATCGATCCAGCGCTGAGTTCGGTCTCCGGCCTATCGTCCGGCGGCTTCATGGCGGTGCAATTGCATGTCGCGTATTCCGCCACTTTCCGCGCCGGCGCCGGCATCGTCGCTGGCGGTCCGTTCGACTGCGCACAAGGTTCCGTGGTGACCGCGACCGGCCCCTGCATGGCCGCCACCAGCGCCAGCAAGCCCGCCACCAGTACGCTGATCAGCACCACCGACAGTTGGGCCAGCCAGGGTAGCATCGACGCCACCAGCAACCTCGCCGCCTCGCGCGTCTACCTGTACTCGGGCAGCATCGACAGCACCGTCAAGCAACTGGTGATGAACGAGGCCAACACCTACTATCAGCACTACATCAGCAGCGCCAACATCTTCTACAAAAACAACCTGGCGTCCGAACATGCGATGGTGACCGACGATTTCGGCAGCGGCTGCAGCGTCAAGGCCAGTCCCTACATCAACAACTGTAACTTCGACCTGGCCGGCGAAATCCTGAAATGGATCTACGGTCCGCTGAATGCCCGCAACACCGGCACGCTCGGCGGCAGTTTTATCGAATTCAATCAGGCCGAGTTCATCGCCAGCCCGGCCAGCCACGGCATGGCGACCAGCGGCTGGGCTTACGTGCCGGCCAGTTGCGGCGCCGGCCAGCAGTGCAAGGTGCACGTGGTACTACACGGCTGTCAGCAAGACCCGACCAAAATCCAGGACAAGTATTACCGCAACACCGGCTACAACCGCTGGGCCGACACCAATAACATCGTGCTGCTGTATCCGCAGACCGCTCCCAGCAGCAGCGGCAATCCCAACGGCTGCTGGGACTGGTGGGGTTATGACGACGTCAATTATGCGAAGAAAAGCGGCCGGCAGATGGCCGCCATCAAGGCCATGGTTGACCGCGTGGCGGCCGGTACCAGTGGCGGCGATGGCGGCGGCGGTGGCGGCGATGCCCTGCCCGCGCCAACCGGCCTGCAAGTCACCGGCGTGACCACCACGTCCGTCACGCTGGCATGGAACGGCACGGCAGGCGCCGCGGCCTACGATGTCTACCGTGGCGGCGCCAAGGTCAACAGCGCGCCGGTCAGCACCACCACTTATACCGACAGCGGCTTGGCGTCCGGCGCGACCTACAGCTACACCGTCAGGGCGCTGACGGCGGCCGGAGCCGCTGGCGCAGCGTCCACCAGCGTCACGGCGACCACCACGCAGTCCGGCTACGCGTGCACCACCACCACCGCCAGCAACTACGCGCATGTCACGGCGGGCCGCGCGATCTACAGCCTCGGCTATGCGCTGGCCATAGGCTCCAACCAGAACATGGGACTGTATAACGTGTTCATCACCACCACGCTGGCTCAGACCAGCGCCGGTTACTACGTAATCGGCAATTGCCCGTGAAGCATGGCTAGCGTTCGGCGGTCGGCGTGCTGGCGTTGGCATGCCAGCCGGACTGGGTCCGGCTGACGGCGATCAGGCCTGTTTTGGCATCGGGCAGCACCAGCCCGATGCCCTTGCGCAGCGCCTCGTGCAGGTCCATGCCATCATCTATCCATTGATACACTCGCATTGCCAGCATGGTGCGGATGATGTATTCGCCAATGCCGGTGGCAGCAACAGCACCCGCCGGCCCGGCGTAAAAACCGCAGCCGACCAGCGGCGTATCGCCCACCCGGCCCAGCAGCGACGGCGCCGAGCCACCGGTCGAGCCGGCCACGGCGAAGTGGCCATGGGCGTCGCGCACCACCGCGCCGACCGTGTCGCAGCCCTGGCTGCCGGCGACCGTGGGCACGCTGTCGTAATTCCAGAAACGGGCAAACTCGGCGTTATCGACGCCGGCCATCGGCTGTTCGCCGGCCGCCATTTTTGCCAGCAATTCCTTGTGCTTGCGGCGGGCGGTGTCGGCGATCACGTCATACGGCGCATGCCCCATCAGCCGGGCGAAACGCTGCGCGCCTTCGCCGACCAGCAGGTAATGCGGCGTGCGCGCCACGTCGCGCGCCACCAGGATGGGATTTTTGACGGAACGCAGCGCGGCCACGGCAGCCAGCGTGCCCTGCGTATCCATCAGCGCGGCGTCCATCTCGATGGTCTCGCCGTCCAGCCCCAGCGCCGCGCCGGTGCCGGCATTGAAGCGCTCGTCATCTTCCAGCACCAGCACGGCGGCAATCGCCGCTTCCAGCGCCGTATCGCCTTGCGCCAGTGCACGTGCGGCCGCATCGACGGCCAGCTCACACCCATCACTATGTTCCGCCCCGGCCCCGGCACCGCCGTGCACCACGATTGCTGGCCTCATTTCCATTGGTACCGCCTTCAGTATGCTCATCAAGGCATTATCAGGCGTTGTGGCTGCCGGTGGCATCGGGGCGCGTGCTGCGCTCACGTAAGATCAGGCTTACGCTGTTAGTGTTTTACATCCGGCACATAGGCGGTGATGAAGGCGTAACAGACGCGGGCGTCGCTGGCGATGGTGTCAAAGCGCATAGCCGGCCCTTGGCGCTGACGAAAGTCCGGACCGTGGCGGCGCGCGGACATATCGTCCGGCAGCAGCATGCTCCAGTGGGTGAACACGCGCCGCTTGGCGCGCTGATGGATGACTACCCGCACATTGCGGTGCAGCCCATTGCTGCGGATGCGTTCAAACGTTTCCATGACCTTGCCGTGTTCGCCCTCCAGCATCTGCATGAAGTGTTCGTTCTCATACAACAGGCAGCCGGTCAGGCCGGCGCGGGCGTTATTGTCACGGGTGCGTTGCAGCAGCCGCTCCAGCTGATCCGGCGACAGCGGCGTCACCGCCTCGCTGACGTATAGCAGGAAATACAAGCCGGTATCCTTGGCCGGCTCGACGTTGAGCGCTTGCCGCTCGACCGCCGCCACCAGCTCGGCAGCCGGCATCGGCCGGTAGAAATAATAGCCCTGGATCAGATCGCAGCCGTAGCCGCACAGTTCCAGCTGCTGGGCCGCCGTCTCCACGCCTTCGGCCACCAGCTTGAGACCGAGCGCGCGGCCGAGGCCGACCACCGCCTCCACCACCGCCCGGCTCTCGCCGCTCTCGGCAATATCCTTGATGAAGGAACGGTCGATCTTCAGCACATCCACCGGCAGGCGCGCCAGCTGCGCCAGCGACGAGTAGCCGGTGCCGAAATCGTCCATCGCCAGCCGCAGGCCCATGTCGGCGAAGCGGCCCAGCACGCGCAGCTTGGCGTCGATGTCGACCATCAGCATGCTTTCGGTGATTTCCACCAGCAGGCGGCGCGGATCGGCGCCGGTCTCGGCCAGGATGGCGGCAAACACGTCCGCCAGCGCCGGATCGTCCAGCTGCCGCACCGACACGTTGACCGACACATACGGCGCCGCCGCACCCCAGCGCCGGTACCAGTCGCGCTCGGCCACGCATGCCTGGCGGAACACCCAGGCGCCGATGGCGATGATGGCGCCACTGGCCTCGGCAATCGGAATGAATTCGACCGGCGACACTTCGCCCTGCTGCGGGAACCAGCGCAGCAGCAGCTCGGCGCCAACGATGCGGCCGCTGCCGGCGTCGACAATCGGCTGGAAGCGCGGCGCCAGTTCGTCGCGCTCCAGCGCCAGTTGCAGGCCGTGCGCCAGGTCCATGCGCTGCAAGGCGCGTTGATGCATTTGCGGGTCGAAGAATTGCCAGCCGTTGCCGCCCACCGCGCGCGCAGCCTGCACTGCCGCTGCGGCAAAGCGCAACAGCAGGTCGCCGTCTTCGTCGGCGGCATCGTTGGCCGTCGCCAAGCCGATGCTGGCGGTGACCACGGCGCTGTCGCTACCGATGACGAACGGCGCCTGCACCGCCAACTGGATGCGTTCGGCCAACGCCGCCAACGCGGCCGGCGCCGTCACCTGCTCGCAGACAATGGCGAATTCGTCCCCACCCAGTCGTGCCACCAGCTCGCCGGCGCGCGCCAGGTGCTGCAAGCGGCGGCCGATTTCGCGCAACAGCAGGTCGCCGTTGTCCTGACCGTGCAGGTCGTTAATCGTCTGAAAGCCATCCAGGTCGATCAGCACCAGCGCCACCTGGGCGTTGGCGCGCAAGGAGCGCTGGAGGGCGGAACGCAAGCCCTCGCGGAAGGCGGCGCGGTCCGCCAGGCCGGTCAATACATCAAACGTGCTCATTTAACATCCTGCAAAGCAGCTGTGGTAGTCGAAGAAACGACAGTATAAAGGCTTACCAAAAGCAATGCTTTTAACGCGCGTCAACATTGCGCTACTCGGCGTCGGTCACGCAGCGGAAGCCCAGCGTGGCGGCGCGGTCACGGCCCGGCGCCATCACCAACAGCTTGCCGTGCTGGTCGTTGCGGTAGGCCTGCGGGAAGTACCAGATTGACCCTTGCGGCTGGTAGGAACTGCCGCCGCGCAGGATGGCAAAGCGGGTGTGGGCGTCGCTGTACTCGTCGGTCCACTGCCAGACGTTGCCGACCAGATCCTGCACGCCGAACGGGCTGGCGCCTTGCGGATGGGAATCCACGTCGGCCGGCGTGGCCACGGCGCGGCCGGTGGCCGGCTGCGGCACCGCGTCGGCGCGCCAGTCGTTGCCCCACGGGTAGACGCGGCCATCGCTGCCGCTGGCGGCGTATTGCCATTCCCACTCGTGCGGCAGGCGCTTGCCGGCCCAGGCTGCATAGGCGCGGGCGTCCTCCAGGCCGACCCAGGTGACCGGCTTGTTGCCCCAGCCGGCGGGATAGCTGCCGTTCTGCCAATGCTTGAGGAAATTGGCGTCGTCGGCCGGGTGGTAACGGGTAGCGTCGATAAAGGCCTTGAACTGGGCGTTGCTGACCGGGTAGCGGTCGATGAAGAAACGCGGCATCTGCATGCTGCGCTGGTGGAAGCGGCGCGCGCCGTCTTCCCATGAATACTGCACATCCACGCCGACGCTGTTGCCGCCTTCAATCGCCAGCCCGCGCACGCTGAAGTCGAACGAGCCGGCTGGGATCTCGACCATGCCGGCCGGCGCGCTGCTGACCGGTTTGGTGGATGCAACCGGGGTTTGCGTCTGCGGCAAGGCGGCCCACTCGGCGGACCAGTCGCGCAGCGGACGCGCGGTCATCGCCTTCATCTTGTCCAGGCTGGCCACGGTGGCGGCATCCGGCGCGCCGTTGGTCATCAGCACGGCGCCAAAGCCGCGCGCTTCAATCGGGAACGACAGCAGCACGCCGTCGCCGTCACGCGAGGTAGCCAGTTCCACGCCATGATAGGCGTCGAAATAGCGCGCGCCGGCGTGGTACGGCACGCGCAGCTGCACGCCTGCGCTATCGTATTCGTTGCGATTGATGATGGTCCACAGCGTGGCGTCGGCCAGCGGCCAGCGGCTGGTGAACACGCCGTACTGGCGCGCCGGATAATGCGGTTCCCAGTCGGGGCTGACCAGGAAGCGCGCATAGCTGCGCTCCAGCGTGGCGACACGGCGAGTGGCTTCTCCGTCGCGCGGCGTGATGCCGTTCCAGATGCCCCAGATGTTTTCCCAGCTTTCCCAGCCGACGCCGTTGAAGAAGGCGAATTGCAGGTCATCGGTTTTGCTGCGGTTCCAGCGGTCCGAGATATTGACCATGTGGCGCGTTTCCAGCCACTTGTAGCGGTCCACCGTCGGCGCGAACGGGAAGGTGTACTGGCCCCAGGTCATCAGATTCCAGGCCAGCGCCTCGTCGGATGGCAGACCTTCCGGCTGGAATACCAGCGGGTGGGCTGCCTTATCGGCGGCCAGCGTAAAGGCCAGCGGCACGCCGTCCTGCGTATCGCCGTTAATGCCGTCCGCGCCGATTTCCTTCATCAACGCGGCCAGCTCGTCCGGCCAGGATTTCGCCAACGCGCGCGTGCCCTGGTCCCACAGCATCATCGGGAACATCACGCGCACGCCGCGGCGGTGGAAGTCGGCAACCATCTGCGTCACCGCCGGAATGCCGCCTGGCAGCGAGCGCACCATGTCGATGGTGTTGCGGTCGTCGAGACCAATATTCGGATAAGTCGGCCACACCAGCACCGCATCGATGCCGCCGAAGCGCTGGACCAGATCGTCCAGATAGCGGTCCACCGTGTACTGGCGGGTGGCTGGGTCGTAGAAATAGCGGTCCTCGACCATCATCTGTGCCTGCATGAAACTTGATTGCGTCCACGCCGCCGAAGGCCGCGCATAGCGGCTGCCATCGTAGCCAACGCGGATGCGGCGCTCATCGCGCCAGTGACGCAGGTCTTGTAGCCAATCCTGATGATCGGCCGCCGAGCATGGATTCCACTGCCCTTCCCAAGGCTGGTTCATCGTCAAACAAGCCGGCGCCGGAATCGCCAGCTGCGTGTACGACCCATGCGGCACATGCCGCGTATCCTGCGCCTGGGACGGCAACGTCAAAGCCAACAGCAGCGGCCAGCAGAATTTCAATGAAGGCAATTTCATGCAGCGGAGTTCCTGAAAATAGTAAATTTTTCCAATTTAACGTATCCAGCCGGTTTACACTAGGCGGGTTTGCCATCTCATCCACAAGGATTCCATGAAAGCCCGTCTTACCGCCCTTGCCCTGTCGTTGCTGCTGGGGGGCGTGTGCCACCAGAGCGTCCTGGCCGCCGATGCGCCGAAGTACAGCCTGCGCGAGCATTACACCAAGTATGAATTCAACATTCCCATGCGCGACGGCGTCAAGTTGTTCACCGTGGTCTATGTGCCCAAGGACAGCAGCAAGAGCTATCCTTTCCTGATGCAGCGCACGCCGTACAGCGCCGGCGTGCAGTCGGGCGGCGAACTGCATTACGGTGAAGACTACTACCCGGAACACATCGGCCCGTCGCAGGAATTCGAGGACAGCGGCTACATCTTCGTCAAGCAGGACGTGCGCGGCCGCTATATGTCGGAAGGCAAGTGGCAGGAGATGACGCCACACGTCAATCCCAACCGCGCCAAAGGCCAGGGCAACGAGAGCGAAGACATGCACGACACCGTCGACTGGCTGCTGAAGAACGTCGACAACAACAACGGCAAGGTCGGCATCCTCGGCATTTCGTATCCTGGCTTCTACACCTCAGCCAGCATCATCGATTCGCACCCGGCCATTAAAGCCGCGTCGCCGCAGGCGCCGGTGACCGACCTGTTCATGAACGACGACTCCTACCACGGCGGCGCCTTCATGCTGGCCGCCAATTTCGATTTCTACTCGGCCTTTGTGGAAGCGGAAAATCCAACGCCGCTGCCGAAAACCTGGGACCGCTTCGACTACGGCACCGCCGACGGCTATGAGTTCTTCCTCAAGCACCTGACGCTGTCCAACATCCTCGGCACGATGACGCCGAAGCAGCAAGCGCTGCTGCGTCCAACCATCGACCACAGCAGCTACGATGAATTCTGGAAGTCGCGCAATATCGCCGCTCACCTGAAGAACATCAAGGCCGCCGTGCTGACGGTCGGCGGCTGGTACGACGCGGAAGACCTGCAAGGCCCGCTGACCACCTACGCCAACATCAAGAAGAACAACCCGGCTACCTATAGCGGCCTGGTAATGGGTCCGTGGGTGCACGGCGGCTGGGCGCGCGGCGAAGGCAAGCGCCTGGGCTACGTGAACTTCGACAGCAAGACCGGCGAATACTTCCGCACCAAGATCCAGTACCCGTTCTTCGAGCAGCACCTGAAAGGCGTGACCAACAAGAACACGGCCGAAGTCTATGCCTTTGAAACCGGCAGCAACGTCTGGCGCAACTACGCGGCTTGGCCGCCGAAGCCAGCGCAGGCACGCACCCTGTACTTGGGCGATAACGGCACACTGAGCTGGAAACAGCCAGCCGCCGGCGCCGCCTTCGACGAATACGTGGCCGACCCGCGCAAGCCGGTGCCGTTCACCGCCTACCCGGCCAACGGCGCGCCGAAGGAATACATGGTCGGCGACCAGCGCTTCGCCTCCAGCCGTCCGGACGTGCTGACCTATCGCAGCGAACCGCTGACGGAAGACGTCACCTTCGCCGGCCCGGTCAAGCCCAAACTGTTCGTCTCCACCACCGGCACCGACGCCGACTGGGTGGTCAAGCTGATCGACGTCTACCCGCCGGAGTATCCAGCCAGCGATGACGGCGACGAGCGGCCGCGCGGCGGCGACGTCGCCAAACCGCAAGTGACCATGGCCGGCTTCCAGCAACTGGTGCGCGGCGACCCGCTGCGTGGTAAATTCCGCAACGGTTTCGACAATCCGCAGCCGTTCACGCCAGGCAAGGTGGAAACCGTCAGTTACAGCATGAGCGACATCAACCACACCTTCCGCCGCGGCCACCGCATCATGGTGCAGATCCAGAGCTCGTGGTTCCCGCTGGTCGATCTGAACCCGCAAACCTTCGTCGATATTCCGAAAGCCAAGCCGGAAGACTTCCAGAAGGCGACCCAGCGCGTCTATCACGCGCCGGCGATGTATTCGGGCATCGAGGTGCAAGTACTACCGGCAAAACCATAAGTCACCGCAGACGGCGGCGCTGGCGGATTTCATTAGGAAGGTTGGTGAAATTCGTCATTGCGCCGCCGTTGACGTGCTCGCAAAATGGGTTGGCAGTTCACAATAATTCGCACCCATGCGAGCATAAACGGAGACGACATGAAACACATCCTGTTGGCCATCGCGGCCTTCACCACCATCTTGCCAGCCCTGGCGCAAACCACCTCCCCTTTCGTCGCCTACGACGATGAACTCAAGAACGGCTGGCAGAACTGGAGCTGGGCCAAGGTCCAGTTTTCGGCGCCGATCGGCAGCGCCAAGCCGATCAAAGTTGAAGGCGAACCGTGGTCCGGACTGGCACTGCACCATGACGCGTTTTCGAGCGCGCCGTTCACCAAGGTCAGCTTCTACATCAACGGCGGCATGGAAGGTGGCCAGAGCCTGACCGTCAAGGCCATGGCCGACGGCAAGCCGATGGAGGCCGGCTACACCATCCAGCCCAAAGCCAAGACCTGGGCGGTGGTGGTGGTGCCGCTGAAAGAACTGGCCGCCGCCAACAAGACCATCGACGGCATCCTGCTGCAGGGCGGCGCCGACAGCTACAAGCCGTATTACGTCACCCGCATCCAGTTCGAATAATCGTACAACTGTATTTTTATGACGACACTATAGGTAAATTTATTCGTACTGATGTCATAGTGCCGTCATAAATTTTTCTTATTCTCACGGTTTTCCCACGTCGAGAGAGCAAGAAAACCATGAAACGTTTAGCCATGAGCGCCGCGCTGGCCCTGTGCGCCAGCCCTGCCTTCGCCCTGAATATCGTGCTGTCCAACGATGACGGCCTGACCAGCAACCTGAAGGCGCTGTACGACGAGCTGAAGGCCGCCGGCCACTCGGTGATCGTCTCGGTACCGTGCACCGGCCAGAGCGGCCGCAGCGCCGCCATCGTGATGTACAGCACCACCACCATCATTCCGGACAACGACAAGACCCAGATCGAAGCCGAAGGCGGCTGCCACAACGGCGCTGCCGTCACCGGCGCCCCAGCGGTCGGCCAGTTCACCAAGAGCGGCTACACCGGCGGCGACTTCAACTACGTGCACGGCACACCGGTGATGGCCACCATGTACGGCCTGGACGTGCTGGCGCAAGCCCGCTGGGGCAAGGCGCCGGACCTGCTGCTGTCCGGCCCCAACGAAGGCCAGAACGTCGGCAAGGTGGTGATCAACTCGGGCACCATCGGCAACGCCCAGTTCGCTGCTGGACGCGGCATCCCGTCGATCGCGCTCAGCGCCGGCACCGACACCATCGACAACGCCGGCCTGGCCAACGCCAAGTCGAAGACCGTGGCGCAGCTGACCACCAAGCTGATCACCGCCTTGCAGGCCAAGGCCGGCAGTTCCGCCCTGCTGCCGACCGGCACCGCGCTGAACGTCAACTTCCCGGATGCGGTGGCCGCCAACGCCGGCTGGGCCTTCTCGCGCATCGGCACCTACGATACCTACTCGCTGAAATTCAGCAGCGCCGCGCCGTGGGGCCTGAGCGGTTCGCTGCCGGCCGCCGCCACCGCCGACCAGGCGGAAGATGAAGCCATCGTCTACAAAACCAAGATCAGCGTGACCGCCATGCAGGTCGGCTACGACCAGCGTCCGGCCGGCCAGCAGTGGCTGCGCTTGCGTCTGCGTGATCTGTTTGCCCAGTGAGCCGCGCCATGAACCGTTCTCTTACCATTCTGGCCGGCGCGGCCGCACTGCTGTTGAGTGCCTGCGGCAGCAGCAACGATGTGCCGGCGCCTGACGTCAAGGTCACCGAACTGGCGGCCGGCGCTTACGCCGTCAGCTCCGGCGACGCCGCCAATCCAACCGCCGGCAAATACTATGCGGCGGCCGATGGCAGCCGTCTGCTGGTGCTCAACAACAGCGGCCAGCAGGCCAGCGCGCTGTATCGTCGCGACGGCAATGGCAGCTGGCAGATGACGCCTACCGCCACGCAGAACACCACGCTGGATCTGCTGAACAGCAGCGCCACGCCGTCCACCACCGTGACAGTCAGCGCGCTAGCGCGCAGCTACAGCGTGCGCCTGTCCAGCGGCGCGGCGGCCGCGTTTTCCGTCAGTAGCAGCGGCGACATCGTGGCGGGCGGCACTGGTTGTAAACTGTCCGGCAAGCTGAGCGCCGGCACGCTGCCCAACACGCTGAAGGCGTCGCTGAGCACCTCGGGATGCGGTGATTTGCCGGCGCAGTCGGACGGCTATCTGGTGGTGGATGGCGATTACGCGCCAGCCGTGTTCCGCCTGCTGACGTATAGCGGCAGCACGCTGGTTGACCTGTGGGCGTACGCCGAGTAAGCGAAGTCTACGGCTGCTGTTGCAGCCACTGCGCAGCCGCGCCGAACGCTGCGGCGACCGTCTTGTCGGACGCGTCGCCGGGCGGTTCGGTGTTGGTCAGGCCCGTCAGGCCCATCGAGATGACTTGCGCGCACAATGCATCGATGCCGGCCGTCTGCGGCAGATATTTCATGAAGACTTTCGCCAGATTGTTACCGCGCCGGCTACGCATGTCGGCCGTGTAGGTGCTCAGTTCGGGCATTCGCGTTGCGGCGATCGCCACGGCAAAGTTGGCGCGCGCCAGGTCCAGCTGCTTGCCGTCGCCTTCCACGCGCAGGCGTTGCAGCTCAGTCAGGCTGTCCGCGTCCACCGCAAAACGGATGTGGGCGATGATCGATTCCAGCCCGGCAATCACCAGATCGCGCTGCGCCGGATAGCGGTAGCTCAGCGTGGTGTGCGGAATGCCGATCTCCGCCGCAATGGCGCGATGCGTCAGCCCGTGCACGCCTTGCGCCGCCAGCCTGCGGCCGCAGATGCGCGCCGCCTGTGCGGCCCAGGCCGATGCGCCACCTGGCTCCTCTGATAAGTCACCGCTCACCACCTGCATCTGTTCCAGCAGCAGCGCGAACAGCGCGGCGTCGCCGGCATCGGCACGCGTTGCCACACCACCGGCAAACAGGCGGCGCAGGCACAGCCGGCGCAGTGTGCGGTACGACGACACCGGATTCAGCACCAGGCTGTACGCCAGCTCAGCAACCGTGTAGCCATGCCACCAGCCGCTTGTCAGCAAGGCCGGCGCCAATCCGGCGCGTTCGGCGAACAATTGCCAGAAGCTGTGCCGCTGCGCCGACCAGGCGGCAAACAGCGGCCGCAGCGCCTCGTCCCAGGTACAGGCATGCAGCACTTCCAGATACAGCACCGACACCGCGCGCTGTTCGGTAGCGCACTCTTCCAGCATGGTTTCCGCCAGCCCGGCGGCGATCGACGGCGACAGCGTGCCCAGCGTATCCAGCATCGCGCGCCAGCGCTCCAGCAATTGGCGGTCGTGCGCGCAGGCAGCATCGCACACGGCGGCGATGACGTCGGCGCGCGCGCCGTAGTGGCTGGTCAGCACGGTAACCGACACGCCCAGCGCTTCCGCCAGCGGCCGCAGCGTCAGCCCGGCCAGTCCCTCGGTGCTGACGATGCCGCAGGCGGCGGCCAGCAAAGCCTCGGGCTGCGGTGCTTTGCGGGAACGGCGGGTGACGGCGACTTCGGTCACGCCCCGCCCTCGCCTTCGGTCAGCGCCTTGACCCGCCGCGCCAGCACCTCAACGGCAAACGGCTTGGTGATGATTTGCATGTCGCGTTCCAGATGGCCGTGATTCAGCACGGCGTGCTCGGCGTAGCCAGTGACGAACAGCACCGGCAGATCCGGCCGCCGCGCGCGAATGGCGTCAGCCAGTTGGCGGCCGTTCATGCCGTTCGGCATGCCGACATCGGTGATCAGCAAATCGATGTCGGTATGGCCGGCGAACACCTCCAGCGCCGAAGGCCCGTCTTTCGCCTCGATCACGTCGTAGCCGAGATACTCCAGCATCTCGACCGCCACCGTGCGCACCAGCGGTTCATCGTCCACCACCAGGATTTTCTTTCGCCACACAATCGCCGGCGACGCGCTGCCGTCCGGCGCGGCCTCTTCCCACACGTCGTCGCCCACATAGCGCGGCAGCAGCAGGTTCACCGTAGCGCCCCGGCCCGGCTCGGAAGCGATATGCACCGAGCCGCCGGACTGGCCGGCAAAGCCGTACACCATCGACAAGCCAAGTCCCGTGCCCAGTCCCGCCGGCTTGGTGGTGAAGAACGGATCGAAGGCGCGCGCCAGCACCTCCGGCGTCATGCCGACGCCAGTATCGCTGACGGTCAGCGCGACATACTCGCCAGCTGGCAGGCCACGCTGTGCGGCGGCTTCCGCGTCCAGCGTCTGGTTGGCGCTGGCGATGCGCAGCGTGCCGCCGTCCGGCATGGCGTCGCGCGCGTTGATGCACAGGTTGAGCAAGGCGTTTTCCAGCTGGCTGACGTCCACAAAGCTATTCCACAAACCGGCCGGCGCCACCGTCTCAACCGCAATGGCCGGCCCAACGCTGCGGGATAACAGTTCCTGCATGCCGGCGATGATGCGGTTGAGATTGGACGGTTTGGGGTCCAGCGTCTGCCTGCGCGAGAAGGCCAGCAGGCGCTGCGTCAGCGACGCCGCCCGCTTGACCGCCGATTGCGCGGCGTTGACGTGGCGCTCCAGGTCCTCCACGCGGCCCTGCCCGAGCCGGATCTTCATCAATTCCAGGCTGCCGGAAATGCCGGCCAGGATGTTGTTGAAGTCGTGCGCCAGACCGCCGGTCAGCTGGCCGACCGCATCCATTTTCTGCGCCTGCCGCAACGCCGCCTCGGCATCCAGCAGCGCGGCGGTGCGCTGTTCGACGCGCTGCTCCAGCGTTTCATTCAGCCCCCGCAGCGCGGCCAGTGCGCGGTCGCGTTCGGCCTCTACTGCACGCCGTCCCTCAATATCGATCAGTACGCCGGGGAAGGCGCTGGCCTTGCCATCGGCATCCAGCTCGACGCGGCCGTTCGCTTCCAGCCAATAGTAGTTGCCGTCGCGCCGGCGCGTGCGATATTGATGGGCATAGGCGCCGCCGCGCGCCAGCGCTGCCGCCATCGCCGACGCCAGGGCTGCGCGATCGTCAGGGTGGATGGTTTCCACCACCTCGGCCAGCGACAGCCCGGCACGGCCCTTGGCGGGATCGAAACCGAAGGCATCGGCAAATCCCTCATCGACGCTGAACTGGTCCTTCGGCACGTCCCAGAACCAGGTGCCGATGATGGCCCCGGCCGCCAGCGCCAGCTGCACCCGCTGCACGTTTTCGCGCAGCGCCGCCTCGGTTTTCTTGCGCGCCGTGATGTCGCGGAACAGCACCGCCACTTGCGCCATTTCGACCGGCCCGACGCGCATCGCCGACACTTCGATATGCCGGCCGACGGCCTGGAACTCCTGCTCAAAGCGCGCCGTCTCGCCGGTGCGCAGCACGGTGCCGTACAGGTCGAGCCAGGTCTGGGCATTGTCCGGCTCGATCTCGCGCAGGCTCTTGCCGACGATGCCGCCGATGCCGGTATGCCGCTCGTAGCCGGAGTTGGCCTCGATGTGCAGGTAGTCGCTCAACGGCCCGTGCGGACCGTCCATGAACTGGATGACGCAGAAGCCGTCATCAATCGCTTCCAACAGCGCATGGCGCCGCACGCTGCTGTACGCCAGCTGCCGTTCCAGCTCGGCGCGGCTGAGCGATGCCAGTTCAATGTTCAAAGTAACGCCTTTCGTGATCGGAGTGATGGACCGCCGGGAATTATACCTCCGCGTCCGCACGGCGAGCACTACTGTGGCAGCACCTCGAACACCAGCAGCTGCGTCACCTGCTGCGGGCTGAAATTGTCGTCGGAAACCAGCACCAGGCTGCGGTGGCCATTGCGCAGACGCGGTCCCCAGCTCATGCCCTCCAGATTGTCGACCCGATCCAGACCGGCGGCGTTCAGGTCCAGCAGCAGGCGCTTGCCGGCCGGCCGGTAGACGGCGCCTTGCAGCGTGGCGTAAGTGCCGATATCGGAAGCGCCCGCCAGTTCCACCAGATACAGGCGGATATGGAACTCGAAGCGTCCGCCGGCATCCTGCACCCCGGAGCGCTCCAGCGCCAGCAGCCGGTGCGTATCGAGCGCCAGGATTTCCGCGACGCCGTTGTCGCCAAACCGGCCCGGCGCCGGCACGCCTTGCACCGGGTCGAGCGGATAGGCATATTGCGCCAGCATCCTGCCACTGCGGTCGAAGCGGCTGAAGCGGCTGACGGCGCCGTGTTCCGGCGTCGCCAGTGCGCCGTCCTGCTGCATGGGGGCTTCCATTCCCAGCCACAGCGACTGGCCGTCCGGCGCGAACGACAGCCCTTCAAAACTCAGATTGCTGCGCGGCCCGCTGACCTGCGGCACCGGCGTGAACATGGCCGGCAGCGGCAATTGCCGGCGATAGCCGCCATCGGCCGCCGCCTGGCGGATGAATGGCGCCATGCCCAGCGGTCCATTGCCTTCGCTGGCATACCAGATGCCGCCGTCCAGCGGATCGAAACGGATCGCCTCGACGTCCGCCACCTCGCCGCCGCGCGCCGGGTACTCTGCCGCCGACGGATAGCTGCTGCCGTCGGCTTGGCGTAACAGATCCACCGCCTCCAGCGTGACAGCGCGAAACTGCTGGTCGTCATAGTCGAGCCGCGCCGTGTAGAAACGCGCGGGGCTGTACTCGGAGCGGTCATCGCTTTCGATGATCCAGCTGCGGCTGGCGGCATCGTAGTCGATGCCCGACAGGCCGCCCACCACCGTGCCTTGGAACACCTGCCGGTATGGGATGCGCTGTTCGCCGATCAGGCGCAGCCCGGCCAAGGGCTCGTCGCCGGCCGGTGCAGGCGGCGGCGCGGCGGCGCACGCCGACAGCGCCAGCGCCGCCACCAGCAGCGGCACGACGGCGGCGATGCTCAAAACTTCACCCGCATGGTGGCGTACAAAGTGCGCGGGCTGCCGAGGAAATAGCGCCCGGTGGTGAGCGGATTGGAACTGGTCAGTTCAGCACCGACGCCGCCCAGATAGCGCTTGTCGAACAGATTGTCGACGTTGAAGGCGAACTCGGTGCGGCTGCCATAGCCGAACAGGCTGCCGCTCGGCTTGTAGCTGAAGTTCAGGCCGACCAGCGTGTACGCAGGCATGTACTGGCGCGGATAGACGGCCGGGCCGCCGGCGATGACGGTATTGGCCACGTCGCCGTAGGTGCCGGCCGCTTCGCTGACGTAATGGGCGTTGGCCGTCAGGCGCCATGCCTGCGTCGGCTTCCAGGTTGCCTCGGCAAAGGCGCTGCGGCGCGGTGCGCCCAGTACCAGATCGCCGGCCTTGATGCCTTCGCCCGGCGTGTCGGCGGCATAGTGCGCGTCGTTGTACGAGGCGTTGGCGTACAGCTCGTAGCTGGCGCCGCTGGCGCGCAGGGTCAGCTCCACGCCCTTGGAGCTGATGCCGCCCTGGTTGGCAAAGGTGGTGGTGGCGTCGCGCGAGAAAATGTCGCCATTCGGATTGCCGTTCTGGATCGAGATGCGGTCGCGGTAGTCGATCTTGTACGCGGTCAGTGCGGCGCCGTAGCCGTCGTCGCTGGTCCAGCGCACGCCGACATCCTTGTTGATCGCGGTTTCCGGTTTGATGCCGTTTTTCGAATCGACCGCCGCCGTGCCTTCAAACACCGAATCGGGAATCGCGCTGAAGTTCTTGGCGCCGCTGGCGAACACTTCCCAGTCATTGTTCAGGCGGTACAGCGCGGCCAGCTTCGGCAGCAGCCGCGAACTGACTTGCAACGCCCGCACGCCGGCAAACTCCACCGGCGAGGAATAATCTTCCTTGAAGCGCTGATAGGTCGCGCCCAGATCGAGCAGCAGACGGTCGTCCAGCAAGCTGAGTTTGTCCTGCGCGTAGACCATGGCCGTGTCGGACGAATAATGGCGGTCCTGGGTGACGGAGTACAGCGCGCTGTCCTTGTAGGCGCCGCTGACGGTGGGATCGGTGACGACGAACCAGTTGCGGTCCTTGTCGCGGGTGGTCCGTTCCAGCCAGCCGCCGACGCGGATATGCTGGATCTCGCCCAGCGCGGCGGATACTTCCGCCAACGCGCCCTTGCGGTCGATGGCGTTATCGCTGCGGCGCGTGCTGGCTTCGCGCGCGCCCCATTGGCTGATCGGATTCATGGCGTACTTGGCGGCGGCGGGGCAACCGGCGGTGGACAGTGCGGCAGCGCTGGACCCGGCCGGGATGGTCACCGCACTCACCGGAATCAACGCACCACCTGCAGTGCGCTGGTACTGGTTGGCGTAGCACTCCTGCACCACGGCGGTCGGCTTGCCGCCTGCCGCCACCGGGCTGTAGACCAGCCCATTGCTGGGCAGCTGGACATAGGGCACATAGAACCAGCCGTTGCCATCCTGCTTGTGCCAGTACGGCTTGACGGTCAGCTTGCCGCTGTCGCCGAAGCGCTGGGTCCAGTCGATATGCATCAACGTGTCTTCGCTGTTGATGCCGCGCGTGCCACGATAATTCTGGTCAATCGCCGGATTGCCGGTCCAGTGGTCGGTCAGGCCGTCGGTGGTCGGATTGCCATAGAAGGTAGCCTTGTATAGCTTGGACGACTCGGCCAGCAAGGCCACCGCGTCGTAATCGTTATCGCTGAATTTATTGTAGCTGACGGTGGCGCGCAGGCTGGAGCCGCCGCCCAAGTCCTGCAGCACCCGGGCGTCGAGGTGGCGGCGGGTGTTGCGGCCGGATTCATCGCCCGGCCAGGTGCGCACATATTCATGCGAATAATCCAGATAGGCGCTGGTGCCGGCGTCCGACTTGCCGGTGTCGACGCGGACAAATCCACGCTGGTAGCCATAACTGCCGCCGGACAGTTCCACTTCGCCGCCGCGCTGCTTGGCCGGGTCGCGCGTCTTGAAATCGATATAGCCGCCCAGCGCCTGGTTGGACGGCGTGCCCAGGTCGCCGGCGGTCTGCGACGCATCCACCCGCACCAGGTTGGCCGGATCCAACAGGCGGTTCGGCATGGTGCCGCCGTTGGACAAGGTGGAGCCGTTCGGAATGCCGTCGATCGAAATGCCGATCTGCTCCTTGTTAAACCCGCGCATCGACAAGCGCATCGAGAAACTGCCGGTCAGCGCGTCGCTGGAACTGACCTGCATGCCCGGCACGCGGGCCAGCAACTTGAGCGGATCGAGACCGGCCGGCTGTTCGGCGATCACCGTCTGGTCGATCACGCTGTTGGCGCGCGCCTCGCCCTTGCCCAGCACCTGCCCGGTAATCTGCACCACGTTCGGCACCGCCTCCTCCTGCGCGCGCGCCACACCACCCCATTGCAACATCGCCGCCGAGCCGGCCGCCAGCATTCCCAGTTTTTTCGCGTACATAAATCCCCCTGTAGTCATGTGCAAAAAATATTACAGTGGTACGTACCAATTTAAAAGCGAAAAATTCTAATAATGCTGATTATTGTGTAGGGAGAAATCACTTTATTTTTATTGGTACGTACCTATGTCATACGCAGGTCACAAATCACCGCAGCCGGCGCCGATTCGCTACAATACGTCTGCTCCTTATCACATCCTCTGCCAAGCCGAATGCGATCACCAACCACCGAGAATGCCGCCATGCCGAAAACCGCGCAGCCGTTGTACCAGCAACTGGCCGACACGCTGAAGCAGTTGATGGAGTCGGGCAGCATTGGCGCCCAGGAGCCAATGCCGGCGGAGCGCGAACTGGCGATCACCTATCAGGTCAGCCGCGACACGGTGCGCAAGGCGATCCGCCTGCTGGAGCAACAAGGCCTGCTGTACAGCGACCATGGACGCGGCACCTTTGCCGCGCCGGCGGCGGTGCGCCAGATGTCGCGCTTCCTGGACAGCTTTACCGACGACACCATCAAACGCGGCGGCGTGCCGGGGCAAACCATCCTGGCCATGGAAAGCGTGGCGGCCAACATGGCCATCGCCAGCCTGCTGCACATCGAACCGGACGAGCCGCTGCTGCGCATCAAGCGCGTGCGCCTGATGAACGGCAAGCCGGTTGGTTTGCAGGAATCGTTTTTGCGCCTGCCGGAAGGCGCGCAGCTGGAGCGCCAGGAACTGGAACGTACCGGTTCGCTGTACCGGCTGCTGATCGACAAACTGGGCATCAAGCCGTCGGAAAGCCTGGAGAGCGTAGGCGCGGTGGCGGCGGAAGCCGGCGACGCGGCGCTGCTGGAGGTGGCGGTCGGCACACCGCTGCTGCTGTGCGAGCGCGTGATGCTCTCGGACCGGCGCGAGCCGGTTGAATATTGCGAAATGAAGTACGCGCCGCCTTACCGCTACAAGACCCGCATCAGCAAGGGCGGCGTCAACTGAACAGACTTCAGCCGATCTGGCCGCGCAGCGCCAGATACAGCACGAATACGGCATCCAGCCCGATCACCATGGCGCCCGGCCAGCGGCGCCGCGCCAGCAGCATCAGCGTGTAGATAAAGCAGCCCAGCGCCAGCGCCACCATCAGGTCGGCGCTGCAAGCGGTGACCAGCAACATCAGCAACGGCGGCAGGCAGTGTTCCGGCGCGCTGGTGTCGAGCTCCCGCAAGCCGTCCAGCATGCACAAGCCCACCATCACCAGCACCGGCGCCGTGGCGCAGGCAGGAATCGCCGTCAGCACAGGGCCGAACAGCAGCGCAAGACCGAATAACGCCGCCACCACCACCCCGCTCAAGCCGGTGCGCGCACCCGCCTCGACGCCAGCCACCGATTCGACATAGGCGGTGACGGTCGACGTGCCGGCGACGGCGCCGATAACACTGCCCAGGGCATCCGCCGCGAAGGCTGCCCGCGCGCGCGGCAGGTCGCCGTTGGGCTGCAACAGCCCGGCACTGCGAATCACGCCGAACATGGTGGCAGTGCCGGCAAAGAATTCGATCAGCAGGAAGTACAGCGTGACAGGCAACAGCAGCATGAAATGCGAGGCGAAGCCTTTGAAATCCAGCGCGAACAGCAGCTCGCCGCTGACAGCCGGCAGGCCGAACCAGCTGTCCGGCAACGTGGTCAGCGGCTTGCCGTCAGTCCCCGTGACGACCAGCCCCAGTGCGCTCACCAGCAGCATCGTCAGCAGGAACGCGCCTGGTACCCGCCGCACCATCAGCATGGCGGTGAACAGGATGCCGCCCAAGGTCAGCCAGGCGGCGCCGTCGTGCAGGCGCGAGAAGCCCACCAGCGAACCGCCATCGGCCACCAGCAGGCCGCCGCTGCGCAATCCCAGCCAGGCGATGAACACGCCGATCGAACACTGCATGCCCAGCTTGACCGGTTCGGGGAAGGCCGCGACAATACGCGCCCGCCATTTGGTCAGCGACAGCACCAGGAACACCAGGGCGTTCAGCAGCACCATCGCCAGGCCGGTCTGCCACGGCACGCCCATCTGCCCCACCACCACCTGCGCAAATACGATGTTGGTCCCCATGCCTGGCGCCAGCGCGATCGGCAGGTTGGCCCACAACGCCATCACCAGCGTGGCTGTCATGGCCGACAGGATGGTGGCCAGGAACAAGCCGCTGCGGTCCATGCCGGCCGTCGCCAGGATCAGCGGGTTGACCACCAGGATGTAGCTCATGGCGGCAAAGGTGGTGCAGCCGGCAATCACCTCGCGCGCCGGCGTGGTGCCGCGCGCGCTGAGTTGAAAATAGCGGTCGGCCCGTTGAACAATATTCATGGGACGTCCTGCCATCCCTTTGCCAGCAGGGCCTCGACCTGCGCGCGCGTGGGCAGCGCCGATCGCGCGCCGGTTGCCGTGACGGCGATGCTGCCGGCGGCACAGGCAAAGCGCAGCGCCTGCGCCGGCTGCTGCCCTTCCAGCAGCGCGGCCAGGAAAGCGCCGTTAAAGCTGTCGCCGGCGCCGGTGCTGTCGACCACGGTGGCGGGAAAGGCCGGTTGTACCAGCGACTGGCCATGTGCCGCCAGCATCGCGCCGCGCGCGCCGCAACTGACCACCAGCATGCGCGCGCCATGCGCCAGCAGGTCGGTCATGCGCTCCAATTGCGGCGCCTCGCCGAGAATGGCGCGGTAGGTGGCGTCGTTCATGAAGGCCAGGTCGCACAGCGACAACAGCCGGTGCAGGTGCTCACGGTCCGGCACCATGGCCGCCTCGATATCGATCGCCAGCGGCACGCCGGCTGCCCGCGCCAGTTGATGGATATCGACAAATTCCGGCAGATCGTAGGGCATCGCATACAGCAGGCGGCTTTGCGCCAGCGCCGCCGGCAAGCTGTCCGCATCGAGGGTGCGCCCCGGCATCTGCGAATATACCAGCGCCTTCTCGCCGCTGGCGTCGATCAGGATCAGCGCCGTCGGCGACATGGCGCCCTGCACCACCCGCAAGTGGCTGGTGGCGACGCCAAAGCGCTCATATTCGCGGCGCAGGAAATCGCCATCGGCGTCGCCGGCCAGCCGGCCGTAAGCCAGCGTCGGCCGGCCCAGCAGGCTGGCCGCACACGCCACATTGGCGACGGTGCCGCCGGCGAATGATGGCAGGCGCCGGCCCAGCACCTTCTGGTCGGCCAGGGGCACGCGGTCGACCGTGAACACCAGGTCGACATTCGGGTCGCCAACGGCCAGTAAATCGAAACGGCGCTGAGCCGGGAAGCTGAACAAATCATGCATGCACATCACCTGTGGATCCACCATCGTTGGAAAAACCAGATTAAATTCTATCGTGGTACGGACCATATTTCCGATTTATTTTGCATATTTTTGCATTTTCACTGATATCGTGAGATTATGGTACGTACCACTTATTAAATGGCAGCCATGACGACAAACTACTCCGCTCCCGCCTATATCACCTTCACCGGCATCGACCGCGCCGATCTCCTGCCGGGCATGCAAGCACTGTCCGCGCGCTACCCGATTGAATGGGGCGTGCTGCTCGATGCCGCTCAGGAAGGTGCGCCGCTGTTCCCGCCGGCCAGCGTGCGCCAGATCCTGCAAGGCGCGCCGTTGCGCTTGTCGGCGCACATCTGCGGCGACGCCGCGCAGCAGATTGTCGAAGGCATCGATCCAGGACTCGATCTGGCCGGTTTTTCGCGCGTGCAGATCAACCATGCGCGCGCCGGCAGCAGCGACCACCAGATCCGCAACAGCGCCCGCTTCGCCGCACGCCATGGCGTGCGGGCGGCGCTGCAGTGCCAGGGCGCGTTTCCCGACGACCTGCGCGTGGACTGGCTGTACGACGTTTCCTTCGGCACCGGCGTGCGTCCCACCAACTGGCCGACAGCGCAGGCGGAGCTGCCGTTCTGCGGCTATTCCGGCGGCCTGGGTCCGGATACCGTGCGCGCCACGCTGCCCGCCTTCCCTATCGCCGCCGGCGCCAGCTACTGGATCGACATGGAATCGGGCGTGCGTACCGACGGCCGTTTCGACCTCGCCAAATGTGAAGCAGTATGCCGCATTGTATTTGACGAGCTTCCGGTTACACTGTCCGGCAAACTTTCCCCCACCTGACGCGGAACACCGATGCGGCGACTTCTCAACCTGACAGCCGGCCTGCTGGCACTGTGCGCCGCCATCCAGTGCACGGCAGCCAGCATCCCCAAGATCATCATCGACAGCGATTTCGGCACCCTGAACGACGATGGCCAGTTGCTGGCCATCGCCGCGCAATTGCAGGCGCGCGGCCGCGTCGAGATACTGGGCCTGACGCTGGTATCGGGGAATAAATGGCTGCGGCAGGAAAGCGCCGAAGCACTGAAGGCCGTCGAACGGCTCGGCATCGAGCAGCGCGTCGGCGTCTACGCAGGCGCCAACTACGCGCTGTCGCACGACCTGCCCACCATCCTCGCCGAACAACAGCGGCATCCGGGCGGCGATGGCTACCTGGGCGCGTGGAACAAGCCGGAACCGCGCACCGACGCAGAACTGGCATCGCCGCCGGACGGCTTTGCCAGCCACACCACACTGCGCGCGCAAAGCGCGGCTGATTTCATCGCCAACAGCATCCGCCAACATCCGGGCGAAGTGACGCTGCTGGCCATCGGCCCGCTGACCAATATCGCCTTGGCGGTGCGTCAGCATCCTGACATCGTGCCGCTGATCGGGCAAATCATCTACATGGGCGGCGCCTTCGAGGTGCCAGGCAACACCACCCGTACGGCAGAATTCAACTGGTGGTTTGATCCCGAGGCCGCGCGCGAGGTGTTGCGCCTGCCGGTGCGGCATGTGATCTTCCCGCTCGACGTCACCGACACCGTCAAGATCGACAAGCAAGTGTATGACCGCGTGGTAAACGGCGCGGCCAAAGATGGCGCCATCGCCCACCTGTTCCGGCAACTCAATGGCTACGGCTACGACGGCAAGAACGGCTTCGAAACCAACCCGTCTTACAGCACCGATGTGTGGGACACGCTGACACTGGCCTACCTGATGGATGCGGGCTACGCCACCGCCACGGCGCGGCGCTGGGTCGATGTCGACACCACCGTCGGCGCCAACAATGGCCATTCGATCGCCTATGCGACGGCGCAGCCGGGGCTACAGCCCGCCGTGATAGTCCAGCGCTTCGACAATCAACGCTTCTTCGATTTCTACGTCGACGGCTTGACCGCGCCGGTGCCGGTTAAATAAACCGCCAGCTGCGCACGGCAACGTTCGGCGCAGCGCAGCACGGCCTGCTCCACCGTGTTGCGCTGGCGCGCGAAACGTCCGGTCGGCAGCACCACCGAGATGGCCAGCGCCACGCCCTGATGCACGCCTACCGGCAGGCCGATCGCGCTGCGGCCCAGCGCATGCTCCTCCAGGTCGTAGGCGAACGCGCCGGCGCGGATGCCGTCGATTTGCTGCAACAGGGCCGGCATGCTGGCGACCGTATTCGGCGTCAGCTGCTGCAGCGGCGCATCGGCGTACAGCGCCTCGATCTCTTCATTGGACAGACAGGCCAGTAAGCCCTTGCCGCTGGCCATGGTGTAGGCCGGATAGATCGCTCCCACCGACGGCACCGCGCGCTCCGGCTGGTCCGACAGGAAGCGGTCCACGAACAGCACTTCGCCGCCGGTCAGCGTCGACAGGTCGATAGTCTCGTGCGTCGCCTCGAACAATTCATACAGCGCCGCCCTTAACTCCTGGGCGATGCCCGAGCCCGGCAACTCGCCCAGCCGGCGCAAGCCCCAGCCGGGCCGCACCCCACCGGCGCCGGCCTGCACCAGATGCTCCATTTCCAGCGCATCGACAATCCGCTGCACCGTCGAACGCGCCAATCCGGTGGCCTGGGCCAGCTTGCCCAGACTCAGCCCATCCGGCTGCGCGCCGACTGCACGCAAAATCGCCGCAGCCCGTGTGATGACTTGAATACCTTCCATCTTCGATTTTCCCTTGCTCAGCAAACTGTACCGCATCGTGATACACTACTGTACCGCCTAACGATACACCTCCATCATATGTCACGCAACTACATCCGGTCCACTTCGCCGTTCTACATCGTCATGCTGGGACTGCTTTCAGCGCTGCCGCCGCTGGCCATCGACATCGGCCTGCCAGCCATTCCAGCGCTCCAGGCCGCTTTCCACATCAGCATCGGCGAGGCCACGCGCACGCTGACCATGTTCCTGCTGGGCTTCTCGGTCGGGCCGATTCTGTTCGGTCCGCTGTCGGACCGCTACGGCCGCAAGCCGGTGCTGCTGTTTGGCCTGGGCCTGTTCTCGTTGGCCGCGTTCGCCTGTGCCTACGCCGACCAGATCGGCCCACTGCTGCTGGTGCGCCTGCTGCAAGGCGTGGCGGCCGGCGCGGCGGCGGCCTTGCCGGCGGCGATCATCCGTGACGTCTTCAGCGGCCATGCCGCCCTCACGCGGCAATCCTATGTCGCGCTGGTCAACGCCGTGGCGCCGCTGCTGGCGCCGTTACTGGGTGCGGCGCTGCTGCAACTCGGCAGCTGGCGGCTGATCTACCAAAGCCTGGGCGGTATCGGCTTGGTGCTGCTGTTGCTGGCTGCCTGGGGTTACCAGGAAAGCCGGCCGCAGACCAGTGGCGCGCCGCAACGCAATGTGTTCCGCGACGCCGTGCACGCCTATGGTCAGGTGCTGCGCAACCGCCACTACCTGATCCACGCGGCGCTGCTGGCGGCCTCGTTCGGCACCATGTTTGCCTACATCACCGGTTCGTCGGCGGTGTTCATCGATATGCTGGGCGTGTCGAGCGGCGTCTACGGCATGCTGTTTGCGCTGACGGCGGCCGGCACCATCATCGGCGCTGCCGCCGGCGGCCGGCTGGCGCGCGTGTGGAGCGCCGACCGCCTCCTGATCGGCGGCGTGCTCGGCTCCGGCGTCATCAGCCTGCTGCTACTGCTGGCGTCCACGCTGGGCCTCGGTTCGATTGCGCTGATCGCCGCCTGCGTGGTGCTAAGTAATATCTGCGCCGGCATCGTGATGCCCAACGCCACCCACCAGGCGCTGGCCTCGGTCGGCAATGTGGCCGGTAGTGCGGCAGCGCTGTTGCGGTCGATGCAGATGCTGGCCGGCGCCGCTGCCGGTGCATTAGTCGGCATCCTTGCCGGCAACCAGTTGACGGTGATGGCGACCGTGATGACCATCGCCGCGCTGATCGGCGTAGCCCTGATCTTCGTCAGGCAGTCGCTGCTGGGTTCACCGACCAGCCCGGCGGATGCCCGATAAAAACACGTAACGCGTCCAGCAGCGCCGTCACCCGTGCCGGCGGCTGGCGCAAGGCTCGCAAGGCGTAGATGCCGGTGCTGGCGCGCGCCTGCGCCGACCATGCCGGGATCAGTTGCCGCAGCCGGCCCGCCTGAATATCCTCTCCCACCACCCAGTCCGGCAGATAGGCAATGCCCATCCCTTCCTGCGCCGCCAGCCGCATCGCCTCGAAATCGTCGCAGGCGAACACCGGCTGGGCGCTGTAGGCGCGCGCGGGCTGGCCCAGCACATCGGTCCAGCCCAGCAGGTCGGCGCCGTGCAGTTTGTCGATCAGGCGGTGAGAGCTCAGGTCGGCTACCGCCGTGGGCGTGCCGGCCTGCGCCAGATAAGCCGGGCTGGCGCACAGGATGCGGGTCTGGGTGGCGATGCGGGTACCGATCAAGGTGCTGTCGGCGATGTCGCCGATGCGGATCACCAGGTCGAGCCGCTCGGCCACCGGATCGGCCATGCGCTCGGTCAGGTCCAGCTCCAGCCGCAGATCGGGATACTGGCGCGCCAGTTGGCCCATCACCGGCAACACATAGCGCTTGCCGAAAGTCGGAAAGCAGGCCACCCGCAAGATGCCGGTGACCGCGCCCTTCATCGACGCCAGTTCCTGCTGCGCATCGGCCAGCGAATCGAGAATCTGGCGTGCGCGCACCAGCAGCGCCTCGCCGGCATCGGTCAGCGTCAGCAGCCGGGTCGAGCGCAGGAACAGCGCGGTATCCAGATGCTGCTCCAGCATATCAATCTGCCGTCCGACCGACGACGGCGTGCGGCCACGGCGCCGCCCCGCGCCCGAGAAGCTGCCTTCGCGCGCGACATCGACAAACACCCCGAGGAATTCCGCGAATTTTTCTGACTGCATCTGTATTCCTTTCGTGGCCCCCCCCATGCTAGCAAACCCGGCCGCGCCTGGCTATCTGCACAAAGATAGGCGTTCACACGTACTCAGGGATAAGCCGCTTGTGCAAAAGGCGCACAACGGTTTATGGCTAATAGCTAGTTATCACGCCGACAAAACATTGCTAGGCTAAAAAGGATTTCATACTTTTTCAGGAGTAGTCCATGTCATTTACGATCAACGTCAACGGCCGCCAGCATGTGGTGGACATCGATGGCGATACCCCGCTGCTGTGGGCCATCCGCGATGTGATCGGCATGACCGGCACCAAGTTCGGCTGCGGCATCGCCCAGTGCGGCGCCTGCACCGTGCACCTCGACGGCGAGCCAGTGCGCTCCTGTGTGCTGCCGATCTCGGCGGTCGGCACGCGTGAAGTCACCACCATCGAAGCGGTCGGCGCCACCGACAGCGGCAAGCGCATCCAGGATGCCTGGCTGGCGGTGGACGTGGTCCAGTGCGGCTATTGCCAGTCCGGCCAGATCATGTCCGCCGCCGCGCTGCTGAAGCGCAATCCGTCGCCATCCGATGCCGACATTGACGCCGCCATGTCCGGCAATATTTGCCGATGTGCGACCTACGTGCGCATCCGCGCCGCCATCAAGCAGGCCGCCACCGGCAAGATCGTCGTCACGCAAGCGATTCCGGTGAGCGCCGTGGGAGGCCGGAAATGAGCGCCGATATCCTCTCCGCCAAACGCCGCAGCCTGCTGAAAGCCGGCGGCCTGTCGGTCGCCTTCGCCATCATGGCGACGCCGAAAGCGGCAGTTGCCATGATGAGCGCGCATCGCCAGCCCGGTGACGCCGCCGCCGCTGCCGCCGATGGCGCACCGGCCTTCGCCCCCAACGCCTTCGTCCGCATCGACACCAGCGGCACGATCCGGCTGGTGATGCCGATGGTGGAAATGGGCCAATCGATTTACACCGGCTCCAGCATGTTGCTAGCGGAAGAGCTTGATGTGGGGCTGGACCAGATCCAGATCGAACATGCGCCGCCCAACGAGGAGCTGTATGCCATGAAGCTGCTCAAGGGGCAGATCACCGGCGGCTCCACCAGTACCCGCAGCACCTTTGCCGAATTGCGCCTGGCCGGTGCGGTGGCGCGCGCGCTGCTGGTGAGCGCGGCCGCCAGCAAATGGAAAGTGGCGCCGGACACTTGCGTGGTCGAACGCGGCGTGATCTATCACCGCCCGTCCGGCCGCAGCCTGAGCTATGCGCAGGTGGCGGCAGCGGCCGGCAAGTTGCCCGATCCGGGCGACGTCAAACTCAAGCAGCCGGGCGAATTCCGCCTGATCGGCAAACCGATGGCGCGCCTCGACTCACCCGACAAAGTGCTGGGGCTGACCAAATTCGGCATCGACGTCAGCGTGCCCGGCATGCGCATCGCCACCGTCATGGCCTGCCCGACGCGCGGCGGCACGCTGGTGCGCGTCGACGACCGCAAGACCCGCGCCGTGCACGGCGTGATCGACGTGCTGCGCATCGACAACGCGGTGGCCGTGGTGGCGCAGCACTTCTGGGCCGCCAAGCGCGGCATGGAACTGCTGGACATCACCTGGAACCACGGTCCCAACGCCAACCTCAGCACCAGGCAACTGCGCGACGGCCTGGCCGACAGCCAGGCCAACGGCAAGGCTGTCGTCGCACGCGAAGTCGGCAGCAAGCCGCAAGGCGAGCTGGTGCAGGCCACCTACAAGATGCCGATGCTGGCGCATGCCACCATGGAGCCGCTCAACGCTACCGTCCACGTCACGCCGGAGCGTTGCGAAATCTGGGCCGGCACGCAGGTGCCGACGCGCGCGGTAGCCAGCACCGCCAAGCTGACCGGACTACCGGTCGATAAAGTGATCCTGCATCCGCAATACCTGGGCGGCGGTTTCGGCCGCCGGCTGGAAACCGACTATATCGAACAGGCGGTCGCCTTCGCCAAGCTGGCGCCTTACCCGCTGAAAATCATCTGGACCCGCGAGGAAGACATCCGCCACGACATCGTGCGGCCGATGTACCACGACGTGATTTCCGCCGTGGTGGACGCGCAGGGCAAGCCGGTCTGGTTCGGCGACCGCATCTGCAGCGGCACCGTGCTGGGCCGCTGGGCGCCGGCCGCGATGCGCAAGGACGGGCTCGATCGCGACGCCGTGGAAAGCGCGGCCGACCTGCCGTATGCCGTGCCCAACCTCAAGGTCGAATGGGTGCGCCACGACATGCCGCCCGGCCTGGTGGTTGGCTGGTGGCGCGGCGTCGGCGCACTGCACAACCTGTTCGTGGTCGAGAGCTTCTTCGACGAACTGGCGCACCGCGCCAAGGCCGATCCGGTGGCGTGGCGCAAAGCTCTCTTGCGCAACAATCCGCGCAGCACGGCGGTACTGGAACTGGCCGCCGCCAAGATGGGCTGGGGCAGCCCGCTGCCGCCGCGCGTAGGACGTGGCGTCGCGCTGGGCGAGCCATTCGGCAGCAAGGTGTGCGCCATGGTGGAAGTGGAAGTCAGCGCGCAGGGCGACGTCAGGCTGCGGCGCGCCGTGGTGGCGGTCGACTGCGGCGTGCCGGTCAACACCGGCTCGATCGAGGCGCAAGTCCAGGGCGGCCTACTGTTCGGCCTGAGCGCGGCGCTGTACAACGAAGTCACCATCGAACATGGCGTCGTCCAACAAAGCAACTTCAATGATTACCGCATGATACGCATGAACGAAACGCCCAACGTCGAAGTCCACATCGTCCACAGCAGCGAAGCGCCCGGCGGCATTGGCGAAGTCGGCACCGCGATTGCCGCGCCGGCGCTGGCCAACGCCATCTTCGCCGCCACCGGCGTGCGCTTGCGGGAACTGCCGATAAAACGCGAACAGCTGGCGCAGAAAGGCGGTGTAGCATGAAGCGCGGCCTGCTCCTGATCCCGGTCTGCGTGGCCGTCATCGGCGTCGCCGCCTATGTCTGGCTGACGCGTCCCGATCCCTCGCCGGGTACTGCGCCGATGCTGCATGGCGCGCTGGCCACCGCGCCGCAAATCGTGCGCGGCGAATACCTGGCGCGCGCGGCCGACTGCGTGGCCTGTCACACGGTGGCCGGCGGCAAGCCGTTTGCCGGCGGGCTGCCGTTCAAGCTGCCGTTTGGCACGCTGTACTCGTCCAACATCACGGCGGACAAGAAAACCGGTATTGGCAACTGGAGTGACGACGACTTCGTGCGCGCGCTGCATGAAGGCGTGCGCCACGATGGCCAGCGCCTGTATCCGGCCTTTCCGTACACCTCGTACTCGCTGCTGAGCCGCGACGATGTGCTGGCCATCAAGGCCTATCTGTTCAGCCTGCCGACGGTGGAACAGGCCACGCCGGAGCCGGGCTTGTCGTTCCCGTTCAACCAGCGCTGGGCGATGGGCTTCTGGAACGCCGCCTTCTTCCGCAGCGAGCGCTTCAAGCCGTCCACCGACAAATCGGCCGAATGGAATCGCGGCGCTTACATGGCCATCGGCCTGGCCCACTGCGCCGAATGCCATACGCCGCGCAACATCGGCTTCGCGCTGGAGCACCGCAACGAACTGGCCGGCGCCATCGTCAACGGCTGGCAAGCGCCGAACATCACCTCCGACCCGGAACACGGCATCGGCAAGTGGACCGACGCCGACCTGTACCAGTATCTGCGCTTCGGCCACGCCGCCGGCCACGGCCCCGCGTCCGGACCGATGGGCGAAGCGGTCGACAACAGCCTGCAATATCTGGATCCGCAAGATACCAAGGACTTGATCACCTACCTGCGCAGCATTCCGGCGCGCAAGGGCGACAATCCGGTGACGGTCAATCCCAAGCCGGATACCGTGGCCAGTTCCACCGCGTACACGCCAGCCGCCAACACGACGGCCGACTTGCAGAACGGGCTGAGATTGTTTGAAGGCAGCTGCGCCAGCTGTCACCAGTGGAATGGCCAGGGACCGCAAACACCATACGCCGCCTTGCTGGGCGCGCGCTCGGTCAACGATCCAAGTGGCCGCAACGTCACGCAAATGATTCTGCATGGCGGCAAAATGCGCATCGGCACCGAAGACGTCTTCATGCCCGCCTTCAGTACCCTCACCGATGCCGAAATCGCGCAGCTAAGCAACTACGTCATCTTCCAGTTCGGCGGCAAGCTAGGCAAGGTGACGGCCGAGGCGGTGGCAGCGCAACGCAAGGATTGAGCGGCGGACGCCCAACGAGCGCTAGCGAACATCCCGGGGCGCGCATTGGGCGTAGCATGGCGGTATTCTTGTTATTGCTACCATCATGACGCGAACAGACTTCTGCCCCGTTGCCCACATCCTGCCGGTACGCCAGCGCGCTTTCCACGCGCCGGCCTTCCCGCCGCCGCATGCAACGGTGTTGCGGGTGGTGAACCGGCAAGATCGGCGGGCGTCAGCCATCATCGACGAAGGCGTCCGTTATCTGCTATTTCGAGGCAGCAATGCGGCCGTCGATTTTCTGTGCGAGCAAGGCATTTCCCTGCGCATCATCGGGCGGGTATTGTTCCGCCCTCACCTGCGCCGCGCTTGCCCCTAGCGTTACGCCGTGCGGCGCGAACGCAGCCAGCCAGCCACGGCCGGTAAAATCGACAGCACCACAATGCCCAGCACCACCGCCGTCAGGTTGCGGCTGATCCAGGGAATATTGCCGAACAAATAGCCTGCGGCCACCAGGCTGCCGATCCACAGGAAGGCGCCGGTGACGTTGTAGGTGAAAAACACCTTGCGCGGCATTGCCCCCAGCGCGGCCACGAACGGCGCCAGCGTGCGGACGATCGGCACGAAGCGCGCCAGGATGATGGTTTTGCCGCCATGGGTGGTGAAGAACTTCTGCGTGTGCGCGATATGCTCGGCTTTCACGAACGGTATCTTGCTGGTGTCGAGCGCCCGGCGCTTGAACCATGCGCCGATAGTGAAGTTGAGCGCGTCCCCGCTTACGGCAGCGATGAACAGCAGCACGCACAGCGTCAGCGGATCGAGCAGCCCCTTCGCCGCCAGTGCGCCAGCGATGAACAGCAGCGAATCGCCCGGCAGGAACGGCATGATGATCACGCCAGTCTCGATAAAGATCACCAGGAACAGAATCAGATAGACCCAGTCGCCATGCGCGTTGATCAGCTCCAGCAAATGCGCATCCAGGTGGATGAACCATGCCATCAGGGTAACCAGGAAATCTTCCATCACATTAATCCTTAATCAAGTTTCAGCAATTGTAATGGAAAATGCATTAACACAGGGTTAACGTCGCCAGGTGGCGGACGCCCTCATAAGCTGAGGAAATAAACTTATGGCAACACGATTGAAATCATTGCGCTGGCGCCACCTATACTGTGCGGATGACTTCTTTTTCCACGCCTGACCTCAAACCCTGCTGCGCCGCGTCGCGCGCGCGTGCTGATAAATTGGCCGCAGTACCTGCCATCCCCCCTGTCGCCGCGCCAGCGCCGCGCGCTACGGTCGCTTTCCCCGCCGTGACTTTCCTGATGGGCACCGACTACGACCGCGCCAATCGCGGCGACGGCGAAGGCCCGGTGCGGCCGGTCGCGCTGTCGCCATTTTCCATTCACGCTTATCCGGTCACCAATGCCGATTTCACCGAGTTCGTGCGCGCCACCGCGTATGTCACCGAGTCTGAACGCTACGGTAACTCCTTCGTTTTCCAGGGACAGATTCCTGACGGGCTTTACGACGAGCTGGTGACGGACACGCTGGCGGCAGCGCCGTGGTGGTGTCTGGTAGACGGCGCGTCGTGGCGCGCGCCGGAGGGAGCGGGATCGGGCATCGCCGACCGCATGACGCATCCGGTGGTGCATGTATCGTGGAACGACGCCATGGCTTACGCGACTTGGAGCGGCGGCGCCTTGCCGACCGAGGCGCAATGGGAATACGCCGCGCGCGGTGGCCTGGAGCAAAAATTGTATCCGTGGGGCGATGAACTGAATCCTCAGGGCCAATACCTTTGCAACGTCTGGCAAGGTGAATTCCCGGACCTGAATACGGCGGCCGATGGCTACGCCGCCACCAGCCCGGTCGACGCTTTCCCACCAAATGGCCACGGCCTGTATTCGGTCACCGGCAACACCTGGGAATGGTGCCTGGACTTCTGGCACACCGCATTCAGCGCCGCGCCGAGTAGCGATCCACTCGGCCCGCCAAGCGGCGATGCGCGCGTGATGAAAGGCGGCTCCTTCCTTTGCCACCTGTCGTATTGCAACCGCTACCGTCCGGCCGCGCGCACGCGCAACACGCCGGACAGTGCAGCGTCCAACATCGGCTTCCGCTGCACGCGTCCCCTGCCCTAGATCTTGCTCGGCGCCGGGTCCGGATACTCGACAGAGGCGACGTGTTCGCGCGCCATGCCCTCGGCCATGCGGGCCACGATGTCCGGATGTTTGGCGGCCAGGTTCTGGCTCTCCTTCGGATCGCGCTCCAGGTCGTATAGTTCGAGCGGCCCGTTGCGTTTCAGCCGCACCGCCTTCCACTTGCCCCAGCGCGCCGCCTGGCGGAATTCCGGATCGTAGAATTCCCAGTACATGAAGCGCTCGGCCGGCTTGCTGTGCGGATCGACCAGCAGCGGCTTCAGGCTGACGCCATCGGTCCGTTCGGCCCGCGCGCCGGCCAGGTCGAGCGCAGTCGGCAGAAAGTCGGGAAAATACACCGGCACGTCGCTGACGGCGCCGGCCGGGATCTTGCCGGTCCAGCGCACAATCCACGGATCGCGGATGCCGCCTTCGTACATGTCGCGCTTGTAGCCGGTCAGGCCGCCGTTGGAGTCGAAGAAGTCGGCGACGCGGGTCTGCTGCACCGTCGGTTCCGAACGCGGACCGTTGTCGGAGGCGAAGAAGATCACCGTGTCCTGCTCCAGCCCGGCGCTGGCCAGCTTGTCCAGCAGCTTGCCAATGCCCTGGTCCAGATAGTGGATCATCGCCGCATAGTATTTCTCGTCATCGGCCCAGCCGGCGCGGTCAGCATACGGCCCGAAGTCCGGCGCCGTGTACGGCGAGTGCGGACTGTTGTAGGCCGCGTACAGGAAGAACGGCGCGTCCTTGTGGCGCTCTATGAAGTCGACCGAATCCTCGGTTACCATGAAAGGCTCGTAGCGGCCATGCTTGCCGTTGGCGTTTTCCGGAATATCGACCAGTTGGTCGCCATGCACGCGCTGGGTCGGCCAGTAACCGGGCGTGGTGTCGTGCTGGATCAGCCAGCCCTTGAATTCGTCGAAGCCGAATTTGGGCGGCGTGGCGTTGGCCTCGAAACCGTCGAGATGCCACTTGCCCATCAGACCGGTACGGTAGCCGGCCGCTTGCAGATACTGCGCCACCGTGCGGTCTTCCGGCAACAGGTTCGGACGGCGCCAAAGCTGCGGGCTGCCGCCCTTGGTGCCGAGCTTGCCGCCGCCGATGGACGTGTTGTCGCGGATGCGCGTATGGCCGGTATGCAGCCCCGTCATCAGCGAACAGCGCGACGGCCCGCACACCGGCGCGCCAGCATAGCCTTGGGTGAACAGCATGCCTTGGCGGGCCAGCCGGTCGATATTCGGCGTGGCGATCTTGCGCTGGCCGTAGATGGCGGTGTCGCCATAGCCCATGTCGTCGGCCAGGATGAAGATGATGTTGGGACGGCGCGCGCCCGGCAGCGGCGCGGCAAACACCGGCGTCGCGGCAATCGCGGCCAGTGCGCTGAGGATGAATTCTCGACGGATCATGATGTCATCCCTATCAGTAGCGGTAGCCGAGCGTGACGCCGAGCGTGCGTGGATCGCCCAGGTAGCCGGTCACCGAGCCGTATTCATTGTTCACCAGGCGCTTGTAGTAGGTGCGGTCGAAGGCGTTGTTGAGCCATATGGAGGCATTCCATTCACCGCGCTCGGTCTTGCCCGAGGTGCCGGCCGAGAACGCCGCCAGGCCATAGCCATCCACGCGCGAGAACTGGGAATCGTCCACCGTGCCGTACATCCAGCTGCGCCATGCATAGCGGCCGGAGACGAAATTCTTCAGGCCGCCCGTGGTCCACTCGTAGCGCGCGCCGACGTTGGCCGTCACGCGTGGCGCGTTGAACACGCGCTGGCCGTTCAGGCTGCACGATTTCGGCGGTTTGGCGCCGAGCAGGATCTCCGGCGGGCAACGGGCCTGGTCATAGTCGGTGTAGTAGGAGTCGTTGAAGACGGCGGCGGCGTCGAACTGCCAGCTGCGGTTGGGCGCCCAGTGCACAGTGGCCTCGGCGCCGCGCGAGATATAGGCGCCGGCATTCAGCAGATAGACTTGCTGATCAACCGCATCGTAGCCTTGAGTCTGGAAGTCGCGCACCTGTGTGGCGAACAAGTCGGCCTTGATGTTCAGGCGCTTGTTGTCGAAATCGGCCTTGATGCCCAGCTCGCCGCTGGTGGCGCGCTCCGGCTTGATGATCAGCGAATCCAGCCCTGCCTGCGCCGCCGCACCGGACGAGATATTCAGGCCGCCGGATTTTTCGCCGTAGGACAAGGCTGCGTAGCTGCTCAGGCCCGCCGCTGCCCGCCACGTCGCCACCACGGTGCCGGATGGCAGGTTGTTGGTGGTCTCCAGGTAGCCGGAGTTGAACGGCTGGCGGTTGTAACGGACGAAGCTGCCGCCGCGCTCGTCATGGTTGAGGCGCACGCCGGCCATGACGTCCACGTCCGGATTGATGTGCCAGGTGCCCTGCACAAACGGCGACAGCGAACGGTCGCGCAGCAGGCCCAGGCGGATGACGTCCAGCTTGCGGGTGACGCCGGCGGCGGTGCCCAGCCATATATCCGGCACGGTGGTATCGGCATAATAGGTGTGCGCCGTGATGTCCAGTTTCTGGCCCAGGTAGCTCAGGCCGAAGGCGTAATCGACCGGGCCGCCGGTGGGCGAATCCACGCGCAGTTCCTGCGACCAGCTACGGTCATGCTGCTGGAAACCGCTGTTGGAATAAATTTGCACCGACTGGTAATCCGCCAGTGACGGCGCCGAGTGGAAGTAGCGCAGCGATGTGACCGAGCGCAGGCGCCAGCCGCTGTCCAGTTGCCATTCCGCCAGTGCCGAGGCGCCGCCTTGCAGGATATGCGTGTGCGTCTCGTCGTCCAGATCGACGTTGGGGCCGAACACCACGTTGTTGCCGACCGCCTTGGAGCGCGCCAGATAGGTGTCCACGCCGTTGACCGTGTGGGTGGCGACCAGCACCTGGGTCGGTTCGCTGTTGCTGTTGTTATAGTCGGCCGACAGGCGCAGCTTGAAGCGTTCGCCGTCGCGGTACAGAAGCTGGCCACGGGCGCCGTTCGAGCGCGCGCCATTGAGGTTGTGGCCGTTGCGGATATTGGTGATGGCGCCATCGCTGCCGCTGCTGATCAGGTGCAGGCGGCCCGCCCAGTTGTCCGACAGCGGACCTGACAGCACCGCCGTCACCCGCTCGTAATTATGCTGGCCGGCCGAGACTGAAATCGACGCCTCAGGCACAAAGGTGGGTTCCTTGGTGTGCAGGTCCAGCACGCCACCGGTGGCGTTGGCGCCGAACATCGTGCCCTGCGCGCCGCTCAGCACGTCTGCCCAGGCGAGATCGTTCAGGCCGGACAGCATGCCCGGCCGCGCCAGGTAGGCGCCATCGACATAGATCGCCACGCTGCTCGGCATGCCGATATTCTGTTCGCCGCTGGGCTGGCCGCCGCCATCACCCACGCCGCGGATGGTGATCTGCATGTCGGCCGGGTCGGTACTCTGCACGTTCAGGCCGGGCACCAGTTGTTGCAGGTCTTCCAGCGAGTGGATGTTCTTTTGGTCGAACTGTTCGCCGGTGATGCGGTAGGCCGAAGTTGGCGTGCGGCGCGGATCGTCGTCGGCCGCGTCGGTGCGGCGGGTGGCGGCGACGGTTACGGTGGAAATCGGCGCTGCCGACGCGGCAACCTGGGCGACGACGGTCTCCGGGAGGCTGGCCAGCACGGCCAACGCGAGCGTCGTCTTTTGAAGCGTATGGAACATCGGTAATCCTCATGGCTGTCGTTGATACCTCTCTTGTGCAACGAGAAGTCAAAAGCGTCAGCGGCTGAGGAATTTATTTTGCGTGGCCCGTTACAAGGCATCCCGAGGCGTATGGCCGGCCAATGCGTCCATCACGTTGTCCAGCGCCCGGTTGCCCATAGCAGCCCTGGTCTCGACCGTTGCCGTGCCCATGTGCGGGGTCATGAACACATTCGGCAGATGCTGGAAACGCAGGTCGTATTCCGGCTCGGAACGGAACACATCCAGTCCGGCAGCGGCAAGTTGACCGTTACCGAGGGCGGCAATCAGGTCGTCTTCATTGACCAGCCCGCCACGCGCGGTATTCACCAGCACCGCACCGCGCGGCAGAAAATTCAGCATGGCGGCGTCGATCTGGCCGTCCGACTGCGGACCGCCCGGCGCGTGCAGCGACAGGATCTGGCAATGCGGCAACATGGCGCGCACATCGCCGAAGTAACTGGCGCCCTGCTCCTGTTCCGCCGGCAAACGCGTGCGGTTGTGATACAGCACCTTGACGCCAAACGCCCGCGCCCGCCGCGCAACCGCCTGCCCGATCCGCCCCATGCCGATGATGCCCAGCGTCTTGCCGTGGAAATCCAGACCCAGCATATCGCCCAGGCCGAACCGCTGGCGCCACCCTTGTTCCATGATGGCGGCGTATTCGCGGCCTCGGCGCAAGGCACCCAGCATCAGGAACAAGGTCAGGTCTGCGGTTGCCTCCGTGACCACGTCGGGTGTGTTGGTAACGAAAATCCCTTTAGCCCTGGCGGCGGCGAGGTCAATATGGTCGTAGCCCACGCTGCACGTCGCAATCAACCCGATTTGCGGCGGCAACATGGCGATCGCCGCCGCATCAAAACGGATGCGGCTGGAAATCAGCAGCGCCTGCACCGCAGGCTGTTCCTTCAGTACATCCATGATTTGCGGCGCGGACAGCTGGCCTTGCTGACAGGTGATGGCGTCAAACTCGGCCTGGGCGCGGTCGGCAATCGACTGCAACAGCGGCGACGCGCACAGCAGCCGGGGCGTCATGCTGCGCCGCCGCGCTCTGCCATCGCGTCCACCACACGCCGCGCGGAGGGTTCGCTCACCAGCGTTACCGGCGCGGTACTGGCCGGCTCAACCGGCTTCGGCATCGGCAGTTCGTGGCCTGCGGCCGCGGCGGCAAACGCCAGTTTCATCTGCTCGACATCCAATGCACCTTCCCACTTCGCCACAGCGATGGTGGCAATGCCGTTGCCGATCAGGTTGGTGACGGCGCGCGCTTCATTCAGGAAGCGGTCTATCCCCACCAGCAGCACCAGGCCGGACAGCGGAATCTTGTGCATCGACGCCAGCGTCGCCGCCAGTGCCACGAAACCGGCGCCGGCTACACCAGCGGAACCTTTGGAAGTCAGCAGCATCACGCCCAGAATGCCGAGTTGATCCCAGATGGTCATATCGACATTGGTGGCCTGTGCGATGAAGATGGCCGCCATGGTCAGGTAAATAGCCGTGCCGTCGGCGTTGAAGGTATAGCCGGTCGGCAGCACCAGGCCAACGATTTTTTTCTGGCAGCCCATGGCCTCCATCTTCAGCATCATTTGCGGCAGCACGGCTTCGGTCGAGGCAGTGCCCATCACGATCAGGATTTCGTCCTTGATGTATTTGAGGAAGCCCCACAGCGGCACGCCGCAATAGCGCGTTACGGTCCCCAGCACCAGCACCACAAACAGGAAGCAGGTCAGATACACCGCAATCATCAGCTCCGCAAACGAATTCAGCGTGCCGATGCCGTACTTGCCGATGGTGAAGGCGATGCCGCCGAACGCGCCTATTGGCGCCAGGTGCATGACAATCCGCACCACGCCGAACATACCATGCAAGAACATATCGAGACCCTCGATCAGCGGCGCCACTTTGCGGCCGAGGCGGTTCAACGCAAACGAGAACAACAGCGAAAACAGAATAATCTGCAGCATATTGCCCTGCGCGAAAGCACCGACCACACTGTTCGGCACGATGTTCATCAGGAATTCCAGCGTGGTGTTGTGCTCGGCCGCCTGGGTGTAGGACTTGATCGAGGCGGTGTCGATGTGGGCCGGATCGATGTTCATGCCGACACCCGGCTTCATCACATTGACCACGATCAGGCCGAACACCAGCGCGATGGTCGAGCAGATCTCGAAATAAATCATGGCCTTGGCGCCCACCCGGCCGGTCTCCTTGACGCTGCCCATGCGGGCAATGCCGACCACTACCGAAGCAAAGATAATCGGCGCCAGCAGCATCTTGATGAGTTTGATGAACAGGTCGCCCAGGGGTTTCAGCTCGACGCCGATGTCGGGATAAAAGTGGCCGAGCAGGATGCCGGCGGTCAGGCCGACGATGACTTGAATATAAAGCGTGGATGCCAGTTTCTTAAAGCGTTGCGCGTTCATGGGGGGTCTCCTCCAGCGAAACAGAATCAAAGGGCGAACGCCCGCGCAGGGCCGGCAAGCGGGATAACGCTTGCGCCCTGTGCGGCGTTCTGTGGGTAGTACCACCGGCAATGCACCAGTTCTGCGACTGTTGGCATTGCCACTGCCAGCTTATTCCGCCAGCTTGCGCATTTCCGCGTACAGATCGGCTTTGCCTTCAAAACCGATGCCCGGCAGGTCCGGCATGGTGATGTAGCCGTTGTCGACCTTGACGCCGTCCGGGAAGCCGCCGTATGGCTGGAACAGGTCCGGGTAGGACTCGTTGCCGCCCAGGCCCAGGCCGGCCGCGATGTTCAGCGACATCTGGTGGCCGCCGTGCGGGATGCAGCGCTCCGGCGACCAGCCGTGTTCGCGCAGCATGTCCAGCGTGCGGAGGTATTCCACCAGACCGTAGCTCAGCGCGCAGTCGAATTGCAGCCAGTCGCGATCGGCGCGCATACCGCCGTAGCGGATCAGGTTGCGGGCGTCCTGCATCGAGAACAGGTCTTCGCCGGTGGCCATCGGGTTCTTGTAGTAGTTGCGCAGCGTGGCTTGCAGCTCGAAGTCGAGCGGATCGCCCGGCTCCTCGTACCAGAACAGGTCGTACTGCGACAGCGCCTTGGCGTACTGGATCGCGGTGTCGAGGTCGAAGCGGCCGTTGGCGTCCACCGCCAGCTTCTGGCCGTCCTGCAGCACCGACAGGATGCTGTCGATACGGCGCAGGTCTTCGTCCAGCGACGCGCCGCCGATTTTTTTCTTGACCACCGTGTAGCCGCGGTCGATGTAGCTGCGCATCTCATCCTTCAGCTTGCCGTGGTCCTGGCCAGGGTAGTAATAGCCGCCGGCGGCGTAGACGAATATCTTGCGGTCCGGCGTGCCGTTGCCGTAGCGGTCGGCCAGCAGCTGGAACAGCGGCTTGCCTTCGATTTTCGCGACCGCATCCCAGATCGCCATGTCGATGGTGCCGATGGCCACCGAGCGCTCGCCGTGGCCGCCCGGTTTTTCGTTGGTGAACATGCAGTTCCAGATCTTGTGCGGATCGAGATTGCTGCCGTCATCGTTGACCAGCGTGGCTGGGTCCGCTTCCAGGATGCGCGGAATGAAACGTTCGCGCATCAGGGTACCTTGGCCGTAGCGGCCATTGGAATTGAAGCCATAACCGATCACCGGCTTGCCATCGCGGATGACGTCGGTCACCACAGCCACCAGGCTCAGCGTCATTTTGCTGAAGTCGATGTAGGCATTGCGGATAGGGGAGCTGATCGGGATGGTCTTTTCGCGGATTTCAACAATTTTCATAGTAAGTCTCCAGATGAGTAGATGTGCTGTGTTTAGCGCATGCGGTAGCTTACTCTTGAATTTCACTGCTAAAATTAACTTAGATTGAAACCTTTATTCACTTTAAATGAAAATTGAAACCGCCCCCGACCTGGCTTTTTTTGTGCTGCTGGCCAAATCCGGCAGCATGACGGCCACCGCGCGCGAGCTCGGCGTCACGCCGCCGGCCGTCACCAAGCGCCTGAGCCTGATGGAGCAAAAGCTGGGCGTGCGGCTGGTCAACCGCACCACGCGCCGCATCAGCCTGACCAATGAAGGGGAAACCTATCTGGCCCAGGCCTCCCAGATCCTGCACCAGATCCGCGAAATGGAAGAATCGGTGGCCAGTGGTCGCGCCGCGCCGAAGGGGCTGCTGCGGGTCAATGCCACGCCTGGTTTCGGCCGCACCCACATCGCCCCCATCCTGTCGCGCTTCGCCCATGCGTATCCGGAGGTGGAAGTGGAGTTGCACCTGACTGATCGCCCCATCAGCCTGGTGGAGGAAGCGTACGACCTGGCGATCCGCTTTGGCGAACTGCCGGATACCCGCCTGACGGCGCGCAAGCTGATGTCCAACCGGCGCTTTCTGTGCGCGTCGCCTGCCTACCTGAAAAAAGCCGGCGAGCCGCAGAAACCCGCCGAGCTGCACCACCACCGCTGCATCCTGCACCGCCAGAACGATGACGTGTACGGCACCTGGCGCGTTCAGAAGGGCAAGACGGTGGAGCTGGTCAAGGTGCGCGGCGCCGTCTCCAGCAACGACGGCGACGTGGTGATGAACTGGGCGCTCGACGGCCACGGGATTGTGCAGCGCTCCGAGTGGGATGCGGCCAAGTATCTGCAGAGCGGGCGCCTGAAGGAGGTCATGACCGATTACTCGCTGCCGGATGCGGACTTGTACCTGTATTACCTCAGCCGCAGCAACCTGCCCGCCAAGGTGCGTGCGTTTATCGATTTTATTGTCGAGGAATTCCGTGGCAAGGCCTGAAACCAACGCCATGGCCTGCGGTAGAATTGCCGACCTTTCACGCACGCCATGCCTTATGAGATTGCTCCCCCTCCTGGCCCCGCTTCTGCTGCTGGCCGCTTGCGCCGGCACGCCAAGCCGCACCGATCTGCCGCAGGAACCGACGCCGCACACCATCCACGTGATCCAATATGGCTGGCATACGGCCCTGCTGTTCGACGGCAAAGACATCCTCTCCCGCAGTACCAAGCTGGCGCAGGATTTCAAGGATCACAAATACATGCTGATCGGCTGGGGCGATGGTGGGTATTTTGTCGACGATGATCCCGGCGTGTCGCAGGCGGTCAAGGCGCTGGTGGCGTCCGACTACCCTGCCCTGCAAGCCGGCGGGCGCGAAACCAATCCGCCGCTGGGCGTGGCGCCGGGCGACAGCATTCCGCTCGCGGTCACCGAGCGGGGCTATAACCAGCTGGTCGCCTACATCGACCGCAGCATCGCCACCGGCGCCGATGGCAAGCCCGTCTACCTCGGCAAGCGGCTGGCCAACCTCAATCTGTTTTACAAGGGCACCGGCAACTACAGCCTGCTCAACAACTGCAACTCGTGGGTGGTGGGCGCGTTACGCGCGGCGGAACTGCCCGTCTCCGGCTTCAACCTGACCGCGCGCAGCGTTTTCGAACAAGCCCGGCGCATCTCTGAACTGCAACAGACAGATCGCGCCGGCGTCCGGCCGGAATAAATGGACGGACGTCACTCCCGGCGCACCGTCCGGAAACCGATGTGGGCGGCCGCGAGATTACGCTCCTGCGACTCGCGCGCCGAGGCCCGATAGCGCACGCAATAGTCCGGCGCGCACAGGAACGACCCGCCCTTGATCACCATCGCTGCATCAGGCGCATGCGCCGCTCCCGCCGCGACGGCCGTGTCGCCGTTGGCATGCGGCTGGCGCGGTCCCGTGTAGGGGTCGGCTGTCCACTCCCAGGCATTGCCGATCATGTCGTACAAGCCAAAGCCGTTGGCCGCGTAGCAGCCGACCGGCGCCAGGCCGGCATGGCCGTCTGCGCCGGCGTCCATCAAAGGAAACGAGCCCTGCCAATAGTTGGCGGTGGGCTTGCCCTGCGCATCGGTCGGCGCGGTGTCGAGCTGGTCGTCGCTGCGGCCGGCCTTGCCCGCGTACTCCCATTCGGCCTCGGTGGGTAGATCCCGTCCCAGCCAGCGGGCGTAAGCCAGTGCATCCGCCTGCGTGACCAGCGTTACCGGCAGATGGCCGCCGGCCGGCTGCTGGCCGCGCCATTGCGCGCCTTTCTGCAAAGTCCACCAGGCGTAGGGACGCTGCGTCAGCTCCTCGTCGGTCGGCGTATGGAACACCACGCCGGCGCCCTGCTTTTCGGCGTCCGTCACATAACCGGTGGCCGCTACAAACGCGGCGAACTGCGCTTGCGTGACTTCGGTGCGGTCGATCCAGAAACTCTTGACGCGGACCTGGCCAGGCTGCGCCGGCCGCTCGTCGGCATAGCCGCGCGCACTGCCGAAGACGAAACTGCCGGCGGCGACACGCACCATGCCGGCATGCGCATCCTTGCCCCAACCTGCCGGCAAGCCGCTGTAGGCGGCGCAGGACTGCTCGTTGCCCAGCGCCGGGGCCGGTGGCGTGCCGGTCAGCGCTGCGCTGATGCTGGGCAACAACAGCCATCCCAGCGCCGCCAGCAGCACCGCCACGCCCGCGCCTAGCGTCAGGCGCAGGCCACGAGGTACCAGAGACATCAGTAGTAGCCTTGCGGCTTCAGCGGTTCGACGCCGCCAACATGGGTCATGAATTGCTGCCATTGCAGCACCATGCCGCTGGTGACGGCGGGATTTTGCGCCGACACATCGCTGGTCTCGCCGCGATCATGCGTCAAATCGTACAGCTCCCAGTGACCATCAAGCGCGCCTACAGGTGGCTCGTTCCACAACGCCTTCCACTTGCCATCACCGCTGATCAGGAAAGCGCGGCCGTAGGACTCATGCCCCAGCGGATCACTGCGTACCGCCTGCGCGCTGCCTTCCAGCAGCGGCAGCAAGGACTTGCCGGTGACCGGATAGACGTTGCGGCCGTTGTAGACCACCTTGCCCAGGTTGTGGTCCACGCCAGCGGCGTCGACGGCCTTGGGCGCGGCCTCGCTCGGCAAGGGGATGCCGGCCAGCGCCAGGAAAGTGGCGGTGTTGTCGGTCACGTGCGTCAGCGCGCTCAGGTTGGGCAGTCGCGCGGTCTGTCCCGGCAGCTTCACAATCAGCGGCGTGGAGACGCTGCCTTCGCCGGCGTAGCCCTTGGTCAGACGAAACGGCGTGGCGCTGACCTCGGCCCAGCGCAGACCGTATTGCAGCCGCTTGGCCGCTTGCGCGCCATTGTCGGTGCCCAGCGCGGAATAGACCGGCTCGGTGGCGTTGGCTTCATCGGTTGGCTTCGGATCAGCGCCGCTGTCGATCGGCCAGCCTTCGGCGCCATTGTCGGACTGGAACATGACGTAGGTGTTGTCGTATTCGCCGATATCCTTCAGATGCTGGATCAGCAGGCCGATGTTGTGGTCGAGGTTATCGACCATGCCGGCATAGATTTCCATGTAGCGCGCCTGGGCTTTCTTCTCCAGCGGCGTCAGGCTGCCCCACTTCTTGTTCACCTTGCCTGCGCCGTATTCCGTGTAGCCCTGCGCCACGCCATTGTTGGCATTGATGTATTTGGCGCCGGCCTTGCCGTAGCCCGATGTGGCCGGCGTGGCAGCCAAGGTTTCCGGCGCGCCATCGTAAGGCTTGAAGTCGGCCGGCACCAGGCCCAGCTGCTTTTGACGGGCGATGCGCGCGTTGCGGACGGCGTCGTAGCCGGCATCGTATTTGCCTTTGTACTTGGACAGCCACGGCTCCGACACTTGCAGCGGCCAATGCGGCGAGGTGTAGGCGGCGTAGGCGAAGAACGGCTTGCCGTCGGCCTTATGCTGGTCGATATAAGAAATCAGGCGCTTGGTGTAGAAGTCGGTGGAGTAGAACGGTTCCGCCCCCGTGCCGCCTGGTTGGCCCGGCTGGCCCGGTTGCACGAATTTGCCATCCTCAGTGTAATTACTGGAGCCTTCTTTTTCGTGCGCATAGTGATTGCTGGCGGCGCCGGCCAGCAGTGCGTAGCTGTGCTCGAAGCCCCATTGGTCAGGCGTCTTGCCGGCAGTGGTCACGGCGCCGCCGGCGATGGCGGAACCCAGGTGCCACTTGCCGGCCATGTAGGTGTGGTAGCCGCCGTCGCGCAGCAGCTGGGCGAAGGACAGCGCGCTCTCGTTCAGGAAGCCTTCGTAGCCGGGCAAGCCTTTGCGCTCGTCGTTCGGCGCGCCCATATTGCCTTCGCCGACCAGATGGTGGTCGGTGCCGGAGACCAGCATGGCGCGCGTGATGGCGCACACGGTGCCGGTGTGGTGGTTAGTCAGCAGGCGCCCCTGTTTGACCAGCGCGTCCAGATTGGGCGTCTCGATCTCGCCGCCGAAGGCGCCGATGTCTGAATAGCCGAGGTCATCAGCCATGATGTACAGGATGTTGGGCTTTTTCTTGACGACGGGGGCTGGCGCTGCGGCGGTCTCCGGCGGCGCAGCGGAATCACCGCAGCCAGCCAGGATCAGGGCACTGGTGATGGAGAGGCCCAGCATGCCGTGTTGCACGGCGCGCTGTATGCGTGGAGCGAGTGTCATGGATTTCCTTGCAGTCGAAGTGTGCAAAGAATAATTGTTGAGCGGGAGATAACAAACTAAGCATTTCGCGTTACTTCATGCGCGTAACGGATATATCACTGGTTGAATTTTCAGATGGCGTTCAACGAAAAAAACCGCTGGCCCAAAGTGGGCGCAGCGGTTTTCTGTTTTTCTGGCGGAGACGGTGGGATTCGAACCCACGATACAGGTATAAGCCGTATGCATCCTTAGCAGGGATGTGCCTTCGGCCACTCGGCCACGTCTCCTAGTCGATTGCTCAACTATGTTCACTTTTCATGATGCACGAGCGAACGCGAGCCATGATATAGATCGCTAGCCGCTTGGTCAAGGGCAAGCCGCCAAATTCGCCCAGCCCCTCTCCCCACCCGCCGCGATGTTACATGAAAGATACCGGTCGATACTGGCAGGCCCGGCTGCGTAAGGCCATAGTTCGTTAGCGGCATGACAACACCTTGCGGCCGCAATCTTATTTGTTACTTACAACATTCCAAGGGGTTAAAAATGAATATCGTAAAAAAAGCCGCAGTGGGCCTGTCCCTCGCCATCGCGCTGGTCGCCTCCGCCCAGGCGCAGGTTACGCAAACGCTGTCCCAATCCGGCACCGATCAATACGCCTGGCTCAATTCTGGCAGGATTGACTTCGGCGGCGTGACGCTGGCGGCCGGTACCAACACCATCTACGCGCTGACCAGTTCATCGACGCTGGTGGATCAGGGCTGGGGCTACACCGATCCGAACAATGGCGTGTTTATCGGCCTGTTCCAGGGCACCACCCAGGTCTTCGGCTTCCTGGCTGCCGGCGCGTCCCACGAACTGGCGACCCGCAACTTCGATATCGCAGACAACAACGCCTTGCTGGGTCAACTCAACACGGCGCTGCGCGGCGTCAGCGGCAGCGGTCCGCTCAGCGTCCGCATGTACACCGACGCCTGGGGCTATCCGGGCTGGGAACTGCATACCAGCAACAATTCGTTCAGCGTCACCTCCGGCGTCAGCGCCGTCCCTGAAACGGAAACCTACGCCATGCTGCTCGCCGGCCTGGCACTGAGCGGCGCCATCGCGCGCCGTCGCAAAGCGGTGGCCACCGAAGGCGACGTGAAATAATTCTGACAGGAACGGTCTGCACTGGCGGGAGCGTAGTAAAATGCTAACATTGGTCTACTCCAAACCCGCCATGCAGCAACCGCGCACGCCCACCGCCCTGTTGTCACCTGCCTCGCCGCCACCGACGCCGACGGCCAGGTTTCGCTTTGGCGACTGGGTGGTGGAGCCCTCCCTGAATACCATTACCAATCCGCACGAACGGCGCCAGATGGAGCCGCGCACCATGGATGTGCTGCTGGCCCTGTGTGCGGCCGGCGGCGAAATCGTCAGCAGCGACGAACTGCTGGCCCGCTGCTGGGGCGGCGTCTTGCTTGGCGACAGCCCGCTGCACAAGAATATTGCCCAGCTGCGCCGCATATTGGGCGACAGCGCCAGCGCACCGGCTTATATCGAAACCATCCGCAAGCGGGGTTACCGCACGGTGGCGCCACTGGAGTTCTTTGCCGAGCGCGCCAAACATCCGGGCAACTGGGAGTCCGGCTCGCCGTTTCGCGGGCTGCTTGCCTTCGACCAGGCCCACGCAGCGGTGTTTTTCGGCCGCGACGACGTTACCCGCCATCTGGGCGCAACCGTGCTGGCGCAAGCGCGCAGTGGCTTGTCCCTGACGGTGGTGCTGGGGCCCAGCGGCGCCGGCAAGACCTCGCTGATCCAGGCCGGCCTGCTGGCCGGTCTGGCGCCGGAGCGCGCCACCGGGGAATTGGCGGTGCTGGCCGCCACCACGCTGGACTTGATTGACCTCGGCCAGCAATCGCTGCCGACGTCGCTGGCCTGCGCCCTGCTCGACCTGGAATGGGATGATCAACTGGCGTTTCCGGGAGAAAATGCCATGTCGCTCGGCGCGCGGCTCGCCCATGACTGCGCCGGCGTGGTGGCCGAGCTGGCGGCCGCACTGGCGCCCGCCGCCCGCCTGCGACCGGGCTTGCGCTTTGCCATCTTTATCGACCGCTTTGAAGCCCTGTTCAACACCGCACGAACCGACGAGGCCGCCCGCAACGCCTTCCTGGACATGCTGGAATTGCTCGCGCGCAGCCCGGCCCTGATCGTGCTGATCGCCTGCCGCAACGACTACTATCCCAGCATCGCCCGCTGCGCGCTGTTGAGCGAGGCCAGGCGCCTGGGCGGCCATTTCGACCTCGACCCGCCCGGCTTCAACGACATCCCGCAAATCATCCGCGCCCCGGCGGCGGCGGCCCGGCTCAGCTTCGGCGTCGACCGGCTCACGCATGCCCGGCTCGACGATGTATTGTGCGAAAGCGCGATCGCCAGTCCGGACGCCCTGCCTCTGCTGCAATACTGCCTGCAGGAGCTGTACCGGCTGCGCACCGACACCGGCGAACTCAGCTTCGACGCCTTCCGCCAGCTCGGCGAACTCGAAGGCGCCATCGGGCAACGCGCGGAACAGGTGGTGCTGGGCCTGACGCCACTCCAGCGCGATGCCCTGCCCCGCATCATGGCGCAGGTGGTGGTGCTGTCCACCGACGATGAACAGGTCGGCAGCCAGCGCGCGCCGTGGACCGCGTTGCCCGACGAGGCGGCCCGCCAGGCCGTGGCCGCGCTGATCGAAGCGCGTCTGTTTGTCAGCGACCTGGTGGCCGGCACGCCGGTGTTCGGCATCGCCCATGAAGCCATCCTGCGACGCTGGCCGCGCATCAGCGCCTGGGTCGACACCCATCGCGGCGCCCTGCGCGCCCGCAGCCGCCTGACCCAGCACGCCCGCCGCTGGCGCGCCGAAGGCCGTCCCAGCGATCTGCTGCTGCCCAAGGGAACGCTGTTGGCCGAGGCCACGCTGCTGCAACAGGGCGGCGTGGTGACGCTGAGCGATACCGAGCTGGAATGCATCCAGACGTCGGCGCGGCGGGTCCGCCAGCGCGACCGCTTGCGCCTGTCGGCGCTGGCGCTGATCGTGCTGCTGGCGTTGGTCGCCTCGCTGCTGGGAGTGAGCGCGCTGGCCGCCAAACGGTCGGCCGAGACGCGCCGCGAAGAAGCCGAGGGCTTGATCGATTTCATGCTGGGCGACCTGACCGACAAGCTGCGGCCGCTCGGCCGGCTGGACTTCCTCGACACCGTCAGCAGCCGCGCCCTGCAGTACCTGCGCGGCACCAGCAGCAACGAGCTCAACCCGACCGCGCTGACGCTGCGCGCCAAAGGCTTGCAGATGATCGGCGAAGTGCGGCGCTCGCGCGGTGACTCGGCCGGCGCCATCGATGCTCTGCACCAGGCCAGCGCTATTTTGACCCGCCAGCTGGAGCAGGCGCCGCGCGACATCCAGGTGTTGAACAACCTGGGCGCCAATGCTTACTGGATCGGCCAGCTGCACAAGGACCGCAATCAGTGGCAGCAGGCGCAGGACGCCTGGCGTGACTACCTGCGCTTTTCCAACCGCCTGTACGATCTGGAGCCCGACAATACCGAATGGTGGGTGGAGCGCTCGTATGCGCACAACAACCTGGGCAACCTGGCGCTGATGCGCGGCCAGCCCGAGCAGGCGATTCCCGAATTTCTCGCCTCGATCGCGCTCAAGCAGCGCGCGCTGGCGCGCAAGCCGTCGTCGCGCACCGTCATGGTCGAGCTGGCCGACAGCTATTCCTGGCTGGCTTCGGCCACCCAGTCGCTGGGCAAGCTGCAGGCGGCACGCCAGCTGTACGCGGAAGAATTGCAACTGGTGCTGCGGCTGGCCGACAGCGCCCCCGACGAGTCGCTGTGGACGCACCGTCACGCGGTCGCCCTGCAGCATCGGGCACTCAACAGTATGGCGCTCGGCCTGGACCGGGACGCGCTGCGCGACTATGGCCAGGCGCAGCGCCTGTTCGCCCGGATCGTCGAGCGCGATGGCAAACACCGTGGCTGGCAGGCCGAGAAGGCCAACCTGGAACAGGAACGCCTGTGGCTGCTCGCGCGCACCGCGCCTGCCGCCGAGGTGCTGTCGCAGTTCGCGGTGATCCGGCGGACCTGGCAGGACATGATGGCGCTCGATCCGAAAAACGTACTGTGGGCGCGCCGCGCCGCCATCGCCCATACCCACTTTGCCGCGATCCTGCTGAAATCGGGGCAGAACGCTGCCGCCGGCCAGGAGCTGCAGGCCGCGCGGACGACCTTGCAGCCGATCTACGACGCCAATCCAGACAATCTGAGCGGCCGCCTGGCCTTGGCGGAGACACTGTTGCTATCTTCGTCATTGCAACAAAAACAAGGAGATACCAAGCTGGCGATTTCCACGTGCCAACAAATCCGGGACATGCTCAAGAACGAAGGTGCGGCCCCGCCTAATTTTCAAGTACTGGAACTTTGGAGCCGGGTCAACGCGTGCCTCGGCGATCGGCCGGCCGTGCGGCTGGCCGCCGCCAGACTGCAAGACATCGGCTACGCCGATCAGGCCTATCTGCAATTTATTTCCCACCACCCCTAAGGAGCATTATGTCTACCGCACCAGCACAATTCCCGGTATTGGTCTCGATCAACCCCGGCCGCGTCGATTACACCTACTTCGATGCCAGCACCGGCGGGCCGGTAACCAAGCCGTTCATCAACCTGCCCATCGACCGTCCCACCAAGTGTCTGTTTGCCCTGGACTTCCGCTCGTCCGAGGACGGCTGGTGCATCACAGGCATCGAAGCGATCGAGGGCCCGGCGCTGAGCACGGTGCCGGGACCGTTTTCGCTGTCCCTGATGACCATCAATCCTCATCATGACCGCCACAGCATTCACCGTTTCTACCTGCTGTTCTTGAACACCTTGACGACGGACCAATTCAAGGACGATCCGCAGGAGACCAACGTGCCGCCGCAACTGTAAGGTAGCGTGACAAGCCGGCGCAGATGTCGCCGGCCAGCGCCTCCTGTCGCGCCATGCCCAGGTCGCCGTCGCAATCAAACTGCGCCACCCAGGCGATTTTCCCGGCCCCCGTCTCCACCAGCCGCATGCAGGCGCGCGCGCGTCCCGCCTCGACGCGCAGGCTGCCTTCCACCCGGTAGCAGGTGGCGGTCGCGCCGGCGTGCATGCCAGACTGCGAGTCTTGCACCATGACTGCCGCGCCGAATGTCCGGTACAGCCGCGCGCTCAGTTCCTCCTCCAGCCCCCATAAGAAAGCATCGCTGCCGCTGACCCGGCTCAAGTCCCGCAGTGGCGCCAGATGCAGCCTCAGGCCATCGTTGGCGGCCGGGCCAGCCGGGCCGACCACCTGCGGCTCGTAGCCTCCGGTGGGGATGGAAATTTCCGCCAGGTCCGGCTCGCCCACCGCGCGGTAGTAATCCGCAAGCCGCTCGCGCAAGCGCCCGGTCTGCACCCGCACCACCGGATCGAGCGCGGTGTCGTAGACGCGCGGATCGCGCCGGAACACGGCAAGGCCGATGGCGTACTCACTCAACTGGTCGGCGCTGCCGGCCAGTTTGGCATCGATCAGAAAGGACAGCAGCTGCCGCATGCGCGGCGCTTTGGCAAAGGTGGGGCTGCTTAATATCAGTGTGGCGGCGCGGCGCATGCGGTCGGCGGTTGGCGTCGGGCAGACTTCGTTGTTCATCAGCTCAAGATGGGCATTCATGGCAGTCTCCATTAACGGTACGCATTCCCCAACGCGTTCCCAGCAGACTGAACTGTATGATTTGCCTCATCTTTTAGCCTTACGGCTATCTTACGGCCCCACCTTGTGCTGCCTGAGATGACGTCGGCAGCTGGGCGATTCGGAGCGCCTGGGGCCGGCCAAACAAAAAAGCCTCCCGCAGGGGAGGCTTTTTTGTTTGTTCTGGCGGAGACGGTGGGATTCGAACCCACGATACAGGTATAAGCCGTATGCATCCTTAGCAGGGATGTGCCTTCGGCCACTCGGCCACGTCTCCTAGTCGATTACTCAACTATGTCTTTCCAGTCCTTGCGCACCAGAGCAGACGACCGCCATGGTATAGACCGAAAATGATCTGGTCAAGGACAGCAGACCATTTTTTTGAAAAATTTATGCCTTTTCCAGTTCGAACGCTTTGTGCAGCGCGCGTACGGCCAGTTCCATGTATTTCTCGTCGATCAGCACCGAAATTTTGATTTCCGACGTCGAAATCATCATGATGTTGATGCCCTCTTCCGACAAGGTGCGGAACATTTTCGATGCCACGCCAACGTGCGAACGCATGCCCACGCCGACCACCGAGATTTTCGATACTTTGGCGTCGCCGGCGATGCTGGCCGCACCCAGCGATTCCTTCGAGCTGTTCAGCACGTCCAGCGCGCGCTGGAAGTCGTTGCGCGGCACGGTGAAGGTGAAGTCCGTCTTGCCATCCACCGACTGGTTCTGGATGATCATGTCGACTTCGATGTTGGCTTCGGCCACCGGGCCCAGGATGTGGTAGGCCACGCCCGGACGGTCCGGCACGCCCAGCACGGTGATTTTGGCTTCATCGCGGTTAAAGGCGATACCGGAGATGACTGCTTGTTCCATGTTTTTATCTTCCTCAAACGAAATCAGGGTGCCCGAGTTGGCTTCCACTTCCAGGTCCAGCATCGGGTCGGTCAGCGACGACAGCACGCGGGTCGGCACGCGGTAGTTGCCGGCGAATTCCACCGAACGGGTCTGCAGCACTTTCGAGCCCAGCGACGCCAGTTCCAGCATTTCTTCAAACGTGATCGCCTTCAGCCGGCGCGCTTCCGACACCACGCGTGGATCGGTGGTGTACACGCCGTCTACGTCGGTGAAGATCAGGCATTCGTCGGCCTTCATGGCTGCGGCAATCGCCACGGCCGAGGTGTCCGAACCGCCGCGGCCCAGCGTGGTGATGTTGTCTTCCTCATCCACGCCCTGGAAGCCGGTGATGATGACGATCTTGCCGTCGTCCAGATCGCGGTTGACCTTGTCGTTGTCGATCGACTGGATGCGGGCCTTGGTGTAGGCGGAATCGGTTTTAATCGCGACTTGCCAGCCGGCGTAGCCGACCGCTTTCTTGCCGATCGCTTGCAGCGCCATCGACAGCAGGCCGACCGAGACTTGTTCGCCGGTGGCGGCGATCATGTCCAGTTCGCGCGGGTCCGGCTGCGATTGGATTTCCTTGGCGAGGCCGATCAGGCGGTTGGTCTCGCCCGACATTGCCGACGGCACGACCACAATGCGGTGTCCGGCGTCATGCCACTTGGCGACACGCCGCGCGACGTTCTTGATACGGTCCGTCGAACCCATCGACGTACCGCCATATTTGTGCACGATTAAAGCCATAACAGAGAGTTTTCCGCTCAAATAAAGGTAAATAGAACCCTAAACTCTACCTGCCGCAGTGCAAAATAACAAGTCAAAAAACTCATAATCTCATACTGAATAGACATATCTACATACAAAATTCGGCAGAAAGCGCCTCAATGTCTATACAGCTTGCCAACGCAGGCGAATCCGCCCTGCCCCATTGCTCAGATGGTGGCAGTCCATGCCGATGCCGGCGGCGAACAGCAGTTCTTTGGCATTTTTGACCACAGGCAGGCGGCCGCGCTCCCAGGCCGGAATATCCAGCGCCTGGTAGTGGTATTTAATGGCGCGGGTTGGCCGGTTGTGCGCCGGCTTGAGTTTTTCGCCGCCACGGCGGAATTCGATCAGCAGCGGCTGGCTGCGAAGCCAGTCGGGATCGAGGCCATCCTGGCCCTCCTCGACCGCCTCAAAGTGCAGGATGCCGCCGTAGGCCGGGAACGCCAGTTCGGTTTCGCCGTTCCAGCGGAAGGCGGTGCCGGGCTTGTCGTCGAACTGGTCTTCGCGCTGGCCTTCCAGCTCGGCCAGCTTGGGCGTCAGGTGCAGGCGGTCGCGGTAGCGGCGCACGTGGCAGTCGGGGTGGGTGACCAGCAGTTGGGCGTCGTATTTGGCTTCCAGCAGCTGGGTCAGCATCTCGGCCAGCCAGGCGGTGCTCGGCATGCTGTAGCCGCGCGTGGCGAACCAGTGGCGCAGCAGGTTGTAGGCGCGGTCCTGGCTCAGCGCGCGCAGCTTGCTGATGTCGAGCTGGTCGCCGTCTTGCGTGGCGATCAAGTCTTGCTCGGCCAGTTCGGTCAGCAGGCGGGTCGCCGATTGCGCGTGCTGGGCGCTGCGGGCGAAGCGTTCCTGGAAGCCGGGGAAATGCTGCTCCAGCGCCGGCATCACGGTGTGACGCAGCGCGTTGCGGGCGTAGCGCGGGTCGTCGTTGGATTCGTCGTGAATGTGGGTTACACCCTGTTGCGCGACATAGCTTTCCAGCTGCTTGCGCGCGACTTGCAGCAGCGGGCGGGCCATGACGAGGTTGTCGTTTTGCAGCAGGCTGGCGGCGGTGTTGGCGGCGTCCATGCCGGACAAGCCGGCCGGGCCGGAGCCGCGCAGCAGTTGCAGCAGCACGGTTTCAGCCTGGTCGTCCAGGTGGTGGGCGGTCAGCAGCAGTTGGGCGTCGTGTTCCTTGCACAGCGCGCCGAGGGCGGCGTAGCGGGCTTTGCGGGCGGCGGCTTCGGTGCCGGATTTTTTGGCGTCTTGCAGCTGGATGCGGCGCGCTTCAAACGAGATGTTGAGCGCGGCGCATTGCTGTTCGCAGTGGGCCAGCCAGGCATCGGCGTTGGGGCTGAGGCCGTGATGGATGTGGAGGGCGCACAGCGTCAGCTCGTGCTGCTGGGCATAGGCGTGCGCCAGGTGCAGCAGCGCCGACGAGTCCAGGCCGCCGCTGAGGGCGATGGCGATGCGCGGCGTGGCGCCCTCGCCTGTGCCGCGCTGCGCGCGGGCGGCGGACACGGCTTGCTCAAAGGTGGACGTGAGGGTGGGCTTTTGCTGCTTCAATCGTGACTCCGAAATGCAAACCGGGAGCAGCGCAATTGCGTGCTCCCGGCGATGGTGTATGGATCCCGGCTTGCGCCGGGATGACGGCGGGCGTCGCCCCGGCGTAAGCCGGGGTCCATGCTGAGTAAATTATTCCTGCGGCGTGGTCTCTTTGAACTTACCGTAGCTCATCAGTTTTTCGTGACGGGCTTCCAGCAGGTCTTTGGTTTTCATGCCGTGGAACTGGCGCAGCGAGTCCGCCAGTGCGCGTTTCAGCAGCGTTGCCATCTGTTTCGGATCGCGATGCGCGCCGCCCAGCGGTTCGCTGACGATCTTGTCGATCAGGCCGATCGCTTTCAGACGATGCGCGGTCAGGCCCAGGGCTTCAGCCGCATCGGCCGCGCGTTCCGAGGTCTTCCACAGGATCGAGGCGCAGCCTTCCGGCGAGATCACCGAGTAGGTCGCGTATTGCAGCATGATGACCTGGTCGGCCACGGCAATCGCCAGCGCGCCGCCGGAGCCGCCTTCGCCGATGATGGTGGCGATCAGCGGCACTTTCAGTTCCGCCATCACATACAGGTTGTGGCCGATCGCTTCCGACTGGCCGCGCTCTTCCGCGTCGATGCCCGGGAAGGCGCCCGGCGTATCCACAAACGTAAACACCGGAATGCCGAACTTCTCGGCCAGCTTCATCAGGCGCATGGCCTTGCGGTAGCCTTCCGGCTTCGGCATGCCGAAGTTGCGCAGTGCGCGTTCTTTGGTGTCGCGGCCCTTCTGGTGGCCGATCACCATGCAAGCCTGGCCGTTGAAGCGCGCCAGGCCGCCGACCACCGACAGGTCGTCCGCATAGGTGCGGTCGCCGTGCAGTTCGTGGAAGTCGGTGAAGATTTCGTTGACGTAGTCCATGGTGTATGGACGTTGCGGGTGACGCGCGATCTGCGAAACCTGCCATGGCGTCAGCTTGGCGTAGATGTCTTTGGTCAGTTGCTGGCTCTTTTTGGCCAGACGGTCGATCTCCTCAGAGATATCGACTGCCGAATCGTCCTGGACGAAGCGCAATTCTTCGATCTTGCCGTCGAGTTCAGCAATCGGTTGCTCAAAATTGAGGAAAGTCGTTTTGGTCATTGTACCTCCGTGTTTATTCTCGGCTGCGGCATAGTGGCCCGCTTGTGACGGGCACAAAAAGGCCTCGCGCAGCGATTAGAGTATCTATTCTACAGCAACCGGATCCAAACTACGCCATAAGTACCACGTGGCGACGGTCCGGTACGGCTCCCAGTTGGCCGACACCTCGCGCGCATCGCTGCGCGAGACCGGTTCGCCGGAGAAGTAATTCTGGCTGATGCCCTGGATCAGACCGGGGTCGTCCAGCGGCAAAACGTTGGGGCGCAGCAGATTAAATATCAAAAACATCTCGGCTGTCCAGCGGCCGATGCCGCGGATCTGCACCAGCTCGGCGATCACGGCCTCGTCGTCCATCTGGTCCCACTGGGCCGTATGCACGCGCTTGTTCTTGAAGTGGTCGGCCAGGTCGAGGATGTACTCGGTCTTGCGCTTGGACAGGCCGCAAGCGCTCAACTGCTCGGCGCCGGCCTTGATGATCTGCGCCGGCGAGCATTTCGGGCTGATCACCAGCAGCTTTTTCCAGGCGACATCCGCCACCTTGGCGGTCACCTGCTGGCCGACGATGGAGCGCGCCAAGGTGGTAAACGGGTCGTGGTGGCCCACGAGGTGCAGGTCGCCGAACTGCGGGATGAGCTTGTTCATGATGCGGTCCCGCTTCATCAGCTCGATCTTGGCTTGCTCCCAGTACGGCGGAACGGCCGATACCGGGCTGGCTGCGCCCTCGTTATCCTTGGCGTTGACCATAATTATGCGCGGCGCCAGTTGGTGGTGCCGTCAGGCTTGTCTTCGAGGATCACGCCCTGGGCCAGCAGATCGGCGCGGATCTTGTCCGATTCGGCGAAGTTGCGGGCTTTCTTGGCTTCCGCGCGCTGCACAATGGCGGCCTCGATGGCGCCATCGTCGCCGCCGGCGTCACCCACTGCAGCCTGGCGGAATTGCTGCGCGCTGCGCTGCAACAGGCCGATCACGGCGGCCAATTCTTTCAGCTGGCGTGCCAGCACCGGCGATTTCGACTTGTTCAGCTCGGTCACCAGGTCGAACAGCGCGGCCACGGCCAGCGGCGTGTTGAAGTCGTCGTCCATCGCTTCAGCGAAGCGGGCTGCGTGTTCTTCTTGCCAGTCGAGCGGCTGGCCGTCGCCTTCCACGCCGTCCAGCGCGGTGTACAGGCGGGTCAGCGCGCCACGGGCGTCGTCCAGATGGGCGTCCGAATAGTTCAGCGGGCTGCGGTAGTGGGCGCGCAGGATGAAGAAGCGCACCACTTCGGCGTCGTACTTCTTCAGCACGTCGCGGATGGTGAAGAAGTTGCCCAGCGATTTGGACATTTTCTCGTTATCCACGCGCACGAAACCGTTGTGCACCCAGTAGTTGACCATCTGGTGGCCGAACGCGCCTTCCGACTGCGCGATTTCGTTTTCGTGGTGCGGGAACTGCAAGTCCGCGCCGCCGCCGTGGATGTCGAAATGTTCGCCCAGCAGTGCCGAGCACATGGCCGAGCACTCGATGTGCCAGCCCGGACGGCCCTTGCCCCACTTGGAATTCCACTTGGCCTCTTCCGGCTCGGATTCCTTGGCGGCTTTCCACAGCACGAAGTCGAGCGGATCGCGCTTGCCGGTGTTCACATCGACGCGCTCGCCGGCGCGCAGGTCGTCCAGCGACTTGCCCGACAGGCGGCCATAGTTCGGGAAGTTACGCACCGCATAATTGACGTCGCCATCCTCGCCCTGGTACGCCAGGTCTTTCGACTCCAGCGTCTCGATCAGCGCCAGCATTTGCGGCACATATTCGGTGGCGCGCGGCACCTGCGTCGGCGGCAGGATGCCGAGCGCATTGGTGTCTTCGTCCATGTACTGGGTAAAGCGAGTGGTCAGCTGGGTGATGGTCTCGCCATTTTCCACCGCGCGCTTGATGATCTTGTCGTCGATGTCGGTGATGTTACGGGCGTAAGTGACCTGATAGCCGGAGGCCAGCAGCCAGCGGTACATGACGTCAAACGCCATCATCATGCGGGCGTGGCCGATGTGGCAGTAATCATAGATGGTCATGCCGCAGACGTACATGCGGACTTTGCCCGGCTCGATCGGTACGAAGGTCTGCTTGTCACGTGCCAGCGTGTTGTAAATCTTTAAATTGCTCATCGGACTCTTGCGTTTTGCTGGAGGTCCCGGGCAATACGATGGCCTGGCGCACTGGTGAAACCGCGCGCACCTGTCGTCATCATGTGCCTGGGGGAACCTCGGGAATGTTCTTGTTTCCACCTTCTAAGGGGTAGAATGACCAAAGTATAGCATTGATAAAAACAGCATAGGCCTCATCTGTAATCGGATTTTGCCTATCTAACATTGATAAGAGGAAGCTCGATGCACCAAAAACTGATGACCGCCCTCGTCGGCCTGACCCTGTCCGGCGCCGTGCTGGCCGCCACGCCACAAGTAGAGCTCAAGACCACCATGGGCGATATTGTGCTGGAACTGGACCACGACAAGGCGCCCAAATCAGTCGATAACTTCCTCGCCTACGTTAAATCCGGCTATTACAAGAACACCATTTTCCACCGCGTGATCGACGGCTTCATGATCCAGGGTGGCGGCTACGACGAAAAACTCAAGGGCAAGCCGACCAACAAGGCGATTCCGCTGGAAGCCAGCAACGGCCTGCACAACGTCAAGTACTCGCTGGCAATGGCGCGCATGGGCGATCCCAACTCGGCCACGTCGCAGTGGTTTATCAACGTCGAAGACAATGCGGGACTGGACGCGCCGGGGCCGGATGGCAGCGGCGGCTATGCCGTCTTCGGCAAAGTCATCAAGGGCCAGGAGACCGTCGACAAGATCAAGGCGGTGCTGGTGGATGACAAAGGCATGTTCCAGAACGTGCCGGTAGTACCGGTGGTGGTCAAGTCGGCGACGATTTTGAAGACACCAATCCAGCCAAAACAGTAAAATAGCGGCCTTGCCGATATCATTAACCCATTCAGGATAGCAAAATGACCAAAGTAATCATCAAAACCAATCTGGGCACCATGACCGCCGAACTGGACGCGGAAAAAGCGCCTAAAAGCGTCGCCAACTTCCTGGCCTACATGGAAGCCGGCCACTACAACAACACCATCTTCCACCGCGTGATCGACGGTTTCATGGTCCAGGGCGGCGGTTTTGAGCCAGGCATGAAGCAAAAGCCGGCCGACACCACCGTGGAAAACGAAGCCAAGAACGGCCTGAAAAACGAGCCGTACACGCTGGCCATGGCCCGCACCTCGGCGCCGCACTCGGCATCGGCCCAGTTCTTCATCAACGTGAAAAACAACTCCTTCCTGGACTACCCAGGCCAGGACGGCTGGGGCTACGCCGTGTTCGGCAAAGTAGTTGAAGGCACCGACGTGGTCGACACCATCAAGAAAGTCAAAACCACCCGCAGCGGCATGTTCGCTGACGTGCCGGCAGAAGACGTGATCATCGAAAGCGTCACCCTGGCCTGAGCATGAGTGAAGTCTGCGCGCTGTTCGTCTCCGATCTGCATTTGCAGCCTGCGCATCCCGCGACCAGTACGGCGTTTTTCAGCTTTCTGGAGCGGCATGCGCGGCACGCGCAGCAGTTGTATCTACTCGGCGACCTGTTCGAGTATTGGGCCGGCGATGATGACATCGCCGATCCCTTCCACCAGCAGGTGGTGGCGGCGCTGCGCGCCGTCAGCGATGCCGGCGTGGCGGTCTACTGGATCGCCGGCAACCGCGATTTCCTGGTCGGCGCCCGCTTTGCCGAGGCCGCCAACCTGACCTTGCTGCCGGAAACCTGGGTAGCCGACATCGGCGGCCGGCAGGTGGTGGTGCTGCACGGCGACGCCCAGTGCACCCAAGACATCAAATATATGGAATTCCGCGCCATGGTGCGGCAGCCCGCGTGGCAACAGCAGTTCACCGCCATGCCGCTGGCGCAGCGCAAGGCGATTGTCGAAGGCCTGCGCGCCGACAGCCGCAAGGAACAAAGCGGCAAATCGTATGAAGTGATGGATGTGACGCCCGAGGCGATTACCGAGGTGTTTGCGCAGACTGGCGCCAGTGTCATGATCCACGGCCACACGCACCGCCCCGCCCTGCATCATGTCGGCGACAAGCTGCGTTACGTGCTGCCCGATTGGGAGCCGGATGCAACGCCGCCACGCGGCGGCTGGATCGCCATCGATGTCGATGGCGTCATCACGCGCCACGATCTCAGTGGCGCGGTCATTCTCAACGATTAATCAGCGGATCGAGCCCATCGCCGCGTTCAGGCGGCGCACCAGTTGCTGGTTGAGGTCGCGCGTGTGGCGTGCCCATCGCTCCATGGTGCGTTGCAATTCGGTGTTCAGCTGCCGGGCTTTGTCGGCATCGCCGACGCCGGCCGCCCAGATGGCAAATTCGGCCTGTACCGTAAAGCTGTTGTAGCGGCTCAGCGCAAACTCAAACTCTTCCCGCGCCTCATCCTGACGGCCCGCTGCGGCCAGCGCCTGCGCCAGCAGCAACGACACTTGCTCAGGACGGAACTTGTCATCGCTGCTGCGGATGGTTTGCAGATGCGCCACCGCTGCTGCCGCCCGGCCGCTGGCCAGCGTGGCGCGCGCGGCGCCGTAGCGAATTTCCAGGTCACCCGAGAACGGACCGCTGAGGCAAGCCTCGTAAGTCGCGGCCGCTTCTTCAGCGTTGCCGGCTTCCAGCTGGGCGCTGGCCAGCCGCATCTGATTCTGCGCAGTCGGCGTGAACTCGTAGGCGTCGCGCGCCTCGCGCAGTTCGCGACCCGGGTCCAACGTCTTGGCGGCGGCGCTGACCGCCTTGCGGGCGCCGTGCTGCAACTTCGAATTCGGCAGGTAGATGGCGAAGAAATACACCACACTGCCCAAGCCGGGGAACAGGAACAGAATCATTACCCAGTACAGCTGCTGCCCGCTGCGAATGGCATGGATGGCGAAGAAGATCGCCACCAGCACATGCAAACCGATACCAAAAATAGTCATACACGACCTCTACAAGCTTGAGAACGACCGATTGTAGAGGCATCTGCTCCGCATCACAAGGCAGCGACTGCCACCGGCTGACGCTGCCAGGCTGCGGCGTAGCGGGCCAGGCGGCCGAGGAACAGGCCGTTAAACACGCCATACAGCAGAGCGACGGAGGCGGCAAACGGCACGCTATGCGGTAATTCAGGGTGCATGGCCGACATCACAGCCACGGCGTATTTTGTGGCAAAAATCGCAACCATCAGCACCAGCGGCATCCAACTGCCACGCTGCACGATGGTGCCAGCGGCGCGGTTGACCACGATTTCGCCGCTGGAGAGCTGCCAGATCGCCGCTGCCGATGCTGCAACGCCCAAGGCCCACAGTGCCCATACGCCGTCGCCCAGCGGGCCGCTGCTGCTGATGCTGGTCACCGCCAGCCCCACCATCACCAGCGGGATCAGCGCCACTTTGCGCAGCGAGGCTTCACGGTCCTGGCTGGCCAGCCAGCCGCGGTAGATCAGGAAGGCCAGCAGGGCCCAAACGTAGACAGGGGTGTGGGAAACGACTTGCTGAATCATGGTGAGCTCCGTGAAGTAAGTTAAGTGGCTGGGTTGATGTAGCCACTATGCGCTGAAGCTCAGCGCCACGGATCGCCATGCGACGAAATGCGCCGGACCGGCGCGAAATGCAACCGGCCGGCGCGAAATACTCCCTATTGTGCCGGCTGCAACCGGGCCACCAAGCCGCCGGGACGGGTATCGATGCCGGTCAGCACGAACTGCACGCCGGCATAGCGCAAATCTTCCGGACGGAAGGTGTGCAGCGGCACATCGCGGATCACCTTGTCGCTGAGCAGGTTGGCCACGCTGGCGAGTTGCGCCTGCTTGCCCTCGTCCATGTTATCGACGATGAAGCGGTCGACATGGGCGTCGGCAATGTAAATCGCGTTGTGCGGGCTATCCACCCGCAGGCGGCCGGAGATCAGCATGCTGCCATGCCAGGACTGGCGCGCCAGCAGCGGCGACACGCCCAGGTCGACCGACAGCGACACCCGGTCGTTTTCCGCCAGCACCGCCAGGCGCGGATGGCTCAGCTCCACCTCGAACACGCCCAGCACGCGCTGATGCATGGGGAATTTGCGATCCAGGCTGGTTTGCAGACGCTCTTGCGGCAACTCGACCTCGCGCGGACCGATCAGGGTGGCGCAGGCGGTCACCAGGCCGGCCAAAAATACAGCCAACCACAGTGGCGCGGCGATTTTGGCGATGCGTTTAAGATCCATCGGGACATCTTTCAAAAATACGGAATCTGCGCATTATATGACTCTCACGCGATTGGGTTGCGCCGGTTGGAGCATCAGCCGCGACGCCGCCCCCTCCTTCGCCGGTCCCGGCAGCCATCTGGAACGCTACGCCGCCGTGTTCAACGCGGTGGAAATCAACTCCTCGTTTTACCGTCCGCATCAGCCGCAGACTTACGCGCGCTGGGCCGACAGCGTGCCGGCCGATTTCCGTTTCGCCGTCAAGCTGCCGCGCACCATCACGCACGACCGCCGGCTGAAGGACATCGACGCCACGCTGGCCCAGTTCGCCGCCGAAACCGGCACGCTGGGCGACAAGCTCGGTTGCGTGCTGGTGCAACTGCCGCCCAGCCTGGCGCTGGACGCGGCTGTGGCCGATGAGTTCCTGCAACGCCTGCGCGGCCATTTCGACGGCATGCTGGCCTGCGAGGCGCGCCACGCCAGCTGGTTCAGCGACGACGCCAGCGCGCTGCTGCAACGCCACCGCATCACCCGCGTGATCGCCGATCCGCCGGCCGGCCAGCCGGGACCATACGTGCCGACCACTGACGACGCCTACGTTCGCCTGCACGGCAGCCCACGCATCTATTATTCATCGTATGACGAGGCCTATCTGGCCAGCGTGGCCAAATGGCTGGCCGAACGCGATGCCTGGTGCATCTTCGACAATACCGCGTCCGGCGCCGCCATCCTCAACGCCTTGCAGCTGCGCTCAACGCTGGGGCTGTAGCGCCTGCTCAAGGTCGTCGAACCTGGCTGGCTTGACCAGGTGGTAGTCGAAGCCCGCTGCGCGGCTGCGCTCGCGGTCCTGGTCGGAACCATAGCCGGTATGGGCGATCAGCCGCGTGTGCGCGAAGGCCGGCTCGGCCCGCAACATGCGCGCCAGCGTGTAGCCGTCGATGCCCGGCAGGCCGAGGTCGAGCACGATGGTTTCCGGCTGGTGCGCGCGGGCCAGCGTCAGCGCGTCCTCGGCGTTGTTGGCGGTGACCACGTTGTGCCCCATCATCTTCAACAGCTCGGCCATGATGCTGACCGAGTCGACATTGTCGTCCACCAGCAGCAGACGCAGGCTGCCCGGCACGGCCGGTTCCACAACGGCAGCAGGCACCACCACCGCCGGCAGTTGCAACGGGAACTCCAGCACAAAGGTGCTGCCTTTGCCGATGCCGTCGCTATAGGCTTCCACCCGGCCGCCATGCATGTCCACCAGCTTGGACACCAGCGACAGGCCGATGCCGAGGCCGTCGTGCATGCGGTCGCGGGTCGAGGCGCCCTGCGTGAACATGCCAAAGATGCGCGCCAGGTTATACGAGGTGATGCCGATGCCGTTGTCGCCCACCGCGATGCGGATGCGGTCGGTCTGCGGCAGCGTCACGGTCAGCGTAATCTCGCCGCCGGGGTCGGTGAACTTGGCGGCGTTGTGCAGCAGGTTGCCGAGGATCTGCGACAGCCGCACCGGATCGCCATGCAGCCACACCGGTTGCGGCGGCACATCGACGCGCAGTTTATGGCCGCGCGATTCGATCAGCGCCTTGACCGTTTCGACGGCCGGCTCGATCACCGCATGCAGTTCCACATCCTGCTGCCGCAGAGTCAGCTTGCCTTGCGAGATGCGCGCCACGTCCAGCAAATCATCCACCAGATGGGTCAGGTGACCGACCTGACGCAGGATCACGTCGCGCGCGCGCTGGTGCACCTCGGCTTGCGTGGCCGGCACCGTGTTCATCAGCGTGACGGCGTTGCGGATCGGGCTCAGTGGATTGCGCAGCTCGTGCGCCAGCGTGGCCAGGAAATCATTCTTGTGTTCGTCCGCCTGGCGCAGCAGCGCCTCCATGCTCTTGCGCTCGCTGATGTCGCTGCTGATGCGGGCCACGCGATACGGTTGCTGCTGGTCGTCGCGCACCAGGAAGGCACGGTCGCGCACCCAGCGCACCGCGCCTTCCTCGCCCAGCCGGAATTCCTGGTCGTAATGACCCTGGCTGAGGAAAGCCTGCCAGTCGGCCTGCACCACCTGGCGGTCGTCTGGATGGACCGCTTCCAGCCAGTCATCCGGCGCCTGCTGCAGCTGCGTCAGCGAACGGCCGAACAGGCGCTCGTAGGCCGGGCTGGCGTACAGCAGTTGCTGGTCGCTGATGTTGAACATCCAGAACACATCCTCGATGTTTTCGGTCAGCTGGCGGAAACGTTCTTCGCTGTTGCGCAGGTCGGCCTGCGTGCGTTGCAGCCGCAGCAAAGCGTTGACGTTGGCGATCAGTTCGTCGGCTTCGATCGGCGCCGCCAGGTAATTGTCGGCGCCGCCGTCCAGGCCGCGGATCTTGTCGTCGCGGCCGATCAGCGCGGCCGAGGTTTGCAGCACCAGCACCGTGCAGGTGGCCACGTCGGCCTTGATGCGGCGGCACACTTCGATGCCGCTGATGTCGGGCAGCTTGACGTCCAGCAGCACCAGCGCCGGCGCCTGCTTGCGCGCCATGTCCAGCGCGTCGGTGCCGTTGGCCGCTTCGATCACGCGGAAGCCGGCGCTCAGCAGGATGCGCGTCTTGACGTAACGCGCGCCGTCGTTATCGTCCACATTCAGTATCAGGATAGAGCTGTTGTCCATGACGGTATCCTTGTTCATGGGGAGGCGACTGGCAGCCGCAGATAAAACGTCGAACCGCTGCCTTCGGCACTGGAAACATCCACCGTGCCGCCCAGCAGCGTGGCCAGCTTGCGGCACAGCGGCAGGCCCAGTCCGGTGCCCTTGGCGCGCCGTTGCAGCGGGTGCGCGATCTGGCTGAATTCTTCAAAAATCAGTTGCTGGTTTTCAGGACTGATGCCGATGCCGCTGTCGGTCACGGCAAAGGTCACGCTGTTTTCGCCCTCGTCCAGCAGCTGCACCACCACTTGCCCTTCCTCGGTGAACTTGAGGGCGTTGGAAATGAAGTTGCGCAGGATTTGCGTCAGCTTGCCTTCGTCCGACGTCAGCGCCAGCGGCGGCGGGTCCACAAACACCAGCTCGACCGGCGCGTTGCGGGTCAGCGGCCGCAGCATGCCCTTGAGTGCGCTGAACATTTCGCCGATCTGGATCGGCGCCATCGTCACTTCGACCTTGCCGGCTTCGATCTTGGCCAGGTCCAGCAGGTCATTCACCAGTTCCGACAGGTCGCCGGCGGCGCTGGCGATAAAGGCCACCTGGCGTTCCTGTTCTTCCGTCAGCGGGCCGTCCATACGGTCCAGCAGCAGCTTGGTCAGCGCCCGGATCGAGCTCAGCGGCGTGCGCAGCTCGTGGCTGGTGTTGGACAGGAAACGCGATTTCATTTCGTCGGCCTTGCGCAAGCGCTCGGCCTTTTCTTCGATTTCGGCATACAGCGCCACCACACCGCGGTTGGTGTCTTCCAGTTCGCGCGTCAGCGCCAGCAAGTCGTCCTGGCGCTCGCGCAGTTCGGCCAGCGCCTGCGCCAGCTCGCGGTTTTGCTGCTCGATTTCCGAATAGGTGCTTTGGATCGGCGTCGCCACCAGTTGCGCGCTGACCTGCGCCAGGTCCACCGAGACGCGGCCCGGCTGCGCCGGCAAGCTCTTGTTCATCTCCACCTTCAGCTCCAGCGGCGTAGCGCTGATGATGGTGCAGTCGTCCATCAACCGTTGGGCCGTTACCCGCGCGGCTTCCAGCTGCGGCGTCGCCGCCTCGCCTTCGACGGCGGCTTGCGGGCGCTCGGCGCCTTCGGCACTGATGATCACCTTCAGTTGCGCCGGTTGCTCCCGCACGTTGACGGCGAAGGTGGCGCGGCCGCCCTCCAGCCGGCCGTAGGCGCAGCGCGCCACTTCCGACACTGCCGTGGCGATGCGCACCTGGTCCTGCACGCCGAAATTGAGCAGGCCGGCGACCTGGCGCGCGCGCTGGCGCACCGCCACCAGGTCCGGCGTGCTGCCTATGTTCACCTGCAATATGCGCACAAACGACATCACACGTTCTCCAAAGTCCTGACCACCAGTACGCTGGCGTCGTCGCGCCCCCGGCTGTGGTCGCGCAGCAGCACGCCGGCAATCAGTGCCGGTTCGCGTGTCGCCAGGCCGGGATACGCCGCCAGGTCCCACTGGGTGGTAATGCCGTCGCTGGCCAGCACCACCAGCGCGCCGGCCGGACAGGCGAACACCAACTCGTTCACCTTGCGCATATTGTGGCCGACGATGCCGTTATGCGACATCAGTTGCCGCCGCGCGCCATCATCGATGATGCTGGCGCCGATGTTGCCGACGCCGGCAAAACGCAACTGCTGCTGCGCCAGGTCCAGCTCGGCGATGGCCAGTGCCGCGCCACGCGTCGGCCGCAATGCCTGGTGGCATTCCTCCATCAACCGCTGCGGCGCCTGGCCGGAATCGGCCTGCAACACCTTCACCGCCGCCGTCGATGCCTTGGCCGCTTCCACACCATGGCCGAGGCCGTCGGCCATCAGCAAGACCAGACGGCCGTGCTGCTGCGCAACCGCCCAGGCGTCGCCACAGGCCGTCTCGCCGGCCAGGGGCAGGCAAACACCACCGCAGTGAACCGGCTGCGCCGCAGCCGCCGCATCCACCCACAGCCGCGCAAACAGCGCCGTGCCCTTGCCCAGGGGCGCGTAGACATCCAACTGGTCGGCCAGCCGGCGCATCGCGCCCAGGCCAGTGCCGGCGGTGCCGGTACTGGACACCCCGTCCAGCATGGCCTGCGCCAGATTGCCGATGCCGGGACCGTTATCCAGCGCCAGCACCTCGATACAGCGTTGGCCGCCATGCACGGCCATCGTCACCCGCAGCCGGCCTTCGCCGGCGTGCTTGATGATGTTGCTGGCGGCCTCGGTAATAATGATCGCCAACTGGCCGGCGCGCGTCTCCCCCATGCCCAGTTGCTCGGCCAGGGTCTGACCGCTGCGCCGGGCGGCGCCGACATCGCTGGCGTGGCTGATGGTGATCCATTCAGCGGGCGCCAGCGAACTACTTAGATTTTCCATTTAATAATCGCTACTGCAGTGCCCTCGCTGGGGCGTGAATCAATCAGAAAATCATCGACCAGGCGCTTGGTGCCGCCCAGTCCAAGACCAAGGCCGCCGCCGCTGGTGTAGCCGTCGCGCAGCGCCAGTTCGATGTCGGCGATGCCGGGGCCGGTGTCGGCAAACACCAGCCGCAGCCCGTTGCGCAGGCCGTCGATCAGGCGTTCCAGCACCACCACGCCGCCACCGCCGTACTTGATGGTGTTGCGCGCCAGCTCGCTGGCGGCGGTCACCAGCTTGGTCTGCTCCACCAGGCTCAGTTTCAACTCCAGGGCGTGCTCGCGCACCGCCTTGCGCACCGCCACCACGTGTTCGTCGGTTTCCAGCGGCAGCACCTGGTGCAGCCTGGCCTGACTGGCATACTGCGTCAGCAACGGCGAGTGGTAGCGGCTGATATCGGGCGAGGCGAGGCTCATCACGCGTAGTTCTTTCCTAGCAGCTGCATGCCCTTTTCGACATTCAGCGCAGTTTTCACGCCCGGCAGCGTCAGGCCGAGTTCCACCAGCGTAATCGCCACCGCCGGCTGCATGCCGACCAGCACCGTCTGGGCGTCGAGCACGCGCGCCATGGCGGCGGTGTTGCTGATCATGCGGCCGATGAACGAGTCCACCAGGTCCAGCGCGGAAATGTCGATCAGCACGCCCTTGGCGTTGTCGCGGACGATGCGTTCGGTCAGGTCATCCTGCAGGGTCAGGGCCAGGCTGTCATGCATGTCCACCTGGATGGTCACCAGCAGCAGGTCGCCAATCCGCAAAATAGGAATCCGTTCCATGCTGCGCTCACGCCTTGCGGGTGATGGTCGCGCCGACGCGCGCCAGGGCCACAACAAAGGCGTCGGCCAGCGTCGCCTTGGTCACCACGTCCTCCAGATTGACGCCGAGGTGCACGATGGTCTGGGCGATCTGCGGACGAATGCCACTGATGATGCAGTCGGCGCCCATCAGGCGCGCGGCGGCGATCGTCTTCATCAGATGCTGCGCCACCAGCGTGTCGACGGTCGGCACGCCGGTGATGTCGATGATGGCGATGGCGGCGCCGGTTTCGACGATTTTTTCCAGCAGGCTTTCCATCACCACCTGGCTGCGCGCGCTGTCGAGCGTGCCGATCAGCGGCAAGGCCAGGATGTCCTGCCACAGCTTGACGACCGGCGTCGACAGTTCCATCAGCTCATGCTGCTGGCGCACGATGATCTGGTCGCGGCTTTTCTGGAACACTTCCAGCGTGTACAGGCCCAGCTGGTCGAGCAAGGTGCTGATCGCCCACGAGGCGTCGGCCAGCACCGCCGGTTCGGCGTCCAGCTCACGCCGCAACATGGTGAACAGCGGCTGCTTGAGCGAAAACACGAAGGTCGCGGTTTCATTTGGGGACGAGCCCTGCTTGGCGCGCTGGGTCGACACTTCGCCCAGCAGATTGCGCACTTCGTCCCACTGGCGCAGGTTGGTGTCGCCGGTGCCGCCGGTGGCGATGGCGGCCGGCAGCAGCGCCAGGAACTGGCGCGTGTGGCGCTGCATGGTCGCTTCATCGCTGCGGAAGCTCTTGCCCGCCAGCTCAGTCGCCCAGATGGACAGGATATCGCTTTCGTGTTGCGTGATCAGATTGCCGAGGCGCTGATCGATATTATTTGCAGTCATCAAATCCCCTAGAATGTTTATTGAGGTAACTATCAGACTATATAACATTGCCGCAATAATCACGGCGCTCAATCGTGCGCAGCAGGCAAAATTGTTTGCTTTTTTGATTCGTAGTGTTATAGTTCACTACAACACCACTTCATTAACACACGTAAGGGGTAACTATGTATGTGGAATGACAACGCGCCGATCTATCGGCAGCTCAAGGACAAAGTCGTCGGCATGGTGCTGGACGGCTTGCTCAAGCCAGGCGATGCCCTGCCCTCGGTCCGGCAGATCGCCGCCGAGTATCAACTCAACCCAATCACAGTATCGCGTGCCTACCAGGAGCTGGTGGACGAAACGCTGGTCGAAAAACGGAGGGGAATAGGTATGTATGTGACTGATGGCGCCCGCGACAAACTGCTGGCCACCGAACGCGAACGCTTCCTGCGCGAAGACTGGCCCGTGGTGCTGGAACGCATTCGCCGCCTGGGCCTGGACCTGGAATCGCTGCTGAAACCGGCAGCCGGAGGTGCGGCATGAGCGCCGTCATCACCGCCGGCGGCCTGAACAAGCGCTACGGCAAGCAGGCCGCGCTGGACAACGTCAGCTTTACGGTGGAGTCCGGCCGCATCGTCGGCCTGATCGGCCCCAACGGCTCCGGCAAGACCACCACCCTCAAGGCTATCCTCGGCCTGACCCCGTTCGAGGGCCAGCTGTCGGTGCTGGGCATGGACCCGCGCCAGCAGCGCGAGGCGCTGATGAACGAGGTCTGCTTCATTGCCGACGTCGCCATCCTGCCGCGCTGGCTCAAGGTCAAGGACGCCATCGATTTTGTCGAAGGCGTGCATCCGCGCTTCAACCGCGCCAAGGCCGAGAAATACCTGGCCAACACCAAGCTGACGCCGAACATGAAGGTCAAGGCTATGTCCAAGGGCATGGTGGTGCAGCTGCACCTGGCGCTGGTGATGGCGATCGACGCCAAGCTGCTGGTGCTGGACGAACCGACGCTGGGGCTGGACATCCTGTACCGCAAACAGTTCTACCAGAACCTGCTGGAAGACTACTTCGACGAACACAAGACCATCCTGATCACCACCCACCAGATCGAGGAAGTCGAGCACATCCTCACCGACCTCCTGTTCATTGAGAACGGCAAGATCTCGCTGGCGGCGTCGATGGATGAGGTGAGCGAGCGCTTTACCGAGGTGATGGTCGAGCCGCAATTCATCGCCGCCGCCAATGCACTGCAACCGCTGAGCCAGCGCACCGTGTTCGGCAAACCGGTGATGCTGTTCGACGGCGTCAACCGCGCACAACTGTCTAATTTTGGCGAACTGCGCACGCCCAGCGTGGCCGACCTGTTCGTTGCGACCATGAAAGGAAGCTACGCATGAAAACCCTGAAATGGCTGATCAAGCGCGAGATGTGGGAAAACAAGGGCATGCTGCTGTGGACGCCCATCGTCATCGCCGGCGCCGTCGTCGCCTTGATGTTCACCGGCCTGATCCTCGGCAACCTGGATAATATCCGACTGTACAACCAGCCGCTCAGCGTCACCATCGAAGGCACGGCGCGCACCCGCATCGTCGAGACCATGGGCGAGATGTATGTCACGCCCGGCATGCCGATCCTGATGGTGCTCGGCCTGCTGGTGTTCTTCTACTGCCTCGGCGCACTGCACGACGAGCGCCGCGACCGCAGCCTGCTGTTCTGGAAGTCGCTGCCGGTGTCGGACAGCATGACCGTGTTGTCCAAGCTGGTGACGGCGCTGGTCGTCGCGCCGCTGATCACGCTGGGCGTGGCCATCGCGGTCGGGCTGCTGATGGTGCTGCACTTGTGCGGCCTGGCGGCGATGCACGGCACCAATCTGTTCGGTGCGCTGCTGATGACGCCGCAGTTCTATCTGACGCCGCTGCGCATGGTCGCCCTGCTGCCGGTGTACATCCTGTGGGCCTTGCCGACCGTGGGCTGGCTGCTGATGGTGTCGAGCATGGCGCGTTCCAAAGTGTTTCTGTGGGCGGTCGGCACGCCGATCATCACCACCCTGCTGCTGGTGTGGGCGCAAAAAGCGCTGCACTTCGGCGTTGATGCGATCTGGTTCGCCAGCCACATCTCCAGCCGCATCCTGCTGGGCGTGGTGCCGGGCTCGTGGATCGGATTCGACCGGCCGCCGCTGAGCGTGCCGCCGGAAACGCCGGGCGTCTCGGTGTCGACCATCATCTTCGAGGCGTCGTGGAGCACGCTGGGCAACGCCAGCGTATGGATCGGCGCCGCCGCCGGCGTGGCCATGATTGCGGTCGCCATTTACATGCGCCGCCGCCGCGAAGAAGTCTGACAGCATGACCGCCATGACATGGAGCCGCCACGCTGCCATCGCCACCTTGCTGCTGCCGCTGTTGTGGCAACAGCAAGCCCGGGCCGAAGATGACGCCGGACAACTGGTGGTCATCAACGGCACCCGCAGTCCGGAGCTGCAACCGTACCGCTACATGCTGTCCGGGCTGGACGCCTTCGACGACAACCACGAGCTGGCGCCGAACGCATCGCTGGTCCGCTTCCGCCTGTATAAAAGCAGCAAAGCGCCGGCCGACGCTTTCGACAGCCTGACGGTAAGGCTGTTGGGAGACCAGACGGAAATCCCGCTGCCGCTGGCGGAAGACCACAGCTTCTCCCTGCCCCGCAACCGCGCGGCGGAAGACGACAATGCGGACGTGGTGCTGAATCAGAAAAAGAGCTACTACAGCTGGATGCCGGACGTGCGCAGCGCCGGCGTTCCGGCCGGCACGCGCCGGCTGGGCGATATCCGGCTCGAATGCCGGGTGCTGGTAAGTGTGGCGAAGAACTACATCCCGTTCTTCGTACGCGCCCTGATCAATACCCTGACGCTGACGACGGACTGGTGCTCGTTCAAGGACTTCAAACTGAGCGTGCATGCCGACCGTGACATTACCAGCGCCACCCTGATCGACGGCGCCACCCGCGTCGAGCTGAAGGTCAGCAAGGACGGCAAAAGCTACTCCGTCCCCATCGGCAACAAGCAATACGCCAACGACGCCCTGATCCAGTTTGAATAATATCGATCGTTATTCGAACTGCTTGCGGAACTCGGCAAACTGCGCGGTCAGGTCTTCCACCTGGCGGCGCAGTTGCTGCACTTCCTGCTCCAGCGCGCCAACGCGGCTGCCCTGCGCGACCGAACCGCCCAGGCTGGCGGCGGTTTCTTCGCGCGCCAATGCTTCTTCGCCGCCCAGCAACTGGCCGTAACGCGGCTCCTTGGTGCCCGGCGCCAGCGGCAACTTGGACACCAGTGGCGGGTATTTGTCGATCAAGAATTGCAGCGCCTGTTCAACATCGGCCACCGATTTGAAATCATGCAGGCGGCCGCTGCGGGTGCGGATCTCGCCGGCGGTTTGCAGGCCGCGCAGCATCAGGATGCTCAGCACGGCCACCTTGTCCTGCTCCAGCGACCACTTGATGCGCATGCGGTGCTCGTACTTGGTGACGCGCGCGCCAGCCTGGGTGATGCCGTTGACGTACTTGCGCTGCATCAGCCGCTGCAGCACTTCGGACACCGCTTCCTCCGACAGCGCCATCACCGGATCGCGGCTGGACAGCTGGTTGCAGCCGTTGACCAGCGCGTTCAGCGACAGCGGGTAGTTATCGGGCGTCAGCGCTTCCTTCTCGGCCAGCACGGCCAGCACGCGGATTTCAAACGGGTCCAGCACTTCTGCGCCATCGGGCGTATCTTCCATGACTTGCTTCCTTATTCGACGAGCTTGTTCAGTTGGTCAGAATTCAATTTATCACACTCGGGCACGCTCTGGCATTCCAGCCCGGCCGCCCGCATGGTCGCCGCCAGCTGCTCGATGCGCTGCTCCTGCTTGGCGGCGTGTTCGATCAGTCCGCGCAGCGCTTTCGACAGCGGATCGTCGCCGTTGGGCGTGACGCCGTAGGCGGCGAACGGGTTGCCGGCGGCGTTGAGTAAATCCTTTTGTACGATGTGGGCCGGATTGCCGACGGCGGTCGCCCCTGGCGGTACCGGTTTCAGCAGCACGGCGTTGGAGCCGACCTTGGCGTAGTCGCCGACCGTAAAACCGCCCAGCACCTTGGCGCCGGCGCCGATGATAACGCCGCGTCCCAGAGTGGGATGGCGCTTGGCGCCGGTATGCAGCGAGGTGCCGCCCAGCGTCACGCCCTGGTAGATGGTGCAATCGTCGCCGACTTCGGCGGTTTCGCCGATCACCACGCCGAAGCCGTGGTCGATGAAGACGCGGCGGCCGATGCTGGCGCCAGGGTGGATTTCAATGCCGGTGATGATGCGGGCCAGGTAGGAGACGAAGCGGCCCAGCCATTTCAGCTTGTGGGTCCAGTACCAGTGCGCCCAGCGGTGCAGCACGATGGCTTGCAGACCCGGATAGCAGGTCAACACCTCCCAGGCGTTGCGGGCGGCGGGATCGCGTTCGATGATGCTGTTGATGTCCTGGCGGAGGCGGTGGAACATGGTTGTGCGGGGATAACGACGGTAACGCTGTAATGGTAGCGTACTTCCAACCCGGAACCCCGGTGAGACGGGGTCAGACCCCGTCCGGGGTCAGACCCTGGACGGCGGAACGCCCCGGGGGTCAGGAAGGCTGTTAGCCTTCCTTGGCGATACGTTGACGGCGTGCTTCGTACAGGCAGACACCCGACGCCACCGACACGTTCAGACTCTCAACCGAGCCGAACATCGGAATGCTGACCAGCATGTCGCACGTCTCGCGCGTCAGGCGGCGCATGCCCTCGCCTTCCGAACCCATCACCAGCGCAGTCGGGCCGGTGAAGTCGGCTTCGTACAGGCCTTTTTCGCCATCATCCGACGTACCGATCAGCCAGATATCGCGATCCTTCAGGTCACGCAGGGTGCGCGCCAGATTGGTCACGGTGATGTATGGCACGGTCTCAGCCGCGCCCGACGCCACCTTGGCCGCCGTCGCATTCAAACCAACCGCGCGGTCCTTCGGCACAATCACCGCATGCGCGCCAACGCCATCGGCCACGCGCAGGCAAGCGCCCAGGTTATGCGGATCGGTAATGCCATCCAGCACCAGCAGCAGCGGCGGACCATCAATCGCATCCAGCAGCTCATCCAGGTTGCGCGCCAGCGCCAGCTGCGACGCAAACGCAATCACGCCCTGGTGACGACGGGTGCCAACAATCTTGTCCAGACGTGCCGAATCGACCGGCATCACGCGCACGCCAGCCGCTTTCGCGTTGGCGATCAAATCCTTCATGCGGCGGTCGTCACGACCGGCATCGACGAAAATTTCTTCCACAGAGGCGGCCTCGTGACGCAAACGCGAGGTCACCGCGTGAAAACCAAAAATCATTTTGTTCTTACTCATTATCGCTTCTTCTTACTATTAGAGGCAGCTTTGACTGCTCTGGGTTTGGCTGCGGGTGCAGCCTTGGTCTTGGCTTTCGGCCGGGCCGCGCTCGGCTGAGCAGCAGCCGGCTTGGCGGCTGCTGGCTTGGCGACAGCGGCTGGCTTGCGCGACGGCTTGCCCGCCTTGGCGGCCGGCGCCGGGATCGCCGGAGCCGGCTTGATATTGGTCTTGCGATCTTTGGCCTGACGCTCACCCTTGTCAGGACGTGGCGGCGGCGCATCGGCCCCTGCCAAGCGCAGATCGATCTTGCGCGACTCCAGGTCCACGCGCACCACCTGCACGCTGACGTGGTCGGTCAGCTGGAAGGTCTTGCCGGAGCGTTCGCCTTTCAGCTCATGACGCGCATCGTCGTACTGGAAGTAATCCTGGCCCAGGTCGGTGATGTGCACCATGCCTTCGACGAACAGCTGATCCAGCTGCACGAAGATGCCGAAGGTGGCCACGCCGGTGATGACGCCGGTGTATTCCTCGCCCAGCTTGTCCTGCATGAAGTAGCACTTCAGCCAGTTCTCGACATCGCGCGACGCTTCGTCGGCGCGGCGCTCGTTGGCCGAGCAGTGCACGCCCAGCGCGTCCCACACGGTCAGGTCGCCGGCTTTTTTCTCTTTGCCCTCGGCCTTGTCCTTGGCTTGCTGCTTGCGGGTAGCGTTCGAGACGTTGGTGTTCAGCACGCTGGTGCTGGCAATCTTCGGCTCGTATTTTTTACCCAGCAGGATGGCCTTGATGGCACGGTGCGTCAGCAAGTCCGGATAACGGCGAATCGGGCTGGTGAAGTGGGCATACGCCTCATACGCCAGGCCGAAGTGGCCGATGTTGTCCGGCGAGTAGACCGCCTGCTGCATCGAGCGCAACAGCATGGTCTGCAGCAGCGACGCGTCCGGACGCCCTTTGATCTCGCGCATCAGCGCAGCGTAGTCGCCCGCAGCCGGCTTGTCGCCGCCCGCCAGATTCAGGTTGACCTGCTTGAGGAAGCTGCGTACTTGCTTGAGCTTCTCACCGCTCGGCGTCGCGTGAATCCGGTAGGTGCCTGGATGCTTGTTGCGGATCAGCAGGTCGGCCGCGCAAACGTTGGCGGTCAACATGCATTCTTCAATCAGACGGTGCGCATCATTGCGGGTGCGCGGGATGATCTTCTCGATCTTGCCGTTCGGATTGCAGACGATATAGGTTTCGGTGGTCTCGAAATCGATGGCGCCACGTTCCGCGCGCGCTTTCAGCAGCGCCTGGAACACGTCGTACAGATTCAGCAGATGCGGCACGATGCCTGGGCGGCGCGCGGCTTCCGGGCCCTTGGTGTTACCCAGGATGTCGGCCACTTCGGTATAGGTCAGGCGCGCAGCCGAGTGGATCACGGCCGGATAGAACTGGTAAGCCTTGATCTCGCCCTTGGCGGTGATCACGGCGTCGCACACCAGCGTCAGACGGTCGACCGCCGGGTTCAGCGAGCACAGGCCGTTGGACAGTTTTTCCGGCAGCATGGGAATCACACGGCGCGGGAAGTAGACCGAGGTGCTGCGCTCCAGCGCGTCGGCATCCAGCGCGTCGTTCGGCTTGACGTAGTGGCTGACGTCGGCAATCGCGACGATCAGGCGGTAGCCGTTGCTGCGGCCGATCTTGACCGGTTCACAGTAGACCGCATCGTCGAAGTCGCGCGCGTCTTCGCCGTCGATGGTGACCAGCGGCACGTCGCGCAAATCGACGCGTTCGCCCCAGTCGGCTTCACGCACATGGTCCGGCAGCTTGGCGGCTTGTTTCAGCGCGGCGTCCGAGAAGATGTGCGGCACGCCGAACTTGCGCACGGCAATTTCGATTTCCATGCCGGGATCGTCCAGCGAACCCAGCACTTCGACGATCTTGCCGACCGGCTGCTTGAAGCGCATCGGCTGCTCGGTCAGCTCAACGCTGACCACCTGGCCAGCCTTGGCCTTGCCGACCGAACCTTCCACCAGCACGTCCTGTGAAATGCGCTGGTCTTCCGGCGCGACCACCCACACGCCGCTCTCGTTCAGCAGGCGGCCGATGATGTGGGTATTGGCACGCTGGGTGACTTCGACAATCGTGCCTTCCGGGCGGCCGCGGCGGTCAACGCCGATGACTTTGGCCAGCACGCGGTCGCCATGCAGCACTTTCTGCATTTCCTTCTCGGGCAGGAACAGGTCTTCGCCCGGCTCGTCCGGGATCACAAAGCCGAAGCCGTCGCGGTGGCTGCTGACGCGGCCGGCGACGAAGCCGGTCTGCGCGGCCAGCGTGTAGTGGCCAGCGTCATCGATCAAGATCTGGCCGTCACGCTGCATCGCGTTCAGGCGACGCGACAGGATGGCCTGGGCGTCGGTGCCGACTTTCAGCGATTTCGACAAGGCGCGCAGGTCCAGTGGACCGTCGACGCTGCGGAAGATGCCGAGAATTTCCTCACGGCTGGGAATGGTGTGTGTAGATTGGCTCAAAAGTTTTCTTATTTTTACAGTGTTAGCATATATATGGCACGACGACAGGCGTAGTGTACTTGGAATCGCCTTGCTTGACTAATTCATGCCGGATCGAGGGTGTCTCAAAAAATATTCTTGGGAGGTATTTGACATCGCCGGGGATTGCTCTATAATTCTGGTCTCTCGCAGCGCAAGCGGCGGGATCTGCAAGACGGGTTGATGTGCAGTAAGGAATGTAAAAGTTCATCTGGCGCAAAACTCTCCCGGTCGATATAATAGCAGAGTTGTTGAGCAGTATCAGTGCCCACGTGGCGGAATTGGTAGACGCGCATGGTTCAGGTCCATGTGCCGCAAGGTGTGGGGGTTCGAGTCCCTCCGTGGGCACCATAGAATTCCGTGTTAAAAGCCTCCTTCGGGAGGCTTTTTTCATTTCTACTCCGTCCATTCCAGTTTCAGGTGCGCGCCGATCTCGCGCAGCAGGTCGTGTTCATTGACCGGCTTGGACAGGAAGGCGTTGGCGCCCACCTCCAACGATCGCTCCTCCTCTTCCGGCGTGGAACTGGCGGAAATCATCAGCACAGGCGTATCGGCGGTGCGCACGTCACCACGCAGGCGGCGCATGATTTCCAGGCCGTCCATGCCGGGCATGATCATATCCAGCAGCACCATGTCCGGCCGCACCGACTGCGTTTGCGCCAGCGCCGACATGCCGTTTTCCGCCTCAAAGGTGCGGAAGCCGAGCGCACCCAGCAGGTCGCGCAGCAATGCTCGGTTGGCCGCCACGTCGTCCACCACCAGAATCGTCTTGCGCGGACCGACATAGCCGGTGGCAACGCGCTCGCCGCTCATCAGCACACCGGGCGCGTCCACCACTTTCAGCGTCACATCAAACCAGAAACGGCTGCCTTTGCCGGGCGCACTTTCCACTTGCAAGGCGCCGCCCATCAGCTGCACCAGCTGGCGGCTGATCGCCAGCCCAAGACCGGTGCCGCCGGCGCGCCGCGACGCATCGCCCACCTGCTCGAACGGCCGGAAAATGGCCTCCTGCTGATCGGCGGCGATGCCGATGCCTTCGTCGACCACTTCGAAGCGCAGGCGCGCTACGTCGGTCGCCTGATCCGGCGCCGGCGGCAACGGCGACACGCGCAGCCGCACCGCACCGCGATCGGTAAATTTGACGGCGTTGCCGAGCAGGTTCAGCAGCACCTGGCGCAGCCGCGTCTCGTCCACGCTAACCGCCAGCGGCAAGGCGTCCATCAACTCCAGCTCGAAGTACAGATGCTTTTGCTCGGCACGCACGCGCATGATGTCGGCTACCACCGACAGCAGATCGCCCAGCCGTACCGGGCGCGGATGAAATTCCATCTTACCGGCATCGACCCGCGACAGGTCGAGCACGTCGTTGATCAGCGCCAGCAAATGCTGCCCGCCCTGCTGGATGGTGCTGATGCCGGTCTGCTGCGGCACGCTCAACCCCTTGTCGCGCTTGAGGATCTGGGCATAGCCGAGAATGGCGTTCAGCGGCGTGCGCAACTCGTGGCTCATCGACGTCAGGAAGGCGCTCTTGGCGCGGTTGGCGACCTCGGCGCGCTCCATGGCGCTGCGCAGGTCGTCGTTGGCTTTTTGCAGCTCGGCATTGACCGCCGCCAGCTGCGCCGGGCTTGGGATGCGCAGCGCGATCGGAATCAGGCGCACCATGGCGATGGCCGTCACCACCGAGGCGACGGCGGTTATCGCCTTCAAGCCAACAGCCACCACATAATCAGGCCGCCAGATCACCCACACATCCATGACATGGGTGGCGCCGCAAGCGAGAATAAATACGCCAAAAGCGATGAACATCCAGTCGAACGGCATGTCGCGCCGCTTGCGGATGAAGTACACCAGGCTGATGGGAATGGTGAGATAAGCCAGCGCAATCAAGGCGTCGGAAACCACACTGGTCCACAGAATGGACTGCATCCACAGGAAGCAATGCCCATGCGGCATGAAGTTCTGGCTATCGAACCAGTTGCTGATGATATCCATCGCACTCCCCGGTGTTATCGCAATGACAGCACCCAGCTTACGAAAGTGCATCGCAACTGGCAAGCACAAAAACACTTGCAGAAAAGGAGTTGTTACCGTATAGTGCTGGCCTCTGACGCGTTCTACGCAGCAGAGCAAGTAGTAAAATGCCCACGTGGCGGAATTGGTAGACGCGCATGGTTCAGGTCCATGTGCCGCAAGGTGTGGGGGTTCGAGTCCCTCCGTGGGCACCATAGAATTCCGTAGAAAAGCCGCAGACATATTTCATGTGTCTGCGGCTTTTTTCATTTCCGGTGCGCTGAAATCACCTCCAGCACCATGCTGCGGAACCAGATGAAACGGCCATCCATCTGATCGGTGCGCCGATACAACATTGAGATCGGCTCCGTCGGCAGCGCCAGCGGCGCCTCGCTGACCGCGAGACCGTACAGTGGCGCCACGCACATCGCCGTCACCTCGGGCACGGTGGCAATCGCCGGCAACGCGCGCAACAGCGACGCCACGGACGCATGGCGCGAGACGCCGGCAACAATATTGCGGCGGATGCCCGCAGCGGCCAGCACCTGGTCGAAGTTCGCTTCCTCGCTACCTTCCGACGACACCACCACGTGTTGCGCCTTTGCATAGTCCTCGATACCCAGCGGCGATGGCAGGCTGAGCTGACTCGGATCATAGAGGCAGACCAGGCGCTGCTCGAACAGCGGCTCACGGATATGCCATGACGGCGGCTCCTCATGCACCGCGAGGCTCATGTCATGCGCGCCACTTTCCAGCAACTGCACCGCATCGCGCTTGCTCGACGCCACCGCCAGCACGCGCGCAGCAGGCGCCAGTTCGCGCACGCGCGCCGCCAGCTGACCAAAAAACCCCGCCTCGAAGTTGTCGCACATGCCGATGCGAAACTCCCCCTCCCAGCCAGCCGGATCGAACGCCTCGGGCGCCTGCACCGCGCGCTCGATGGTCGCCAGCGCCCGCGCGATTTCCGGCGCCAGGGCCAGCGCCCTCGGCGTCGGTTGCAGGCCGCGTCCGACGCGGACAAACAATTCGTCGCCCAAGGCCTCGCGCAGCCGCCGCAGCGCGCCGGACAGGCCGGGCTGGCCGATGTACAGCCGCTCAGCCGCTCGGCTGACGCTTTGCTCCTCCATCAGGACGGAAAACACATGGAGAAGGTTGAGATCGAGATTGCGTAGTGTCGTTGGTTTCATCGCTGTCAGAGATACATTTCATCATAACGATCAATTTGTCATATATTTACCGATCGGTCAATATCTCCGTACTGAACTTTACGGAGAATCCAAGTGATCAAAGTCGCAATTCTGGACGACTATCAGGACGTCGCGCTGTCCTGCGCAGACTGGTGGGAAGTCGCCGCGAGGGCGGAACTCACCGTCTTCCGGGACCACATCGCGGACGCCGACCTGCTGGTGGAGCGGCTGTTGCCGTTCGACGCCATCTGCGTCATGCGCGAACGCAGCCCGCTGACCGCCGCCATCCTGCAACGGCTCCCCAAACTCAAATTCATCGGCTCGAACGCCGGCCAGAACGCCTCGATCGACCTTGCGGCGGCGGCGCGGCAAGGCGTGCTGGTCAGTGGGACGGGCGGCCGCGCAAACGGCGCGGCGGAGCTGACCTGGGCCTTGATCCTGGCGTCGGCCCGGCATCTTTACGCCGAGCAGCAATCGCTGCGCGCGGGCGCATGGCAAACCGCCCTCGGCAACGATTTGCAAGGCAGCACGCTGGGGCTGCTCGGACTGGGCCGGATCGGCGCCAGCGTCGCTGCCGTCGGCCGGGCTTTCGGCATGCAGGTCATCGCCTGGAGTCCGAACCTGACCGCATCCAAGGCCGAGGCTGCCGGTGTCACGCTGGTGGATAAAGCGACGCTGCTGCAGCAATCGGATTGGCTGTCGCTGCACCTGGTGCTGTCGGAGCGCAGCAAGGGCATCATCGGCGCGGCGGAACTGGCACAGATGAAACCGGGCGCCTGGCTGGTCAACACGGCGCGCGGCGGACTGGTCAATGAAGCTGCACTGATTGCCGCGCTGGCACAACGCAGCATCGCCGGCGCCGCGCTGGACGTATTCGATATCGAGCCGCTGCCCTCCTCCCACCCATTCCGTACCCTGCCCAACGTATTATCGACGCCACATCTCGGCTACGTCACCCGCGGCACGTACCAGATCTTTTACCAGGAGACCGTGGAAAACCTGCTGGCGTGGATGGACGGTGCGCCGATCCGCTTGATGGCGGCGGCGTAATGAAGACCGGAAGTACGGGCATCAGCCCCGGCCTGGCATTCCTGCTGGCGGCAGCCACCGGCCTGTCGGTCGGCACGCAGTATTACAACCAGCCATTGCTCGGCCTGATCGCGGACGACTTCAGCATCGGCGCCGATGTCAGCCTGATTCCGATCGCCACGCAGGTCGGCTACGCGCTGGGCCTGCTACTGCTGGTTCCGCTGGGCGACCGCGTCGACCGACGCCCGCTGATCCTGCTCCAGTGTCTGGGCCTGACGATCGCGTCGCTGTGCGCCAGCGTCGCACCCGGTCTGTACAGCCTGGCGCTGGCGTCGATCCTGATTGGCGTGTTCGCGACGATTGCGCAGCAAATCATTCCGCTGGCGTCCGAGCTGTCGCCGCCGCTGCGGCGCGAACGCATTCTGGCGACCATCACCAGCGCCCTGCTGGTGGGCGTGCTGCTGGCCCGCGTGGTCAGCGGCTTCATCGGCGCCTGGTACAGCTGGCGCGCGATGTTCCTGGTCGGCGCCCTGCTGTCGCTGACGATGATGGCGTCGCTATGGGCCAGACTACCGCATAGCCAGCCGCAGTCGCGCGCGCCCTATCCACAATTGCTGGCGTCGCTATATCAGGTGGTGCGCGATGTCGCCGCACTGCGCAATGCCGCCATGGTGCAGAGCCTGATCTTCTTCGGCTTCAGCGCCTTCTGGACCATCCTCACGCTGCTGCTGCAAGGGCCTCGGTTTGGCCTGAGCAGCGGCTCAGCCGGCTTGTTTGGCGTGGTCGCATTGCTCGGCGTGGTGCTGGCGCCCTTGGGCTTGCGACTGGCCGGCCGCCGCGCCGGCCTGGCGGGGATTGGACTGGTCTGCATCAGCTTCATGGTCATGATCCCCCTCGTCAATCTGGCTGGGTTGAGCCTCGGCGCCGTGCTGATGACCACCGGCCTGCAAATGTCGCTGGTCTACAACCAGTCGCGGATTCTGGCCATCGCCGGCACCGCGCGCGGACGCTTCAACACCGTCTTCATGGCCTCCCAATTTGCCTGCGGCGCCGCAGGTTCCGCCGCCGCCAGCATGGCCTGGGGCAAAGGCGGCTGGAGCGCCGTCATGGCCATGGCCCTGGCGGCCAGCGCCGCAGCACTATTCCTGCAACTTACTACCATCAATGGAGAACCGAAATGATTGAACACCACACCATCGGCGAATTTACGCTGACCACTATGCTGGATGGCATTTTCCTGTGTAGCACCGACATGATTACCGCCGCCGCTTCGGACGAAGGCGCGGCGCTGTTCAAGCGTGCGGGCCTGCCCGCCGCCGGGCCGTCACCCGAGCCGATCAACGCGTTTTTACTGAAGAAAAACGATGAGCTGTGGCTGATCGACGCCGGCTGCGGCCGCGAGCTGGGGCCACGTTTCGGCAAGACGCCGGCGGCGCTGAAGTCCGCCGGCTATGCGCTGGACCAGATCCAGGGCATCATCCTGTCGCATATGCACGAGGACCATATCGGCGGCCTGGTCACGGAAGACGGCAGCGCCGTCTATCCCAACGCCACTTTGTACCTGGCGGAAGAGGAACTGGCATTCTGGAGCGACAAGACCTCGCCGGAACACCATCCGGTCATGGCGCAGCTCGGCCTGTTCACATTGGCGCACTCGGCATTGCGAGCCTACCAGGGACGCATCAAGCCGCTGCCCGCCAACGCCCAAGTGATGCCCGGCGTCAGCATGGTGCCGCTGCACGGGCACACGCCGGGTCACAGCGGCGTGCAGATCGAGAGCGGCGGCCAGCGCGTGCTGATCTGGGGCGATGTGATTCATTCCACGCTGTTGCAACTGCGTTATCCGGACTGGAGCATCGGCTTCGACATGGACCCGGCGCAGGCGCTGGACACCCGCAAGCGCCTGCTGGAACGCCTGGCGCACGAGGATACGCTGGTGACCGGGCCGCACGTCACCGGGATCGGGCACATCCACTGTTGCAGCAGCGGCGGCTATGAACTCAAGCTGAAATGAAATAATTTCACAAAAGCAGCAGATTGCTATTGACGGGGGTTCGGTCGCCCCTTAAGATGCATGCCTTCTGTTGCAGAGCAAGCAGCAGAAAGTAGCTAAGACAGATTCAGCGCCCACGTGGCGGAATTGGTAGACGCGCATGGTTCAGGTCCATGTGCCGCAAGGTGTGGGGGTTCGAGTCCCTCCGTGGGCACCAAGCGCTGATGACTGTTGAAACTACAATGCCCACGTGGCGGAATTGGTAGACGCGCATGGTTCAGGTCCATGTGCCGCAAGGTGTGGGGGTTCGAGTCCCTCCGTGGGCACCAAAAATTCCGCAAAAAAGCCTCCATCAGCGTCAAGCAGATGGAGGCTTTTTTCATTCCAGCGTCTGATTACAGCGCTGCTTTCACCGCATCGGCCAAGGAGATGGTCGGGCGGCCGATCAGTTTGCCCAGGGTACGGCTGTCGTCGAACAGTGCGCCTTGCGCGGCCTGGGCGTCGGAGTCGGCGATCAGGTCGGCCAGCGGGGCTGGCAGGCCTACATTCACCAGCAACTCAGCGTAGTCTTTCTGCGGCAGATTGTGGAACGGGATGGCTTTGCCGCTCTGGCGCGAGACTTCGGCTGCCAGTTCGGCCAGCGTGAAAGCGGTGTCGCCGGCCAGTTCATAGACCTGCTCCACCGCACCGCTGCTGGCCAGCACCACGGCTGCCGCTTCGGCATAGTCGGCGCGCGCGGCGGCCGAGATGCGGCCCTCACCGGCGCCGCCAGCCAGCGCACCGTGCGCAATCGCGCCCCCCAGGCTGACCGTGTAGTTCTCCACATACCAGCCATTACGCAGCAGACTGTACGGCAGGCCAGAAGCGCGTACCGCCTCTTCGGTGGCGCGGTGTTCGCCGGCCAGGCCCAGCGTGGAGCTGTCGGCGTGCAGCACGCTGGTGTAGGCCAGCAGGCCGGCCTTGGCGCGGGCGGCGGCATCGATCACATTGCGGTGCTGCGACACACGGTTGCCCAGGTCATTGGACGAGATCAGCAGCACCTTGGTGGCGCCTTCAAACGCCGCATCCAGCGAGGCGGGATCGTTGTAGTCGGCATGGCGCACCAGCACGCCCTGGTCGGCCAGGTCGACCGCTTTGGCCGGGTCGCGCACGGCGGCGACGATGTTCTCGGCAGGCACGCGCTTGAGCAGCTCAGCAATCACCAGACGGCCCAGTTGGCCGCTTGCAGCAGTAACGATAATCATCAGGTCTCTCCTAAAAAGTGAATGAGACCATCATATAGGCTATACTTACGAATTGTAAGTACGCACATTTTAGTAAGTACCCTAGGAGCTTCCGATGACCAGCAAATCCCTGCGCAAGACCATCCAGCAAATGCAACAGGACCCGCAGCGGGCCCAGGTAATGGCGGCCGACTGTCCGTCGCGCGCCGTGCTCGGCCATATCACCAGCCGCTGGGGCGTGCTGGTGCTGGTGATGCTGCTGGAACGCACCCACCGCTTCAGCGAGCTGCGCCGCGCAGTCGGCGGCGTCAGCGAAAAGATGCTGGCGCAGACGCTGGACGCCCTCGCCTACGACGGCCTGGTATTGCGCGTCGCCCTGCAAGTGGTGCCGCCGCACGTGGAATACAGCCTGACGCCCCTCGGCCGCGAAGCCGCCACCCGGCTGGAAGTGCTGGTCGACTGGATCGAAGACAATTTTCCATTGATCCAGCAGGCACAAGAAGCTGCCGCACTGCAAGCCGCATGATGCCGCCCACGCAAGCCGATCTTGTAATACACTGGCCTCACGCCGCACTGCGGAGCCGCACCAGCCACACATGATGCCGCCGTTCTCATCCGATCAGCCGCACACCATCCTGATAGCCGCCAGCACCGCCTATGACACGGCCGCGCTGCAACGCATGCTGGCGCGCCACCATCTGACCGTGCAGGCTGTCAGCCGCGGCGACGAGGCGCTGGCAGCCGTGCGCGGCGGCCACGTCGCGCTGGCCCTGCTGGACGTGGCGCTGGCCGGCAGTGCCGACCTGGAGTTATGTCCACGCCTGCAACAAGCCAGCCAGACGCCGCTGCCGGTGTTCCTGCTATCGGCCCATACCAGCCCGGAAGAGCGCCTGCGCGCCGACGAGGCCGGCGCCGCCGCCTACCTGCCGCTGGGCTTTCAGGCGGACGAGCTGGCCGAGAAAATCCTGCTGCATTTGCAAGTGATCGCGCCGGCGCCGATGCTGGCTGGCATGCCGACCATGGCCACGCTGGAAGTCAACTACCACACCATGCTGGCCAGCTCGCCGGACGCCATCCTGCTGCTGCAACGCGGCAGCTACCGCATCCTCGACGTCAACCGCCGCACGCGCCAGCTGTTCGGCATGACCGAGACCGAACTGGTGCAGACCGATTTGCTGGCGCTGTGTCCGCCCCTGCAGCCGGACGGCCAGCCCAGCGCGCACGTATTCAACACCGCCATCGAACAGATCATGTCGGGCGATATCCAGATGGTCGAGATGGAACTGCGCCACAGCTCCGGCCGCGCCATCGCCTGCGAACTGAGGATGGTGCCGCTGACCACCGCCGAGCACCGCCTGATGCATGTGCGCATCGTCGACGTCACGCCGCGCCAGTTGGCCAACGCCCTGCGCGACGGCAAGAACGCGCTGCTGGAAATGATCGCCGGCGGCGCTCCGCTGCCGGACACTCTGGACAAGCTGGTGCGCCTGATCGAAGCCCAGCTGGATAACGGCCATTGCACCGTCATGCTGCTCAATCCGGACGGTGTGACAGTGACCAGCGCCGCCGGCCCCAGCATGCCGCCCGACTACCTGGCCGCGCTCAACGGCCTGCCGATCGGCCCGGCGGCCGGCTCCTGCGGCACCGCCATGTTCCGCAAGCAGACGGTGATCGTCACCGACATCCTCACCGATCCGCTGTGGGCGCCGTATCGCAACGCCGCCGTCCACTTCGGCCTGCGCGCCTGCTGGTCGATGCCGATCCTGCTGGACCAGGACACGGTGCTGGGCTCGTTCGCCATGTACTACCACGAGGTGCGCGAACCCAACGAGGACGACCGGCGCCTGATCCACACCGCCACCCATCTGGCCGGCATCGCCATCGCCCGCACCAAGCGCGAGGAAGAACTGCAACGCCACCGCGAACACCTGGAAGAACTGGTGGCGGCCCGCACCGCCGAGCTGCGCCAGGCCAAGGAAGACGCCGAACACGTCAACGAAGAACTGAGCACCGCGCTGGACAACCTCAGCCTGACGCAGGAGGAACTGGTACGGCGCGACAAGCTGGCCGCGCTGGGCGCGCTGGTGGCCGGCGTCGCCCACGAACTGAACACGCCGATCGGCAACAGCCTGACCATGGCCAGCAGCATGAGCGAACGCACCGCCGCGCTGCGTCACGACCTGGAAAGCGGTCTGCGCAAGTCGGTGCTGGCCGCCTACCTGGACGAGGCCGCCAGCGCCGACGAGGTGGTGCTGCGCAACCTGAACCGCGCCGCCGCGCTGGTCGACAGCTTCAAGCGGATTGCGGTGGATGGCGCCGGCAGCCAGCGCAGCCGCTTCATGCTGGGCGACGTGGTGGCCGAGCTGATGCAGTCGGTGCAGGGCGAAGTGCGCCAGCGCGAACTGGAACTGATCGAAGACGTCGACCACTGGCTGGAAATGGACAGCTATCCCGGCCTGCTGGTGCAGGCGCTGCACCACCTGATCGACAACAGCCTGGTACACGGTTTCAGCAGCCGGCATCAGGCCAACGACCACGGCAGCATCACCCTGTCCGCGCACGACAGCAATAATGGCGAAATCACCATCACCCTGAGCGACACCGGCGCCGGCATTACGCCGGAAAACCTGCCGCGCATCTACGATCCGTTCTTCACCACACGCATGGGCGCGGGTGGTTCCGGCCTCGGTTTGTATATAACACACAACATCGTCACGGGCGTGCTGGGCGGACGGATCGACGCCGCCAGCACGCCAGGACACGGCGCCAGCTTCATGTTGCGCCTTCCCAAGAGCGCGCCTCTGTAGCCACTCTGCGAAGATTTTTCCGCTCCGCAACTGTTGCAGCCGTATAATCTGAAGTGACAGACCGGCAAGCAGCCGGCCGCAAGCGGAGACCTGCAGCCATGCCCCCACATCCTGTTTCGTCCAGGACAATCAAAGTCGCACCGCTGAAGTGCGAGTTTTGCGACGCCACGACGGAAAACGATTTCCTGCGCCATCACCTGGCCACCACCCAAGCCCAATTGCGCGTAACTTTCCTGTTTTGCGCGCTGTTTTACCTGTGCTTTGCCGTTACCGACCTGATCTGGGTGGGCTACGAACTAAAAACCTGTCTGCTGGTCGGCGCGCGGATTGCCGTCGCCGCCACAGTGCTGGCCTGCCTGGCGCTGGTGAAACGGCGGCCGGACGCGATTCCCATCACCCGCCTGGCCGCCACCATTGTCGAAGTGGCCGGCGCGGCCGGATTCCTGCTGATTGCGGCGCTGCGGCCGAGCGAATTTTCACTGCACGCGATCTCGATGTCGATCGTGATCATCGTCATCTACATCTACATCCCCAACCGACTGCTGTACGCGGTGGCGATTGCAGCGGCCGCCACGGCGCTGTTCATCGCCCTGGCGTGGGCACTGGGCGACGTGCACGGCATGCAACTGGGCACCATGGCTGCATTGCTGACGCTGTGCAACGTGTTCTGCTACGTGGCGGCGCGGCGCTATGAAATCCTGTCGCGCGAGGAATACAGCGCGCAGATGGTGCTGAAAAACCTGTCGGTGCGCGACCCGCTGACCGGCTGCTACAACCGACGCCACCTGCACGAACAATTGCTGGAGACGGAAATCTCACGCGCCCAGCGCTACAAGCTCAGCCTGACCGTGATCATGAGCGACCTCGACCACTTCAAGGCGGTCAATGACACCTACGGCCACTACGGTGGCGACGCCGTGCTGCAACGCTTTGCCGTGCTGCTGCAATCGATGACGCGCGACAGCATCGACAGCGTGGTGCGCTACGGAGGCGAGGAGTTCCTGCTGATCCTGCCAGAAACCGACCTGGCCGGCGGCGAATTGCTGGCCGAACGGCTGCGCCAGACGCTGGCCGCCATGCCCGTCGAGCACGCCGGCCAGCAGATCGCCGTGACCGCCAGCTTTGGCGTCGCCAGCGTGGATTTCGCCGCCTCCGCCCCCAACGCCCATGTCAACATGATCGCAGCCGCCGACGATTTGCTGTACGCTGCGAAAAACAGCGGCCGCAATCGCGTCTGCGCCCAACAACTGGTGTAAGGTATGAACCGATTCAAAACCAAGACGACACTGCTGCTGGCCCTGCTGCTGGGCTGTGGCACGCTGACGGCGGCACCAGCGCCGTGGTGGAAGTGGCGCAGCAAGATCGACGGCGCGCTGGCCTGTTCGCAGACGCCGCTGGGCGAAGGCTGGGAAAAAGCTTATGGCCCTTTCCGCGACGCTCGTTGCGAAAAATTAATTGTTAATAGATAATAAAATCAGAACAACACGGTAAACCCGGAATCGCTGCATCCCACCATTCTTTTGATGAGGAGACTGTATGTTCACGAATCCCGAGCAATTTGCCAACGCCACCAAAGCGTTGTTTGAGTTTCAGCTTGAAACCTTCAACACGCTGACCAGCAAGACCGTGCAAGGCGTCGAGCAAGTCATCGCGCTCAATATGTCGACCGCCAAGTCGCAGCTGGAAGATGGCCTTGCCGCCGGCAAGGAAATCAGCCAGGCCAGCGACGCCAAGGCCGCCATCCAGGCCGCCGCAGAAAAAATCCAGCCCGGCGTTGCCAGCGCAGCCGCCTACAACCAGCAACTGGGCGACATCATCGCCGAGATCCGCCAGGAATTCACCCGCGCCGCCGACGCTCACGTGGCCGAAGCCAAGAGTAACCTCAGCGCCCTGATCTACGACGTCACCAAGAACGTCCGCCCCGGCTCGGAAAACGCCGTGCAGATCGTCAAGACCGCGATCGACAACGCCTTTGCCGGCTACGAGCAGGTGACCAAGGCCACCAAGCAAGCGGTGCAGGCCGTGGAAACCGAAATCGCCAAGGCCAACGCCATGGTCACGCCAGCAGCCAAGGCCAGCGCCAAGAAATAACTGGGCAAGCGGGGAGGAAGACGGTACACTGTACATAAATACAGTTATCGTCGCCTTATCGTCTTATCGCCTCCCCGCTGCAATGATCAAAGTCCTGGAAAATCCGTTCTACTACCTGGAGAATTTTCACCAGGTACTGGTGTGGATCGGCGAACGCTACGACGATCTGCTGACCGCCGACGAGCGCCATTTCCTCGCCACCTTCTCTACCCTGCCGCAATCGTCGCGCGCGCTGTTTGTGCGCATGGTGATGCGCAAGGGCACGGTATTCCGCGCCAGCAAGCTGGTCTACGCGGAAATCGGCAGCACGCATGAGGCGGCGCGGCCGCTGGCTCAAGCCGGCCTGATCGAGGAAGATCCGCAGCTGGAACTGGACGCCCTGTTCGACCTGCTGCAAAAGCCGGAAATCGTCAAAGTGTTCCAGCTGGGCGCGCACGTCAAGCACCTGCGCAAGGCCGATCAGCTGGAAGCGCTGCGCGAACAGTACGACTGTGCGCACCGCTTTTCCGGCTGGTACGCCAATTCCGGCGACCACGTCTACCGCAACCTGACGCAGCAGCTGTGCGACCGCCTACGCCTTATCTTCTTCGGCAACTACCATCAGGACTGGACCGATTTCGTGCTGTCCGATCTCGGCATCTACCAGTACGAAAAAGTGGAGTTCTCGCCGGCCGCGCGCGGTTTCCGCAGCCGCCGCGACATCGACGATTTCCTCGCCATCCACCAATGCCACGAGCGCTTTGCCGAGGGCGAAGACCCGGCCGCCGTGATCGCCGACCTGCCGCCGTGCGCGCCGGATAACGAATGGCTGCGCAGCCGCCGCAACAAGCTGCTGTTCGCCATCGCCCAGCATGTGGAAAAGCTGCGCGACTGGCCCACCGCGCATGCGATGTACGCCGATTGCGATTATCCCGGCGCCCGCGCCCGCGCCATCCGGGTGCTGGAAAAGAACGAGCAGCCGCGCGAGGCCTTCGACCTGCTGCAAATCGCGCTGCAAGCGCCCGAGAGCGAGGCCGAACGCCAGCAGTTGCTGCGCATGGCGCCCCGTCTGGCGCGCAAGCTGGGCCACGCCAAGCCGCCGCCAGTGGTGCTGGCGCAGGCAGAGCGCATCGACCTGAGCCTGCCGCCGCCGGAAGAAGCCAGTTACGTCGAATTCGTGGTGCGCGATCATCTGAGCCGCGATGATGCGCCGGTCTACTACGTCGAGAATTCGCTGATCAATTCGCTGTTCGGCCTGCTGTGCTGGGACGCGGTGTTTTCGCCGATTCCCGGCGCCTTCTTCCATCCATATCACCGCGGCCCGGCCGACCTACACAGCGCCGATTTCCAGCGCCGCCGCGCGCAGCAATTCGGCGACGCGCTGTCGCAGCTGGACGGCGACCAATACCGCGCCACCATCCGCACCAACTTCGCCGCCAAGTACGGCATCCAGTCGCCGTTTGTGTTCTGGGAGGCGGTTGACGAAGAACTGCTGGACCTGGCGCTGGACTGCATTCCGCCGCAGCACCTCAAGCGCGCCTTCGAGCGCATCCTGCTGGACGTTAAATCCAACCGCAGCGGCTTCCCGGACCTGATCCAGTTCTGGCCGGCCGAGCGCCGCTACAACATGATCGAAGTGAAAGGTCCGGGAGACCGCCTGCAGGACAACCAGTTGCGCTGGATCGAATACTGCGCCGCGCACGCGATGCCGATCTCGGTTTGTTACCTGCAATGGGCGGCATGACGCCGGCCCGCTACACCGTCGCCGTGCGCGCGCTGTGCGAGTTCACCGCCAAGACCGGCGACCTCGATCTGCGCTTCACGCCCTCGCCCACCGCTCAGGAAGGCATCGCCGGCCATGGCGTGGTGACCTCGCGCCGCGATGACGATTACGAAACCGAGATCTCGCTGTCCGGCGACTTCGGCCCGCTGCACGTGCGCGGCCGCGCCGATGGCTACGATGTCCGCGCCAACCGCCTGGAAGAAATCAAGACCTATCGCGGCGATTTGAAGAAGATGCCGGACAACCAGCGCGCGCTGCACTGGGCGCAGGTCAAAGTCTACGGCCACCTGCTGTGCAAGGATCGCGGACTGGAAAAAATCCGCCTGGCGCTGGTCTACTTCGACATCGGCAGCCAGAAGGAAACCGTGCTGCATGAAGATCACACGGCCACCGATCTGCAAGCCTGGTTCGAGCAGCAGTGCGGCCTGTTCATCAGATGGGCGGAGCAGGAGCTGGCGCACCGCGCGGAACGCGACCTGCAACTGAAGGCGATGCGCTTCCCCTACAGCGACTTTCGTCCCGGCCAGCGCCAGCTGGCGGAAGCCATGTACCGTGCCAGCAACCGCAAGGTGTGCCTGCTGGCGCAAGCGCCCACCGGCATCGGCAAAAGCGTCGGCAGCCTGTTCCCGATGCTGAAGGCCAGCGCCGACCATGGCGTCGACAAGATCTTCTTCCTGGCCGCGAAAACCTCCGGCCGGCAAATGGCGCTGGATGCGGTGGACCTGATCCGCGAAGGCGCGCCACTGCTGCCACTGCGCACGCTGGAGCTGGCGGCCAAGAGCACCGCCTGCGTCAATCCGGACAAGGCCTGCCACGGCGACTCCTGTCCGCTGGCGAAAGGCTTCTACGACCGCCTGCCGGACGCGCGCGCATCGGCGCTGGCCTTGATGGCGCCATCAGGCAGCGAAGGTTCCGGCAGCGCCCCGCCGGCCCTGGACCGCGACACGCTGCGCGCCATCGCCCTCGCCCACAACGTCTGCCCGTATTACCTGAGCAGCGAAATGGCGCGCTGGTGCGACGTCGTCATCGGCGACTACAACTACTACTTCGACAGCAGCGCCATGCTGCACAGCCTCACGCAGCTCAACGACTGGAAGGTCAACGTGCTGGTGGACGAGGCGCACAACATGGTGTCGCGCGCGCGCAAGATGTATTCGGCCGACATGGAGCACGACGGCGTGCGCCTGCTGCGCAAGATCGTCCCCGAGGAATTGAAAAAGCCACTTGATCGCGTGCACAAGCAATGGAACCAGCTGGAGAAAGACCAATCGGCCGAGTACCAGTCCTATGCCGCGCTGCCGGAAAAATTCATGGGCGCCTTGCAGACGGCGGCCACCGCCATCTCCGACTATATGGCCGACCATCCCGGCTATGTGGAGCCGGATCTGCAAAGCTTCTACTTCAACGCGCTGATGTTCGCCAAGCTGGCCGAGAGCTTTGGCGACCACGCGTTGTTCGATATTGAAAAGTCGCCCGGCGCGCGCGCCAGCAATAGCAACTCGGTACTCTGCATCCGCAACATCGTGCCGGCGCCGTACCTGAAGCCACGCTTTGACAGCACGCACACCACGGCCCTGTTCTCGGCCACGCTCAGTCCATGGAACTACTTCGGCGACATGCTCGGCATGCCGGAGACCACCGCGTGGGTCGATGTGGAATCGCCGTTCGCGGCCGAGCAGCTGTCGGTGCAGGTGGCGTCGCACATCTCCACGCGCTACGCGCACCGCCAGCAATCGCTGCGTCCCATCGCCCACTTGATGGGCAAGCAGTACGCGGCGCAACGCGGCAACTACCTCGCCTTCTTCAGTAGTTTCGATTACATGGAAAAGGCGGCCAACCAGTTCAGCGAACTGTATCCGGATGTGCCGGTGTGGCGCCAGTCGCGCCGCATGGATGAAGCGGAGCGCGCGCAATTCCTCGACCGTTTTACGCTCGATAGCGAAGGCATCGGCTTCGCGGTACTGGGCGGCTCCTTCGGCGAAGGGGTCGACCTGCCGGGCGCGCGCCTGATCGGCGCCTTTGTCGCCACGCTCGGCCTGCCGCAAATCAATCCGGTCAACGAGCAGATACGGGCGCGCATGGAGACCATCTTCGGCGCCGGCTACGACTACACCTACACCTATCCCGGCATGCAGAAGGTGGTGCAAGCGGCGGGCCGCGTGATCCGCACCACGTCGGACCGTGGCACCGTCTACCTGATCGACGACCGCTTCGGCCGGCCCGAGATCCAGGAGCTGATGCCCAGCTGGTGGAGCATAGAACGCCATTCGCCCCTCGCAAACCGCGATTCGTCGGAAAACGCGGAAGCCTAGACGGTAGCTCAATTAAGATGGCCGCTCATCGCAACCACGAGGAGACGGACATGAAGAAACTAGCCATCAGCATTCTGTTATGCGCCGGCAGCGTGCAAGCAGCCGACAACGCGGCGCTGACCGCCACCATCACGCGGCTGGACAGCGAGATGTTCACCGCCTTCAACCAGTGCGACAAACCGGGGCAGCTGGACAAATACGCCAGCTACTTCGATCCCAACGTCGAGTTCTATCACGACAACGCTGGCGTCACCTGGACGCGCGACGTCATGATCGCGCAAACCGGGAAGAACGTCTGCGGCGATTACCAGCGCGAACTGGTGCCCGGCAGTTTAAAGGTGGTGCCAGTGAAGGACTTCGGCGCCATCGCCACCGGCTCGCACACCTTCTGCCAGTTCGGCAGCGGCAAATGCGAAGGCATCGCTGAATTCACCATTATCTGGCGTCAGCGCGGCGACGAATGGCAGGTCACCCGCGCGCTGAGCTACGGGCACCGCGCCAACAAATAATTTATCAGGTCGTCCGCGCTGAATAGTTACTGCATCACAGTCCTGATTTTCTGATAGCCGGTGCGGCTGATGGGGAGCTTGCTGCCATCCTTGAGGATTGCAGCATAACTGTCTTTGGTCGCCTGCTCGATCCGCTCGACATGGGCGATATTGACGATATAGGAGCGGTGAATGCGCAGGAACTGCTCGGGGTCGAGCTGTCCTTCAAGCTCCGTCATGCGCTGATTCTTCAGGTACGATTTGCCCTCCGAGCGGATCTGCACGTAATCGTCCTGCGCTTCGATCGACACGATTTTGTCGGCATTGATGACGTGAACCTTGGCGCCGTCCCGTATCAGCACGCGGCCCAGTGGCTTGCTGCGGCCAGCGGCTTCGCGCACCATCTTCTCGACCGCGTCGCCGCCGGCGCCGAGGTTGGCGCGCGCATGCGCCAGGGCCTGGTCAAAGCGCTGCTGGCTGAATGGCTTCAGCAGATAATCCAGCGCGTGAAATTCAAACGCCTTGATCGCATACTGGTCGAACGCGGTGGCGAAGATATAGCGCGTCTTGCTGCCGGCCAGTTCGGCCACTTCAAAACCATCCAGCTTGGGCATCTGGATATCCAGGAATACCAGGTCCGGTGATAGTTCGGTAATCGCTTTCACCGCTTCGAAACCATTGGCGCATTCGGCCACGATCTCCACGTCCGCATGCTCGGACAAATATTCGCGCACCACGCCGCGCGCCAGCATTTCATCGTCCACGATGATGATACGCATTGCTCTACTCCCCTTGTTCGCTTGTTTGCGCGGGCATTGTGATGTCCACGCCAAAGCTGTTGTCATGCCGGCCCCAATGGATGCCGGCTTCGTGTTTGTAGGCGCCGGCCAGACGCTGGCGCACGTTGGTCACGCCGATGCCATGGCCTTCGCTGCGGACCGAGGACATATCCTCGTCCACCGGATTGGTGACGCTGATCTGCAAGATCGAACCAGCCCGCCGCGCGGTGATGCGTACCGTGCCGCCTTCAGGCATATTGCAGATGCCGTGCTTGACGGCGTTCTCCACCAGCGGCTGGATGATCATCGGCGGTACCAGGCATTCCGCCGCGCCTTCGCCCATCACCTCTTCCACCTGTAAGCGCTCGCCAAAGCGCACCTGCTCGATCGCCAGGAAGTGACGGATCAGGATCATCTCCTCACCCAGCGTCACCTTCTTGTGCGCCTCCATGCCGAGGCTCTGGCGGAAGAAGCTGGCCAGCTCCAACGTCATGCGGCGCGCCGCCTTGGGATCTTGCGACGTCAGCGCGCTGATGGAATTCAGGCTGTTGAACAAAAAGTGCGGATCGATCTGCGTGCGCAGCATGCGCAGTTCGGCCTCCTGCGCCATCAGCAGCGATTCCAGTTCACGCTGTTCGGCGTTCTTGGCGCGCACGAATTCAATCACCAGATAATGCAGCGCCGCTGCGAAGCCATACAGCAGCACGCCCAGCACCACCATCAACACCGACAGCTGCGAGGTGATGACGATGCCGCTCCATGTAGCTCCCAGCAGCAGGCAAAGCCCGTTCCACAGATTGGCGATGCTCAGCCAAAGAAAGCCGGACACCACGCCCGCCACCGTCAGCACCAGCGCCAGCTGCCCTGGCCGCGGCCCGCCCAGCGGATAGGCGCGGCACACGTAGTAAGCCGAGTAGCCCGCCGCAAAGGCGTACAGCACATTCAGCGGAATCGCGAACAGCAGCGCGTTGACCAGTGGCGTGTCACTGGCGACGCGAATCACGCCGGCCAGCGCACAGCCGAGAAACAGCCAGACCAGCAGGTAGATCGCCAGTCCGCGCCGGCTGGAGGAAATCTCCAGCATCAGTTACGCACTTCCAGGCCGCCCATGATGACGTAGCCGCGCACGATCAGGCGCTTGCCGACGGCGGCAGGCGGCACGGTTTTTTCTTCAAAGCCTCCCATGATCGGCGTCCCTTCCAGCATCACGGTCCAGTCGATCGGCACTTTGACGGTGATGCCGCCGAACAGCGCGTAGACATTCAGCACGGCGTCGCCGTTGATGCTGGACTGGCGCAGGTCCAGTTCACAGCCGCCCATGATGGCGGTGATTTCGCCGCCTTTAAAATCCTGCGTCGTGATGCGGCGCTTGAAGCCGCCCATGATGGCGGTGGCGTTGATCACCGTATCGTCAGCGTCCTTGTCCAGCGATGGCGCATTCGCCGCCGGCGCATTGCGGTTGATATTGGACTTGATCACCACCGCCACGCCGGCCGCGATCATGAACACCGGCCACAGGTTGCGCCAGTCTATCCCCAGGTAGCCCATTTCCTTTAGCATGAACAGGGAACCCGCCGCTATCAGCCCGCCGCCCACCACCACGCCGGACTGGGTGCGGGTTTGCAGCACTTTAAGGATGCCGGCGGCGATCAGGATGGTCGGGAAGATGTGGATGCGCAGGTCCAGATCCAGCCAGCCCAGGTTATCCAGCAGGAACAGCATGCCGACACCGATGACGAACAGGCCGATGATCATTTGCGTGGCGGGATTGCGCTCGCGGCGACGGTTTCTCATGCCTGCTCCTTGATCGATGGTGGGAAGATGTTATCCAACAGGGGACGCAGCATCATGCCAACACCCCAGGCGACGATCAGCGCCGGCCAGGTCTGGCCGAAGCCCAGGCCCCACAGGTGATTGAAGGAGACGTACCACCAGCCGGCGAAGAAGATCTCCCACCAGCCTTCGGTGAAGTAGCGTGAGGTCGTCGGAGGAATGATTTTGGTGACGCCGCTGATGACCACCAGCCAAGGCCACCAGCGCCAGAAATGGGCGGGATTGAGGTCGATGTCCAGCACGTCGATTTGCGCCAGCAGGATGACGGTGCCGGCGATGATCAGGGCCAGGCCCCAGACCAGCTGCTTGCGCCAGCGATAAGCGGTTGCTACGTTCATGTTAAGTCCCCCAAGTCGGTATGAATGTAACAATACCGGGGAACTGCTGGCGGGGAAACTGCTATTCGGCGAACGGCGGAAATGGGCCGGTGAACGGCGAAGAATCGGCGAATTGCGCGATCAACGGATTGATCAACTGCGGCCGTTGCCGACCTTCTGTTCAAAGCCCATCAAACCCCAGCCCAGTTGCCGGCGAATTTCTTCCGGCGTAGGCGGCGGCTTCACCTCATGGGTGCGGCGCTCAAGGTAAGCACGCACGGCGTGCTTGGAAGGGTGGGTAGTTTGCGTCATGATGACCTCCATAAGGCGGCAACATCGTTTGTCTGGTGCCGATACTTGAGGCTATCGGCTCACCTGCTGCGGAGCGTAGAACTCCAAGCACGCAAGGCCAGTGTAGCCGTCCCTGGCGCGGGCCTCTGTACGGGCCCGCACACTGGATAGCTCAGAGTTTTTGCTGCAAAAACTCGAGGAAGCAGCTAATGCGCTGCGCCAGCTGGGTATTGCGGTAGTAGACCGCGTGAATCTGCTGGCGGTAGCCGGTGTAATTCGGCTCCAGCACCTTGACCAGGCGGCCGGCGGCAATGTCGTCGCGGGTCATGAAATCGGCCAGGCAAACGATGCCCTGGCCGGCCAGCGCCAGCTGCCGCAACGTCTCGCCGCTGGAGGCGGAGATCGACGGCGTCACCGGCAGGCTGTTGCCGGTGGCATGCTGCAACGGCCACTGGTTGCCCAGTTCATACTGCACAAAGCCTAGCAGCGAATGCTGCGCCAGGTCTTCCGGCGTTTGCGGCGTGCCGTGCTGCGCCAGATATTCCGGACTGGCCAATACGTACAGCGGGCTGGAAGTGAGCGGACGCGCATGCAGCGTCGAGTCATTCAGCGCGCCGATGCGGATGGCGATGTCGGTGCGGTGCTCGATCAGGTCGGCGATCTGGTCGTTGCTACTCAGTTCGAGCCGGATGTCCGGATACATGGCGCGGAATTCGGCCACGTGTGGCACCACGCAATGCAGCATGAACGGCGAGGCCGCATCCACGCACAAACGGCCGGCCGGCTTCTGGCGGCGGATGCGAATGGTTTCTTCAGCCTCCTCCATCGCGCCGAGGATGGCGCGGGCCTTTTCCAGGAACAGGTGGCCTTCCTCGGTCAGCTCCATGCGGCGCGTGGTGCGCGTCAGCAGCGAGGTGGCCAGCTTGTCCTCCAACCGCGACAGCGCGCGGCTGACGCCGGAGGTGGTTTGCCCCAGGTGCACCGAAGCGGCACTGAGGGTGCCGCTGTCGATCACGGTGATAAAGGTTTTTAAATCGTCCGAATTGATTTCCACGGGTGTTCTATCCTTACGCCACGTAGAGCATGACAGCGCCGAAATGACAGGCGCTGCCGCCCAGTACAAACAAATGCCAGACGCCGTGTCCATAGCGCCATTTATGGTCGGTGACGAAGAAGGCGATGCCCACGGTATATACCAGGCCGCCGATCGCCAACCACATGAATCCATTCCAGCCCAGCGCGTCGATCAGCGGGCTGGCGCCGATCACGCCCACCCAGCCCATCGCCACGTAAATCAGCAGCGACAGAACGCGCGCGCCCTTGGCAAACCACAGTTCCTGCAGGATGCCGATCAGCGCCAGTCCCCACACCACGCCAAACAGCGACCAGCCCCAAGGTCCGCGCAGGCTGACCAGCGTGAACGGCGTGTAACTGCCGGCGATCAGCAGGTAGATGGCGCAATAGTCCATCTGCCGCAGCACGTCCTTGGCGCGGCCACGCAGGCTGTGATACAGCGTGGACGTGAGGTACAGTGCCAGCAAGGTGGCGGCGTAGATGCTGCAGCTCACGATCTTCCAGGCATCGCCGCTGCGGGCCGCCTGGACGATCAGCAGGGTGCCGCCGATGGCGGCCAGCGCGGCGCCGACGGTGTGCGTGATGCTGTTGAAGCGCTCTCCGTAATACATAGTGTTTCCAATGCAGAGGTGGCTGCGGCTGGGATAGCTGCGGCCACAACCATTGTATAGCGCCCCGCCGCTTCTCGCCGCCGGTTAAGCCAATACCCGCCTGGCGATACCTTCCGTCCTGCTGCGTACGACCGTGTTTTATTGATAATTATCAATTAATTCATCGTAACATATTTGGAATTTATTCAAAGCAATGTTACAAAATCTTATACATCTTTGGTTATTTGGTGGTTGACGCGATTGCGACAGTTGTCGCATAATCATCCCATTAGTCGCATAGGGGTAAACCATGTCTGTCACGATTCCTTCCGTCAGCGAACTGACGTTGCTGAAAGTGCTGTGGAAACAGCAACCGTTGAGCGCGCGCGAAATCCACGATGCCGCCGCTGATGAGCTGGGCTGGTCGTTCTCGTCCACCCGCAAGACGCTGGACCGGATGCTGGAAAAGCAGATGATCGGCATGCAGACGGTGCACGGCATCAATGTGTATAGCGCGGTGCTGGAAAAAGTGGGCACGCTGGCCGCCTTCGCGCGCGACTTCGGCCGCCGCGTGATGGAGCTGGATGCGCCGCTGCCGGTGGCCATGTTCACCGGCAGCAAGCTGGTCGACCAGAAAGAGCTGACACAGCTGGAACAGATGCTGAACGACTGGCCAGCGGACAGCGAGTGATGAGCGGCGCGTATCTGCTGGAGTTACTGGTGACGCAATGGCTGCTGGCCTGTGCGGGCTGCGTGGCGGTCGGACTGGCCGCGTGGCTGCTGCTGAGCGGCGCCACGCGTCTGTGGCCGGCGCTGCGGACGCGGCGCGGCGTATGGCTGGCAGCGCAAGGCGTAGTGGCCGCAGCCGCGCTGCTGCCCTTCCTGCCGCATCCAGCGCAAACCAGCATCACGCTAGGCCCGGCAGCGATCGCCGCGAGCAACGTCGCGCCATCCTCACTGGCAGCGCCCATCCAATCTGCGACCAGCATACGGGTGGAGGCGGCTGCGAATGAGCCGGAGAACAGCGCGCCGTCCGCGAATGAGCTGCCAGGTGGCGCCTCGCCCGCCGACGCGCCATCTGCCGTAGCTCGCGCCGTCCCGTTGATGGCCATCGTTTGGCTGCTTATCTACGCCGTCGGGCTGACCGTCGCCATCACGCGCCAATGGCAAGCACGCCGTATGTGGCGCAAGCTGCGCGCTACCGCACAACGCCTGTCACCGGCCGACCTGCAAGCTCACGGCGCCTTCACCGCCGTCCAACTGCGCGAAATCGTCCAACGCAAACTGACCGTACTGCGCACCGACGTCCCGATCTCGCCAATGCTGCTCGGCGTGCGCCACCCGCACCTGCTGCTGCCCGCCCATCTGGACACATTGAGCACCACGCAGCAGCAAATGATCATCGCCCACGAGCTGCATCACTGGCGCATGCGCGATCCGCTGTGCCTCGCCATCGCAGCCACTTTGCAGACCGTCTTCTGGTTCAATCCCACGCTGAGCTGGATGGCGAAGCAGATGGAATGGGCGCTGGAATTAAGCTGCGACCAGCATGTACTGAACGGCCGCCCACAGCACCAGCGCAAACAATACGCCGCCTCCCTGCTCCAGCAATGGACAACGATGACGCCAATCGGCGTGGCCGCCTTCAACGGCGCCACCATCGCCGCCCGTATTCGCCATATGCAGAAGGACAGCCTACCAACATTGAGCGCCACTGCGGCATGGCTCACCGGCGGCGTGCTGACAGCCTTGCTGGCGGCCGGCGCAATGCTGCAACCGGCGCTGGCGTTCAATATTCCATCCACCGCCAGCAGCGTGCCAACGCCAGCGACAGCACTAGTCGCAGCAGCGGCCGAGCCTTGGCGCGCACCACTTGATAACGTCCGCGTCACCAGCTTCTATGGCGTCATGCGCAGCGTGCTGCCAACGCCGCATAAAGGCATCGACTTCGCCGCCACCAAAGGCACGCCGGTACACGCCGTCGCCGGCGGCACCATTATCTCCGCCGGGCACATCGCCGAGAATGACGGCCGATACGGCAACGTCGTCATCATCGAGCACGGCGCGCAACGCTCGCTCTACGCACACCTGAACAGCATCAACGTCAAAGCCGGCCAACAGGTGCAGGCCGGCCAGTTGATCGGCGCCGTCGGCCAGACCGGTTTCGCCACCGGTCCGCACCTGCACCTGGAAATGCGACAGAACGGCCAGATCGTCAATCCGGCCCCCATGTTCGCCAACCTGGACGCCTACGCCACACCGCGCGCACTCAAGGTCCGCCGCCAGCAACAAGCCTCTAAGGGATAAACCATGCCAGTACCACGCATCACCAGCAGCTTGCTGCTGGCGGTGTCCGCTTGCGCCTGCGCGACGGACGTCCCCGACCCGCAGCAAGTCGTGATCACCGGCGCCCGCGCCGACCAGCGCCAGCGCGAGACCACCACCGCCATCGTCATCAACCATGCCGATATCGTGCGCCAGGGCGATCTGGCGCTGTCCGATGTGCTCAAGCGCCTGCCCGGCGTCAGCATCAGCGGAGCGCCCGGCCAGGGCGGCGCGATCCAGATGCGCGGCCTGGGCAACGGCTACACGCAGATCCTGCTCAACGGCGAGCCAGTACCGAACGGCTTTTCACTGGACGCCATCTCGCCCGAGACCATCGAACGCATCGAAATCCTGCGCAGTCCCACGGCGGATTTGAGCAACCAGGCGGTGGCCGGCGCCATCAACATCATCCTGAAAAAGACGGTGACACGCGGTCAGCGCTCGGTCACCGCCAGCGTCGCGCGCCAGCATGGCGTCAACACGCCGGCGTTGAGCGCGCAGCTGTCGGATCAAAGCGGAGCTTATTCCTACAGCCTCGCCGCCACCTTGACGCGCAAGCGCAGCGAAAAACCGTTCACCGACTGGCAGGAGCAGCGTGATCCCGATGGCGTCCTCACGCTGCTGCGCCGCACGCCGCAAACCGAATCCGGCCGCACCGACGCGCTGACGCTAACGCCGCGTCTCAACTGGAAGCTGGACGGCGGCGATACCCTCAGTTGGCAAAGCTTCGCCTACGTGCGCCGCGTGGACAACCTGGCCCGCGCCGACGAAACGGTGCTGCTCGGCGACCATAGCGAATATCCACGCAACACGGCCAACTTCGTCGCCAACTTCGTTATGCTGCGCAGCGATGTCAATTGGACGCATCAGCTATCCAATGGCGACAAACTGGAGATGAAACTGGGCGCCAGCACCAACCGCCGCACCGGCACCTTCGACTTCCACGGCATGGATGCGGACGGCCAGCCGCTGGGCCGCCACCATGTGGATTCCGGGCCGGTGGAGAACAGCATCACCAGCACCGGCACCTATCGCCATCCGATCGGCGACAGTCACGCGCTGGCCGTCGGTTGGGACGCCAGCCATGCACGCCGCAGCGAAGACCGCAACGAGACGCTGTTCGACGCCAACGGCCTGCTCACCAGCGCCAACGACGCCGACTACACGGCCAACGTCAATCGCCTGGCATTGTTTGCGCAGGATGAGTGGCAGGTGACCAAGCGCTATTCGCTGTATCTCGGTCTGCGCCATGAGCGGCTGGATACTGCCAGCCGGGCGATTGCGGCCAATGCGCCGGATGCGCTGGACAGCAGCGCTGCGGTGTGGAGTCCTTCGTTGCAGTCGCGCTATGAACTGGCCAACAAAGACGTGCTGCGGCTGGCGATCAGCCGCACCTACAAGGCGCCGGAACTGGTCAAGCTGGTGCCGCGCCGCTACACCAAGGACAACAACAATAATCCGACCAATCCGGACGAGCAAGGCAATCCCTTGCTTAAGCCGGAACTGACCTGGGGGATGGATGCGGCGTATGAACATTATCTCGGTGATGGTGCGCTGGTCAGCGCCAGCGTCTACGTGCGCCGCATTCGCGATGTGACGCAATCGCGCTTGTTCCGGCAGGATGGCGTGTGGGTGACGGCGCCGTTCAATGACGGTAACGCCAATGCGCATGGCGTGGAGCTGGAGGCCAAGCTGCCGTTATCCAAGGCGCTTGATCTGCGGGCTAACCTTGCGCGCAACTGGTCGCGCGTGGACAATGTGCCAGGGCCGTACAATCGGCTGGAGTCACAGACGCCGGCCACGGCCAACCTGGGGATGGACTATCGCTGGTCGCAGCTGACGGTTGGCGGGAATCTGAACTATCAGGCCGGTGAGCACGCGCGGGAGTCGGTGCAAACGCTGAGCAGCACCAGCGCCAAACGGGAGCTGGATTTGTACGCGGTGTGGAAGTGGCGCGCGAAGACGCAGTTGCGGGTGGCGGCCAGCAATCTGCTGCATCAGCAGGCCACGGAGACCTACAACTACACCGATGCCAGCGGCACCACCCGCAGCCTGCGCCTGACGCCAACGCAGCCAACCCTGCGCGTCATGCTGGAGCAGCAGTTCTAATCAGTGCACGTTGCGGGCGATGTAATACACGGCGCCGGTAAGCCCGGAGCACACGGCAGTCAGCCAGACCAGCAAACGCCAGGTCTGCGCCTCCAGCGCCTTGTAGAGCTCGGAGCGAACGGACTCTACGTCCGCCTTCGTTGCATAATAGGTCATCCGTTCGTCTGCCTGCGCTGCATGGTAGGTCATCCGCTCGCCCATCTGTGCTGCATGGTGAGTCATCCGTTCGTCCATCTGCGTTGTATGGTGGGCCAGTCGTTCTTTAAGCGTGCCCACCTCGGTCTGCAGTATGCCAACCGAAACCTGCGTCGCAACCTGCGCATCTCGGAGCACCGCGAATTCCTTTCTCAGCGCATCCTGCCCCTCTTGCAATCCTCGCAATGCTGCAAGTATTGCGTCGTTATGTGCCTGCATGACGGCCGTGCGGACTAGCAGAGTCTGCAGTGTGTCTTCCGTCGATGTAAGTGGGCTGTCCATATCGTCATAATTCTCCTCATACCCAAACGCGTCAAGCGGAGCGGTGAGGGAATATCGAATCGATCAAACTTCGGTGTGATATCGTTGTGGTCTATGACGCAAGAATTGTATAAACCGTATCAACGTTGCATGGTGCTTGGTGGGGGCGGATTCCGTTTCGGGATTTATATCGGCATGTACGCCGCGCTGCGGCAGGCCGGCAAGGCACCCGATGTGCTGCTGGCCAGCTGCGGTGGCGCCATCGCCGCCGCCATCATCCACAACCTGCCCGATCCCGACGCCCAACGCGCGTGGCTGTCTTCCGAGACCATGTACCAGTTCTGGTGCGGCCTGCGCTCCACCGAACACGCCGCGCTGCGTGGCACCTTGCTGCGCGCCGCAAGACGCAAGCTGTCCCGCGCCAGCGCGCCGCTCATCCCGGACCTGTTCAACGATTACCTGTTCGAGATTCCGCCGCAGTTGCCCTTCCCGCCCGCCACCGGCGCGCCGCATGTGGACGTGGCCATCATCGGCGGCAAGCTGCTGTTCGCCCCTGAAGACGTCGGCCAGCCACGCGGCCAGCGCAAGCTGTATGCGGAAACGATCTTCTGCAACCAGCGCGCCGCCGCTGCGCTCCAAGGCATGGATTCGCCGCTGGCCGACGCCCGCTGGGGCGAACACGCGATCGCCCGCGAACTGCGGACCGACGACAGCGTGCCGGTCACCGAAGCCGCCCGCATCTCCATCGCCGATATGATCTACTTCCGCTGCGCGCAGTATCGCGGCGACGAATACATCGGCGGCGTGCTGGATCTGTTCCCGGTCGAAATCGCCCGCCGCCTGGGCCAGGAAGTGATCATGGAATTCAAGGAAGCGTTCGACCAGGTATTTTCGATTCCCGCCTGGCGCGCGGTGCTGGGCGTGGACGGCAATGCGCGCCTGCGCTACGCCAACAGCCACCTGGCCGACATGCGCATCGATTCGTCGGACGTGTCAGTGGTATTGGAAAAGCAGCAGCTGCAGCAAAAGCTGGACTGGCGGCGCAACCGCATCGAACTGCAAATGCCGCCGTCCTACGAAATCTTCGTGCAGCACATGAACGATCAGTGGCAGTACGGCTACGACCGCGCGCGGGAAGCACTGGCGCGGCCGGCACTGCAACAGCCGCCGATCCGCCGCGCCAACCGTCACAGCAAACCGCTGCGCAGCATCGAACCTTAGAGCAGGTCCGAAGCCAGCGCCTGGTGCAGCGACGCCACCGCTGCCGAGCCTTCACCCACCGCCGCCGCCACCCGCTTGACCGAACCGCTGCGCACATCGCCCACCGCGAAGATGCGCGGGCGGCTGGTCTCCAGCAAATGGCGCGGCCGGTCAAGTAGCCAGCTGGCCGCCGGCACATCCGGCCCGGTGAGCACAAAGCCCTTATCGTCCAGTACCACGCAATCGCCCAGCCATGCGGTGCTGGGGTCCGCGCCGAGGAACAGGAACAGATGGCGCGCCGGCGCCTCGCGCGGTTCGCTGCCTTCGCTTTGCCACAGGATGCTTTCCAGCCGGTCGGCGCCGCGCAGTTCGACGATCTGCTTGTGGACGTGCAGCGTGATCTTCGGTGACGCCTCGATCCGCTGAATCAGGTAGCGCGACATGCTGGCCGCCAGCCCACCCGAGCGCACCACGATGTGCACATGCTTGGCGTGCGAGGCGAGGAACACCGCCGCCTGCCCGGCCGAATTGCCGCCGCCGACGATCACCACTTCCTCGTCGGTACAGAAGTTAGCCTCCATGAACGAGGCACTGTAATAGACGCCGCGTCCTTCAAAGCGCTCCAGCTCCGGCAAGGCCGGCTTGCGATAACGCGCGCCGCTGGCGATGACGATCGAGCGCGCGCGCAGCTTCTCGCCGCTGTCGACCTGGATGCCGTATTCGGCGCTGGAGCAATCGACCCCGCTGACCTTGACCGGCACCGCCACCTCGGCGCCAAACTTGCGCGCCTGCGACAGCCCGCGGCCAGCCAGCGCCTGGCCGGTAACGCCGGTCGGGAAGCCAAAGTAGTTTTCGATCTTGGAACTGGAACCGGCCTGGCCGCCGGGCGCTTTCGCATCCAGCACCGCCACCGTCAAGCCTTCGGACGCTGCATACACCGCCGCCGCCAGTCCCGCCGGGCCGGCGCCGACCACCACCACATCGAACAGGCGGCCATCGAGATCGTCCGGGCTGATGCCAAGGCCATCGGCCAGCTGGCGCAGCGTGGGCCGGCGCAGCACCTGGCCGTTGAGCAGCACCACCGCCGGGATATCTTCGGGCTTGACGTCAAAGCGCGCCATCAGCTTGTGCGCCTCTTCGTCGGCGTCGTATTCGGAATCGAAATAGGCGGTCGGCTGACCGTTCCGGTTGAGGAACTGGCGCAGCAACAGCGTTTCCTGCGAATCGCGGGCGCCGAACAACACCACGCCGCCGGTCTGGTCCTGCATGTAGGCCACGCGTCGCAGGATGAAGGCGCGCATGATGGTTTCGCTCAGCGCCGCCTCGGAAATCACCAGCGTGCGCAGCGAGTCTTCGCTAATGACGATCAGTTCACTGTCCTCCACCACGCGCGCAGTGGCCACGGCCGCAAGACCCGCCAGCGCGCCCATCTCGCCGGTGAACATGCCGGGGCCGTGGATGCCCAGCACGGTCGATCCCAGCACCGAGCCGCGTTCGATCTCGATCGAGCCGGAGACAATCACGTACATCGAATTATGGCGCTCGCCCTGGCGGAACAGCACCGTGCCCGCAATAAAGCGCTGGCGCTCGCCGTAGCGCAGGATCACGTCGAACTGGTCTTCGCTCAGAGTGGGGAAAATCTGATGGCGGCGGTTGCCGATGTCGGACGACGCCAGATGGGGAGCGATGTTCTTGCCAGTCCCGGATTGCTTTTCCATACCGTATCCTCGCGATGTGATACGGTCATGATAGCGCTAATTGCCCATGCCGGCAGCCTCCCTTCCGGCAGGTCGCCGAGGCCTCTGCTTTTACCGGCAGAGCTGCTGCCACTGCGCCTCAAACTCGGCGGGAGAGACATCCTGCGCCAGCAAGGTCAGGTCGCGCGCCACCGAAATATAACGCTGGAAGCCGATATAGCCGCCAAACGCATCCTTGGCGTTGACTTCGCCGCACGGCGCGCCGCCCTTGCCGACGAACTGATTGCGAAACTGCGCCTTGTTCGGCTCCAGGATTTTTTCCTTCACATATTTTTCGCCCAGCTGGGTCAGCGTTGCTGCTTCCTCTTGCTGTTTCTGTGCCGCCGTCTTACCGCAAGCGGCCAGCGCCAGCATTAATGCCATCGTGATAGCCAATCTCATATATTTTCTCTATTATATTTTTCCCGCGATCCTGACTTAACGCGGCAACACCCCGCATTGTTGACACGCGGCGCTTTTGTTACTATCCCAAGCTTTACTGCCCGATCAGGAGATCGCATGCCTTACCCTCAAACCGCCCGCTGGTACACCGCCCTGCTGACCTGCGCAATGTTGCTCAGTTCCTATGCCGGGGCAGCTGACAAACTGGCCCACGTGACCATTCTGGCCACCGGCGGCACCATTGCCGGCAGCGGCGCCACCAGCACCACCACGGTCGGCTACACCGCCGCCACCGTCGGCGTCGACAGCCTGATCGCCGCCGTGCCGGAACTGGCCAAGGTCGCCGACGTCAAGGGCGAACAAGTGTTCCAGATCGCCAGCGAAAACATGAGCAATGAACATTGGCTCAAACTGGCCAAGCGCGTCAACACTCTTTTGGCCGATCCAGCAGTTGACGGTATCGTCATTACGCACGGCACCGACACGCTGGAAGAAACCGCCTACTTCCTGGACCTGACCGTCAAGAGCCACAAGCCGGTGGTGCTGGTCGGCGCCATGCGCCCGGGCACCGCGCTGTCGGCCGACGGTCCGATCAACCTGTACAACGCCGTGCTGCTTGCGGCCAGCAAGGAAGCCGTCGGCAAAGGCGTGCTGGTGGCGATGAATGACCAGATCCACGCCGCCCGCGACGTCACCAAGACCAACACCTCGACCCCGGACAGCTTCAAGACGCCGGAACTCGGCATGCTGGGCTACATCCAGGGCAACAAGCCGTACTTCTACCACGTGTCGGCGCGCAAGCACACGGCAGACACCGAGTTCGACGTCAGCAAGCTGGACGCGCTGCCGCAGGTCGATATCGTCTACGGTTATGCGAATGTTAGCCCAGTGGCGCTGAACGCGCTGGTGGCGGCTGGCGCCAAGGGCATCATCCACGCTGGCGTGGGCGACGGCAGCCTGGCCACGCCGGTCAAGGCCGGCCTGATCGCTGCGCGCAAACAAGGCGTGCTGATCGTGCGTTCCAGCCGCGTCGGCCAGGGCATTGTGGCGCGCAACGGCGAAGCAAATGACGATGAGCTGGACTTTGTCGCGTCCGACACGCTGAACCCGCAGAAAGCCCGCATCCTGCTGATGCTGGCGCTGACCAAGACCAGCGACAGCAAGCAGATTCAACGCATGTTCTACACCTACTAATCGTTACGGATAGCTGGGCCGCGTCATGCGGAACAGCTGCTCCGGCGTGATTTCGAAGTAATCGGCCGGGCCGCCGCCACGCAGGATGGTGCGCGAGCCGGCCGTATCATAAACGCCGTCGCGTAGCAGCGCGCGCGCAATGTGCACTCCCACCACTTCCCCGAGTATCAGCCAGCTATCGGTCTCCGCGCCGGACGCGCCTTGCAGGCGGATGATCTGGCTGCACTTGCACTCGAACGACACCGGACTTTCCGCCACGCGCGGCACGCTGACGATAGTGGATGCCTGCGGCGTCAGGCCAGCCAGCTGGAACTCGTCCACCTCCGGCGGCGCAGTGGCGCAACTGGCGTTCATGGCGTCGGCCAGCGGCCGGGTCGCCAGGTTCCATACAAATTCCCCGGTTTCCTCGATATTGCGCAGCGTGTCCTTGCGGCCCAGGCTGGCAAAACCGATCAGTGGCGGCGTGTAATTGAAGGCGTTGAAGAAGCTGTAAGGCGCCAGGTTGAGATTGCCGTTGGCGGCGCGGGTGGAAATCCAGCCGATCGGGCGCGGGCCGACGATGGCGTTGAAGGGATCATGCGGCAGGCCGTGGCCTTGCGCCGGTTCATAGAAGTATTGGTCGCTCATTCAGTATTGTCGCACAAGACAAAAACGAAACAATTTATACAAATCGGGTATTGCGCTCCTGCGGTGCGGGCCTTAATCTAAGTAAAATACTTAGATGAAACACATATATGGATCTTGACCTGCAGTTTCGCCCAATGAAGGCGCCTCCGACCGACAAAGTGCTGTTGGCATTCCGCAAAGATGCCGGCTTCAAGGGTGGACTCCCGCAAAAGCAGGCAGGTGATGCGCGCGGCACCATCCAGTGGGTGGCGGTAGACCTGAAGAACAAGCAAATCGGCATCGCCAGGCTGGAAATGGCGCCGCCGATGTTCTGCTTTGTGTCGGAATTGATGATTTCGAGCCAGTATCGCGGCCGTGGCGTAGGTCACTGGCTTATCAAGCGAATCGAACAATACTGCCTCGGAACCGGCATCCAGCGACTGATCCTGGAGGCCGCCGAAGGCACCGACGATTTCTACAAGTCGCAGTCCTTCGTGCCCGATCCCCTGCTGCCGCGCTTGTGGCGCAAGGAAATCAGCCCCTTGCAGCGCAGGATATTCACGCCGATGTTCGGCTAAGGTTGTGTCGCCAGCGGTTGTTAACAAATTCTGTGGATAAGCCTGTTAACAAGCCACAGGCGGCACAAACAAGTGCTTGTTTTAAAAGGACAAATGTTTACTGCGTAATTTTTCCGCAGTAAAAGTTATCCACCGCGCGGTCGATCGATCAATTCGTACAGCGCCATGCCGGCCAGCATGGCGGCGACAAAGATCAGCGCCTTCGGCAAACCCATGCCAAGACCGACCAGCGCCGGGCCGGGACAGAATCCGGCAATCCCCCAACCTATTCCAAACATCACAGCGCCGATAATCAGCCGGCGATCAATCCTGGTGGCGGAAGGTAATTTCATTTCCGCACCCAACAGCGTGGTGTTACGCGATTTCGCCCATAGAAAAGCAAAGAAGCCCACGCCAATTGCTCCAGCCATCACGAATATCAAGGATGGATTCCATAATCCTGTGATGTCCAGAAAAGCCAGCACCTTGGCCGGATCTGCCATCCCGGAAATAATCAGACCGATACCGAATATCAGGCCAGCCAGAAAAGAAATAATAATCATAGATGGCGCACCAAAAATACGGTAATAAAACCCATCGCCATAAACGTCAGGGTTGCGGCAATTGATCGCGGCGATAATCTGGATATGCCACATACGCCGTGGCCGCTGGTACAGCCCGAACCAATTCGCGTGCCAACGCCGACAATCAAACCGGCAATAATCAGCGTGGCGGGATTCGCTTCGATATGAATATCCGGCAGTCGCCAGAATAAGCTGTAAATCACCGGCGCACCAACCAGGCCGCCGATAAATGCCAGGCGCCAGCCTATATCGCCGCGACGTGGTTTGATCAGACCGCCGAGTATGCCGCTAATGCCGGCAATACGGCCATTGAATAAAACAAATATGGCGGCAGCCAGGCCGATCAGCAACCCGCCGGCCAGCGCGGCGCCGGGGGTGAAAGCCATGGTATCGATGTTCATCAGGTACTCCTCCGGGACAAGTCTCTCGGAGTATGCCAGAAATGGGCTTCTTCACGCCAATTTTTAGCATGGAGGCGAGGCAACAAGGCACGCGGCAGGTCGCCCTGCCACGCCGGTTTTAATCAACCATTTGCCAATCGAAGACGGGGACGAGTGCGCGCGGGAGTATGGCCATCAGATTGCGCGGCTAAATGAGAAACCGATGCCACCGAGGCATCCAGTTTAAACTGGCCGACGATTTCGTTTAAATGGATGGCTTGCTCTTTTAATTCTTCCGCTGCTGCACTGGCTTCTTCCACCAACGCAGTATTCTGCTGCGTCATACCATCCATTTGGCCCAGCGCCTGGCTGACGTCCTGAATACCAATACTCTGCTCCTGGCTGGCATGACTAATTTCGGACATGATTGCAGTAACGCGGCGCACGCTATCGACCACTTCATGCATGGTAACGCCGGCTTTTTGCACCAGCTCCGAACCGGAGCCGACTTTCACTACCGAATCATCAATTAATACCTTAATTTCCTTGGCAGCCTGCGCTGCACGCTGCGCTAATACCCGGACCTCACTGGCCACCACGGCAAAACCTCGGCCTTGTTCACCGGCACGCGCTGCTTCTACCGCCGCATTCAATGCCAGAATATTCGTCTGGAATGCAATGCCATCAATCACAGAAATAATATCGACGATCTTTTTAGAGGAATCATTAATCGATTCCATGGTATCGGTCACCTGGCGCATTACCACACCGCCCTGCTCCGATACATCCGACGCCGATTGCGATAACTGATTGGCCTGCTGCGCATTGCTGGCGTTTTGCTTGACGGTCGAGGTCAGTTCTTCCATGGCGGTTGCCACCCGCTCCAGCGATTGCGCCTGCTGCTCGGTGCGCTGCGACAGGTCCACGTTGCCGGTCGCAATCTCGTTTGACGCATGGGTAATCGCCTCGGTACCGTGGCGCACTTCGCTGACGATGCCCGCCAGGCTGTCGCGCATGCCTTTGATGGCGAACAGCAAGCTATCCTTGTCTTCCGGCGCCAGATGCACGCTGACCGCCAGATCACCCTTGGCGATGCGGCTGGCGATCTCGGCAGCATACACCGGCTCGCCGCCCAATTGTTTCAACAGCAGACGCTTGATCAGGCCGGCAATCACCACGCTCAGGACGAAAGCCACGCCCGCCAGCACCGTTACCAGGCGCTGGGCGCCGGTGGCGGAGTCTGCCACAAGCTCGGCAGAGCCTTCAGACTCTTTCTGGGCGGAAGCCACCAGCACCGCCATGTCCTGCACGATGCGCCGGCGCAGAGGGCTGCATTCATTGACCAGGAAGCGGCCATATTCCTCCATCTTGCCGGCTTCGCGGTACTTGCGCGGACGTTTTAGCTCCTCCGCCATCGCCAGCAAGCCATCCTTAACCTTGGCGAATTGTGGATCGCCAGCATAGGCCGGTGTCATTTTCTCGACGGCGGCCAGATAAACGGCTTTTTGCTCATCAACGATGGCCAATTCCTTGGCGGCCTGCGCCTCATCGGTAAAGATATAGGCGTTGCGCGCCGCCAGACCGGTCTGCGCCAGCGCCTCGCGCGCCACGTACAGCGGCTCCAGCCGTTCCGCCGAAATACGGTTATCTTCCTGAAAAGCCTTGGCTAGCGACGACACCCGCATGACCGAAAACACGGCCAGCACCAGCATCAGCGCCGTCAACATGCCGAAACCCAGCGACAACTGGGTACCGATTTTTAATTTTTTGAACGAATCCATGGGACGCTCCTGAAAGTGGCAAAGTTGGGTTGATAACCAAACTCGCGGGTTCAGGGCGATGGACAACGGGAATGTGGCGGAAGCGGCGGCTAGGGCAAGGTCGGCGCATCGGTAGAGAAACTATGCTGATACTATGCCCTAAAAGATTCCACAGATCAATAACAATGAATCTATCGGCATGATAGCTGTCGCTAAAAATCGTATGCGGCGGAGTCGCGGAATTAACCTCCTATAGAATGATGGGATGTCAAAAACTCCCAAATTCCCCGGCCCATTGACCGCGCGTGGCGCCGTGCTGGCGGTGCTGTTGTCAAACGCCGACCAGACCGGCGCTGAGCCGCTGCAAGGCCGCACCTCGCTCGCCGCCATCATCAAAACATTGAAGCGCAAATACCACTGGCCGATTGAGTCCAGCAGCTTTCCCTCCAATGCCAGCGACGGCAGCGCCACCTGGGCCACGGTGTACAGCCTGCCGCCAGCATCGGTCACCAAGGCATTGAACAATGGCGGCAGTGAATGGCTGGAACGCAGGACGGAGGCCAAGGCGTGATTTCAGTTCACTAATTGGCTCCAAGACAAACGTTACATGCGGCTTCAGTAAAGCGGCCTTCACAATACTGTCGGCCCAAACCTGGCGATTCCGCTTTTTTGTATTCTGCACAAATATCGGGAGAAGGACTGACTTCGGGCTGTTGTATCTTCACTTTTTTTGAATCAGCAATCGTCAGTCGAGGACCGCTCGCATCACTCCGCAATTCAATCGAGCCACCCTTATTCCATAGGCGTAAAGCGCTGGCTTCGCTCTTCTCTCCCGGTCCAGCGACGAACAGCGCCAATTGACGGTATTTGGAATCCAACGTGAGCATCGCATTACTTCCCTGGTCTTGCGTGACGTAGCCCCCGCGCTCAATCCCTTCCTCGTCGTAAATGATGAGTCCACCCGCCTTCGCACCGCGCTTGGCAACGTGGCCATTGGCCATAACACCATCCGGCAAGTCCCCGCCGAGCCGAGCTCGTACGATGCCAGCCGAATCGACGACGACGATTTCTTTCGCCGTAACGCTTTCGAATGTCTCTTGTTTCAACCCTACGCTTGCAACGGCGCCGCCCCCCAGCGCTAGAAGGAAAGCCACGGACCAAAACTTATTTTGTCGGTTGATTTTTTTACGCAAGAATGAGTTTTCCAACTCACACATCTGGATACGTTTTTCCAAATCAGTCATCAACAGGTACACGGAAAAACTAAAGATACAAAAAAAGGACTTGAGATACTCTCTAAGTCCTTGATTTTATTGGCCTGCCCAGCAGGAATCGAACCTGCGACCCTCAGCTTAGAAGGCTGATGCTCTATCCAACTGAGCTATGGGCAGAGATATGCTGCAGGAATCTGCGGCGGAAATGAAAAACGGGCTGTCTTTCGACAACCCGTTTAAAAGTTCTTGGTCGGAGTACAAGGATTCGAACCTTGGACCCCCTGGTCCCAAACCAGGTGCGCTACCGGGCTGCGCTACACTCCGAAGACCAGTATTCTAGTCGTTGTCCGCGAATCCGTCAATCAAAGCGGTCGATTTAATTTTCGACCCTGTCGGCGATGCGGCGCGCCATCGACTGGGCGGCGTCGGCATCGCGTGCCTCCACCATCACGCGGATCAGAGGCTCGGTGCCGGAGGCGCGGATCAGCACGCGCCCGCTGTTGCCCAGCTCAGCTTCGACCTTTTCTTTTTCCGCCACCATGGCGGCGTTTTTGGTCCAGTCGAAGCCGGCCGGCACGCGGACGTTGATCAGCGTTTGCGGGAAGATGGTCAGCTCGGCGCAGCACTCTTCCAGCGATTTGCCGGCGCGTTTGAGGGCCGACAGCACTTGCAGCGCGGAGATGATGCCGTCGCCGGTGGTGTGCTTGTCCAGCGCCAGCAGGTGGCCGGAACCTTCCCCGCCGAGAATCCAGCCCTTGTCCTGCATCACTTCCAGCACGTAGCGGTCGCCGACCTTGGCGCGGGCGAAGCCGATGCCCTTCTCTTTCAAGGCGACCTCGACCGCCATATTGGTCATCAGCGTGCCAACGGCACCCGCGACCGGGCCGGTAGCCAGGCGGTCCATCACCATCAGGTACAGCAGCTCGTCGCCGTTGTACAGGCGGCCGTTGGCGTCGCACATGATCAGGCGGTCGGCGTCGCCGTCCAGCGCGATGCCGAGGTCGGCGCCGTGGGCGCGCACGGCGGCGGCCATGGCGGCCGGTGCGGTGGCGCCATGATCGAGGTTGATGTTGAAGCCGTCCGGCTTGTTGCCGATGGCGATCACTTCCGCACCCAGTTCATGGAACACGTGCGGGGCGATGTTGTAGGCGGCGCCGTGGGCACAATCGACCACAACTTTCAGGCCGCGCAGGTCCAGCTCGTTCGGGAAGGTGCTCTTGCAGAATTCGATGTAACGGCCCTGGGCGTCGTCCAGGCGCTTGGCGCGGCCCAGTTTTTCCGACGGCACGCATAGCATCGGCTGGTCCAGCTCGGCTTCGATGTCGAGTTCCACCGCGTCCGGCAGCTTGGCGCCCTGGGCCGAGAAGAATTTGATGCCATTGTCCTGGAACGGGTTGTGCGAGGCCGAGATCACCACGCCGGCCGACAGGCGCAGCGCGCGGGTCAGGTAGGCGATGGCCGGGGTCGGCATCGGGCCGGCCAGCATGACGTCGACACCAGCGGCCGAGAAGCCGGCTTCCAGCGCGGCTTCCAGCATGTAGCCGGAGATGCGCGTGTCTTTGCCGATCAGCACGGTTGGACGGCTGGCGCCGCTGCGCTTGCTGGCCAGGACCTTGCCGGCGGCATAGCCGAGGCGCATGACGAAGTCAGGAGTGATGGGTGCTTCGCCGACCAGGCCGCGAATGCCGTCGGTGCCAAAATATTTACGTGCCATATGTGTGCTCTTTTAAGTTGTTATTTTAGTGTGCTGCGTGCCAGACCTTGAGGGCGTCGACCGTCTCGGCAACGTCGTGCACGCGGACGATCAGCGCGCCCTGCGCCACCGCCGCCAGCGCACCGCCGACGCTGCCGGCCATGCGTTGCTCGACCGGCCTGCCGGTCACCGCCCCCACCATCGACTTGCGCGACAAGCCCGCCAGCAGCGGCAGGTTGAGCTCGTCGATAAGCCGCGCGGTGGCCTTCAGCAAGGCGTAATTATGCTCCACAGTCTTGCCAAAGCCAAAGCCGGGATCGATGCACAGTCGACGTGGATCAATACCGGCCGCCAGCAGCGCTTCGGCGCGTTCGCGCAGGAAGGCGATCACCTCGGCCACCACGTCGGTGTAAGCCGGTGCCAGCTGCATGTGCTGCGGGTCGCTTTGCATGTGCATGATGCACAGCGCGCAGTCGCTGTCGCGCACGGCGTCGAGCGCACCCGGTGCGCGGAAGCCGTTGATGTCATTGATCATGTCCACCCCGGCGATGATGGCTTCGCGCATCACCTGCGGCTTGTAGGTGTCGACCGAGATGGCCGGGCCGAGGTCGCGCAGCGCGTACAGCACCGGCATGACGCGTTGCAGCTCGTCTTCCAGCGACACTGGCGGCGAACCGGGCCGGGTGGATTCGCCGCCGACGTCGATGATGTCGACGCCGGCCTCGATCATCTGCTCGGCATGCGACAGCGCAAATTCCAGCGACTGGTAGTTGCCGCCGTCGGAAAACGAATCGGGCGTCACGTTGAGGATGCCCATCACGCGGGCGCGCACGCCCTGCCCCCGCCACGGGAAATTAAAACGGCCAAACTGTAAGGTAGATTGCATGTGAAACTGGAATAAAAAAGGGCGAGGATCGCTCCTCACCCCTTGGTGGTTGATGCAGCCCGGCGTGCTTAGGCCGGTGCGGTCACGCTTGGCGATACACCGCTGCCGCCATCGCTAGGTGGCTGTTTGCGGATCGTCACGCCGGCTTTCGGCGGACGCGGCTCCAGGCCGGCCATGATGTCGTTGATCTGGTCTGCATCGATGGTTTCCCACTCCAGCAGCGCCTTGGTCATGACTTCGACTTTGTCGCGGTTGTCCGACAGCAGCTTGCGGGCCAGCGCGTATTGCTGGTCCAGGATGTGGCGGATTTCCGCATCCACTTTCTGCTGCGTGGCTTCCGAGATGGTCTTGTTGCTGCCGCCCATGAAGCCGTCGTTCTGGGTATCTTCATACACCATCACGCCCAGCGCATCCGACATACCGAACTTGGTGACCATCGAGCGGGCCAGCTTGGTGGCGCGCGAGAAGTCGTTCGATGCGCCGGTCGACATTTGACCGACGAAGATCTCTTCCGCGATACGGCCGCCGAACAGGATCGAAATTTCTTCCAGCATCTTGTCCTTGTAGCCCGAAATATTATCGTGCTCAGGCAGCTGCCAGGTCAGGCCCAGGGCCCAGCCGCGCGGCATGATGGTCACTTTGTGGACCGGATCAGCCTTCGGCAGCAGCTTGGCGACCACCGCGTGACCGGACTCGTGGTACGCGGTGTTGCGGCGTTCATCTTCGCGGATGACCATCGATTTACGCTCAGGACCCATGTAGATCTTGTCCTTGGCATCTTCGAAGTCGGCCATATCGACCAGACGCTTCGAGCGACGGGCGGCAAACAGCGCAGCCTCGTTGACCAGGTTGGCCAGGTCGGCGCCCGAGAAACCAGGCGTGCCGCGGGCCAGGATGTCGGCCTTGACGTCGGTGCCGATCGGCACTTTGCGCATGTGCACGTTCAGGATCTGTTCGCGGCCGCGGATATCCGGCAGGCCGACGCTGACCTGACGGTCGAAACGGCCCGGACGCAGCAGCGCTTTATCCAGCACGTCGGCACGGTTGGTCGCGGCAATCACGATCACGCCGGACTGGGCTTCAAAGCCGTCCATTTCCACCAGCAGCTGATTCAGCGTCTGTTCGCGCTCGTCGTTACCGCCGCCCATGCCGGCGCCACGGTGACGGCCGACAGCGTCGATCTCATCGATGAAGATGATGCACGGCGAATGCTTCTTGGCGTTCTCGAACATGTCACGCACGCGGGAGGCGCCGACACCGACGAACATCTCAACGAAGTCCGAACCGGAGATCGAGAAGAACGGTACCTTGGCTTCGCCGGCAATGGCGCGCGCCAGCAGGGTTTTACCGGTACCTGGAGGACCAACCATCAGCACGCCGCGTGGGATGCGGCCGCCCAGTTTCTGGAACTTGCTCGGATCCTTGAGGAAGTCGACGATCTCGCCGACCTCTTCCTTGGCTTCATCGCAGCCTGCCACGTCGGACAGGGTGACGGTGTTATTGGTTTCATCCATCATGCGCGCCTTCGACTTGCCGAAGGAGAACGCGCCGCCCTTGCCGCCGCCCTGCATCTGGCGCATGAAGAAGATCCAGACACCGATCAGCAGCAGCATCGGGAACCACGACACGAACACCTGCGACAGGAACGATGGTTCCTCTGGCGGTTTGATGTCGAAGTGGATGCCGTTGTCGCGCAGGTCGCCGATCAGGCCGCGATCGTACAGCGTGGCCGTGGTGCGGACTTTGGTGTCGTCGCTGCGGGTGGCGGTGATGGTGCCGCCCTCAATCACGACATCCTTGATGCGTTTGGCTTTCACATCATCCAGCAAGTCGGAATACGCGATTGGTTTCGCTCCGCCGGTTACGCCATGGCTATCAAACTGCTTGTACAGCATAAGCAGGAGCAGTACCACGACTACCCAGATGGCTGATTTAGAAAACATGTTATTCACGAAAACTCCTTGGATGCGAGACGCATCGATAAACCTGGCTGAACTCTGATTTTACTCGCAATAGGCAGGCGTTGCCAGAAACCTGCCGTGCGCCGGTCAAAAACCGGCTGAAAAGCACATTATTTAACCAAAATCTTACTGCAATCAAGGCAAAAACGGCTTTCCCGGGGTTTGATGTGCGGGTTGTTCAGCAAATATCAAGGGTGCCAGCCATCAGATTCCAAAGGTTGCGCCGACGCCATGCCGTCGGTAGGGTTTTTCAGACCACGGCCGAGCAGGAAAATCTCGGACGACTTGTCGCGGCTGGCTTTAGGTTTCTTTTGTACTACTGTTTTAAATTCGGCACGGAATTTCAGCACGATATCGTTGAATCCCATGTCCTTGAAACATTTGACCAGCAAGGCGCCGCCGGGTTTTAAATGGGCCTGCGAAAATTCAATCGCCAGGTCAATCAGATGTTCCATGCGGGCGGCGTCGGAATCATGGATGCCGGACAGGTTGGGCGCCATATCCGATAACACCAGGTCAACTTTTTGCCCTTGCACCAGGTTTTCCAGCTGCTGAATCACCTCCGGCTCGCGGAAGTCGCCTTGAATAAAGTGGAAATCGGCAATCGGCTCCATCGGCAGCATATCCAGGCCGATCAGCGTGCCGTTGATGCCGCCGCCTTCCTTGCCCGCCAGCTTGCGGCGGGCGTACTGACCCCAGCTCCCCGGTGTACAGCCCAGGTCGACAATGACCTGGCCGGGCTTGATCAGTTTCTCTTCTTCATCAATCTCTTTCAGTTTGAAAGCCGCACGGGCGCGATAGCCCTCTTTCTGGGCCAATTTCACGTAAGGGTCGTTAATATGGTCGTGAATCCAGTTTTTGTTTAATTTGTTCTTAGCCATTCGCGTAGAATACTGCCTTTAAGGAACCTACTAAAAGAATTTTATGATCAAACTTACTCCCGCCGAGCGCAGCGCGCTGCGCGCCGAAGCCCACGGCCTGAATCCAATCGTCATGATTGGCGCCGACGGACTGACTGCCAACGTCCTCAAGGAAATCGCGCTGGGTCTCGATTCCCACGGCCTGATCAAAGTGCGCGTGTTCGGCGACGACCGCGAAGCCCGTATCGCCATGTACGAAACCATCTGCGAACAGCTGAAGGCAGCGCCGGTGCAACACATTGGCAAGCTGCTGGTGCTGTACCGTCCGAAAGTGGAGACCGAGAAAGCCCGTAGCGGCAGCGCCGGCAAAGGCATGCGCGAAGTCACCATCGTCAAGCCTAGCCCGAGCGGCACCAAGCGACCATCGGTCACCAAAGTCGTGCTGAAGGGGAATGAGCGCGTTACGCAGGGCGGTAATATCAAACGCGCCAAGGCGCGTCAGAAGTCGACCAAAAAGACTGTCTTGGGCTAATCACCCGGGGTCAGTTCTGCCAAACGTACACGAGCTCATGTACATTTGGCAGAACTGACCCCGAATTTAGCTTATTGTTTTACTACCAGCCATGCAGCCAGCAGGCTTTGAATCAGATAGATCACGCTGGAAATGCCGTGCAGGACGCCGAATTTATTCTTCGCCGCTTCCTCCATCACCCCGCCCGGCCCCGCCGCCGCGCGCAACGCCGCCATCATCGGCTGCAAGCCGAAATGCGACACCAGCGTGCAAGCCAACATCACCAGCACAATAATCAGCAAGGTACGGCGCGATTTGGCCGCCATATTCGCTGCCGGACCGGCAAAAATGCCGCCGGTGCTGGTCTGGGTCGCCCACAGCAGCACCAGCATCACCAGTGCGCACGCGATCGACAACCAGGCCTGGTTGGTGAACAGATTGCCGGCAATGGTGCCGGCCAGCACGCGGTCACTCAGCGTGGCGAACAGGGTCGGTGCGGCCAGATAGCCCACCGCCCATAAACTGCCGGCCCACAGGGTCGCGACCAGCAGACGTGTGCGGGCGAGTAGCATCAGATATAACGCACTTCCAGAATCTCGTATTCGCGCGGACCCGATGGGGCCTGCACTTCCACCACGTCGCCGGCCGACTTGCCGATCAGCGCGCGGGCGATCGGCGAGGTCACCGACACTTTGCTCAGTTTCAGGTCGGCTTCATCGATGCCGACGATCTGGTAGGTCACCTTGGCGCCCGATTCCAGGTCTTCCAGGTCCACCGTCGAGGCGAACACCACGCGGCCTTCAGCGTCCAGCGTGGCCGGGTCGATGATTTGCGCGGCGCTCAGCTTGCCTTCCAGTTCCGCAATGCGGCCTTCCACGAATGCCTGGCGCTCTTTTGCGGCATCGTACTCGGCGTTTTCCGACAGGTCGCCATGCGAGCGTGCTTCGGCAATCGCGTCGATCACGATACGGCGTTCTTTGGTCTTCAACTGGTGCAACTCGTCTTTGAGGAGCTCTGCGCCGAACTTGGTAAGTGGAACTGAAGTCATGTTGTCTATTTACTCTGTTTTTACAATGGAAAACCACAGAGGCCGCGCCAAGCTGCAGCGCGAGCTCTGTGGTTCGTTAACTACCTAAACCTTAGTGTAAGGTTTTATGCAGCCCTTGTAAATCGTACACACGCAATTCGTCGAGATGGCGGATGCCTTCGACCGCCGCTTCGGCGCCGGCGATGGTGGTGTAGGTGGTCACGCGCGCGGCCAGCGACGAGGTGCGGATGGCGCGCGAGTCGATGATGGCGTTGCGTTTTTCTTCCACCGTGTTGATGACCAGGACCAGTTCATGGTTCTTGATCATGTCGACGATGTGCGGACGGCCTTCGACGACCTTGTTGACCGCAGTGACCGGAATGCCGGCAGCCGCAATCACCGCTGCCGTGCCTTTGGTGGCGGCCAGCGTGAAGCCCATGTCGACCAGGTCGCGCGCCACTTTCACGGCACGCGGCTTGTCCGACGATTTCACCGACAGGAATACCTTGCCCGATTTCGGCAGCTTGACGCCAGCGCCCAGCTGCGACTTGACGAAGGCTTCGCCGAAGGTTTTGCCGACGCCCATGACTTCACCGGTCGATTTCATCTCTGGGCCGAGGATGGTGTCCACGCCTGGGAATTTCACGAACGGGAACACGGCTTCCTTGACGCTGTAATACGGCGGCACCACTTCGGTGGTCACGCCCTGGTCTGCCAGCTTCTGGCCGACCATGCAGCGCGCCGCGATCTTGGCCAGTTGCAGGCCGGTGGCTTTCGACACGAACGGCACGGTGCGCGAGGCGCGCGGGTTCACTTCCAGCACGTAGACCACGTCCTGGCCCTCTTGCTTCTGGATCGCGAACTGCACGTTCATCAGGCCGACCACGTTCAGGCCCTTGGCCATCAGCGCGGTCTGGCGCTTCAGTTCATCGATGGTCTCTTGCGCCAGCGAGTACGGCGGCAGCGAGCAGGCCGAGTCGCCCGAGTGGACGCCAGCTTGTTCGATGTGTTCCATCACGCCGCCGATGAAGGTGGTTTCGCCGTCCGAGATGCAGTCGACGTCGCACTCGATGGCGTCGTTCAGGAAGCGGTCCAGCAGCACCGGCGAATCGTTCGACACCTTGACCGCTTCGCGCATGTAGCGCTCCAGGTCACGCTGTTCGTGAACGATTTCCATCGCGCGGCCACCCAGCACGTAGGAAGGACGCACCACCAGCGGGTAGCCGATTTCCTGTGCCAGTGCCAGCGCATCGGCTTCGGTGCGCGCGGTGCGGTTAGGCGGCTGACGCAGACCCAGGTCTTGCAGCAGCTTCTGGAAACGCTCGCGGTCTTCGGCGGCGTCGATCATGTCCGGCGAGGTGCCGACGATCGGCACGCCGTTGGCTTCCAGGTCGAGCGCCAGCTTCAACGGAGTCTGGCCGCCGTACTGCACGATCACGCCGACCGGTTTTTCCAGTTCGACGATTTCCAGCACGTCTTCCAGCGTCAGCGATTCGAAGTACAGGCGATCCGAGGTATCGTAGTCGGTCGACACGGTCTCCGGATTGCAGTTGACCATGATGGTCTCGTAGCCGTCTTCGCGCATCGCCAGCGCCGCATGTACGCAGCAGTAGTCGAATTCGATACCCTGGCCGATACGGTTAGGACCACCGCCCAGCACCATGATCTTCTTCTTGTCGGTCGGATTGGACTCGCACTCTTCATCGTAGGTCGAGTACATGTACGCGGTGTTGGTCGCGAATTCCGCCGCGCAGGTATCAACGCGTTTGTAGACCGGACGGATGCCCAGGCCATGACGGTACTTGCGCACGTCGGCCGGCGTGGTTTGCAGCAGGAAGGCCAGACGGCGGTCCGAGAAGCCCTTCTGTTTCAGCTTGTACAGCGTGGTCTTGTCCAGCTGTTCCAGCTTCTGCGTGTCCATCCACAGTTCCAGGTCGACGATCTCTTTAATCTGGATCAGGAACCATGGGTCGATCTTGGTCAGCTGGTGCACTTCTTCCATGGTGAAGCCTTGCGCGAAGGCGTCGCCCACGTACCAGATGCGCTCAGGACCTGGCTCGCCCAGTTCCTCTTCGATCTTCTCGCGGTCCTTGGTTTTTTCGTTCAGGCCATCCACGCCCACTTCCAGGCCGCGCAGCGCTTTCTGGAACGATTCCTGGAAGGTGCGGCCGATCGCCATCACTTCACCGACGGATTTCATCTGGGTGGTCAGGTGGTGGTCGGCGGTCGGGAATTTCTCGAACGTGAAGCGCGGGATCTTGGTCACGACGTAGTCGATCGACGGTTCGAACGACGCAGGAGTGGCGCCGCCGGTGATCTCGTTACGCAGTTCGTCCAGCGTGAAGCCGACTGCCAGCTTGGCCGCCACTTTGGCGATCGGGAAGCCGGTGGCTTTCGACGCCAGTGCCGACGAACGCGAGACGCGCGGGTTCATCTCGATGACGATCATGCGGCCATCGGCCGGGTTGATCGAGAACTGCACGTTGGAGCCGCCGGTATCGACGCCGATTTCACGCAGCACCGCCAGCGAGGCGTTACGCATGATCTGGTATTCCTTGTCGGTCAGCGTTTGCGCAGGCGCCACGGTGATCGAGTCGCCGGTGTGCACGCCCATCGGGTCCAGATTTTCGATCGAGCAGATGATGATGCAGTTGTCCGCCTTGTCGCGCACCACTTCCATCTCGTACTCTTTCCAGCCCAGCAGCGATTCTTCAATCAGCAGCTCGTTGGTTGGCGAAGCTTCCAGGCCGCGTTTGCAGATCGCTTCGAATTCTTCTTCGTTGTAGGCGATGCCGCCGCCGCTGCCGCCCATGGTGAACGATGGACGGATGATGGTCGGGAAACCGACTTCCTTCTGTACCGCCCACGCCTCGTCCAGCGAGTGCGCCACGCCGGAACGGGCCGAGCCCAGACCGATCTTGGTCATCGCGTCCTTGAACTTGGAGCGGTCTTCGGCCTTGTCGATGGCTTCCGGCGTCGCGCCGATCAGCTCTACCTTGTACTTGTCCAGAATGCCGTTGCGGTGCAGGTCCAGCGCGCAATTCAGCGCGGTCTGGCCGCCCATGGTCGGCAGGATCGCGTCCGGCTTTTCCTTGGCGATGATCTTTTCGACGATTTGCCAGGTGATCGGCTCGATGTAGGTCACATCGGCCATTTCCGGGTCGGTCATGATGGTCGCAGGATTGCTGTTGACCAGGATGACGCGGTAGCCTTCTTCGCGCAGGGCCTTGCAGGCCTGGGCGCCGGAATAATCGAACTCGCAGGCCTGGCCGATAATGATGGGGCCAGCGCCAATAATCAGAATACTTTTAATGTCTGTACGTTTTGGCATTTATTTTTTCTCCGTAGCTTCCATCATGCCGATGAAGCGGTCAAACAGGTAAGCGACGTCAGTCGGGCCAGGCGATGCTTCAGGGTGGCCCTGGAAGCAGAAGGCCGGGGTGTCGGTGCGGGCAAAGCCCTGCAGCGAACCGTCGAACAGCGACACGTGGGTCACGCGGCAGTTGGCCGGCAGCGTGTTCGGATCGACCGCGAAGCCGTGGTTCTGGGACGTGATCAGCACTTGTTTGCTGTCCAGGTCCTGCACCGGGTGGTTGGCGCCGTGGTGGCCGAACTTCATCTTCAGCGTTTTGGCGCCGGAGGCCAGGCCCATGATCTGGTGGCCGAGGCAGATGCCGAACAGCGGCAGCTTCTTGTCCATGAAGACCTTGGCGGCAGCGATGGCGTAGTCGCAAGGCTGCGGGTCGCCAGGGCCGTTCGACAGGAACACGCCGTCCGGATTCAGCGCCAGCACTTCTTCAGCGGTGGTCTGGGCCGGCACCACGGTGACCTTGCAGCCGCGCGCGGTCAGCATGCGCAGGATGTTGCGCTTGACGCCGAAGTCGTAGGCGACGACGTGGAACTTGGTGTCTTCTGCGGCCAGCTTGCCGTAGCCTTCACCCAGCGTCCATTCGGTTTCGGTGTATTCGTAGGTCGATTTGACCGTCACCACCTTGGCCAGGTCCATGCCGGACAGGCCCGGGAAGGAACGCGCCAGGTCCAGCGCTTGCGACGCCGACGGCTCGTTGCCCTGGGTGCCGACCAGAATGGCGCCGGACTGGGCGCCTTTTTCGCGCAGGATGCGGGTCAGTTTGCGGGTGTCGATACCGGCGATGGCGACGATATTCTCGGCCTTCAGGTAATCGCCCAGCGACTGGGTGGAGCGGAAGTTCGACGCGATCAACGGCAGGTCACGGATGATTAGACCGGCAGCGTGGACTTTGGACGACTCGACGTCTTCGGGATTGACCCCGTAGTTGCCGATGTGGGGATACGTCAGCGTGACGATCTGGCGGCTGTAGGAAGGATCGGTGAGGATCTCCTGGTAACCGGTCATGGAAGTATTGAAGACCACTTCACCGGTCGTATGACCGGCAGCGCCGATCGAAAAACCTTTGAAAATGGTTCCGTCAGCGAGGGCCAGTATGGCTGGAACGGCGGGGCCAGAAAAAAATGGCGGCAAGGGCAACTCCTGATAAAGTTACCGTAGCTGCGCCACGTCAGACGACCGTCGAGTATCCCCGGCCGTCGCAGGCCCGGGTGGATGGTCAATTGATGATGGAGTGAGTGGTAGTCGCTACGGTAGAGATGTGATTTGGCTAAACCTTTGAATTATAACCAAATCCACCCTATCTGACAAGGCAGCGCCGGCAGATTATTTGTCTGCGCTACCTCTTCGCCGCATTATAAGCATCCATTTCACAGATGAAGTTCTGAGCAATGATAAATACCGTAACATAGTCATATTGGCGGCCAAACTTGGGTGTCCAGTAACGGCCATGTGCTAACCAGTGACGGTACTGGAATGCGCCCAATAGGCCAGATATCAGCACCTTCGGTAAAGCCGCGACATCACCCCAGAGATAAATCAGCTCCTCCTCTAGGCGAGCTCTGCTGCCTTTGCGTTGGTACACCTTCCGCATTGCCTTGGATAGCGGATCTCGCCAACGATCATATGCCCGGCGCAAGTAATCCAGCCTCACAGCAGCTTCTACCGAAGACAATACTGCCAGCGAACTTGAATAGTCCAACTCCGCCAATGAGCGATCACGCGCCTCTTCCCTTCCGACGTCGGCATAACGATCAAGCAAAGCTTGCGAAGTCCCTGAGAAAAAATCAAAGAGCGCAGTCTCAACATCTGTATGGTAAATGGCGATCTCATCCAAGCTTAACTCCTGGTGAGAGAAACTGAGTCGTTCAACCATTGACAACCCCCATCAATGCATCCCTGAAGGCGTCCTCGGTTAAGTCCATGTAAGTGATACGAGGTGGGGGACTTGAAATCTTCCAGATCCAGTCCCTCGGCAATTCAAGACTGGCAGCGCTATCAAGCATGCGAAACCTTGGCTCGGTAGAATCACGCGGAACGATGACAAACCGGACTACACCGCGCGGCCCCGTCATATCCACGCGCCCTGCCACGCCGATTAAGAAAGTACCCTTGGGAATCAGTTTGACGACCTGCCTACCTATTGTGATAGTCGCAAAAGGCACAGCATACGTCCCAAGCTGATCTTCGTATATATCAACCTCCGACAAATCAAACTTGATTCCACCGCCATTTTCCAGATGACCAGAGAGGCTCGTTTTCACCAAGGCATACAACTCATCGAGTTTGCTAAGCCAAATCTTTTTCTCTTCCTGGAGGTCTGCGCCGTTTTCAGCCAAAGCATTAACATGCTCTTTAACAAAAAGATCAAATTTTGTATTCATGCCCCTCTCCTTCGCACTCAGGACTCATGCTTCATTATCTTACAGAGCAAGGCGAGGACAATAAAAAATGCCGCTTGGCGTTGAGCCAAACGGCATTCTTGTCTTACGGGCAAAGCGGCTTAGTTCAGCGCAGCGATGCCGGCTTTGGCGATTTGTGCATCTTCGTTCGATTTGACGCCCGAGACGCCAACGGCGCCGATGATGTGGCCGTCCACGATGACCGGTACGCCGCCTTCCAGCATGCCATCCGCCATCGGCGCCGGCGCGGTCAGGAACGAGACGCGGCCGTTGTTGATCACGTCTTCATACAGTTTGGACTCGCGGCGGCCCAGCGCCGATACACGTGCCTTGGCCGGAGCGATGTGCGACGACAGCGCATTGGCGCCATCCAGACGCTGTTGCCACAGCAGGTGGCCGCCGTCGTCGACGATGGCGATGCTCACCGCCCAGTTATTGGCCACGGCTTCCGCTTCTGCGGCCACAGCGATTTTCTTGACGTCGGCGAGAGTGAGGTATGGCTTGGTTTGCATAATGCTTCCTTATGGTTTGCGTTTCGCTTCGAGTTTTTGTTTGATCTGGGCCATCACCTGTGCGGCGGCCTGCTCGCCGGCCAGCACCGCCTGGTTGCGGCCATTGAAGTCATTGCTGGCCATCTTGCCCAGCGGCGGCGTGATGACGATGTCGGCATCGCGCAGTTCATAGTCGTTGATGCGCTGGCCCATGATGGAGAAGGTCTGCATGATCACGTCCAGCGAACTGACGGTGGCCTGCACGTCGGCCTGCGTGGAGATATTGACGGCGATGACGAAGTCCGCTCCCATGTCGCGCGCAAAGCGCACCGGCACCGGCGCCACCAGGCCGCCGTCCACATAGGTATGGCCGTTGATGGTCACCGGCTGAAACACGCCCGGCACCGCCGACGACGCCCGTACCGCCATGCCGGTATTCCCGCGCTGGAACAGGATCGGCTTGCCGTCTTTGAGGTCCGTGGCCACCGCGCCGAACGGGATCTTCAGCTTCTCCATCGGCAGGTTGTTGACCGCCTTGTTGACGTAGGATTGCAGCGCCTCGCCTTTCAGCACGCCGGTATTCTTGCGGAACAGCGGCACCGCCCAGTCGGAGATCGAAGCCTCGTCCATCTCCATGGCCAGTTTTTGCAGCTGGAAGCCGGTATTGCCGGCCGCGTACAGCGCGCCGACCACGCTGCCGGCGCTGGTGCCGACCACGATGTCTGGATAAATGCCCTGCGCCTCCAGCGCCTTGATCACGCCGATGTGGGCAAAGCCACGCGCCGCACCACCACCCAGCGCCAGGCCGATTTTGATTTTCTTCGGGGGCAGCATCTCCGGCGGCGGTTGCACGACCGGGGTCTCCGCAACCGGAGTGGTTTTACAGCCGACGATGGCGGCTGCGGACAGGATGGCTAAACTGGCAAGGGCAAGACGGCGTGAGGGCATGGGCAGTGTATGGGATGGGGGACTAAGCGCCCAAATTGTACACCGCCCCGCTCTGCTCTATTAATACCGGTCGTCGAAAGCGAAAATCGGCTTGCGCGACTTCCAGGCGCCGGCGGTAAAGTCCGGGAAATCCAGGGTCTGGAAATTCTGCGCAATCGACTGTTCGGACAGCGGCGTAATCGCGCTCCACGTCACCGCATCGTAGATATCGATCGGCATCGGCGCCTCCGCCTTCAGCGCTTCCACAAACGCATGGATAACGAAGAAGTCCATGCCGCCATGGCCCGCGCCTTCCGCGTTCTTCTCGTACTTGCGCCACAGAGGATGATCGTATTTGTCCTGCCATACCTGGAAGTCATCCCACTGGTGCGGCTTGCTCTTTCCCTCGACGTGGATCGAGTGGTTCACATCCATCCACAAGCCGTTGGTGCCCTGCACGCGGAAGCCCAGTGAATAAGGGCGCGGCAGCGAGGTGTCGTGTTCCAGGATGATGGTCTCGCCGTTTTCGCACGCCAGCGTGGTGGTCACCACGTCTCCCAGCTTGAAGGTGGTCTTCGCGTTCGGATGATTGGCGCCGCCCTCCTTGACGATGTAGTCGTGCAGGCCGCGCGCCTTGCTGGCAAACGAATTAATCCGCGTGAAGCGGTTGCCGCGATTGATGTTGGTGTACATCGCGCACGGGCCGATACCATGGCTCGGATACAGTTCGCCGTTGCGCTGCACCGAGTGCTCGGTGCGCCAGCGCGCTTCCGACCAGCCCTTGGCGCCATACTCCACGCCACCACCATATGGCTTGGCCGGATCGCCACTGTTGAATTTCACCGCGCGCAGGTCGTGCTGATAGCCGCCCTGCAAATGCACCAGTTCACCCAGCACGCCGGCGCGCACCATCTGCAGCACCGCCATCACGTCGCGGCGGAAGCAGACGTTCTCCAGCAGCATATAAGGCGTTTTGGTTTTCAGCTGGGTGTTCAGCACATCCCAATGGTCTTGCAGCGTGATGCCGGCCACCACCTCACAGCCGACTGGAACCTTCGCCTGCATGGCGGCGATGGCCATCGGCGCGTGCCATTCCCATGGCGTGGCGATGATCACGCCATCCAGCGCGCCGGCATCCAGCATGCGCTTGTAGGCTTGCGGATCGCGCTCTTCGCCAAAGGTCTTCGGCTTCGGTTTGTTGAACTTGCCCACCTGCGCCAGCGCCATGCCCAGCATGAGCGGTTCGATATCGCACAGCGCCACCACTTCCACGTCATCGCGGCGCAGCAGCCCCTGCAACAGCACCTGGCCGCGCATGCCGGTGCCGATCATGCCGATGCGGACCTTCTGGCGCGTGGCGCCAAAGGCCGATGGCAGCATCATGCTGCCCGCCAGCGCGGCGCCTGCCGCGATAAAGTCACGTCGATTCATTTGATTGCTCATTCGTTTGCCTCGTTTATTTTTTATTAACTGGAGTGGCTTTGCTGCCCTCCGTACCGATTAAAGCCGCATTGGCCCAGTTCCCGCATACCTGCGCCGGCTTGCTACCACGCGCACCCAGCGTGCGCAGGCTGATCTGACTCAGTCCGCGCACATCGATTTCCGGCTTGACCACCGCCGGTGCGCTAATCAAGCCGCTGTCGTACAGCAGGCGCTCGCCGCTCCAGACCTGGAACTGCAAGCCGCCAGCATCGCGGCAGCTATCGTCCACACCCAGATCGGCGCGCAGCAGATTCCATTCGCCGGCCAGCTGCAGGTCGATGCGGCTGGTTGCGCCTACGCCCAGGCCTTTGCGGAACTTCAGGCCGTTCATACGCATCTCGCTGCCATGCAGCGGCTTGTCGCGGCTGACGTTTTTCGGCAAGGCCAGGTCGGACAGGTATTGCTGCTGTTCCGGGCCTTCCTTGCTTTCATGCGCCATCACATGGAAGGTCGACAGCGTGATCGGGCCGACGTCGCTGGCTACTGCGGCGTTGAAGGCGCACGCGGTGGAGGCGCTGGCGGCGGTCACCATTGGATCGGTGGCGGATGCGCCATCGCCTTCCGGGTTCTGCGTACTGAGGACGCGGAAGCGCAGCAGGCGGCCAGCGGTCGGCGCGAAGCTGATGGTCTGCAGGTCTTGCTGCAGCTTCAGTTGTCCGCGTTTGACCGGCGCACCCCAGTCGCCGTTGTTATCGCCCATGTAGATTTCGTAGTCGCGGATTTGACCGTTCTTCCAGTGCTGGTCGTTGCGCGGTGCGATTTCGATACCGTCGATCAGGCGGCGTTCGGTGAAGGCGATGACCCATTCGTGCGGTCCGCCCTGCACTGCGGGCGTGCGCGGCGTGCGGAACCAGGTGGCCGGGTCGTTGTCGAAGGCGTTTTCCAGTGGCGAGCTGCTTTCTTCGGCCGGGCGGTTGATGACCACCATGCTGTCCGCAGGGATGGCGCGGCCCAGCACTGGCGCGGCCGGGAAGGTGTCATCGGCGACGGTCAGCGTGGCGGCGGTCTGCAAGGTGAAACGCAGCGGCTGGCGGATGTCCTGCGCGACGGTTTTGACGTGCAGCGTGCCTTGGCGATCGTCGGCGTCGAAGTACCAGCCCTCGGCGGCGGCATCAAACGCCGCGCGGTCGGCCAGCGGCGGCAGCACGGCGGTGGCAATGCTGACTGCGGCGGGACGTTGGCGCAGCAGCACGCGCAGGGCGTAGGCGCGGCGGGCCAGTTGGCCGTCATAAGCCCCGACCACTGGCGCCACATCAACCTGCACGCCATCCGCGCTGGCATTCATGCGGATCGTCTGCTGACTAAACGCACCATCCTGATAACGGCGCGTGTTGCCGTCATCCTCGTACAGCGTGTACTCGGAAGCGCCTTGCGGATACAGATCCAGGGTCAGCACATCCTTCGGCTTCTGGCCGTCGTACAGCATCTCCGGATACATCGGCAGAATCGCGCCGGCGCGCACGAACACCGGCAGCTTGTGCAGCGTCACCGCCAGATCGATATCGCGTCCATCCCTGCCTGCCGTGGCTTGCCGGCCATCCCAATAATCGAACCAGCGGCCTTCAGGCAAATGAATCGCCCGCCGCCAGCCCTGGCTAACCGCCTGGCTGCGATACACCGGCGCCACCAGCAAATCGCGGCCCAGCAGATACTGGTACTTATACGCTTCGCTGTTGGCGGCCGGATCGTTTGGATAATCCCACATCAAGCCACGCACCAGCGGCGCGCCGCTTTGCTCCGCCTCCCGCACCAGCGTGTACATATAAGGTGTCAAGCGCATCTTCAACTTCAGATAGCGACGATTGATGCTGACATACGGCTCGGCAAACCACCACGGATGCTTGCGCTCCGCCGCCGACCAGCCGGACATCCCCATCAACACCGGCGTGAACGCCTTCCATTGCAGGTCGCGGGTGTAGGTCTCCGGACTGCCGCCGAAAATCGCATCCACATCACCGGCAGCGTAGGCCTGGCCCGACAAGCCGGAGCCGATCAGCGTCGGCACATGCCAGCGGATGTAATCCCAGCTCGCACTCTGGTCGCCGGTCCACGCCACCGCATAACGCTGCGTGCCGGCCCAGCCCATCACCGTCCAGATAAACGGCCGGCCATCCGAATTATTCAGAATGCCGTCGTAAGCCGACTTGTTGGCGTCCAGCGAAAACTGATAGCCCTTGCCGGTCCAGGCCACATCCAGCTTCTGCACGCGGGTGCCGGCGGTGCCGACTTCCCACGCCATCTTCTCGACGCCATTCTCGGTCCACAGGCCGGTACGGAAACCATACTTTGCAAGACCCTGCACCGTCTCCGGCAGCGACGCATAGCCGCAGCCATAACCGTCATTCGGCAGAATCCAGCCGCCCGGCATATCATGCTCGCGATACTGGCGCGCCACCGAATCCACCACATCCGGCGTCTTGCCGGTCGGACCATCGGTCCAGCCTTTCGGCACCGTGCCCGGCTTCTTCACATTGTCGCCATCGTTGTAGCAATCAGCATCGCCATATTCCAGCGCCCAGCGTGGCAGCATGCGCGCGCGGCCGGTCCACTCCGTGTAACGCGCCAGCACATCGTGCATATCCTTGCCGACGAAGTAGTACGCATCAAAGCGCGCCTCGTCATGCTCTAGCGAGATCTGATCGCCCTGACGCAGATCATATTCGCCATTGGACCAGGTATTACGCAGCATGCCCCAGCCGCGAGAACTCATCAGGAATGGCGCAGGACTCGGACGATCGCCCTCCTCCCAGCCGCCCGAATACGAGATCGGCAACTGCTTGCCCTTGAACTCATACCGGCCATTCTGCTGGCCGCCGCCGAAGAAGCGCTCCGCCTTGTCGCTGGACAGCGTCTGCACGCTTTGCTTGTCGCCCAGTTCCAGCGGCTGCACCTCGCGCCACAAGGGCTGGGCATCGCCGGCGCGGGACAGCGTAAACCGCAGCGGCTTGCGATCGATGCGCAGACTCAACGCCGGCGTGCGGATCAGAATATGGTCCGCCTGCTCGCTGACACTATGCTCCACCGTGGCGGCCGGCGTGGCCACCACGATAGGCGCGGCTTTGTCGCCAGGGCCGGTCAGGCCGGATTTCGGCCCGGCCCAGATGTGCAGCACATCGGCGCGCGGCAGGCTGACCTGCACATGCGCGCCGGTGTCGGTGACCAGATCCCACTGCTGTCCGCCGGTGGCGGTCATCTTGCTGACATTGCCGATCGGCGCCGCCAGCACCGGGGCGCTGGCAAGCATGGCGACTATGGCTGATACTGATTTCATGTTGCTCCTATTACCGCGATAACTGCGATTACTGCGGCAGACTGCTAACGTCCACCGCCGGTTGCTGGCCAGTAGCCGGCCGGGTAAAGTTTTGATTCACTGGCACGTAATCGGCAAAGAAGCCGCCGTTACGCAGATAGAACCGGCCGCTATCCAGCCCGCCCGCGTAATCCATGCGCTGCACATTGGTCACGGTGGCGTCGCCGGTGAAGCGCGCGGTGGTCACTTCAGACCACGTTCCGCTCGCATTGCGCGCCCACTGATTGCCATACAGGGCGCGGCGGCCAGTATAGCCGTTGGTATCGACGAAGTTTTCCAGGAACGAGTAGCTGCCGGTCAGGTAAGTCGTGGTTTCGGGACGCTTCCAGGTCGCGATGTAGCGCCACGCCCCGGTCTCCGGCGCGTAGAACCATGCCGAATATTTCGTCGCGCCAGCGCCGTCCGGCGTTGCGCGGATGATGAAGCGGTAGGTATTACCAGCCTTCCAGTTGTACACCAGGTAGCTCTGGCCGCCGGTGCCCTCGCCGCCAAAGCTGTTATCCACCACGCCCGCGCCCTTGCTCACCAGCGTGGTCTTGGCGCCGCTGTCGGCGTCCCACACCGAGAACAGGATCCAGCGCTCGGTATCGGACTTGACCTGGATGCCGAAGTAGCCCTGTCCAAAGCCATTGGCCATGAAGTAGGAACCCACCGGATCCTGCCCGGCCGGAATCGTCACCTCGTTGTAGAAGTACTCTGTGTTGGCCGGCGTGGTGTAGCCCATGTGGACCGACGGGCCACGGCGCGACCAGTAGTAATTGGCGGCGTCGTTGGCGTAGTTGACGGTGGCGTCGGCCGTGACCTTCAGTGCCGACACGTCGCCGAAGTAGCCGCCGTCCTTGCTCACGCCTTGCAGGTCGACCTTCACATAACCCGCTGCCGCCACGTTGACCGTGCCGACCGTATAGGTTTTGCTGGCGGTGCCGGCCAGCGGCACCGTGAACGGCGTGCCGTTGACCGTCACCTTCACCGTGCTGTTGTTGCTGCCGGCAAGGCGCGCATCCATCGCCACCTTTACCGGACCGGCGGCGGCCACGCGGAAGTAAGCGCTGGTGACAGCACCGGCGTTGCTCCAGTTGGCCAGGCCGCTGTCAGTGATGATCTCCTCGGCGCCGGACGGCAAGGTGGTGACGAAGGCATTACCGGCCAGCGCCACGGTGGACGTCACCGCAGCGGCGCTGGGCGTGGCCACCGCCGCCACTGACGCTGCAGCCAGCGATTGCGCCGCCGGTGCGCCGGCATTGCTGGTGCTGTCGCCGCCGCAACCAGCCAGGAACAGTGCTGCTGAATACAAGAACATGCGTCGTTGTTTCATCATCTCTCCTCTTAGAATTCGTATTCGGCGGTCAGGCGCACGGAGCGCGGTGCGGTGCGGCTGGTCACCTGCAGATAGGTGCGCGAGATGGCGCCGCCGTCTTCACGCGTTTCGTTGTAGCGCTGGATGGTGGTGCGGTCCAGCAGATTGAACACGTCCACCTTCAGGCTCAGACCTTTGGCGAAACGCGGCAGATACGCCACGTTCAGATCGACCTGAGCCTGCCATGGCAAACGTCCCTGGCTGCCGCGCGGCGTGGCCACGCCATTGCAGTAGAAGTAGGCCGCGCCGTAGTCGTTGTCGAATTTCAGGTCGGCCGGCAGTTCGCCGATGCAGTTGCGCGGCGCGCCGGAGGTCAGCGCCAGGTTACCGCCCACCATCCACTCGGGCGTGATCTGCATATAGCCATAAGCCTTGATGGCGTGGCGATGATCGCCCGGCAGGTAGCCGTAGGCGTTGTACATCAACTCCTTGTGGTCGTCGCTGACGGTCAGGCCGACATCGCCGCCGCCGATGGTATCGGTCTGGCCTTCCATATTGCCCTTCAAGGCGGACAGCGTGTAGGTGACCTTGCCGTACCAGCCGTTGCTGAACGGGTGCTCGACGAAGAAGTTCAGCGCCTTGTAGGTACGTTCCGGTTTCGGATCGCCCCACTCGGCCGCCGTGATGTCGACGCGGCGCAAGCCAGCACCGTCGGCGAAATTGATCCACAGCGAATTGTCGCGACCCGGATTAATGATGGCGCACTGGAAGCCGCCCCATTTGCTGGTGTCGACATTGTTGCCCGCCGCCCAGGCGTCGATCGGACGCTGGTCGCAAGTATCGTCGTTGGTGTCGTTCATGCGGCGATACAGCAGGCTGGCGCCGGCCACCAGGTTTTTATTGAAGGCTTTTTCAAAGCCCAGCGACAGTTCGTCCTGCGACAGCGGTTTGAGGCCGATGGCGGTGACTTCTCGCGCATCGCGGCTCTGGCCATAGGCGTTGTTGGCCGAATAAGGATTGCCGATGGCGTGCAGGCCGGTCGGCGCGCCGGTGGTTGGATCGACACCGGTGTAGGTGTAGAACTGGCTGGTGGAGGTGAACGGCGCCGCCATATTACTGGACAGGTTGGACGGCACCGGCAAGTGATAGCGGCCGGCATTGGCAAACAGCTTCAGGGAACCGTCGCCGTTGTAGTCCCAGGTCGCGCCCAGGCGCGGCGCGATCATGTTCCGCTGCGAGATGAACGCATCGCCGGTGCTGGTGTAGTTGGTGAACTGCTCGCGGCGCACGCCCAGATCCAGCAGCACGCGCGGCGTCACCTGCCAGTGATCCTGGATGTATTGCGCCGATTGCTCACTGGTTGGATTGGCCAGATTGCTGTACACATCGCGGCTGACGTAGTAGCCCTGGGTGCCGTAGCCGCCGCCCTGCGCCGGCGTTTCATTGGCGCCGTTGATGGCGCGGTTTGGATCGGTGGCCTTGCGGTAGGTCCAGCGGTAGCCGCCGGCCAGCGAGAAGCCAACCATCGAGTCCACATCAATGCGGTCGATACCGCCGCGCAGCGAGTGGTCGCCGAGCCGGTATTCCAGATCCAGGCGCTTGGCCTTCTGGCTGTCGCGCGAGGCCGTGTCGACCAGATTGCCAGTCACGGTTTGCGGCACCGGATAGCTGATGCCCGGTACCTGCACGGTGGCGCCGGTCGAAATCTGCGGCAGCGACGGGTCGTAGCCTACCGGCGTGCGGCTATGGCTGGTGCGCGATTTGCCATACAGCGCGGTCACCGTCAGGTTGTCGGTCAGGTAGCCGGTGTATTTGTAGATATCGACATTGGAGCCCGGCGCCGACGACGAACCGCAGCAGTTGACGGTGGTTTCGCCGGCGCTGGCGGCAACGTTGTTATGCGTTTGCGTGCTGTAGTCAAAGCCGTAGGCCTGGCTGAATACCTTGGTGCGGTCATACAGCTTGGTGTATTCGAAGTGATGGTCTGCGGTCAGGTTGTAATCGAGCTTGAACAAGCCGCGGTCCACGGTGGTCTGGCCGGTGCTCCAGCCGCCTTTCAGGCTGGCGGCCGAGGCGTCGCTGGTGGCGGCGATGCCTTCGCTATTGGTGCGGGTGCGTTCCAGGCCGATAAACGCGAACAGCTTGTTCTGGATGATAGGACCGCTGGCGTACACGCCGGCCACCTTGCTGGTGCTGGTATTGTCCTTGTTCCAGTACAGCAGTTTGCCGTCGGTGTCCGGATTGGCGCCGGTGTTGGGGTAATAAGTATTTTGCTGCGAGCCGCGCAGGCCGGATGGAATCGTCGACAGCTTGCCGCCGATGTGGAAGTCGTTGCCGCCGCTCTTGGTGGTGATGTTGACCACACCACCGGTGGAACGGCCGAACTCCGAGCCATAGCCGCCGGTCAGCACCTGCATATTAGAGATGGCGCCGAACGGCAGTTCCGACGCGCCGACCTGGGTCAGGATATTCGTCACCGGGAAGCCGTTGATATAGAACGCGTTCTCCGACTGGCCCGAACCGCCGATCGACGGCGCGTTGCCGTACTGGCTGTTGGTGCCGCGCGCCACGCCGGGCGTCAGCTGCACCACCGAGGCGATGTCGTTCGCCACCGGCAGCTTGTTGAGTTCCTTGGCGGTGAACACCACGCCGTTGTTGGTGTTGGAGACGTCGATATACGTACGTGCAGCACGTACCACCACGGTCTGGCCGTCGCCCTGCTTGGCACCGAAGTTCACTTCCGCACCGCTGCCGACCACCGCTTCGATTTCACGCGTGTCCTGCACCGCACCGCCACGCAGCATGCGCAGCGCATAGCGGCCCGGCGGCATCGAGTTGGCCACGTAGCGGCCCGACGCATCGGGCGTCAGCGTGCGCTGCGCGCCGGTATCCAGATTCTCCAGCACGACGGTGGCGCCGGCCGGCGACGCCACTTCGCCATAGATGGTGGTGGTGGCGTTAGACTGGGCCATTGCCTGGTTTCCGGCAGCAGCCATGGTCAGGCTGATCAAGATTGCCGTCGCCTGGCGGATGGCGCTATTGCGTGGTTTAAAGCGGCTGTGCTGCATGCTGAACTCTCCCTCGGTTGCGTGTTTTGGTTTTACTTTCGAAAGACTCTGCATTTACTCTAGAAATAAAAGCAAACCCGGTCAACAAAAAGAAAGAACAATTCGAAAAATAATCGAAATAATCTTTCGTATTGGGTGGCTATAGCATGCATCACTTTCGATTTCGTAGCAAAACGGTCACAATGTTACGCCATACCCCAGCGAAACATCTTTCTTTTTGCTTTCGTATTTGACATATCGAAAATAAAACCTTACTCTTCACCTGACTTCCAACCGAAAAAGTTTTCAATGACTACCTTATTCCAGCGCGCCACCACCGACTGGCGCGATATCGGCGGCCTCGATACCGCAGAAGAAATCGCCCACCAGCCCGCCATGTGGCGTGCTCTGGCGGCGCACCTGGTCGCTGAACAAAGCCGCATTGCCGCCTTCCTTGGCGACAGCCTGCGCGATCCGCAACTGCGCGTGATCCTCACCGGCGCCGGCAGCTCGGCCTATGTGGGCGAGATCATCGCGGACGAAATCAACACCGCCTGGCCATGCCAGGTGCGCGCCATCTCGACCACCACCCTGCTGACCCACCCGGCGCTGTACCTGGAAACCGCCGCACCGACGCTGCTGGTCTCCTTCGCCCGCAGTGGCAACAGCCCGGAAAGCATGGCGGCGGTGCAGCTGGTGCGCGACCTGGTGCCGGATGCGCGCTTCCTCAATATCACCTGCAATGCGGACGGCGCGCTGGCACAGCAAAGCAAGGCGGATGCCAACAGCTTCAACCTGCTGATGCCGGCCGCCAGCTGCGACCGCGGCTTCGCCATGACCAGCAGCTTTAGCTGCATGCTGCTGGCTGCGTTGTCGGTGCTCGATCCCGATTTCCAGCCGGAGCGGTTGCATACGCTGGCGGCGCTGGGCGACCAGGCGATGGTGCAGTGGTCCGCACCGGTGGCGGCGCTGGCGGCGCAACCGGTGTCGCGTGTGATCTACCTCGGCAGCGGTCCGCTGGAAGCGCTGGCCAAGGAAGCGGCGCTGAAGATCATGGAACTCACCGCCGGCAGCGTGATGACGATGGCGAACAGCGCGCTCGGTTTCCGTCATGGTCCGAAAGCGGCCGTCAATAAAGAGACGCTGGTGCTGCTGTTCCGCAGCGCCGATCCGCTGTCGCGCCGCTACGAGCAAGACCTGCTGGACGAATTGCGCCGTGACGGCGTGGCCACCAATGTGCTGACGGTAGGCGCCGGCGGCGAGTTCACGCTCGACACCCCGGCCTGGCCGGACGCCTGGCTGGCGCCTTTGTGGCTGCTGATGGCGCAGCAGTACGCGCTGCATCAATCGGCGCAGCTGCAACTGCGTCCCGATAACCCATTCACCGGCGGCATCGTGAACCGCGTGGTCCAAGGCGTCACCATTTACCGCCATGACGAATTTTAAAAACGGCTATCACGGCATCGACATCGGCGGCACCAAGATCGAACTGGTGACGTTTTCCGAGGAAGGCGCGCAGCTGCGCGAAGTCCACCGCGAGCGCATCGCCACGCCGGGCACCGACTTCGCCGAATTCATCGCCGCCATGCATGGCCTGATCGCGCGCGGCGACGTCGCGCTGGGCTTGCGCGCGGCGGTCGGCATCGGCCTGCCGGGCGTGATCGACAGCGACACCGGCCGCCAGCTCAGCTCCAACGTACCGGCGCTGAATGGCCGGCTGGTGGCGCAATCGCTGCAGGAGGCTTTGCAACGCCCGCTCGCCATCGGCAATGACTGCCAGTGTTTTGCGCTGTCCGAAGCACAGGGCGGCGCAGCCGATGGCTTGCCCAGCATGTTCGGCGCCATCATCGGCACCGGCGCCGGCGGCGGTTTCTGCGTCGACGGGCGCCTGCTGCGCGGCTCAAATGGCGTGGCCGGCGAATGGGGCCACTGGCCGCTGGCCGCTTCGCTATTGGCGCAGCACCAGCTGCCGCTGTACGACTGCCCATGCGGCCGGCGCGGCTGCCTGGAACGTTATGTCTCCGGCCCCGGCATGAGCCAGATTTACCGCCATTACAACCAGGCCGACGAAACGCCGCTGTCCATCGTGGCGCGCGCGCAGAGCGGCTCCACCGCCGCCCAGCACACGCTGGACGTGCACCTTGACCTGCTGGGCAACGCGCTGGCCACGCTGGTGATCACGCTCGATCCGCACGCGATTGTGCTGGGTGGCGGCTTGTCGCTGCTGGCGCACCTGTACCAGCAACTGCCTGCCGCCATTGGCCGCCACCTGTTTTCCGGCGTGCGCACGCCACCCGTGCTGCCGCCAGCCTTTGGCGACGCCGGTGGCGCGCGCGGCGCCGCCCTCCTCGCCCGTCAACAACTGACCGACTGAATATGAACACTACCGATTCCCTGTCCCCCGTCCAGCAGATCATTGCCGCGCACCGCCGTGGCGTTCCCACCGGCTTGTACAGCGTGTGCTGCAGCCATCCGAGCGTGCTGCGCGCCGCCATGAAGGTGGCCGCCAGTTACGACACGGTGCTGCTGGTGGAAGCGACATCGAATCAGGTCGACCAGTTCGGCGGCTACACCGGCATGACGCCGATCCAGTTCGTCGCTTATGTGCACGAGCTGGCGCGCCAGCAGGACTTCCCGCTTGAGAAGCTGGTGCTGGGAGGCGATCACCTCGGTCCGAACGCCTGGCAGGGACTGGACGCCGTCACCGCCATGGCCAACGCGGAAGTGCTGATCGCCGCCTACGCGGCGGCAGGCTTCCACAAGATCCACCTCGATTGCAGCATGCGCTGCGCCGACGATCCCCAATACCTGAGCGACGAAGTGATCGCCGCGCGTTCGGCGCGCCTGTGCATGGTGGCCGAGGAAGCCGCCGCCGGCGCCGGGCTGCCGCCGCCGGTGTATGTGATCGGCACCGAAGTACCGATTCCGGGCGGCGAGGCCAATCTGGCGCAGGCCGGCGCGGTGACAGCACCGGAGGCTGCGCGCCGCACGCTGGAGGTCCATTGCAAAGCCTTCCTGGAGCAGAACCTGCACGCCGCCTGGCGCCGCGTGATCGCCATGGTGGTGCAGCCGGGCGTGGACTTCGACCATAGCCGCATCCAGCACTACGATGCGGCGCAGGCGGAAGCGCTGTCCGCATTCGTGGCCAACCAGCCGGGCATTGTGTTCGAGGCCCATTCCACCGACTACCAGCGCGAGACCGCGCTGCACCAGATGGTGCGCGACCATTTCGCCATCCTCAAGGTCGGCCCGGCCGCCACCTTCGCGCTGCGCGAAGGCCTGGCCGCGTTGTGCCACATTGAAGAAGAGCTGGTGCCGGCCGGCCAGACCTCGCGCCTGATGCAAGTGCTGGACGACACCATGCTGGCGCAGCCCAAGCATTGGGCCAAGCACTATCCCGGCAGCAGCGCCGAGCAGCGTTTGCTGCGCCGCTATGGCCTGAGCGACCGTTGCCGCTACTACTGGGGTGAAGCGCCGGTGGCGGCCGCAGTCGCGCAGCTGTTCGCCAACCTGGCGCCGCTGGAGATTCCGCTGTCGCTGCTCAGCCAGCACCTGCCGGAACAGTATCTGGAAGTGCTGCAAGGCCAGTTGCCGGCCAGCGCCAGCGCCCTGCTGGAGCACAAAATCGGCCGCCTGCTGGCGCAGTATGCGCGCGCCTGCAACCGCAACGCCGCCGCAAATAGCACGGCGCCAGATGGCGTCACGGCTGCGATCTGTTAAGCTGCCATTTTTGACAAATTGATAGCACAGCAAATGCGACATACCAGTCAACGCCGCGCCGCGATCTTGCAGGCGCTCACCCAACACGGTTCGGTGCAGGTCACTGAACTGGTGGCGCAAATGGGCGTTTCCGCAGTGACCATCCGCACCGACCTGAGTGCACTGGAAACCCAGGGCCTGGTCACGCGCAGCCACGGCGGCGCCACACTGGCGCGCACGCCGCCGACCGAACACACGGTGCCGCAGAAGGACGCCATCAACCACGAGCAGAAGTCGCGCATCGGCGCCTATGCCGCGCGCATGGTGGAACCGGGCGACAACATCATCATCGACTCCGGCACCACCACCATTTCGCTGGCGCGCCATCTGCGCGATGCACAGAACGTGACGGTGATGACCAATGGCCTGAATATCGCCTGGGAGCTGGCCGACGCACCGGGCGTGGACCTTATCCTGACCGGCGGCCTGCTGCGCAAGCAGTCGCTGTCGATTCAAGGCACGCAGGCCGAAGCCTGTTTGCAGGCCTACAGCTTCGACAAGCTGTTCCTCGGTGTCGATGGTTTCGATTTGCAGTTCGGCGTCACCACCCACCACGAGGCGGAAGCCAGCCTGAATCACAAGATGGTGGAACGGGCCAAGAAGATCATCGTGCTAGCCGACGCTTCCAAGTTCGGCCGCGTCAGCCTGCACCGCATCGTCCAGCTGGACCGCGTGCACGCGGTGATCACCGACGCCGGCATCAGCGCGGAATACCGCGACGGCCTGCGCGAGGCTGGCATCGAATTGCTGATTGCGGAGTGATGCAATGCTGAGCGGACGTATTCTCACCCCGAACGGCTGGATCACCGGCAGCATCGATTTCGACCAGCGTATCCATCACATCACTGAAGACAGCAACGCCGACGGCGCGCTGACCATCCTGCCCGGCTTTGTCGACCTGCACGTGCACGGCGCGGCCGGCGTCGACATCATGCAAGGCGGCGACGCCGGCGCCACCGTGGCGCGCGCGCATGCCAGGCATGGCACCACCGCCATGCTGGGCACCACCATGACCGCCACCGACAATTCCATCCGCCGCGCACTGCGCGGACTGGCGCCGGTGATCGCAGAACGTCCGGCCGGCGCCGCGCGCATGCTGGGCGTGCACCTGGAAGGCCCGTTCCTCAGCATCCACCGTCTCGGCGCGCAGCCGGCCGATGCGGTCGCAGTCGGCAGCATGGATCTGGTGCGCGACTACCACGCCCTGGCGCCGATCCGCGCCATGACGCTGGCCACCGAAGTGGCCGACCATCTGGCGCTGATCCCGCAACTGAATGAGCTGGGCATCCGCGTGCAGATCGGCCATAGCAACGGCACTTATGAAGACGGCGTCGCCGCGCTGAAGGCCGGCGCTGCCGGCTTCACGCACCTGTACAACGGCATGACGGCGCTCAACCACTACAAGCCCGGCATCGTCGGCGCGGCGCTGGCGCATGCGGAATACGCAGAGATCATCCCCGACCTGGAACACGTCGCGCCGGGCGCCATCCGCGCCGCGCTGCGCGCCATCCCGCGCCTGTACGGCGTGACCGACGCCACCGCCGCCACCGGCATGCCGGACGGCGAATATGCGCTGGGCAGCCAGCGCGTGTACAAGTGCCTGGGCTGCGTGCGGCTGGCCACCGGCTCGCTGGCCGGCAGCGTGCTGACCATGGACCAGGCCTTGCGCAATTTCGTCAGCCTGGGACTGGAGCTGGCCGACGCCTCCAACCGCCTGTCGCTCTACCCCGCCGACTATCTGGGCGAGACAGAACGCGGCCGCCTGGCGCCGGGCGCCTGGGCCGATATCGTTGTATTGAACGCAGAACTACAACCGGTGGCCGTCTTCATTGAAGGCGAAGCCGTCGACCTGTCCATCAACTAGCCGGAGACTCGATGCAAAAACGCGCCATGGGATTTTTGTTGTTCATTGCAGGCATGGGTGGACTGCTGTACGGGATCGATGTCGGCATCATCGCCGGCGCCTTGCCGTATCTGGAATCGACAGCATCGGTGGCGTGGCGACTGAGCGCGCAGCAGTTGAGTTTTATCGTGGCGGCGGTGTTGCTGGGGTCCGTGCTGTCGTCGCTGTTTGCCGGCGCGCTGGCCGACTGGATCGGCCGCCGCTGGGGCATGGTGTTGTCCGGCGTGCTGTTCACGCTCAGCATCCCGCTGATCGCGCTGGCCGACGGTTATACGCCGCTGCTGCTGGGCCGCCTGCTGCAAGGCGTCAGCGGCGGCTTGATCGGCGTGATCGTGCCGTTGTACCTGGCCGAGTGCCTGCATGCGCGCCAGCGCGGACGCGGCGCGGCCCTGTTCCAGCTGCTGCTGACCATCGGCCTGGTGGCGGCGGCCATCATCGGCCTGCTGCAAGCGCACAGCGTGGAAAGCGCCACCGCCGCCGCGCAGCATCTGGGCGAGGATCAACGCGCCGCCGCCGTCTTCGCCGCCAAGGATCACGCCTGGCGCAGCATCTTCTGGTGGTGCCTGACGCCGGGGATCGTATTCAGCGCCGGCGCGCTGCTGCTGGCGGAGTCGCCGCGCTGGCTGGCGCGCAAGGGACGCATCGAGGAAGCGCGCGCCGCCCTGCTGCGCACCCGCTCCGCCGATGAAGCCGAGGCCGAGCTGCGCGAGATCCGGCAGGCGCTCACGCCGACCGCGGCCGCCAGCAAGGGGCCGGCCGCCAGCGATTCGCTGCTAAGCCGCCGCTACATGCTGCCGTTCCTGCTGGCCTGTCTGATCCTGGCGCTGAACCAGGCCACCGGCATCAACTCCATCCTGGCCTACGTGGTCAACATCCTCAATCAGGCCGGCCTGTCCGGCGCCACCGCCAACAGCGCCGACGTGGTGCTGAAAGTGGTCAACGCGCTGATGACCATCGTCGCCGTGGTGCTGGTCGACCGCAAGGGCCGCAAGTTCCTGCTGATGCTGGGCACCGGCGGCATTGTCCTCTCGCTGCTGGCGGCCGGCCTGCTGTTCCGCAGCGCCGAAGGCCAGCAGCGTGACGTGCGGCCGATGCTGCAAGCCCGCATGCAGTCCGACAGCCTGGCGCTGCGGCTGGACGCTGAAACGCTGCAATCGTTCGGCGCCGCCGGCATCAGCGCCAACGGCGCGCCGCTGCAACTGACGGTAGCCTATTCCTACGGCCCGTTCACCAACGTGCAGACGCGCCGCAGCGATGATGGCGCCTTGCCGGTGCTGCGCATGAACCGCGAAGACACGGTGCAGCCGGACAGCGTGATCGGCGCCTTCTTCCGCAAGCTGCACCTGAATCCCTTCGCCAGTCCGGAAGCAGGCCTGCGCGCGCCGTTGCGCATCCAGCGCGCCGACCTGGCGGCGGTGCCGCCCGCCGCGCATGGCTGGCAGGTGATGCTGATGATGTGCTTATTCGTGGCCAGCTTCGCCGTCGGTCCCGGCGTGTGCGTGTGGCTGGCGTTGTCGGAGCTGATGCCGACCCGCATCCGCTCGAATGGCATGAGCGTGGCGCTGCTGATCAACCAGTTTGTCTCGACCATGATCGCCGCCGTGTTCCTGCCCACCGTGGGGCAGTACGGCTACGCCACCATGTTCTTCTACGGCGCCGGCTGCACGCTGCTGTACTTCCTCACCGCCGCTTTCCTGCTGCCCGAGACCAAGGGCAAGACGCTGGAGGAAATCGAGGCGCGCTTCGCCGGTAAGTAATCAGGCAGGAGACAGGCAGGCTTCCAGCGTCAGTTCCAGCAGCGGGAAGTGGCCGGTTTCCACCTTGAAGAAGGCGGCCTGCGGGAAGATCACTTCCCAGATGGCGCGATCCTGTTCGGCGTCGATCATCGGATCGTAGGCGCCGAACAGCACCGACACCGGGCCTTCAAACGCGCTGCGCACCGGCGTGTGGTCCAGCGCCGAGAAATCGTCCGAGGTCGCGACCGAGGTCGGACCGTCGAAGGCGCCCGGCTGCTGGATCAGTTCCGCGAACGAACGCGACGCCTCGGCGCCGCCGTTGGGGCCAAAATACAGTTCCGTCACATCCGGCAGCTGCGACAGCGCGCCGAAGACATCCCAGAAACGCGGACGGCCCGGATCATCCTCGTACATCCCCAGCGCCACGGCCAGCTTGCCGGCGTTCGGATGGTCGGTATGCACGCGGAAGGCGCGGCGCGCCAGGCGCAGTGCGGCCTGCTCCGGATTGAAGGTAGGGGCCAACAGCACGATGTCCTTGATCAGCTCCGGCGCCTGGCGCGCCAGATGCACCGCCAGGTGGGCGCCGAAGGAACTCGCCATCACCGTCAGCGGCTGGCCGGCTTCGGCGGCCACGCGGCGGAATTCGGTCAATGTCGCTTCCAGCAGGTCCAGATAGGGACGCGCCGCGCACGGTTTGGCCAGCGGCTGATGCCACCAGTGGACGTGCGTCGCGTCCGGATAACGGGCACGCTCAAACACCGGACCCAGTGCCGGACCGCCGTGCAGATAAAAAACCGAAGGTGCTGCCATGTCTTCTCCTTAGCGAATGCAACGTGCATTATAAATACTGTTGATTGACATTGGCAAAAACCGCCAGCACTATCTGAGCATGAAAAAAATTCTCCTTGCCCTCACCATGCTGCTGGCGGCGCCGGCATCCGCTGACGTGCTGCCGCTGCGCGCCCAGGCCGTCGTCGTCAATCAACTGCTGGCGGAGCGCTTCGACCAGCTGCTGCCGGACATGATGGCGCAAACCGGCATCGATATGTGGGTGCTGGTGTCGAGAGAATACAACGAAGACCCGGTACTGAAAACCATGCTGCCGGCCGAATGGCTCAACGCCCGCCGCCGCACGATACTGGTGTTTTATCGCGACGCCGCCAGCGCCAAGGTGGAACGGCTGGGGGTGACGCGCTATGACGTCGGCGCCAGCATCAGGCAGTCGTGGGACAAGAAGAAATTCCCCAACCAGTGGGATGCGCTGGCGGACATCATCAAGACCCGCAATCCGCGCAAGATCGGCCTGAATACCTCGGCCACCTTTGGCCACGCCGACGGCATCGACCACACCGAGTACACCGAACTGCTGGCGGCCCTGCCGGCGGCGCTGAAAAGCCGCGTGGTGTCGGCCGAGCCGCTGGCGGTGCGCTGGCTGGAAACGCGCACGGAACGGGAGATGCAGATCTACCCGCAGATGGTCAACGCCACCCATAAAATCATCGAGGAAGGCTTTTCCGAGCGCGTGATCACGCCCGGCGTCACCACCACCGAAGACGTGGTGTGGTGGTTCCGCCAGAAGATCCGCGACCTGGGCTACGATACCTGGTTCCATCCGTCCGTGGAAATCCAGCGCCAGAATAACGAGCGCGCCAACCCGGACGTCATCATCCCCGGCGACCTGCTGCATGTCGACATCGGCATCACCTACCTGCGCCTGAACACCGACATCCAGCAGCATGTCTATATACTGAAACCAGGCGAAACCGCTGCGCCGGCCGCGCTACAACAAGCCTTTGCCGGCGCCAACCGCGTGCAGGACATTCTGCTGTCGCAATTCCAGGCTGGCCGCAGCGGCAACGCCATGCTGGCGGCGGCGCTGCAACAGGCCAAGGCCGAGGGCTTGCGGCCAACCATCTACAGCCACCCGATCGGCTATCACGGCCACGCGGCCGGCCCGGCCATCGGCATGTGGGACGCGCAAACCGGCGTGCCGGGCAGCGGCGACGAGTTGCTGCGGCCGCGCACCGCCTATTCGATCGAACTGAGCAATACAGCCGGGATTCCCGGCTGGCGCGAGCCGGTTAACATCATGCTGGAGGAGGATGCCTATTTTGATGCTAGTGGCGTGCGTTACATCAACGGCCGGCAGAAACAGCTGCTTCTCCTGCCACGGCCGTCGCCATCTGTTGAGTAGAGAAAACAAATAGTTCCGGCAAGCTCAGGAGTGCCATAAAGCGGCGACATTTGCGATGATAGCGGGGTGGACGCAAGGCCAAAACGTCCCGCCTCCCCCGCTCGCAATTCTCCTTTTTTGGCCCCCACCAGGAGCAAAGCTTATGAACTCGTTTGTTGAAACGCTGTCCCCGGCAGCACGCAATCATGCGGAAGCCCGCATCGACTACTACGCCGACCTGAACCAGGCGGTACTGCGCTCGCTGCGCCAACTGACCGAGGTCAACGTGCAATTCAGCCGCGACTGGCTGAGCGAGTCGACGGCAGCGCTGCAACGTGCGGTACAGACGACGCCATCCGCCAGCGGCGCACAAGCCGCTCCACAGCAGGCTGGCGCGCTGCTGCAAAAGCTGCAAAGCTACCACCAGCAACTGGCGCAGGTCGCCACCGACTTCCAGGCCGAGATCAACAATGTGGCGCAGCAGCATGTGCCACAGACCACGCGCACCGCCACCGAACTGGCCGATGCCGGCCGTCAGGCCGCCAGCAAGCACATGTCGGACGAAGCCAGCAAGTTCGCCAACATCGCCTCGCAGAACCAGGCTTTCCCGCAGGCCGCGTCGGTGCAGAGCGCCGATGAGGGTAACAAGAACTGATCCCCGCGCCGCCACTGTCTGGGCGGCGCATGGATTCCCGCCTGCGCGGGAATGACGGCTTACGGGCCGCCGTGGCCGCCGACCGCCGCATACACCTGGCCGGTGGCGTAGCTGGATTCATTCGACGCCAGCAATACGTACACGCCGGCCAGTTCGGCCGGCTGGCCCGGCCGTTTCAGCGGCGTGTCGGCGCCGAATTGCGGCAGTTTTTCCGGCGGCTGTCCGCCGGTCACCTGCAACGGCGTCCAGAACGGCCCCGGCGCCACCGCATTGACGCGAATGCCCTTGCTGGCCAGCTGCTTGGCTAATCCCTTTGTAAAAATCATGATCGCGCCCTTGGTGGCGGCGTAGTCGATGATGTTCTCGCCCGGATCATAGGCGTTTACCGACGCCGTGTTGATGATGGTCGATCCCGGCTTCAGCAGCGGCACGGCCGCCTTGGTGATCCAGAACATCGCGTACACATTGGTCTTGAAGGTCTCGTCAAAATCTGCGGTGGTCATGTCCAGGATGGAATCGCGCGAGAACTGGCGCGCCGCATTGTTGACCAGAATATCCAGCCCGCCCAGTTCGCGCGCGGCGTCGGCCACCAGCTTGTTGCAGAACGCTTCGTCCTTGATATCGCCCGGAATGGCGACCGCCTTGCGGCCCTCGGCGCGGATCAGCGCCACCACCTCGCGCGCATCGGCCTCCTCGGCCGGCAGATAATTGATGGCCACATCGGCGCCCTCGCGGGCGTAGGCGATGGCGGCGGCACGGCCGATGCCCGAATCGCCGCCGGTCAGCAGCGCCTTGCGGCCCTTGAGCCGGCCGGAACCCTTGTAGCTGGTCTCGCCATGGTCGGGGCGTGGATCCATCTTGCTGGTCAGGCCAGGCCACGGCTGCTGCTGCGTGGGGAACGGCGGCGCCGGATAGGCAGTCACCGGATTTTTCGGCGGCACCGCAGCGCCGTCAGCCGCGCCGCCGTGCGCGCCGGCCGGCGCCACGGCAGCACCCAGCAGGCCAGTGGCTGCCGCGCCAACCAGCGCGCGACGCGAGGAATTCGGATGATCCATGGTGTATCCTTTTTTGGAGAAGAAAGGCCATGATTCACCCATCCGCGCGCGCACACTGTGCGGCAATACGCTTACAGGAAGCGCTCGGGAATTTCCTGCGCAAACGGGTACATATTGAAGTACGGCTTGGCCTCCTCCAGCACCTGCTGCACCGACGGCCGCGTCACCAGGCGCTCAAAATAACTTTGCAGGTGGTGGTACTCCTCCGGGAACGGCAGCAGCGTGCAGGCATAGAACAGCGCCGGCGCCGCCGCGCAATCGGCCAGGCTGAACGCTTCGCCACACAACCAGCCGCGCGTGGCCATGCGTTTTTCAATCATCTTGTAGGCGGTCTTGAGCTTGGTGCGCTCCTTGGTCTGGTCGCAGCTCAGGCCGGTCAGGTGGGCGCTGACGATGGTTTGCACCGGCCCCTGCACATAGTTGTCGAAGAAGCGGTCCCACAGGCGCACGTCCAGCGCATCGTCCCAGTCGGCAGGGATCATCAGCGTCGGGCCCGGATAATGGCGGTCCAGATATTCGATGATGATCGAGGTTTCCGGCACATCGCGCACCTGCGCGTGGTCGCGCAGCACCGGGAATTTGCACAACGGCCAGATCGCTTCCAGCTCGGCGCGGTCGGCGTCATCGCCCAGATTGATCACGCGCTTTTCGAATACCGTGCCGTTCTCATACAGCGCGATCAGCACTTTGTGACAGAACGAGGCCAGCGGATGGTAATACAAGGTCAGGGACATAATCAGCTCCAAAGTGCATCAGGCGATACCAAAGATTGCAGCCAATGATACTTCAGCTATGCCGATGGTGTCGGAACGTATTCAGTGGGAAACTCTCGCCCGTCTGCGCCGGCCCCTCGCGCCGGCGGACAACCTGAACGGACCCTCCATGCGCCACGCGATCACCCTCACCCTTCTCTCCCTCTGCGCCTTCAGTAGCCGGAGCTTTGCCGAAGACGCACCGGCAGCGCCCGCCGCGTCGGCCAGCGGCGACAGCTTCACCGCCGGCCTCGGCCTGGCCTATGTGCCGGAATACGCCGGCAGCGACAAAAGCCGCGTACTGCCCTTGCCGGTGCTGGAGCGCACCTTTAGCAACGGCATCTTCCTCAGCACACAGAGCGGCATCGGCTATCAGACCAAGCTGGGCGACTTCTCGCTGAGCGCGGCGCTGGGCTACGATGGCGGCCGCAAGGACCACAAGGAAAATTACTTCTCCGGTTCCGACGCGCTGAAAGGCATGGGCGACATCGACGGCTCGGCACAAGCCGTACTGAGCGCTGGCTATCAACTGGGCAAGGTCGGCCTGAGTGTGAGCACCAAGCAGAACCTCGGCCATCGCGAATACGGCAGCACCTACACCTTTGGCGTCAACGCACCGCTGTACACCGACACCACCGACCAGATCGGCTTTGGCGCGTCGGCCGTCTACGGCGACGACAAGCACATGCAGACCTACTTCGGCGTCACCGCCGCGCAGAGCGCCGCCTCCGGCTACAAAGCCTACAGCGCCAAGGGCGGCTTTGAGAACGTCGCGGCCGGTGTGCACTGGAACCATGTGTTGGACAGCAACTGGTCGGTGCGCAGCGCCATCGGCGTCACCCGCCTGACCGGCGACGCCGCCGATAGTCCGCTGACCAAGCGCAAGACCACGCCGATGCTGATGACCGCACTGATCTATCGCTTCTAAATGCGAACATGGGCAAAGTGATATGATTAAGGGAAACTTAAGCGCACCTGATTTCCCTGCCTCCCCTGCTTGATGCCCATTCCTACACTGCTGACTTTCCTCCTGCTGGCCGGCGCCATCGCTGCCGTCTGGTCCCATCCGCTGCTGCCGGCGCTGCTGTTTGCGGCGGCGGTGGGCGCCGGTCTGGTGGCCGGCGTGCTGCATGCGCCGGCGCTGATCGCGCTGCTGCTGTTTGCCGGCGCCGCCTGGCTGGCTGGGCATGCGCGCGCCGCGACGTTGCGGGCCGTTGCGCAGACCATCACCATCCTGCTGGCCCTGGCGCTGGCCATGCACAAGCTGCCGGGCTTCAACAACCCGGTCCTGATCGACCGCGTGCAGTTGTCCGCCAACGCCCTGCCCTTCACGCAATACGCCAATTTCGACAAGGGCGCAGTCGGCCTGATCTTGCTGGCCTGGCTGTGCCAGCGCATCAGCTCGTGGTCCGAACTGGGCACGGTGCTGCGCCAGACCCTGCCGGTGCTGGTGCTGACGGTGGCGGCCACGCTCGGTTTTGCACTGGCTGCCGGAGTGGTCGGCGCTGACGTCAAACTGCCGCAGCAGACGCTGGGCTTCATCGTCGTCAACCTGCTGTTCACGGTGATTGCCGAAGAAGCGTTCTTCCGCGGCCTGCTGCAAGCACGCCTAGCCGCCGCGCTGCAGCGCTTCCGCTGGGGGCCATGGCTGGCGGTGGCCGTTTCGGCCCTTTTGTTCGGCGCCGCGCACCTCGGCGGCGGCCTGCGATATGGCATACTCGCTGGCATTGCCGGCATCGGCTACGCTTGGGCTTACCACCGCACGCAACGCATCGAAGCCGCCATACTGGTTCACATCGCCCTCAACGCGGTGCATTTTATTGGCTTTACTTACCCTGCCAGGATAGACGGTGTCTGATTCTCTTACTTCCCGCACTTTACCCAGCGCTGTAGCTGGCCTGGTGGGCACGGCCACGGTGCTGGCCCTGCTCTACTTCGGCCGCGACGTGCTGATTCCCATCACGCTGGCCTTCATCTTCAGCTTTTTGATTGCACCGTTCGTGCGCGCGCTGCGCCACCTGGGGCTGGGCCAGACCACCTCGGTCTGCACCGGCGTGCTGGTGGTGACAGTGACGCTGCTGGCGATCGGCGCGGTGATCATCCAGCAGGTCGGCATGATGGGCGCCAGCCTGCCGCAGTACCAGGACACCATCGCCAGCAAGATCGAAACGCTGGACCAGCTGACGCGCGGCACGCTCGGCAGCCTTGGCGGTCCGGCCGGGCAATTGATCGAGCACTTCACCGGCGACAGCCTCGACGGTCCTACGCCCGTGCTGCAAAACGATGGTAGCGCCAAGACGCCGGTGCTGGTGGAAATCCACGAACCGGCGCTGAAGCCGTTCCAGCTGCTGGCCAAGATAGCATCCTCCGTATGGCCGCCGCTGGAAACGGCCGGCATCGTGTTCGTGGTGCTGATCTTTGTGCTGCTGGAACATGAATCGCTGCGCGACCGCTTCATCCGCCTGGCAGGCGGCGGCGATTTGCGCGCCACCACGATTGCCGTCAACGATGCCGGCGAGCGCCTGTCGCGCTTCTTCATCTCGCAATTCCTGGTCAACCTCGCCACCGGGCTGGCGATCTGGTTGGGGCTGAGCCTGATGGGCCTGGGCCAGGCGCTGCTGTGGGGCACCATGACGGCCGTGCTGCGCTTCATTCCCTATGTGGGCGTATGGATGGCGGCGTTCTGCGCCACCGTGCTGGCGGCTGCCATCGATCCCGGCTGGTCGATGGCGCTGATGACGCTGGGCCTGTTCCTGGCGGTGGAAATCATCGTCGCCCAGACCATCGAGCCCAAGCTGTACGGCCATACCACCGGACTGTCGCCGCTGTCGGTGGTGGTGTCGGCGATTTTCTGGAGCTGGATCTGGGGTCCGGTCGGGCTGGTGCTGTCGACGCCGCTGACCTTGTGCCTGGTGGTGGCCGGCCGCTACATCCGCGCGCTGAAGGTGCTGGAGATTATGTTCGGCGAACTGCCGGCGCTGACCATGCCGCAGAATTTCTACCAGCGCGCGTTGTCCGGCGACGCGCACGAAATCGTCACCAGCGCCAAGCGCTACATGCAACACAAATCGCTGGCCGAGTATTGCGACGGCGTGCTGCTGCCGGCGCTGCATCTGGCCAGCTTCGATTTCAAGGACGGTTCGATCACGCCGGTGGAAGAAGAGAAAGTATCCGGCTCCATCATTGCCGTGATCGAGGCGCTGAGCGGCAGCGTCAAATGGTGGAAGAAGCGCAAGCGCCCCAGCGTGCTGAAGCGCGGCGGCATCGGCCGTGAGTTGCGCGAGCAACGCATTTCCGACAGCGGCGAATGGCAGGGATCGTTCGACGTGCCGGCTGGCAGCGTGGTACTGAGCATGGGCCTGGGTTCGTCGTATGCGGAACTGGCTACCGAGATCCTGGTGCGCATCCTGCGCGAGCAGAAGATCGATGCACGCAGCATGAGCCTGGAAGATCTGGACAAGGATACGCCGCCGGAAGCATCGGCTGAACTGGTATCGATCGTTTGCCTGGTCAGCGTCGACCCGCTGAACGACTGCGCGCTGATGGCGCAGACGCTGGAACGGATGCGCCAGGAACTGCCGAACTGCAAACATTTCGCGCTGCTGCTGCCGAGCCCGTTTGAGAATCCCGACTTGAAAACCTGCGTCTTCCCCACCGCCGACCACGTGTCGCGCTCGTATGAAGACGTGCTGCACAGCTGCCAGTTGGCCATGAAAGGAAGCGGTACTTTATGAAACGCCTGATCCTCCCCCTGTTGCTGGCCGCCAGCGCCGGCAGCAGCTACGCGCTGGACTGCGACAAAGCCTTCAGCACGATCGACCTCAATCAATGCGCGTCGCAGGCAACGGAGAAAGTCGAGCGCCAGCTGAATGCCACCTACCAGCAGACACTGAAGGAAGTTGCCACCATGGATGACGCTGCTGGCATCAAGGCCAAACTGGTCGACGCCCAGCGCCTGTGGGTCAAGTTCCGCGAAGCCGACTGCCAGGCAGAATACGCGAAGTGGCAAGGCGGCAGCATCCGCAACGTCATGTACAGCGAGTGCATGCAAGACCGCGCCAAACAGCGCATCCAGCAACTGGAACAATTCCCCGCCCGAGGCTGATGAGGAGACCACGCATGGCAAAACATCTGCTGATCACAGGACTGGTACAAGGCGTCGGCTACCGCGCCTCGTTTGCACGGCAAGCCGTCGATCTCGGCCTGCGCGGCTGGGTCCGCAACCTGAGCGATGGCTCGGTGGAAGCCGAAGTGGACGGCGACGCCGCCGCAGTCGACGCCATTATCAACTGGAGCCGCCAAGCCCCACCCGCCGCGCGCGTCGACAACGTTGCCGTCGAAGACACCACTACCAGCCACGATGCATTCAGGATATTGCTGTCTTGAGTGGTCTGCCAAAAATCCTGGGGCAAGCCAATTTTGGGGAAGGTTTTGACATGCACCAGCTAACTATGCGCGCAGCAAGGCAACGATACGCAACAACGCTGTGCATGCTGGCTCTTGCGGCTAGCGCGTTCTCACCGCCTTCGCGCTCCGCCGACGCGCCGCCGGTCTATCCGTGGCACCTGGCGGATCTTTGGTGGACTTTGCCTGCACATGAACGGCTCGATTCGCTCAGTATCGCGTTCGATATCTCGAACGACGTGCCGGACGATGCCGATTTTTATATCGCGCCACTCGGCTTGATAACTGTGGGCGGAGCGAACTTCTACGGTGGCGTGCAGACCCATGTGGCCGGTTGGCCAAGTGCCAGCGAACGCACCTTGGTGCCGCTTGGACGCGGCACCTTGTTTTCGCGTTGGGCCACCGGCCAGGCGATCGATCTGGACTATGCCAAGGGGCCACCGGGAGCGCATTTCGAGGCCGCTGGATACGAAGGAAATTTCGTGAGCGTCCGCAATTCCTGTAATTGGCACAAAGGCCGATATATTTACTCGGTCACCCGCGAAGTAAACGGTACCCAAAGTTGGCTTACCGCCACGGTCCAAGATGCAAGTGGCAAGAATATATGCACGCCAGGCTCGCTACGGATGGATAGTGCCGATGGATTGCTCGGCGCCCAGTTGGCGTCATTTGTCGAAGTCTACGGATCAAACTCAGCGATTCCGGCCGTGACCGTCACCTTTCATCGTCCGTCGCTAAACGGCCGTGCTATCGAGCCGTCCGATGTAGTCGTGAATTACCCGGAGAATGGCGTCCCGCAGGCACCGCGTTTCGCAGTGGCCGGGATCGCGGGCGACGGCGTACAAATAGCCGTCGCACCAAGACCGTTGAGTGACGGCATCCGGCAGCAGGTCGTCCAATTTAAATAATGGGCAGACCATGAGCGCTTTCACCTCATTCACGACGAGTGCGAGAAGAATGCGCGCTCCAAGGAATACTTCGGTTAGCGTCCGTACAGACCCGGCGCGGCGGTACGGCTAACTTGCTCCTATAGACCTCAAGGGACCTCAAGGAGCCAATATGCCCGCCGCCATCAACACTTCATCCGAACCTCACACCATCAGCCAGCTGTTCTTGCTCAGCACCGCCGAGCAGCGCGCCGATATCGTCAACCGCCTGCTGAGCAATGTCAGCCACGAAATGGTGGCATCGCTGGCGGCCAGTATCGGCGACTTTGGCGACGACCAGCATCCGAGGGTCACGCCAGAGCAAACGGAACAAATCACGCCAGCGCAAATGGAAGAAATTGCAACCACCGCCGAGCAGCATTCGCCCGGCGTGGTCAACAAGGTAGCGGCGTTCTACAACCGCTAGAGATCAGCCCAGCAGCAGCTCCGGCTGTTGCTGTACGACGGCGGTTTTCGGCAGGCAGACAATGAAGCTGCTGCCCTTGCCCGCTTCTGATTTGATTTGCAGCGTGCCGCTGTGGCGCAGCAGGACGTGCTTGACGATGGCCAGCCCCAGGCCGGTGCCCTGCGTTTCGCGCGAACGGCTCTTGTCGACGCGGTAGAAGCGCTCGGTCAGGCGCGAGATGTGCTCCGGGCTGATGCCGATGCCGGTATCTTCCACCTTGAACTTGACGCCGCCTTCGTGTTCCTTCCACACCAGGTGGATCTTGCCGCCGGCCGGCGTGTAACGCACGGCATTCGAGGCCAGGTTGCCGAACGCGCTGTGCAGCTCTTCGTACGAACCCATCACATTCGGCCCATCGACCGACAGCGTAATCTCATGCTTGCCGGCCGACAGCGCGCGCGCATCGCGCGCCACTTGCTCCATCAGCTGGTGTACATCGACCGGGTCCGGCCGCATCGGATAATCCACCGACTCCAGCCGTGACAGGGTCAGCATGTCCTCGATCAGATGCTGCATGCGGTGGCCCTGCTCCGTCATCAGCTTCAGGTGGGCGGCGCGGGTGGTCGCATCCAGGCCTTCCTGCGCGGCGATTTCGAGGAAGCCGACGATCACCGTCAGCGGCGTGCGCAGTTCGTGCGAGGCGTTGGCGATGAAGTCGCGGCGCATTTCCTCGATGCGCTCGGTTTCGGTCGCATCGTGCGTCACCAGGATCTGGCGGCGGTTTTCAAACGGAATGATATGCACGATCAGCTTGCGTTCGCGGAAGCTGATGGTCAGCGGCTGCTCGTAACGGCCGAGAATGATGTAATCCATGAAGTCCGGATTGCGCACCAGGTTGGTCACGCGCATACCCTTGTCGCGCTCGTTGCTGAGGCCCAGATGCTGTTCGGCGGCCGGATTGCACCACTCCAGGAACAGCACGTCGTCCATGATCACCACGCCGTCCGGCAGCAGGTGCATGGCCTGGCGGAAGCGCGCCAGCCATTCGGTCAGTTCGGCCTGGTTCTTTTCATCGTCGCGGCGCATGCGGTACAGGCGCGAGAAGATGTTGGTCCACTCGCCCCAACCGTCCGGCAGCTTGAAGCTGCGCGGATCGTCCATCCAGTTGCTCAGTTGGTAGAGATAGTTCAGCTGGGTGAACACCAGCGCCATCATGGCCAGCAAGGCCAGCACCAGTCCGGTCGTCCAGCCGAACATCCAGCCCGCCAGCGCGCACGCCGCCAGGATGATGGCAGTACGCAGCGCAGCAGGCACCCAGAACACCAGTTTTGGATTCATTTGAAACTCAGGTTTTTTCCGACAGCATGTAGCCTACACTACGCACGGTTTTGATCAAGTGTTCAGCCTCTTTCAAGGCCTTGCGCAGGCGCAGTACGTGGACGTCCACCGTACGCTCCTCGATCACCACATGATCGCCCCACACTTTGTCCAGCAGCTGGCTGCGCGAGAACACCCGTTCCGGATGCGCCAGCAGGAATTTCAGCAGCTTGTATTCGGCATGGCCGATGTCGATCTTCTGCTCGTCCATGGAGACGGTGCAGCTGACCGGGTCCAGCATGATGTTGGCGGCGCGCATGGTCGCTTGCGCGTGTTCCGGCGCCTTGCGGCGCAGCAGCGCCTTGGAGCGGGCCAGCAATTCGCGCGGCGAGAACGGCTTGGTGATGTAGTCATCGGCGCCGCTGTTCAGGCCGGCCAGCTTGTCCTCTTCCATGCTCTTGGCGGTCAGCATGATGACCGGGATGTCGTTGAATTGACGGTCCGAGCGGATGCGCGACAGCAGGCGCAGGCCGGTCGAGTCCGGCAGCATCCAGTCGAGCAGGATCAGCTGCGGGGTCTTGGTCTGGATGAAATCCCAGGCCTCGCCCGCGCTTTGCACGTTGCAGCAGTTCCAGCCGGCTTCACGCAGCGAGAACGTCACCAGCTCGACAATCGCCGGTTCGTCTTCAACGATCAGTACAGTTGTTTTATCAGATGCCATGTGTATTTATTCAGCTTGCGCAGGGACGTCGTCCGGCAGCGGGACGGTTTTGGTGTGGCGGATGTCTTTGCCTTCCACCACGTAGATCACGTATTCCGCGATGTTCTTGGCGTGGTCGCCGATGCGCTCGATGGCCTTGGCCACCCACAGCGTGTCCAGCGCGGCCGAGATGGTGCGTGGATCTTCCATCATGAAGGTGATCAGGTTGCGCATGATCGAACGGAATTCGTGGTCGATCACGGCGTCCTGGGCGATCAGTTGCAGCGCCTGCTTGCCATCGTTGCGGGCAAACGCGTCCAGCGCATCATGCAGCAGGTCCGAGGTGTTGTTGGCGATGCCGCGCACCATTTCGTAATGGTTGACGGTCACCGCGCCGCGTGCGTGCAGCTGCTTGGCGGTGCGGGCGATCTTGGTGGCTTCGTCGCCGATGCGCTCCAGGTCGGTAATCACCTTGATGGTGGCCATGATGGTGCGCAGGTCGTTGGCGGCCGGCTGGCGGCGCACGATCAGGTGGCTGCAGGCGTCGTCCAGCGACACTTCCAGCTGGTTGACGGCGTCGTCTTCGCGCATCACGCGGTCGGCGCGCTCGGCGTTACCAATGCGGAAGCAGGTCATGGCGTCGAGGAACTGCGTCTCGACGATGCCGCCCATCAGCAGCACTTTGCTGCGAATGGCTTCCAGTTCGTTGTCATACTGCTTGGATGAATGCTCACCGATCATGCTGCTCTCCAATTCCGATTTGATATTATAAAGGTGATCAGCCGAAGCGGCCGGTGATGTAGTCTTGCGTTTCCTTGCGTGCCGGATTCATGAAGATCTGGTCGGTCTCGCCGAACTCGACCAGCTCGCCCAGGTACATATAGGCGGTGTAGTCCGAGCAGCGCGCGGCCTGCTGCATGTTGTGGGTCACGATGGCGATGGTGTAGTCCTGTTTCAGCTCGCTGATCAGTTCTTCCACTTTCGAGGTCGAGATCGGGTCCAGTGCCGAGGTCGGCTCATCCAGCAGCAGCACGTCCGGTTTGACGGCGACGCCACGGGCGATGCACAGACGCTGCTGCTGACCGCCGGACAGCGACAGGCCGCTCTTGCTCAGCTTGTCTTTGACTTCGGTCCACAGCGCGGCCTTTTTCAGCGCCCATTCGACGCGCTCGTCCATCTCGCCTTTCGACAGGTCTTCGTACAGACGCACGCCGAAGGCGATGTTGTCGTAGATCGACATCGGGAACGGGGTCGGCTTCTGGAACACCATGCCGACCTTGGCGCGCAGCATGTTCAAATCCTGGCCGCCTTCGAGGATGTTACGGCCGCGGTACATGATCGACCCTTCGGCGCGCTGGCCTGGGTACAGGTCGTACATGCGGTTCAGCGTGCGCAGCAGGGTCGACTTGCCGCAGCCCGACGGGCCGATGAAGGCAGTGACCTGGCGCTCATGGATGTCCAGGCTGACGTTGTGCAGGCTCTGGGTCTTACCGTAGAAGAAGTTCAGACCCGAAATCTCGATGGTTTTGCGTTTGCCTTGGTTCATGGCGACGACGTTCTCTTGGCTCAGTTGCGTATTCATTGTATGGATTCGCTTTATTTAATTAGTTCGGGGCTTTTTGGGCAAACAGGGTACGCGAAATCACGTTCAGGGCCAGCACGCTGAAAGTTACCAGCAGTGCGCCACCCCAGGCCAGTTCGCGCCAGTTGTCATATGGGCTCATGGCGTAGCCGTAGATCACCACCGGCAGGTTGGCGATCGGCGCGTTCATGTCGACGCTCATGAACTGGTTGTTCAGCGCGGTGAACAGCAGCGGCGCGGTTTCGCCGGACACGCGGGCCACCGCCAGCAGCACGCCGGTGATGACGCCGGCCTTGACGGCGCGCAGGCGCACCGTCATCGCGACTTTCCAGCGTGGCGCACCCAGCGCAAACGCGGCTTCCAGCAGGTTGTTCGGCACCAGGCGCAGCATGTTGTCGGTGGTGCGCACCACCACCGGCACGGCGATCAGCGCCAGTGCTACCGAACCAGCGTAACCGGAGTAGTGCTTGGCAGTAGCCACATACATGGCCCAAACGAACATGCCGATCACGATCGATGGCGCCGACAGCATGATGTCGGTGACAAAGCGGGTGATGCTGGCGACCTTGTTTTCTTCGCCGTATTCGGCCAGGTACATGCCGGCCAGGATGCCGATCGGGGTCGAGATCAGGGTCGACAGGCCGACGATCATCAGGCTGCCGACGATCGCATTCAACAGGCCGCCGCCTTCGCTGCCCGGGGCCGGCGTGGTTTGCGTGAACAGGTCGATGCTCAGTGCGCCGAAGCCCTTGACGATCAGGGTCACCAGAATCCACGCCAGCACGGCCAGGCCGATCGACATGGCGAACACCGACATGGCGATGCCGATGCGGTGCGTCAGCAGACGCTTGCGATAAACCGGATTCATCGCGGCTTTTTCCAGAGTTGCGCTCATTATTTGACGCCTTCCTTGCGAGACATGCCAGCCAGCATCAGCTTGGCGGCGGACAGAACGATAAAGGTGATCACGAACAGGATCAGCGCCAGCGCAAACAGCGACGAGGTGTGCAGCACGGTGTCCGATTCGGCGAATTCATTGGCCAGCGTCGAGGCGATCGAGTTACCGGCAGCGAACAGCGACCACGACAGCTTGTTGGCGTTACCGATGACGAAAGTCACCGCCATGGTCTCGCCCAGCGCGCGGCCGAGGCCCAGCATGACGCCGCCGACCACGCCGGTCTTGGTGTAAGGCAGCACGATCTTGCGCACCACTTCCCAGCGGGTGCAGCCCAGGCCGTATGCCGATTCCTTCAGCACGGCCGGCACGATCTCGAACACGTCGCGCATCACCGAGGAGATGAACGGGATGATCATCACCGCCAGGATCAGCGCGGCGGTCAGGATGCCGATGCCCATGGTCGGGCCGCTGAAGAACTGGCCGATCAGCGGCAGGTGGCCGATAGTGTTTTTCAGGAATGGCTGCACGTAGTCGCCGAACAGCGGCGCAAACACGAACAGGCCCCACATGCCGTAGATGATGGACGGGATGCCGGCCAGCAGCTCAACCGCCGTGCCCAGCGGGCGGCGCAGCGAGGCCGGGCAGATTTCGGTCAGGAACAGCGCGATGCCGAACGACACCGGGAACGCGATCAGCAGCGCCAGGCCGGAGGTAACCAGGGTGCCGACGATGGCGATCAATGCGCCATACTGGTCATTGACCGGGTCCCATTCGACGGTGGTAATAAAGGCCGGACCGAACTCCTTGAAGGCTGGCCAGGCGCCGACCATCAAGGAAAAGATAATCCCCAACAGCACCGCCAGAACCGACAGCGCGAAGATCATGGTGGTTTTGTGGAAGAAGAAATCCTGGATGCGCTGTTTGCGCATGGTGCGGAGCATGGACTGCATGGCAGCTTGTTCCGCAGCGGACATAGGTCCGGTGCTGGTTTGCATGGCTGGCCCTTGCTTGGATAGTGGCGTGGAAGTGATATCTGCGCTCATATTTTTTTCTCGGTGGATGTAAGCTAGCCTGCGGCGTCCAATTGGGCGCAGCAGGCTAACCCCCTCGCCGCCTGACTGGGCGGCGAAGGGACGGTCCGGATTAGTAGATTGCTTTACCCGAAGCGTCTTTCAGGTTGGCTTTCCATGCGTCCTGCACCAGTTTGACAACTGCTGGTGGCATCGGCACGTAGTCCAGTTCGGTAGCAGCGGTGCCACCGTTTTTGAAGGCCCAGTCGAAGAACTTGACGACTTCTTTGCCTTTGGCAGCGTCAGCCTGCGATTTGTGCATCAGGATGAACGACACGCCGGTGATAGGCCACGAGTTTTTGCCAGCCTGGTCGGTCAGCACCACGCCGAAGCCTGGGGTCTTGGTCCACTCGGCGTTGGCGGCAGCAGCTTTGAAGAACTCGTCGTCAGGTTGCAGGAAGTTGCCATCCTTGTTTTTCAGCTGGGTGTGCGACATTTTGTTCTTTTTAGCGTAAGCCCACTCGACGTAGCCGATCGAACCCTTGATACGCTGCACGTTGGCGGCGACGCCTTCGTTACCCTTGCCGCCCACGCCGACGATCCACTTCACAGCGGTCGAAGCGCCGATCTTGGTTTTGAATTCCGGGCTGGTTTTCGACAGGAAGTCGGTGAACAGGAACGAGGTGCCCGAGCCGTCGGCGCGGTGCACCACGGTGATGTCTTCGCCAGCCAGTTTCACGCCTGGGTTCAGCGCGACGATTGCCGGGTCATTCCACTTGGTGATCTTGCCCAGGTAGATGTCCGCCACAACCGGACCGGTCAGTTTCAGTTGGCCAGGGGTGACGCCGTCCAGGTTAACCACGGTCACAACGCCGCCCATGATGGCAGGGAATTGCATCAGGCCATCAGCGTCCAGGTCGGCAACGCTCAATGGCATGTCCGACGCGCCGAAATCGACGGTCTTGGCTTTGATCTGCTTGATACCAGCGCCCGAACCGACGGATTGGTAGTTCAGGCCGTTACCGGTAGCGGCTTTGTACGACTCTGCCCATTTAGCGTAGATTGGGTATGGGAAGGTAGCGCCGGCGCCGGTCATATCGGCGGCGTGAGCAGCCGACGAGAAAGCCATTACAGCTGCTGCGCCGACCATCAGGGAGGAGATCAATTGTTTCAGTCGCATTTCAAGTCCTTTTTTATGACAGGTTAGGATGCTGCGAAGTCTAACGGCCATTTATGACATGTTTATGACATGGCCAAAATATTTCAAAAATAGTTAAGCAGACCGCTGTTCCCTCTGTAAACTGACTGTGTTGCCGCTATATGTTACGCCGCCTTGTCATAATCGGCGGTCATTTATGACAGAGTTTGTCATGGGGCTGTCATATTTCTTCTTTACACTGTTGCAATCATTCTTGGCTTAAACACGCTAGAATGGAACTACCTGCAAAGTGAACAAAAACACATGAAGCCTGACTTGCATGCTGAAGTAAACAAGAACTCGGCTTTCCTGGACCGGGAACTGTCGCAACTGATGTTCAACCGCCGCGTATTGGCGCAGGCGGAAGACAAAAGCATTCCTTTATTAGAGCGGCTGCGTTATCTGTGCATCGCCAGCAGCAACCTCGACGAATTCTTTGAAGTGCGCGTGGCCAGCCTGCTGGCGGCCGGCGCCGGCGACGGTGCGCTGTCCAGCCACCCTGCCCTGGTCGCCACGCTGTCGCGCATCAGCAATGAATGCCACGCGCTGGTGACCGATCAATATGAACTGCTGAATACCCAGATCCTGCCCGAGATGGCGGCACACGGCATTCACCTGGTGCGCCACAACGAGCGCAACGACGCGCAGCGCTCCTGGGTCAAGGAATACTTCGACACCGAAGTGCGGCCGCTGCTGACGCCGATCGGCCTCGATCCGGCCCACCCGTTCCCGCAAGTGGTTAACAAGAGTCTGAATTTCATCGTCCAGCTGGGCGGCAAAGACGCCTTCGGCCGCGGCACCGCGATCGCCATCGTCAAGGCGCCGCGCGTGCTGCCGCGCGTGATCCGCCTGCCGGATCATTTGTCGAAGAGCGGCGGCATGTCGTTCTGCCTGCTGTCGTCGGTGATCCACGCCCACATTTCGGACCTGTTCGCCGGCCGCGAAGTGATCGGCTATTCGCAGTTCCGCGTGACCCGCGACAGCGACCTGTGGGTCGACGAGGACGAAGTCAAAAACCTGCGCCAGGCGCTCAAGGGCGAGCTGGTCGGCCGCCAGTTCGGCGCCTCGGTGCGGCTGGAAGTGGCGATGAATTGCCCGCCCGAGCTGTCACAATTCCTGCTCGACCAGTTCGGCCTGCATCAAAGCCGGCTGTACGCGGTCAACGGCCCAGTCAACCTGGTGCGGCTCAACGAGATCATGGACCACGTCCACAATCCGGAACTGCGCTTCCCGCCGTTCTTCCCCGGCCAGGCTTACAAGCCGGGCAACCAGGATATCTTCGCCGCGCTGCGTGAAAACGATATCTTGCTGCACCACCCTTACCAGTCGTTCCAGACCGTCATCGACTTCATCCGCAGCGCCGCCTTCGATCCGGCGGTGGTGGCGATCAAGCAGACGATTTACCGCACCGGCATGAACTCCGACCTGATGGAGTCGCTGATCATCGCCGCCCGCGCCGGCAAGGAAGTCACCGTCATCGTCGAGCTGAAAGCGCGCTTCGACGAAGAAGCCAACATCAATTGGGCCGACAAGCTGGAACAGGCCGGCGCGCAAGTAGTGTACGGCGTGGTCGGCCTGAAGACCCACGCCAAGGTGGCGCTGGTGATCCGCCGCGAAGAAGGCAAGCTGCGCTATTACGCCCACCTCGGCACAGGCAACTACCATCCGACCACCACCAAGTTCTACACCGACTTTGGCCTCTTGACCTGCCATCCTGGCATGAGCCAGGAAGTGAACGAAGTGTTCATCCATCTGACCTCGCTGACCAAGCCGCATCGGCTCACGCACTTGTGGCTGGCGCCGTTCGCGCTGCAGAACGAAATCATCAAGGCGATCCGCAACGAGGCACGCATCGCGCGCGCAGGACGGCCGGGCCGGATTATTGTTAAAATCAATGCATTGGTGGACGAATCGGTGATCCGCGCGCTGTACGCGGCGTCCAAGGATGGCGTCAAGATCGACCTGATCGTGCGCGGCGCCTGCACCCTCAAGCCGGGCGTGCCGGGACTGTCGGAAAACATCAAGGTGCGTTCGGTGATCGGCCGCTTCCTGGAGCACAGCCGGATTTACTACTTCCGCAACGACCTGGCGCATGACACCTATCTGGCCAGCGCCGACTGGATGAGCCGCAACCTGTTCCGCCGCATCGAAGTCGCCTTCCCGATCCTGGACAAGGCGCTCAAGCGACGGGTAATGGCCGAGGGTTTGACGCCGTACCTGAAGGACAATATGAATGCATGGGAGCTGGAAGCGGACGGCCACTACCAGCGCCGCAAGGCGCGCAGCAAGCAAGTCCACTTCAGCGCCCAGCAGCATCTGATGGAAACGCTGGGCACGCCCAACGCCCATCTGGGAGAGTAAGCCGCCGCGCGCCGGGAGGTGCGTGTGCGCAGTCTGCGGGATCTGTTTTCTAATGTGTTTCCAGCTATAACTCAGGAGAAAAGCATGGATCTCATTTTGTGGCGGCACGCCGAGGCCGAGGATGCGGCGCCCGGCATGACCGATCTGGAACGGGCGCTGACGGTCAAGGGCCAGAAACAGGCGCGTCGCATGGGCCAATGGCTGAACTCGCAACTGCCGGACAGCTGCCGCATCCTGTCCAGCCCGGCCGTGCGCACCTTGCAGACGGTCGAGGCGCTGGGCCGCAAATTTAAAATCCATACCGACCTGGCGCCGGGCGCCGATCCGGACGACATCCTCAAGGCGGTCAACTGGCCGGGCAACAAGGAGTCGGTACTGGTGGTCGGCCACCAGCCGACTTTGGGTCAGGTGGCGTCGATGCTGATGACCGGCGATGACCTCGAATGGGACATCCGCAAGGCCAGCGCCTGGTGGTTTGCGCAACGCGAACCGGGCGATCCGCTGAGTGTGTATCTTAAAGCCGTCATGGCAGCCGACCTCGTCGTGAAATAGGCTTGTAAAGCCTCCGCCATCTGCTAGAGTTTAATTGTATCAACTACTCGGGGGAGGCCATCATGATGTTCACCTTGCTCACCATGGGGATGTTCGGGGGCATGATCGCCCTCGTGGTATATGAACTGGTACAGGAAATGCGTGGCAGTAAAAATCGCTTGCTAGACCGCTATCACGAATAGCCATCCGCTTCACAGAAGCTTACGGCGCCAGTGGCGTGCCCTCGCGGACACTGCCCCTCGCGCCGTTCATCGTTTACCTTCGCTGATTACACGCCGGTTTTGAACTTGGTGTAGATGCGCGTGATGTTGCGGCGAATATCCGCCGGCACCGGTTCCGGCGCCGCCATCTTCTTCTTGTCCTCTTCCGACAGGAACACCGTCTTGTTGCCGGCGATATCCTTGCGCACGAACTTGACGCTGGCCGCATTCGGATTGGCGTAGAACACCTTGTTGGTCAGGCTGGCGTGTACTTCCGGACGCATGATGTAGTTGATCCACAAATGCGCATTGTTCGGGTGCGGCGCATCGGCCGGAATCGCCATCGTGTCGAACACCAGCGCGGCCGAGGTCTTCGGCACCAGCACCTCGATCACATTGCCGTTCTTGGCATCGATGGCGCGCTGACGGGCGATGTTGATGTCGCCCGACCAGCCCAGCGCCACGCACACGCCGCCGTTGGCCAGGTCATTGATGTAGCCCGACGAGCTGAACAGCGTGACGTAAGGACGAATCGCTTGCAGCACCTTGCCCGCTTCCACGTAGTCGGCGGCGTTTTTCGAGAAGGCCGGCTTGCCGGCGTAGATCAGCGCCGGCGGCAGCACTTCCGACGGCGAGTCGAGGAAGGACACGCCACACGATTTCAGCTTGGACGCATATTTCGGATTGAACACCAGCTCCCAGGCATTGTCCGGCATCGGCATGCCGCCCAGCGCGGCCTTGACCTTGTTCACATTGATGCCGACCGTGGTGTAACCCCACAGCCAGTCGACCAGATAGTCGTTGCCTGGATCGATATTGGCCAGCTTGGCCTGGATGGCCGGGTCGAGATTCTTCAGATTCGGCAGCTTGGACTTGTCCAGCTTGCGCAGCTGCTTGGCATCGATCTGCAACCGCGCCCATTGGGCGGTCGGCACCACGATGTCGTAGCCGGACTTGCCGGCCACCAGCTTGGAGTTCAGGATTTCGTTGTTATCGAACAGGTCGTAACGGACCTTGATACCGGTTTCTTTTTCAAAATTCTTAACCGTATCTTCGGCGATGTAGTCCGACCAGTTGTAGATATTGAGGACTTTTTCCTCTTGCGCCTGGACCGCGCCTACCATCAAACCAGCAGCCACCAGCGCCGCGCCAACGAACTTCCCTGCCATAACACCTCCGAAAATGGATACACGCACAAGCCGTGATGATCGGGCATAGCCGGTCTGGATGCAAGCAATGTCTGCGCAATCAGCCCGGATACGGAACGATTACCCTGATATTTTCATATCCAGTTGGAACTTTTATCAACGACGGGAAGTCGAGAGGATTGCGCGTAACGATATCCCACCCATTCAGAATGGCACTCGCGTGGATGACTGTATCCGGCAATTTTTTGTGCGTTTGCTTGCGCACTTCGATGGAAAAGTCCGCGGTCTGATCATCAATCGGCATAATCTTGAATGTAGAGTGCATCCATTGCCGCGTCACGCCTTCAACCGCTGCCAACGCACTCTCATAATCCCCAGGCTCCGCACCCGTGATTGAGTATTTACATCCGACCATCACTTCCATGTAAGTGATTTTGCTGATAACTGGATGCGCGCAAGAGTCGATCACAGCGAGAGCATCGAAGTTGCCGCAAAGGTAGTCAATTAGGATGTTGGTGTCGAATACGAGATGGTTCATTTAGACCGGAGGTCCATTTGATAGGCGACGCCATCAATGTCCGCACCACGCCACGCGCCAAACATGCCGTTATCGCGATGGGGATGCCTTAACGCAGCGAAGGCGGTTTTGCGTCGCATTTCGTATTCGGCATCCAGCAAATATTTTGCGACCGCCTCTCGAACCAATTGCTGCGGGACCTCATTACGTCTCAATGCCAGCGCAACGATTTCAGCGTTCAGCGCAGCGTCCAATTCATATGTTGTATGCGGTGCAGCTTCGTCCATGACACACCTCAGCGGAGTTCTCTTGGATCCAGTCTACACCTTCTGATATGAAGCATCAGCCCAGCATATCGAACAAGGTGCCGGTGCCGGTACTGGTGCCGTTCAGTGCACTGCCGGAGCCGGTTTGGGCCTGGGCGGTGTACAGGGCCGCCAGCGCGTTGGCCTGGGCGGTCAAGGCCTTGGTCATGCTGGCTTTCTTGGCGGTCAGGCTCTTGATCTCGTTGGTGACCAGCGAGGTTTCCTTGTTCAGCACGCTGCTGGTGGAGCTCAGCGAGCCAGCCTTGGCCGACAGCAGGTCGGCGATGCCGCGGCCGTCGCTGGTGGTGAACAGTTTGGCCACGGCCGACGAATCGGTGGTCAGCGCGGCTTGCAGCTTTTTGTCGTCCAGCACCAGGTTGCCGTCCTTGTCCTGGCTGAGGCCGGCGGCGGCCAGCTTGGTAACCGAGACGCTGCCGCCACCGGTCTTCAGTATCTGACTCAGCTGGTTGGCGGCCTGGTTCAGCGCGGTGTCGGACTTGAGGTCGCCCTTTTGCAGCTTCTGCATTTTGGCGTTGAGGTCGTTATACGCGGTGACGAAGGATTTCAGGTTGTCGCTGATCTGGCTGGCGCCGGCGGCGACGGTGACATCGCTCTTGCCGGCCGTAACCAGGTTCAACGTGGCGCCGGCGATGGCGGTGTCCTTGATGGTGTTGGTGGCGCTCTTGATTTCCTTGCCGCCGTCGACGGTGAGGATGGCGTCCTGCGCTGCGCTGGTCTGGGTGAGTTTTTGCGTGCCGGTCGGATCGTAGGCCAACAGGTTCTTCAGCGTGGCGTCACCGCTGACGCTGATGCGCATGCTGTTGGCGGCGCCCGAGTCGCCCGCGATCGACAGCGAATATTCGCCGTTCTTGCCCTTGACCACGCTGACGTCGACGCCGGCCGCCTTGAACGCGGCGGCGATGCCGTCCGGCGTGTTGTTGCTGGCGTCGATGGTGACGCTCTTGCTGGTCAGCGCCGCGTTGGCGACAAAGCCCTTGTCGCCGCCGGCGGTGCCGAAATCGATCTTGACCGTTGTGGTGGCGCCGGTGCCGATCTTGCCGTTGGCGTCGGTGGCGAAATCATCGCTGGTCAGGAACTGGCCCTGGGCCAGCTGCTTGACGTCTACCGCGTAGGTGCCGGCCTTGGCGCTGCCGGTCGAGGTGGCGGTCAGCACCGACTTGGCCGAGCTGGCGGCGCTGGTGCTGAGGCCGTCACCAGTCAGGCCGGCGACCAGTTGCTGGAAATTGGATAAGGCGCTCTGTAACTGTCCCAGCGCCGACAGCTTGGTCTGGTCCTTGGTGATGGACGCGTTGACCTTATTGGCAGCGGCGGATGCCGGGGCCATGGTTTGCGCGACGCGGTTGTACACGTCGGTCGAAACGCCTGAGCTGGTAGAGCTAGTCGTATTGCTGATAGTTGTCATGATGGGTCCGCCATGTTGGTACTTACATAGTATGCAACATGGATACATGCACCAAAGCGGTGAATAGAGATAGATTCTACCCTTATTCCTGGCCCCAGCGCGCTGCGGATGAGCCAAGGCTGCTTGCCGGGCGGTCCCAGACCATGGCGGCGCCGGCAATTTCGACCGGCGGCCGGTAGCGGCGCGCCGGGCCCCACTCGGTTTGCTCCAGCTGTGGCGCGAAGTCGCGGTCGCCGGTTGGCGCGAGGGTATTGACCAGCGGAGCGGCGGCAGGCGCCAGCGCGTCGGTCAGCAACATGGCGGTGCGGGCCAGTGACAGTCGGGCATGCAGCGCGCGGCCTTCGTTGAGGCGGACGATCAGCGCGCGCACCACAGCAGCGGCCATCAGATAGCCGGTGGCGTGATCGAGCGCCTGCACCGGCAGCGGCACCGGCTTGTCGGCGCCCTGTATCTGCATGCCGTGCTGGGCGATGCCGCAGCTCATCTGCACCAGGCTATCGAAACCGCGTCGACCGGCCAGCGGGCCGGTCCAGCCGTACGCATCCAATGAGATATCAATCAGGCACGGATTGAGCTGCTGCCGCACTTGCTCGCCAAAACCCAGCCGCTCCAGTGCATCGGGGCGATAGCCATGGACCAGCACGTCAGCCTCCGTCAACAGACTTTCAAACACAGCGCGATCGGCCACCTGCGTCAAATCGAGACGCGCGCAGCGTTTGCCGAGCGACACCTCCGGAATCACGCCCGGCTCGTTCCAGCTGGGCGGATCGATGCGCAGCACGTCGGCGCCATAGCCAGCCAGAAAGCGCGTCGCCACCGGACCGGCCAGCACGCGCGTCAGATCCAGCACCTTCAGCCCTGCCAGTGGCCGTCCCGCCGTCCAGGCCCACTCGCGCCGTCCGCCAGCGCCTGCGTCAGCGAAGGCAATCAACGGCTCCCTGGCGACGCTTTGGCCTTGCGGGTGTGCCCGCCACGCGTCCAGCGAACGCATCACCGCTGCACAGCCGCCTTGCGCCACCACCGCTTCTTCCAGCGCCAGCCCGGACCAGCCGGCCACCGCCCGCGCCACTGCTGCGCGCTCCGCAGCGCAACCAAGCACCGTCAGCGCCGCCGCGCGGTGATGCGGCGCGTTCGTATGCAAACGTATCCAGCCATCGGCAGTCGCGTAATCGCCGGCCACCTCATCCCACAACGGCGGCCGCTCCCAGCCCACCGTATCAATCGACCAGCTGAACCACATCGACGCCAGCCGCCGGTCCGCCACCACGCGGCCCGGTGCAGAACCCTGCGCCAGCATCAGCTCGCGCACCGCCAGCGCCGCCGCACCGACCGAGGCCGCCGCCAGACCGGTCACGTCAAAATATGACGGCAACGCACCATCGCCCACCAGTTGCACGGCGTCCAGCGCCGCAGCGGGCAAGTCCAGCGCCGTCCACACAGCGTTCAGCAGGGAATCAGGCATGACAGCTCCAGGTAAGTTATGCTTGCCCGCAGCTTAGGACTGCCGGTCCACAAGCGTCAATCTTGACTTGAAGTGTCAACATAGGAAGTGATGATGGTCTGGATGACCGCCGCCGAGGCTTTGGATGTGCTCAACGTTCGTCCTCAAACGCTGTACGCCAATGTCAGCCGGGGGAAGATTCGCGCCAAGGCGGATGGGGATGATCCGCGCCGCAGCCTGTATCACCGCGACGATGTGTTGCGCATGGCGCGCCGTGCCAACGGACGGCGCAAAGTGGAAATCGTCTCCAGCGAGGCGATGCAGTATGGCGACCCGGTGCTGCCGTCAGCCATCTCCACCGCGCTGGAAGGCCGCCTGCTCTACCGTGGCCACGACGCCGCCACGCTGGCCGAGACTGCCAGCCTGGAAGACATCGCCGCGCTGCTGTGGGAATGTCCGCCGGATGAAGCCGCCGCCATCTGGCCCGCCAGTGCCAGCCAAGCCACCGCAAGCAGCGCCAGCGGGCAGACGTCCACAGACAGCGCGCTGGCGGCCGGCCTGCTGATCCTCGCCCGCCGCAGCGCAGTCGATGCGCCCTCGCTCGGCCGACCTGTCGCCGAGCTGCGCGCCGAAGCCGCCGGCGTCCTCGCTACACTGGTCGACGCCATGATCGGCGCCGGCCCAACGTCCGACGGCATACCCATCAGTCGCCGTCTCGCCCGCGCCTGGCGTGCCGAAGCACATGAAGACCTGATCCGCCGCGCGCTGGTGCTGATGGCCGATAACGAACTGAACGCCTCCACATTCGCCACCCGCGTCGCCATCTCCACCGGGGCCTCGTTGGCGGCTGGTGTGCTGGCCGGCTTCACCACACTCACCGGCCCCTTGCACGGCGGCGCAGCGCAGCAGTTCGCCCAACTGATCGCCCAGGCAAACGCCAGCGGCGCCACCCAAGCCGTCCACGACTGGCTGGCCAGCAACCGCGCCCTGCCCGCCTTCGGCCACCCGCTCTACCGCGACGGCGACCCGCGCGCCAAGGCCCTGATCAAACTACTACCAAAGATGGAACCACATGAAGCACTAGCGGTGGCCGCAGAACAACAGGCCGGCGAACTGCCGAACATCGACTACGCCCTCTCCCTGCTGACCACTGCCTGTGGCCTGCCGAAAGACGCCCCGTTTATCTTGTTTGCTGTGGGTCGCTGCGTCGGCTGGCTGGCGCACGCGCTGGAGCAGGTGCAAGCCAACCGCCTGATCAGGCCACGCGCCCGTTACACCGGGCCCGCGCCTGTCACCGCAGGAATTTATTGACGGTGGCCATGGTGGCCATGTCCGGATTCATAAACTGGAATCCGATTTTGAAGTGGTCACCGCTGAAAATGCAGTAATTCACCCGCGAGCGGCAAGACAGCACCTGCGCCTTGCCCTCGACGAACAACTCAAACGACACCATACCGATATCGCCCGCCGCCAGTTTATGATCAAACGTGAGCGACAAGCCAGTACTGGCGATGTCTAACGTGCGCCCTTGCATGGGCGGCATGCCATCCATCACCACGACTGCCTTCGAACGCACGATCTTGCGCGCGCCTGTCCTTTGATCGACTACCACTTTCTTATCCCTTTAGTTACGTAATGTGCACTATTAACGATTACAACACGTAACAATACAACGTTATTGGATTTCGCGCAGCTTATTGAAGGCATCATCGATTCGATCAACAGCAATAATTGTCAGGCCGTCAATCGGCTGTTTAGGCACGTTGGCGCTCGGAATCATGGCGATCGAGAAGCCCAGCTTGGCCGCCTCGCGCAGCCGCTCCTGGCCACGCGGCGCCGGCCGGATCTCGCCCGCAAGGCCAACCTCGCCAAACACCACGAAACCGCGCGGCAGCGCCTTGTTGCGCATCGACGAGTTAATCGCCAGCAGCACCGCCAAATCGACCGCCGGTTCGCTGATCTTGACGCCACCCACCGCATTGATGAACACGTCCTGGTCAAACGCCGCAATGCCGGCATGACGGTGCAGCACCGCGAGCAGCATCGCCAGCCGGTTCTGCTCCAGCCCGACCGACAGCCGGCGCGCATTCGGCAGATGGCTAGCATCGACCAGCGCCTGGATCTCCACCAGCAGGGGCCGCGTACCCTCCTGCGTCACCATCACGCACGAGCCCGGCACCTGATTATCATGCTGCGACAAGAACAAGGCCGACGGGTTGGATACGCCCTTCAGCCCCTTCTCCGTCATGGCAAACACGCCCAGCTCGTTGACCGCGCCGAAACGGTTCTTGATCGCCCGTACCAGACGGAAGCTGGAATGGCTGTCGCCCTCGAAGTACAGCACAGTATCGACAATGTGCTCCAGCACGCGCGGACCAGCCAGCGCGCCTTCCTTGGTCACGTGGCCGACCAGGATAATCGTCACGCCGGTCTGCTTGGCCACGCGCGTCAGTTGCGCCGCGCATTCGCGCACCTGCGCCACCGAACCCGGCGCCGAACTCAAGGCATCGGAATACACCGTCTGGATCGAGTCGATCACCGCCACCTCCGGCTTCAAATCCGCCAGTGTGCCGAGGATTTTCTCCAGCTGAATCTCAGCTTGCAGCTTCAGGTCGCGCGCATCGACTTGCAGCCGCTTGGCGCGCAACGCGATCTGCGCGCCGGATTCCTCGCCGGACACGTACAGCACCTTCTTCATATGCGACACATTGGCCAGCGCCTGCAACAGCAGGGTCGACTTGCCGATACCGGGATCGCCGCCGATCAGCACCACGCCGCCCGCCACCAGGCCACCGCCCAGCACGCGGTCGAACTCCTCGATGCCGGTGCCGAAGCGCGGCACATCGATGGCGTCGATGTCGGCCAGCGACAGCACCGGCGCGGTCTGCGCCAGCGCCAGATGGGCCGGTTGCGAATAGCGGTTATTGCCAGCGGCCTCGATGGTCGTCTCGACCATCGTATTCCACTGCTGGCAGGACGAGCACTGGCCGGTCCACTTGTTGGCGATCGCGCCGCACTCGTTGCAGGTGAAATTAGTTTTTGCCTTGGCCATCGGCTCAACCTTCCACGACCGGCACGCGCAGCGCCAGTGCACACATCAACTCGTAGCCGATGGTGTCGGCGGCCTCGGCCACCTCGTCAATCGGCAAACCCTGGCCCCACAACGTCACCTTGCTGCCGAGGCGGGCCTGCGGCAGTTCGGTCAGATCAACAGTCAGCATATCCATCGACACCCGGCCAACAAGGCGCGTGCGCACGCCATCGACCAGCACCGGCGTGCCGGCTGGCGCCACGCGCGGATAGCCGTCGGCATAGCCGCACGCCACCACGCCGACGCGCATCGGCACATCAGCCTTGAAGCGGCTGCCATAACCGACCACCTCGCCGGCGGCGATGTCCTGCACGCCGATGATTTCGCTGCTCAGCGTCATGGTTGGCTGCAAGCCGAAGTCATCGGCAGTGCCGCCGCCCGGTGTGCCGCCGTACAGCATGATGCCGGGACGCACCCAGTCGCTCTTCAATTCAGCATGCAGCAGCACGCCGGCCGAATTGGACAGGCTGCGCGGACCGGGCAAGCCGGCCGCGCCCCGCTCGAATCGGCGCAGTTGCTCGCCGATCGGCAGCAGCGGATGGTCGATATCGTCGGCATTGGCAAAGTGCGTCATCAGCGTGATGCTGGCGACACAGGCAATCGCGCTCAGCCGCGCATGGGCGGCCGCGAACGCCTCCGGCGTAAAGCCGAGACGGTTCATGCCGGTATTCATTTTGAGGTGCAGGTCGAAGCGGATGCCGCGCGCGCTCAGTTGCGGCGCGGCCGCTTCCAGCCACGCCAGCTGCTCGTCGCAATGGACCGCCGCCTGTAAATCATGGTCGGCCATGGTGACCAAGTCTTCCGGACCGAAGAAACCTTCCAATAACAAAATCGGCTTGGTCCAGCCCAGCTCGCGCAGCTTGACAGCGTTGTCGAATTCGATCAGCGCCAGGCCGTCGGCGGCGGCAAAACCGCGCATCGCGCGCTCCAGGCCGTGGCCATAGCCATTGGCCTTGAGCACGCCCCAGGCCTTGGCGCCGGGCGTTTTGGCCTTGGCCAGCGCCAAGTTCTGCTTCATTGAATCAACGTGAATAGTTGCTAAGATCGGCCTCGGCATACGACGCATTTCTACAGAGTAAACGAAGGCGCTATTTTAACGCCTGCGGCCCAGTGCGCACCGCTCAATTCTTGGGGGTTACGATCAAAGCATGGTATAAAGCAAGCCAGATAAGTTTTCCAGGCTATCCCAGAATGAATCGTGGTTTCTATACCATCATGGCAGCGCAGTTCTTTTCGTCATTGGCGGATAATGCGCTGCTCTTTGTTGCGATCGACCTGCTGGTAAACATGAAATCTCCAGGGTGGATTACGCCGCTCCTGAAGCTGTCATTTACCCTCTTTTATGTGCTGTTGGCTGCATTTGTCGGCGCTTTCGCCGATTCGATGCCCAAAGGCAAGGTTATGTTCATCTCCAACCTGATCAAGGTTGGCGGTTGCCTGCTCATTTTCGCTCACGTTCATCCCTTGCTGGCGTATGCCATCGTCGGCTTTGGCGCGGCCGTGTATTCGCCTGCCAAGTACGGCATCCTGACCGAACTGCTGCCGGCGGAAAAACTGGTGGCGGCCAATGGCTGGGTAGAAGGCTTGACCGTGATTTCGATCATCTTCGGCACCGTCATGGGCGGCGCGCTGGTGGGCGACCGCGTGTCGTCGATGCTGCTGGGCTTTGACCTGCCGCTGATCGACACCGGTATCGAGACGCCGACCCAGGCCGCGCTGTGCGTGGTGGTCGGTATCTATATGCTGGCGGCACTGTTCAATACGCGAATTCCGGACACCGGCTGCAAGTACGGCCACCAGGAACGCAATCCTATCAAGCTGATCACCGATTTTGCCAACTGCTTCAGCATGCTGTGGAAAGACAAGCTCGGCCAGATTTCGCTGGGCGTGACCACGCTGTTCTGGGGCGCGGCGCAGACGCTGCAATTCATCGTGCTGGAATGGGCCAGCCGCACGCTGCACCTGAGCTATGAACAGTCGACCAGTCTGGTTGGCGTGGTGGCGATCGGCGTGGCGCTGGGTGCGGTGATTTCGGCGCGCTTTGTGTCGCTGCGCAAGTCGCTGACGGTGATCCCGGTCGGCATCGCCATGGGCGTGATCGTGATGAGCATGACCATGGTGCACTCGGTCAAGGTCGCCTACCCGCTGCTGGTGCTGGTGGGGCTGCTGGGCGGCTTCTTCCTGGTGCCGATGAATGCGCTGTTGCAGCATCGTGGCCACGTGCTGATGAGCGCCGGCCATTCGATCGCGGTGCAGAACTTTAACGAGAATCTGTCGATCCTGACGATGCTGGCGGTGTACTCGCTGATGCTGCGCGCCCACTTGAACCTCGACATCATCATTCTGCTGTTCGGCCTGTTCCTGGCTGGCACCATGCTGTACATCCTGCGCAAGCATCAGCGCAATCAGCGTGAGTTTGACTCGGTCGCGCTGATTGGTGAAGCCAAGCACTAAGCCTTAGGCTGGCAGCACGCCGTCATGGCGGCGCTGCGCAGCCTGTGCGCGCCAACCGTCGGGGACGATAAAGCCCCGGCGCTCCTCGATTAGCCACTCCCCTTTTTCCTGCAAGGCGACGATCATCACCGGCACTTGCTGTCCGGTGATGGCTGCCAGCAGCGCTTCACGGCCCATGCCATTTGCGGCTGCCGTCTTCAACGGCGCCAACCACTGCAGGCGCGGCAGGACGGCGTAGTGTTGCGGCGGCAGAGTTTGCGCTGCCTGCGTTTGCGTCATCCAGAAGCCGTGGCAATGCTGTTGCGAGATGCCGGGCATCGGCTGCACGCCGTCCGGATAGAACAGCCAGCCTTTGACCAGCGCCTGCGTGCGGGCGACCGGTTGCGGCAGCAAGGCTTGCGCGACCGGGTGCTGCGACAACGACAGTTGCTTGTCGAAGATCTTGCGCATTTTGAGGCCCAGCGTATCGGCCAGGTTGGGGCCGATCAGGCCGTTGAGGTTGCCGGCGCCGTCCAGCAGGTAGAACTTGGTGGCGAATTCAATGTGGACCAGTTGCTCGCCTTCGTGCAGCAGGAAGTCGAATTCGCCGATGGTGTCGGTGCGGTCGGCGCGGACTTGCAGACCGTGGGCGTACAGTTGGCCTTGCTCGGCAAAGTAGAAGGCCATCAGCTTTTCGGCGTACAGGCCGAGGCGGGAGTAGTGCTTGCTGCCTAAAGCGGCTTCCAGCGGCGACGGGTCGCACTCCAGCGCGTTCAGCCATTCTTGCGTGGCTGGAGAGATCGCACCCAGCGTGGCGATGCGGCCTTGCCAGTGGGGCGATGCAGGATCGAGCAAGTCAGGCGCTTCCAGCAGCCACGCCAGCGCGCGTACGTGTGGATTCGTCAGATGCGGCCAGCGGGCTTCGAATAGCGATTGGTAGCTCACGGCCGGCACGACGGGCGCGTCCGCTGCCGCCGGTTCGGCCACGGCAGTCATTACCGGGCCAGGCACGGCGGCGATATCGCCCGGCGGCAGCGAGGCTGGCGCGCCGGGCGGCTGGTCAGCCATGACTGGCTTTCGCCAGGCACAAGTCGGCCCAGGCTTTGGCTTTGTCTTCCGGTTTGCGCAGCAGGTCGTCGGGATGGTAGGTGGCGACTACTGGCAGCTGGTTCGCGCCGTAGTGCATCACCTTGCCGCGCGCGGCCGGGCCCATCATCAGGCCTTTGGCGGCGAACTGGCCGAAGGTCATGGCCATGGCAGCGCCGGTCAGCGCCAGTTCCCGCTCCAGGAATGGACGGCAGGCAATGACTTCGTCGCCGCTCGGATTGCGTTCCGGCGGGCGGCATTTGACCACGTTGGTGATGTAGACGTCGGCTTCCGGTTTCAGCTCGATGGCTTTCAGCATGTTGTGCAGCAGCTGGCCTGCCTCGCCGGTGATGGCTTGCACGTCCTGCTCGTCAGCCTGCGACGGCGCACCGGCGACGGCGATCCAGGTCGCGCGCTCGGCGCCTCGGCCATTGACTGCGGCAATGCGCGTCTCGCACAAAGTGCAGCGGGTGCAGGACGACACGGCGGCTTGCAGCGTTGGCCAGTCCATGCCGGCAATCGCTTCGTCGCTGACTGGCTTTGAAGCCAACTCGGGCATAGCGCGCGAGGCGGCTTCCATATCTGACGGCGCAGCGGTCGACAGCGATGCATCCGCAGCTGCGTTGGCCGCTGAGCGCGATGGTGTGGCGGATGGTGGCGGCATCGGCGCATCATCAAACCAGGCGGTGTCTTCTCCCGCCGGTTCGGCTTCCACCGGCGCAGCGGCGCGGGCTGCAGGCTTTGCTGGCGGCGCTGAGCGCGGCGCGACGGGCGGTACCGGCGCATCGTCGAACCAAGCCATCGAATCGTCGTCAGACGTCGCGGCGGACGCTGCGGGCGGCTGCACCGGTGGGGCCGTGCGAGCGCCAGCTGAAGCGCCGGCATGCGACTCGGGCGAAGCCGACGGC
>NZ_WWCT01000011.1 GCF_009857605.1 Duganella levis | reverse complement strand
ACCGCAGCCAGCTGCCGCCGCGCGCCGAGCCGCCGGCCGCCGTGCGCGAAGTCGACTACAACGCCTTGCCGCCCGACACGCCGATCCGCATCGGCCTGCTGCTGCCGCTGCGTTCGGAAACCCTGGGCGCCGCCGCCGATTCGGTGCGCGCCGGCTTCATGGCAGCCTGGGAGCGCGACCGCGCCAACATCACCGTCAGCGTGCTGGAAACCGGCGACGTGCCGCAGGATATCCTGTCAGCCTACGCCCGCGCGCTGCAAGACCAGGACATCGTGGTCGGCCCGCTGTCGCGCGCGGCCGTGGCCACGGTGGCGGCCAGCCCGCTGCTGAGCAAACCGACCATCGCCCTGAATTACCCGGAAGGCTACGGCCAGCCGGGCGCCGCGCCGCTGCCGCAGAATATGGTGGCGATCGGCCTGTCGATCGAGGAAGAAGCGCGCCAGGCCGCCCAGTGGGCCGCCAGCGACCAGCCGGACGGCGCCGCGCTGGTGCTGACCACCGGTTCGGCCTGGCAACGCCGGGTGGCGGCCGCCTTCGCCGGCCAGTGGCAGAAGCTGGGCCGCCAGGTGCGCACCATCGAACTGAGTTCGCCGGACGGCTACCTGAGCGATCCGGAGCTGGTGCAGTTGCGCGCCACCCTGCGCCAGAACCTGCCGGCGCTGCTGTTCTCGGCCATGGGCGCCGACCAGACCCGCCAGCTGCGCCAGGCGCTCGGCAGCACCGTCAGCACCGAGCCGACCAATCCCATCTTCAGCACCGCCGACGCGCTGCCGCCGCCACCGGCCGCGCCGCCCGCCGAGCAATTCAGCAGCCTGCCGATCTACGGCACCTCGGCGCTGAATCCCGGCAGCGGCGCCGGTTTCCCGACCCTGGACCTGGACGGCGTGCGCCTGCTGGACCTGCCATGGCAAGTGCAGCGCGACCATCCGGCGGTGATGGTTTACCCGCGCCCCGTGCAAACCGGCGCCGGCAGCGCCGACATGACGCGCCTGTACGCGCTGGGCATCGACGCCTTCCGCGTGGCGCGCGAAATCGGCCGCCACCCGGTCGGCCGCTTCCAGCTGGACGGCGTCACCGGCCGCCTGAGCGTCGATTTCGGCCAGGGTCCGGCCCATTTCGAGCGCATCGAGCAATCGGCCGTCTACCAGAACGGCGTGCTGCAGCCGGTCAGTCCATGAGGATGCCATGCCCCGCACTCCACAGCAGCGGCTCGGCCGGCTGGGCGAGGACCGGGCGCTGGCCCACCTCCAGGCCCAGGGCCTGACGCTGCTGGAGCGCAATTTCCTGTGTAAATCGGGCGAAATCGACCTGATCATGCAAGAAGGGCCGACGCTGGTGTTCGTTGAAGTGCGCCAGCGCGCCGCCAGCCGCTTCGGCGGCGCCGTCCACAGCGTCACCCCGGCCAAGCAGCAGCGCCTGCTGCGCGCCGCGCAATATTATCTGTTTCGTCATAAAATCCCCCCACCGTGTCGCTTCGACCTGGTCGCCATCGACGATGAAAAATTGTCGTGGATACAAAATATGCTGGAGATGTAAGCATTTTTAACAGCGCTTGTCCGGTCTGCCGGACGACTGCACTATAATCAGCAACTATGACTAATCAACGCATCCTGGCGCACTTCCACGAAAGTGCCGAAATTAAAATCCAGTCCGCGACCGTGCTGGCCCCACACATTGCGCAGGCGATCGAGATGATGTTCTCGGCGCTGTCCAACGGCAACAAGATTCTGGTCTGCGGCAACGGCGGCTCGGCCGCCGATTCGCAGCACTTTGCGGCCGAACTGGTGGGGCGCTTCGAACGCGAACGCTTCCCGCTGCCGGCCATCGCGCTGACCACCGACACGTCGATCCTGACGGCGGTCGCCAACGACTACAGCTACCGCGAAATTTTCTCCAAGCAGGTGCAGGCGTTCGGCCAGGAAGGCGACATCCTGCTGGCGTTCTCCACCTCCGGCAACTCCGGCAACGTGGTGGCGGCGATTGAAGCGGCGCTGGAACGCGAAATGCGCGTGGTCGCCATGACCGGCAAAGGCGGCGGCGCCATCGGCAAGATGCTGACCGACGCCGACGTGCACATCTGCGTGCCGGCCGACCGTACTGCCCGTATCCAGGAAGTCCATCTGGTCACCATTCATGCAATTTGCGACGGCATCGACGTCGCCCTGTTCGGAGGAGATGCGAATGAGTAATTCCAGCGCTATCTGGAAACAAGTACAACGTCCGCTGGTCATGAGCGTGCTGTGTGGCGCCATGCTGGCATCGCTGTCGGGCTGCGTCGCCCTGGTGGCGGGCGGCGCGATTTCCGGTACGCTGGCTGCCTCCGACCGCCGCACCTTCGGCGCGCAAACCGAAGACCGCGCGATCGAAGTCAAGGGCGGCATCAAGATCAACAACGTGACCGGCGATGCCGGCCATGTCAACATCAACAGCTTCAACCGCCGCGCGCTGCTGACCGGCGAAGTGCGCGATGACGCAATGAAAGCCTCGGTGGAACGCGAAGTGCGCGGCATCGAAGGCGTGATCGACGTCATCAACGAACTGGACGTGGCCGGCGTGTCGAGCTACACCTCGCGTTCCAGCGACACCATCATCACCGGCAAGGTCAAGGCCAGCCTGGTCGACGCCAAGGACATTTCGGCCAACTCCTACCAGGTGGTGACCGAGCGCGGCGTGGTCTACCTGCAGGGTCGCGTGACCCAGCGCGAAGGCCAGATCGGCGCCGACATCGCCCGCGGCGTCAGCGGCGTGATGAAGGTGGTCAAGGTGTTTGAATACATCAGCGACGAAGAGCTGAAGCAGTACCAGCCTCAGCCTGCCAATACCGCCAATACCAATTCGCAGAGCACACAATGAGTTCCTCTTCTCGCGCCTGGATCAAACCGGTCATCGCCGCCGTGGTGATCGCCGCCGTCGGTTTCGGCGGCTACACCGCGCTGGCCAAGCGCGAGGTGGCGCCGCAGCTCACCTTCATCAGCCTCAACGGCGAGAAAATCACGCCGGAAAGCCTGAAGGGCAAGGTCGTGATGGTCAACTTCTGGGCCACCTCGTGCACCACCTGCGTGGGCGAGATGCCGAAGATGGTCGAGACCTACAACAAATTCAAGGGCCAGGGCCTGGAGTTCGTCGCCGTGGCGATGAGCTACGACCCGGCCAACTACGTCGCCAACTATGCCGAAACGCGCCAGCTGCCGTTCAAGGTCGCGCTGGACAGCGATGGCTCGGCTGCCAAGGCCTACGGCAACGTCTCGATGACGCCGACCACCTTCGTCATCGGCAAGGACGGCAAAATCCTCAAGCGCTATCTGGGCGAACCGGATTTCCCTGCGCTGCACAAGCTGCTGGACGAATCGCTGAAGAGCTGAACGGCCATGCAGGCCGCCTGGCATGACAAGCTGACGCTGTTGCTGGAATCGACCGGCGACGGCATGTTCGGCGTCGACCTCGATGGCCGCTGCACCTTCATCAACCGCGCCGGCGCCGAGATCCTCGGCTACAGCACCGCCCAGGTGCTGGGCCAGAACATGCATGACCTGATCCACCACTCGCATCCCGACGGCAGCCACTACGAAGAGCAGCAATGTCCGATCTTCCTGGCCTTCCGCACCGGCCGCCCATGCCGCAATGACCAGGAAGTGTTCTGGCGCGGCGACGGCAGCCGCTTCAACGCCGAATACTCGTCGCACCCGGTCATCGACCTGGGCGAGGTACGTGGCGCCGTCATCACCTTCACCGACATCACCCAACGCAAACAGACCGAGGAAGCGCTGCAGCGCGCGCGCCTGGAACTGGAACAGCGCGTGGCCGAACGCACCGCTGAACTGTCGCAGGCGCTGCTGCAACTGCGCCAGCTGTCGGCCCACACCGAGGCGGTGCGCGAGCAGGAACGCCAGCGTATCGCGCGCGAAATCCACGATGAACTGGGCAGCCTGCTGGTGGCGCTGAAGTTCGACGTCAACTGGATCGCCCGCCGCGTCCACGACCAGCTACCGCTGGCCGACAAATGCACCACCATGAACCGCCTGATCGAAACGGCGGTGGAAGACGTCGGCCGCATCATCACCGACCTGCGTCCCAGCATCCTCGATCATCAGGGCCTGGTGGCGGCGCTGGAATGGCAGTTGCAGGAATTTGCCGACGCCACCGAGATTGTCTGCGACGCCGACATCATCGACTCGCCCGAAGCGCCGGCGCCGGAAGCGCAGCAGGCCACCGCCGTGTTCCGCATCTTCCAGGAGATGCTGAGCAACGTGGCGCGCCATTCGGGCGCCAGCACGGCGCGCATCCGCATCCACCTGCTGCCGCATGAATTGCAGATGGAAGTGGCCGACAACGGCGTTGGCGCCGCCGCTGCGCGCCTCAGCGACCAGCGCTCCTACGGCGTGATGGGCATGCGCGAACGCGCGCTGCATTTCGGCGGCGCGCTCGACATCGAAGCCGGCGACGCTGGCGTCGGCACCCGCGTGCGCCTGACCATGCCGCTGACACGCAAGGCCGCCGCATGATCCGCGTGCTGCTGTGCGACGACCACCGCGTGGTGCGCGAAGGCCTGAAACAGATCCTGGCCGACGCCGGCGACATCGAAGTGGCCGCCGAATGCGCCGACGGCCCGGAAGCGCTGCGCCAGGCCGGCATCCAGGCGATCGACATGGTGCTGCTGGATATCGCGCTGCCGCTGCTGGACGGGCTGGAAGTGCTGGCGGAGCTGAAACGCCGCGCGCCGCGGCTGCCGGTGCTGATGCTGTCCACCTATCCGGAAAAACAGTACGCGCAGCGCTGCTACAAACTGGGGGCGGCAGGCTACCTGAATAAAAGCGCCGACGCCGACGAACTGCTGGCCGCCATCCGCCTGGTCGCCAACGGCGGCTCGCTGGCTCCCGGCACCGCCCCCAAGCTGCCGCACGAAATGCTGTCGCAGCGCGAATACCAGGTGTTCGAGGCCATCGCCGCCGGCCGCAGCGTGGGGCAGATTGCACTGGAATTGGGCGTCAGTTCCAACACGGTGAGCACTTATCGTGCACGCATCCTGGAGAAGACCGCCACCAGCAACGACGTCGGCATCGCGTTGTACGCCGTGCAGCACCAGCTGATCAAAGTCTGATGTAGGGGAAGCACTACAGCCGCCGGCGCGTGGCCCGGCGCTTGCGAGTAATGGTCGACATAACCACTCAAGGAGTAGTCCATGTCGATCTTCCGTTCTTATGACGCCGACCGTCCGGCCCTGGCATGCGGCTGCGGACGTCACGCCAGCGCCGCCGAACACGCGGCCGACGAAAGCGCCTCCATCGAACAACTCAGCAACGACGTCGTCGAGGAATCGCTGCTGCGCGCGCTGTTCCCGAAAGCGCGGCAGCGCCGCGACTTCCTGCGCGCGGTCGGCGCCAACACCGCGCGCGCCGCCATCGCCAGCCTGCTGCCGGTCGGCGCGATGCAGGCCATGGCGCAGGAAACCAGCGGCGCCAATGGCGCGCTGGAGAAAAAAGACCTGAAGGTCGGCTTCATCGCCATCACCTGCGCGGCGCCGCTGATCATGGCCGATCCGTTGGGCTTCTACCGCAAGCAGGGTCTCAACGTCACGCTGAACAAGACCGCCGGCTGGGCCCTGATCCGCGACAAGATCATCAACAAGGAACACGACGCCTCGCACTTCCTGTCGCCGATGCCGCTGGCGATGTCGCTCGGCCTGGGCGGCGCCGCGCCGCAGCCGATGCGCATCGCCACCATCCAGAACATCAACGGCCAGGCCATCACGCTGCACGTCAAGCACAAGGACAAGCGCGATCCCAAGCAGTGGAAGGGCTTCAAGCTGGCCATCCCGTTCGAATACTCGATGCACAACTACCTGCTGCGCTACTACCTGGCGGAGCATGGCCTCGATCCCGACCGCGACGTACAGTTGCGCGTGACGCCACCGCCCGAGATGGTGGCCAATCTGCGCGCCGGGAATATCGACGGCTTCCTCGGCCCGGACCCGTTCAACCAGCGCGCCGTGTACGACGAAGTGGGCTTCATCCACATGCTGTCGAAGGACATCTGGGACGGCCACCCTTGCTGCGCCTTCGGGGCGCCGGACGAATTCGTGCGCCAGAACCCGAACACCTTCGCCGCGCTGTTCCGCGCCGTGCTGACCGCCGCAGCCATGGCCAACGACCCGCAGCACCGCGCGCTGGTGGCGAAAGTGATTTCGCCGGCGGCCTATCTGAACCAGCCGGAGACCGTGGTCGCGCAAGTTCTGACCGGCAAGTTCGCCGATGGCCTGGGCAATGTGCGCAACGTGCCGACCCGCGCCGGTTTCGATCCGGTGCCGTGGTACTCGATGGGCGTGTGGATTTTGACGCAGATGAAGCGCTGGGGCTATATCAAGGACGATATCGACTACCAGGCCATCACCGAAAAAGTGCTGCTGCTGACCGACGCCAGGAAGCACATGAAGGAACTGGGCCAGCCGGTGCCGCAGGGCGTCAACAAGCCGATTACGGTGATGGGCAAGGTGTTCGATCCGGCCAGGCCGGCGGCGTATGCGGACAGCTTCGCCATCAAGCGGAGCAGCCGCTGATGCACGCTTCGCTGAATCTGCGGGCGACGCTGGTGTCGCTGCTGCTCTTGCTGCTGGTGGTCGGCGCCTGGCACCTCGCCACGCTGCCGACATCGGCCGGCGCTGACGCGGCCACCGCTAGCGCCGCCGACGCCGAATACGCCGCGCTGATGGGCAAGAGCGTGGAAGCGCCGAAGCGCAGCGGCGGCTTCCCGACGCCGCTGGAATTCGCCAGCGCCGCCGCCGGCCATCTCGCGCATCCGTTCTACGACAACGGCCCTAACGACAAAGGCATCGGCATCCAGCTGGGCTACTCGCTGGCGCGGGTCGGCATCGGCTTCCTGCTGGCCGCCGTGGTGGCGATCCCGGTCGGCTTCGTGCTCGGCATGTCGCCGCTGATGCAGCGCGCGCTGAATCCCTACGTGCAGATCCTCAAGCCGATCTCGCCGCTGGCGTGGATGCCACTGGCGCTTTACACCATCAAGGACTCCTCGCTGTCCGGCATGTTCGTCATCTTCATCTGCGCCTTGTGGCCGATGCTGATGAACACCGCCTTCGGCGTCGCCTCGGTGCGGCGCGACTGGCTCAACGTCGCCCGCACGCTGGAAGTCGGCCCGCTGCGCACCGCGCTGTGCGTGATCCTGCCGGCCGCCGCACCGACCATCCTGACCGGCATGCGCATCTCGATGGGCATCGCCTGGCTGGTGATCGTGGCCGCCGAGATGCTGGTGGGCGGCACCGGCATCGGCTACTTCGTCTGGAATGAATGGAACAACCTGTCGCTGACCAGCGTGCTGTTCGCCATTGTGCTGATCGGCGTAGTGGGCATGCTGCTGGACCTGGTGCTGGGACGACTGCAAAAACTGGTGACCTATGTCGAATAATCTCTCCTTCCTGCGCGTGCAGGGACTGGCCAAGCGCTACGCGCCATCGGCGCCGCCGGTGTTTGAAGACGTCTCCTTCGATATCGAACAAGGGGAATTCGTGTGCGTGATCGGCCATTCCGGCTGCGGCAAATCCACCATCCTGAATGTGCTGGCCGGGCTGGAGTCGGCCTCCGAAGGCCACGCGTTTATCAACAACCGCGAGATCAGCGGACCTGGGCTGGAACGCGGCGTGGTATTCCAGGGCCACGCGCTGATGCCATGGCTGACGGTGCTGGAGAACGTGCTGTTCGCCGTGCAGTCGCGCTATCCCGACTGGAGCAAGGTGGACAGGATCGACCACGCGAAACGCTTCATCGCCATGGTCGGCCTGTCGCAGGCGGAGCACAAGAAGCCGTCCGAACTTTCGGGCGGCATGAAGCAGCGTGTCGGCATCGCCCGCGCCTTCGCCATCGAGCCGAAGATGCTGCTGCTGGATGAACCCTTTGGCGCGCTGGATGCGTTGACGCGCGGCGTGATCCAGGACGAGCTGCTGAAGATCTGCGCCGCCACCCACCAAACGGTTTTCATGATCACACACGACGTCGACGAAGCGATTCTGCTGTCGGACAAGATCATGCTGATGTCGAACGGACCGCGGGCGCGCATCGCGGAAGTCGTCGCCAACCCGCTGCCGAAGAACCGCACGCGCGCCGGCATGCACCACGATCCGCAGTTCTACCCCTTACGCAATCATCTGGTGGACTTCCTGGTCCACCGTTCCAACTAAAGGAGAAATCTCATGGACCGCAATCAAGTCACGCAAAAAATCATCTCGGCCAAGGTGGCCAAAGGTCTGCGCTGGGGCGACCTGGCCAAGGAATTCGGCCAAAGCAAGGAGTGGACGACCGCCGCGCTGCTGGGCCAGATGACCTTCAGCCGCGCGCAGGCCGACAAGGCGCAGGAATTGTTCGCGTTGACCGACGAGGAAGCGGCGTGGCTGCAAATCGTGCCGTACAAAGGCTCGCTGCCGACCGCCGTGCCGACCGATCCGCTGATCTACCGCTGGTACGAAATCGTCAGCGTCTACGGCACCACCATCAAGGAATTGATACACGAGGAATTCGGCGACGGCATCATGAGCGCGATCGACTTCTCGATGGATATCCAGCGAGAAGCCGATCCGAAGGGCGACCGCGTGCAGGTAGTCCTGAGCGGCAAATTCCTGCCCTACAAATCCTACTAGAAGCCCGCCTGCAGCGACAGGTACAGGCCGTGCTGCTTCTTCGGGTTGAAGATGGTGATGTCACCCAGCTCCGCATAGGCGGCCGTCACTGACACATTCCGGGTCGGGAACCAGGCGACGAAGGCGTCGTAATACGCCTTCTCGTTGTCCACGCCGAGATTGTGCGGCTTGCGGCGGTACTCGGCGCCGAGCGCCACCTTGCGGGTGATCAGGTAGGCGGCCGAGAACTCCGGCATCAAGCGCGTATCGTCATTGCGGTCGCCGCCGAAACCGAGGATGCCCATCTGGTTGGCGCGCGTGGCGCGCAGCGTAGCATTTAGCAGCAGGCTTTGTTCCAGGTAGATCTTGGTGGCCGAGACGTAGTAGTCGTAGCCATGATCGTCCTTGGCGCCCAGCTGCTTGACGTTGGTGACGCCCAGCGCCTCCAGTCCGCGCACGCCCTTGTTCTTCTTGTACATCAAGCCGATCGCCACCTGCGGCACCCAGCTGTCCTGCTCATACACCGCATCGCCCAGCACCTTCAGTTTGAGGCCGACGATGTCCTGCTTGATATTCAGCTTATCCAGCGGCGCCAGGCTGCCCTTGAATTCCTGGTTGGCGAACGATACTTCGAGCCGGTCGGCGATGCCGATCGCCACGCCGTAGCTGCCCAGCTTGTAGTCCTGCGTATTGATGTAGGTGTAGTGCGCATTCGCGCCCCAGCTGTCGCGCGAGCCGTAGCCGCTGATCAGTGCCCACGGCGTAATGCCGCCGCCGCCCGCACCTTCCACCTGAATCACGCCGCCGGTGGCCAGCAGCTTGCCCATGTCGGGCGACGATTGTGCGTAGGCGCCGGCAGATGGCAATACCGCCAACGCAGCCATCAAGGCTGGAATGATTTTTTTCATTGTTATGCTCCTGATGGATTACTTGGTGACGATATCGCGCTGCATCGGCGCCAGCTTGGCGACCAGCTTGAGCGCGACGCGGCTCGGCACATTGTGCTGTTCCATCGCGATCTGCAAATCCTCGGTCAGCGCATTGAACATGGCGTTGGTGATCTTCAGATCCTGGTGCACGGTCTTCATATCGCGCACCGGGCCCACGCCCTCCATCGCCTTGTCGTGGTATTTGCCGGTGTACTTGCACGGGCCGCCGGCGAACTCGCAGAACTGCTCCTGCAAGCGCACGTTCAGTTGCGGGATGTCGAAGTCGGTGAAACTTTCCTTGATGCGCGGGTCGGCCAGCACCAGCGTGATGAAGGTATCGACGATCTTCTTGATGCCTTCCTTGCCGCCCAGGCCTTGGTAAGTCGAGTCCTCGGTATAGGGCGTTTGCGCCATGGCCAGCGAAGAGGCCAGCAGCAGGCCGCAGCCAAGCCGTTTGATGAATTTTTTCATATCAGTCCTGATTAAAAACGATAAAGAGAATTCAGCGGGGGCTCGGCTTCTACTGCAATTTATCAGATTATTTGGGGTACAAGATCATTTGCGTGCATCTGAACAACGCTATTGTTTTGCCAGTGGCCTTGTTGATGACCGTGGCGTCCCACACCTGCGTGGTGCGGCCCAGATGCACCGCCGTGGCGGTTGCCACCACCGTGCCTTCGCGCGCGGTGCCGAGGTGATTGGATTTCAACTCGATGGTGGTGAAGTTCTGCGCGCCTTCCGGCAGATGCGAGAAGCACGCATAGCCGCAAGCCGTATCGGCCAGCGTGACCACGCTGCCCGCATGCAGGAAACCGTTCGGCGCGAGATGATAGCCGCTCACGGCGAATTCCGCCACAATCTCGCCTTCCTTGACGGAAGTGATGACGATGCCCAGATGGTCCGGCAATGTGCCTTTGCCGAACTGGTTGAAGTAGTCGGTATTGAATTTTTCCGCGTCCATGCTGCTCCTTCTTTACATTACGCGTACCAACGCGCCTTTGTAGAGTATAGGGCCAGTTGGACCATTCGGATCGGGCGAGCCGCCTTTCGGCTCCAGCGATACCGCCAGCAGCGCGACGTCGTCGCCGACGGCATTGCTGCCCAGCGCCAGCTTGACTTCACCTTTGTCAGCCAGCAGGCCGAGCGAACGTGGATGGCCTTGCTTCGGCACCGCCCACAGCTGCAGCGTCTTGTCGCTGGCCACCGGCGCGTTGCCGACCAGGCGCACGGTCAGCGCCTTGCGATGCGTATCGCCGGTCAGCACCAGTGCGGTCTGCGATTTTTCATCGGTCAGCGTGGCGACGTAATCGAGCTGCGGCTGATCCAGCACGCGCGTGCCGATCACCACCACCAGCAGGGCCGCCATCGCGGTCGAGACCAGACCCAGCGAACGCCAGAAGGTCAGCGACGCCAGCCAGCCGGCTTGCGCCGGCCGCAGATTCAGGCGCCGTTCGATGCCGGCCCATACGTGATTGCGCGGCGTCACCGCTGTGGAAAACTCGGCCATCGGCACCAGCCGGTCCTGCCACTCGGCCGTCAGGCGGCGTAGTGCGGCGTCGTTGTGCAGATATCCCTCGAAGCGGCGACGGGCGCCGCCTTTCAGCGTGCCGAGGACATATTCTGCCGCCAGCTTTTCGCGCAATGGCGCATTGTCGCGAATGTTCATGGACGCTCTCCCTTGGCCAGGCACGTCTTCAGCTTTTCCAGGCTGCGGCGTATCCAGGTCTTGACGGTCCCGATCGGCAGCGCCATCTGCTGCGCCACTTCGCTGTGCGACAAATCATGAAAGAACGCCAGTCCCACCACCTGGCGGTGCAGGCCTTCCAGCGCGGACATGCAATAGGCCAGTGCGGTGGCGTCGCGGCTGAGTTCCAGCGCCTCCATCGGCGTGGCGGCAGGGTCGTGCAGTGCATTCATGATAGCGGCGTCAAACGGGTCTCCATCGATTTCGGCGGCGACATCGCTACGGCGTAGCAAATCGAAAGCCTTGTTGCGCACGATGGTGGTCATCCATGTCATCGGTGCGGCCAGGTGGCTTTGATAAGTACCGGCGTTGTGCCAGATCGCGACGAAACTCTCTTGCAACACTTCTTCAGCAAGTTCGCGCTTACCTAATATACGCAGCGCGAAGCCAAACAGTTTCGACGAAGTGGCGTCATACAGCGAACGGAAGGCTGCGGCGTCGTGCAGCGCGGCGCCGTTCAACCAGGTGCGCAGCTGTTGGGGATCGAGAGTGTGAGCGTCGGACACGGCATGCCTTAATCGGAAGATGAAGAAAATTACCATATTCCCAACGCAGCACAAACAAAATCCTGAATCCAATTGAAACTTGCCTTCGTATAAGCATAACAACATGTAGCATCCAATAATGCAGGCGGGGGGACCAGATGACAATCAGAGGCACGATGGCGGCAGTATCGGCGACGTTACTGGCTACCACACTGCATGGGATGGCACTCGCCACCGAGGATAGCACCGGCGCGCTGGCCAGCGTGACAGTGTTGGGCCATTACGACAATGCAGTCGGCACCTCCGACGCCGCCAGCCAGGGCACGGTGACGGCCAACCTGATCGCCAACCGTCCGGCGCTGCGCACCGGCGAGCTGCTGGAGTTCGTGCCCGGCATGATCGTCACCCAGCACAGCGGTGACGGCAAGGCCAACCAATACTTCCTGCGCGGCTTCAACCTCGACCACGGCACCGACTTCGCCACCTGGGTCGACGGCGTGCCGGTCAATATGCGCAGCAACGCGCACGGCCAGGGCTATTCCGACCTCAACTTCCTGATTCCCGAGCTGGTGCAGCGCATCGACTACAAGAAAGGCAGCTACTTCGCCGACGAGGGCGACTTCTCCTCGGCAGGCGCGGCCCACATCGGCCTCAGCGACCAACTGAAGCAGGGCATCGCCAGCTTGACCGCCGGCAGCTACGGCTACCAGCGCGGCGTACTGGCCGACTCCTTTGCCGCCGCCGGCGGCACGCTGCTGTACGGGCTGGAAGTCAGCCGCAACAACGGCCCCTGGCAAACCCCGGAGCAGGTGCGCAAATACAGCGGCACGCTGCGCTACAGCCACGGCGACGCGCAGGACGGCTACAGCATCACCGCCATGGCTTACCGCAACCGCTGGAACGCCACCGACCAGGTACCGCTGCGCGCCGTGCAGCAAGGCCTGATCGGCCGCTTCGGCAGCCTTGATCCCACCGACGGCGGCGACACCTCGCGCACCAGCCTGGCCTGGAATATGCACCGCCGCGACAGCGACCACGTGACGCAGGCCTCGGCCTACCTGGTGCGCTCCAGTCTCGACCTGTACAGCAACTTCACCTATCTGCTGAATGACCCGGCGCACGGCGACCAGTTCCAGCAAAGCGAACGCCGCACCATGGGCGGCGGCAGCGTCAGCCAGGCCTGGCTGAGCAACGTCGGCGGCATCGACATGCGCAACCAGCTGGGCGTGCAGGCACGCTACGACCACATCGCCCCCATCGGCCTGTACGCCACCGAGGGACGCCAACGGTTGTCTACCGTTCGTGAGGACCGCGTCAACGAGGCCAGCGTCGGCCTGTATGCGGACAACACCAGCTACTGGACGCCAACCTTCCGCAGCATCGCCGGCCTGCGCTATGACGCCTACCGCTTCAAGGTCAACGACGACAGCGCCAATGCGCACAAGTTCTCGCCCAAGCTGTCGCTGATCTTCGGCCCGTGGGCCAGGACCGAATACTTCATCAACTACGGCGCCGGCTTCCACAGCAACGACGCGCGCGGCGTCACCGGCCCCGATCCGGCGCCGCCGCTGGTGGGCACGCGCGGCGCCGAACTGGGCGTGCGCAGCGAATGGCTGCCGGGCCTGCAAAGTTCCTTGTCGCTATGGGCACTGGATATCGATTCGGAACTGGTCTACGCCGGCGACAGCGGCCAGACCGAAGCCAGCCGCGCCAGCCGCCGCACCGGCGTTGAATGGAACAACCACTACATCGCCGCGCCGTGGCTGCTGTTCGACCTCGACCTGGCGGTGTCGCATGCGCGCTACCGCCAGAGCGACCCGGTGGGCAATTACGTGCCGGAAGCGCTCGACAAGGTGGCGTCGTTCGGCGTCACGATCAAGGATATCGGCCGTTGGTTCGGCGGCTTTGAGCTGCGCTATTTCGGCCAGCGCCCGCTAATCGAGGACAACAGCGTGCGCTCGGCCGCCACCACGCTGGCCTACGGCCGCATCGGCTATCAACTGAATCAACGCACCAAGCTGACGCTGGACGGTTTCAACCTGTTCAACCGCCGCGCCAGCGATATCGATTACTACTACACCTCGCGTCTGGCGGGCGAGCCGGCCGGGGGCGTCGGCGATGTGCACTTCCATCCGGTCGAGCCGCGTACGCTGCGGCTGACCCTTAGCCATAGTTTCTGAAAATTAATCTTATTAAATCTGAATCTGACGCGCAGTCCGCTGCGTATATCAGCCTGCAGTACCCACAGAAGGTCTACTCATTCGGAGGAAGCGAGATGCAAACTATCATCAATCAAGCCGTGCGCCTGGCGGTTATTGGCACACTGGCCGGCGCGTATCTGCCGGCCGCAATGGCGTCCAGCCATCGCGAAGCACCGTTCATTACGCAAAGCCCCAAGGTCGACGGCACCGACTTCTATATGTTCCGCAGTTACGAAACCGGCCGCAGCGCCTTCGTCACGCTGATTGCCGACTACGTGCCGCTGCAAGACCCCGGCGCCGGCCCCAACTACTTCGCCATGGACCCGAACGCGCTGTACGAGATCCACATCGACAACAACGGCGACGCCAAGGAAGACCTGACCTTCCAGTTCCGCTTCAATAACACCAACAAGGACACCAAGCTGACCGTGGGGGGCAAGCAGGTGTCGATTCCGCTGGTGATCAACGGCGGCGCCATCGCCGCGCCTAACGCGGCCGGCGCCAACATCCGTGAAACCTACACCATCAACGTGGTGCGCGGCGACCGCCGTACCGGCACCAAGGCCGCCGTCACCAACGCCGCCGATGGCGGCACCACCTTCGACAAACCGCTCGACAACATCGGCAACAAGTCGATTCCGAACTATGCGGCCTATGCGGCGGCGCACGTCTACAGCGTCAACATCCCCGGTTGCAGCACGCCGGCGCGGGTGTTCGTCGGCCAGCGCAAAGACCCGTTCGTGGTCAATCTGGGCGAGACCTTCGATCTGGTGAACATCAAGGCGCCGGCCACCGAATTTGCCGCCAACGCGGAAAGCGCCGCCAAGGATGATCTGGCCGGCAAAAACGTCACCGCCATCGAAATGGAAGTGGCGGCCTCCTGCCTGACCGCCGCTGGCAGCAGCGATCCGGTGATCGGCGGCTGGACCACCGCCAGCGTGCGCCAGGGCCGTTTGCTGAATCCGACACCAAACACTGGCACGCCATCGAAAGAAGGCGGCGCCTGGACGCAGGTATCGCGCCTCGGCATGCCGCTGGTGAACGAAGTAGTGATCGGCCTGAAGGATAAAGACACCTTCAACGCCAGCAAGCCTTCCGGCGATACCCAGTTTGCCACCTACGTGACCAATCCAACGCTGCCGGCGCTGATTGAAATCCTGTACGGCAGCGCCGGCGCCAAGGCGCCGACCAACTTCCCGCGTAATGACCTGGTGGCCGCGTTCCTGACCGGCGTTAAAGGCCTGAACCAGCCAGCCACTGTCACCCCGTCCGAAATGCTGCGCCTGAATACCAGCACGCCAGCGGTCGCCATGGGTAGCCAGAACCGCCTGGGCGTGATCGGTGGCGACAACGCCGGCTTCCCTAACGGCCGTCGTCCCGGCGATGACGTGGTCGATATCGCGCTGCGCGTGGTGATGGGCAAACTGTGCACGCTGAACCTCGGCTGCGCACCGGCCGATGCACCTGCTGGCGGACTGCACTTCACCGACGGCGCTTATCTGGACGACAGCTTCTTTAACACCAGCTTCCCGTATCTGAAAACGCCGCTGGCCGGTTCGCCGCAAACCGGCGCCGTGGCCCAAGCCGCGCGGAGGCTGCCATGAGAACACTCAGCCTGATGTTAGGCCTGAGCGCGCTGCTGGCACTCAGCGCCTGCGGTGGCAGCAGCAGCCACTATGAAGCGCCTACGCCGCCCGTTACGACGCCGCCTCCGGTCTCAATGGTAGATGCGTTTTTCACGGCAGTACTGGCAATCATCGGTGACGGCAGCGAAACCACCACCGAACCGCAAGCGATCGACAGCATCGTCGCTACCGCACCGGAAGATACCGAGCCAGTCGTACTGAAGTAACTCACCAGGGCGGACGCCAACACGTCCGCCCTTATTCATCATGCATAAACTCATACTTCTGCTGGCGTGCTGCGTGACCGCTATCGCACAGTCGGCCCCCTACATTCCCGCCAGCGGCCAGTTGGTGGTGGAAACCGTGCCGCGCCGGGGCGATCCTGCGCAACAGGAACTGCGCCGCTTGCGCAGCCAACTGAACGCCAGCCCGAACGACATCACGCTGGCCGCTACCATCGCCCGCCGCTACATCGCGCTGGCGCGCAGCGAAACCGATCCACGCTACCTGGGCTACGCGGAATCCGCACTCGCCCCCTGGTGGCAGCAAGCCGAGCCACCGACCGATGTCCGACTGCTGCGCGCCACGCTGCTGCAAAGCACCCACCAATTCACGCCGGCGCTGGCCGACCTGAAGGCGGTGCTGGCGTCCGAACCGCAAAACGTCCAGGCATGGCTGACGCAAGCCACCGTGCAAACCGTACAAGGCGACTACACCGGCGCCACCGTCAGCTGCGCGCGCGTGTCCGGCCTGTCGATCGAACTTGTGGCCATCACCTGCATCGCCAACATCGGCGCCGTCACCGGCAAAGCCGCCGCCAGCGAACAGCTGCTAGACCTGACGCTATCCCGCAGCGCCAACGCACCGCAGGACTTGCGCGTCTGGGCACTGACGCTGCTGGCGGAAATGGCCCAGCGGCGCGGCGACGCAGCAACGTCCGAAGCCCGCTTCCGCCGCGCACTGACGCTGAGTCCACGCGACAGCTATCTGCTGGGCGCCTACGCCGACCTGCTGCTGGAACAAAACCGCGCCGCCGACGTACTGGAACTTCTGCACGACCAGGAACGCATCGACGCACTGCTGCTACGCCGCGCACTCGCCCTGCAACAAGCCGGCAAGCAAAGCGCGACGCAAACCGATGTGCGCGAACTGGCCGCGCGCTTCGACGCCGCTGCCCAACGCGGCGACACCGTCCACCAGCGCGAACAAGCGCGGTTTGAACTGCTGCTGCGTCACGACGCCAAAACTGCGCTGACCTTGGCGCGCAAAAACTGGGACGTGCAAAAAGAACCCGCCGACATCCGCATCTATCTGCAAGCCGCCGTGCAGGCACGCGATGCCGCCGCTGCCAAACCGGTGATCGACTGGGTCGCCACCCATCACACCGAAGATACCGCCGCCACGCGGCTGATCCACCAACTGCAAGCGGGGACATGATGAAACGATGGCTACTTGGTTTGCTGTTGTGCTGCGCCATGCTGCCAGCGTCCGCGCACAAACCCAGCGACAGCTATTTGTCGCTCGACGTGCAGGGCGAAAAGGTCACCGGCCAGTGGGATATCGCGCTGCGCGACCTGGACTACGCCATCGGCCTTGACCAGGATGGCGACGGCAAGCTGACATGGGACGAAATCCGCACCCGCCACGCCGCGATTGCCGCCTACGCATTGGAACGCTTCAATCTGGCGACCGACGCCGGCGCCTGCAGCGTACAAGTCGGCCAGCAACTGATCGACGACCATACCGATGGCGCCTACAGCGTGCTGCGCTTCACCGCCACCTGCCCATCGTCGCCGGCCACGCTGATCATCGGCTACCGCCTGTTTGCCGATCTCGATCCGCAGCACAAAGGCTTGCTGCGGCTGACGCATGCGGGCGTCACCTCCACTGCGATTTTCGAACCTAGCCATGCGCAACAACGCCTGTCGCTGGCGGCACCGGACCAGTGGCGCCAGTTCAGCGCCTACGTCAAGGACGGCGTCTGGCATATCTGGATCGGCTACGACCACATCCTGTTCCTGCTGTCGCTGCTGCTGCCGGCGGTGCTGCTGGCCGCGCCGGCCAACAACCTGCGCGGCGCCTTCATCGACGTGCTGAAAGTGGTGACGGCGTTCACGCTGGCGCACTCGCTGACGTTGACGCTGGCCAGCCTGTCGCTGATATCGCTGCCTTCGCGATTGGTGGAATCGGCCATCGCCGCCTCAGTAATTCTGGCGGCGGTAAACAACGTCTACCCACTGTTTCGCGGACGGCGGCCGTGGGCGGCATTCGGTTTCGGCCTGATACACGGCTTCGGCTTTGCCAGCGTGCTGATCGACCTTGGACTGCCAAAAGGCGCGCTGCTGGCGAGTTTGTTCGGCTTTAACCTGGGCGTGGAGATTGGCCAGCTGTGCATCGTCGCCGTGTTCCTGCCGGTGGCGTTCTTGCTGCGCCGGACCCGCTTCTACCACCACTTGCTGACCGGCGGCTCCGCCGTCATCGCCTTGGTGGCGCTGGTGTGGTTCATCGAGCGCGCGCTGGATATTCAAGCCCAGTGGATCGGCGTCTGACCATTGGCGGCCAGATAATCGTTCGCCCGCGAAAACGGCTTGCTGCCAAAGAAGCCCTTATGCGCGGAGAACGGCGAGGGATGCGGCGACGTAATCACCAGATGCTTGCCGCTATCGATCAACGCGCGCTTGGCGATGGCATAGCTGCCCCACAAAATGAAAACGATGCGCTCACGCTGCTGCGACAGTGCGCGAATGGCGCTGTCGGTGAAGGTCTCCCAGCCGTGATTGGCGTGCGAACCGGCTTCACGCGCCCGCACCGTCAGCACGCTGTTCAGCAAGAACACGCCCTGCTGCGCCCAGTCGCTGAGATCCGTCTGGCGACGCTCGACGCCCAGATCGTTATGCAGCTCCTGAAAGATGTTCTGCAAGCTGGGCTGCGGCCGATTCCCCTCCGGCACCGAGAAGCAAAAGCCCATCGCCGCACCGGGCGTGTGATACGGGTCCTGTCCGAGGATAACGACTTTGACGTCATCAAACGGCGTCAAATCGAAAGCACGGAAGATATTCTTGCCAGCCGGGCAGCACTGCGTGGCCGCATACTCGGCGCGGACGAAGGACGTCAGCGATTCCCAATACGGCTGCTCAAACTCCCCCTGCAACCGCTGCTTCCACGACTCCTCAATGCGTACACTCATTTGCGTTCCCGGACGATGCCACTGTTTTAGCGTTTCACTCCGGCCGAGTATAACGCCCTTGGCGTAAAATTCATGATTCATCACCGAACGCTACGGGACTATTTTGGACATCCGCTCGCTCCGTTATTTCGTCACCACCGTGCAGCTGAACAGCTTTACCCAGGCGGCCGAATCGATGCACGTCACGCAGTCGACCATCAGCAAAATGGTGCGGCAACTGGAGGACGAAGTCGGCGAAGCGCTGCTGATACGGCACGGCCGCAAGCTGGTGCTGACCGACGCCGGCCGCATCGTGTTTGAGCGCGGACAGGAGATGCTCAACTCCATGCGCCTGCTGAACACCGAGCTACAAGATACCAAGGCTTTGCAGCGCGGCCACCTGACGGTCGGCATTCCGCCGATGATCAACCTGCTGTTCACGCCGGTGCTGAAGGCGTTCCGCGAACGGCATCCCGACATTGAACTGACGCTGCGCGAAGATACCGGCCAGGTCATCGAACGGCTGGTGGCGACCGGCGAGCTGGAACTCGGCATGACCGTGTCGCCGGTCGATCCGTCGCTGGATTTGCAATCGAAGGAAGTGGCCAAGTTTCCCATCTGGGCCGTGGCCAAGCCGGATACCTTCCGCCGCAATGCGGCGACCATCAAGCTGTCCAATCTGGCGTCGATGCCGCTGGTGCTGCTGAAGGATGAATTTGCGTTGACGCGCGCCTTGCGCCAGGTCTTCCAGCAGCATGGACTGGAGCCGGTGGTCACGGCGCAAAGCGGTCAGTGGGATTGGCTGGTATCGATGGCATCGGCCGGCGTCGGCGTGGCCATGCTGCCGGAGCCGTTCATCCATCGACTGAATGGCGTCGAGGTGGCGGCGGTGCGCGTGATCGAACCGGAGATCAACTGGCGGCTGGCCCACATCTGGAACGGCCGCTACCTGTCGCATGCGGCCCGCGCCTGGGTCGAGCTGTGCGAGACCATGCTGTCCGGGCACTGGCTGTAGCCAGACACGGTACTACGGCGACAAGCGCGTAGAATGGCGTCTTTAAAGAGGAACTCAACATGAAAAAAACAGGACTGGCCAAGGCCGACGCAAAAAAACTGATGGGCAAGATGGTAGCGCCGGGCGCCGCCGGCTTCGGCAATGCCGATAACACCGTCATCGACAAGCGCGAGCAGCGCAAACGCGACCAGGCGCTGGGCCTGGTGCCATTCGCGGTCAAACTGAATGATGAACTGGTAAAACGCCTGCACACCCTCGCCACCGAGCGCGGCCAGGATCTAAACCAGACCGTCGCCGAAGTGCTGGCCAAAGGCCTGGACGCCTAAGTCCTTCAGCCCTACCGTCTGCGACAGATCAAAAAGCTCCTGATGGAGCTTTTTTTTTTGCACCAACATTTCGTTCTACGCCTTCGCGCCGACAAATACTTTGGTTTGTGAATATTGGAGAGATTATTTGTGATCAATCTAGCTAAAATAATTCCTAGTAGAAATTTTTCAATCGAATCAATTTTCGTCCACTTCCAAGCAACCAGGAAAGCACCATGTTTTGTAGAGAATGCGGCACCCAGCAGGACGATAACGCAGCCTTTTGCCACGCCTGTGGTAACTCGCTAAAACCGGCGGAGAACGCCATCCACGGAACAGTACCGCCGCCGCTGCCACGCGCGCTTGCACCCAGTCTGTCGGACACCCTGCCTGAAGGCGTGAAAGGCTGGAGTTGGGGCGCTTTCCTGCTGAATTGGATATGGGCGATCGGCAATCGCACCTGGATCGGCCTGCTGGCGCTGATTCCTTATGTGGGCTTTATCTTCGCCTTTTGGCTAGGCTTCAAGGGCCGCGAGATGGCCTGGAAGAATGGCAAGTGGGAAAGCCTCGAACACTTCAACCGTGTGCAGAAAGCCTGGTCGCGCTGGGCGGTTGGCCTGACTCTCGGTTCCATGGTGCTGGGTGTGGTGGCGGCGCTGGCGCTTCCCGCGTATCAAGACTACCTGCACAGGGCGGGACAGCAGGTTGCGCTGGCGGTGGACAACGCCCCGTCGAAATAAGGCAGGAAATCATTTGTGGCGCGCCGCCGATCAGGGCGGCGCGCCAGGCACTTAGCCTGCTGCCAGCACGTTGTGTGCTTGCTCGTCCGCGTGGTACGAGCTGCGCACCATGGCGCCGACGGCGGCGTGTTTGAAGCCCATTTTGTAGGCTTCTTCTTCGTACATCTTGAACACGTCCGGGTGCACGTAACGGCGCACCGGCAGGTGGCTGTTGGACGGCGCCAGGTACTGGCCGATGGTCAGCATGTCGATGTCGTGCTCGCGCATGTCGCGCATCACTTGCAGCACTTCTTCGTCAGTCTCGCCCAGGCCGACCATGATGCCCGACTTGGTCTTCACGCTCGGGTACATTGCCTTGAAATCCTTCAGCAGCTTCAGCGAATGCATGTAGTCCGAACCCGGACGCGCTTCCTTGTACAGGCGCGGCGCGGTTTCCAGGTTGTGGTTCATCACGTCCGGCAGGCCGTCGGCGAAGATCGCCAGCGCTTTTTCCAGGCGGCCGCGGAAGTCCGGCACCAGCACTTCGATCTGGGTTTTCGGCGACAGCGCGCGGGTGTTGGAGATGCACTCGACGAAGTGGGCAGCACCGCCGTCGCGCAGGTCGTCGCGGTCCACCGAGGTGATCACGACGTAACTCAGGCGCAGCTTGGCGATGGTGTGCGACAGGTTGGTCGGCTCATCCTTGTCCAGAGGGTCCGGGCGGCCGTGGCCGACGTCGCAGAACGGGCAGCGGCGGGTGCACTTGTCGCCCATGATCATGAAGGTGGCCGTGCCCTTGCCGAAGCATTCGCCGATGTTCGGGCAGCTGGCTTCTTCGCACACGGTCACCAGCTTGTTCTCGCGCAGCGTTTCCTTGATTTCGTAGAAACGGGTGTTCGGCGAACCGGCCTTGACGCGGATCCAGTCCGGCTTCTTCAGGCGCTCGACCTGTTCGATCGGCACGATCTTGATCGGAATGCGCGAAGTCTTGCTGGCGCCTTTTTGCTTTTCGCTCGGGTTGTACGCTACGATGGTTTCAGTGGTCATAATCAGTTCATTCGTTGGTCGCCAGGACGCGGACTAATTCCTCGGCCAGCTGCTGTTGCACATCCGACAGCTTTGCCTGCGCGCCAACGGTGCGCATATCGACTGTTTCCAGTCCGGCATAGCCGCAAGGATTAATCCAGGAAAACGGGGCCAGATCCATCGCCACATTCAGCGACAGCCCGTGGTAGGTGCAGCCATTGCCGCGTACCTTCAAGCCCAGCGCGGCAATCTTCGCGCCTTTGTGATCGCCGCCGGCCATATAAATGCCCGGCGCGCCTTCAACGCGCTCACCGACGAGATTATACGCCTGCAAGACATTGATGATCGCCTGCTCGATTTTATGCACGAATTGGCGGGCATACAGCTTGCCGCCCGGCTTGTTGCGGCGCAGGTCCATCAGCAGGTAAATCACCACCTGGCCGGGGCCGTGATAGGTGACTTCGCCGCCGCGGTCGGTCTGGACTACCGGGATCTCCGTCGCCCCGGCCAGCAGGTGGCCGCGGTCGGCGCCCAGGCCCAGCGTGTAGACCGGCGCATGCTCGACGATCCACAGTTCGTCGCGCGAGTCCGGCGTGCGGGCGTCGGTAAAGGCCCGCATGGCGGCGAAGGTGCTGTCGTAATCGGCTTGGCCGAGATGCTTGATCTCGGGGAAGGTAGGAGACGTCATCCGGCCATTATACGCCTGTGCGTCACTTTCATCCTGGCTGGTGGCGGGCCAGCCAGGCCTGCACCGACGGCCGCTGCCACTGGAAATCGACGTATTCGCGCAGCTTGACCGGCACCTCGTCGCCATTGCGCACCAGCCGGCTCAGCATGATGGCCAGGTCGGTATCGGCAATCGACCAGTCGCCGAACAGATGCTGCGGCCCCTGCACCAGGCGTTCCGCCACGTGCACCAGCTTGGCGGCGGCCGTCTGCGCGGTCTCGCTCAGCGGCGCGCACGGCTTCTTGAAGAATACGGTCTCGGTATCGCGCTCGACGCGCACCGGCACCAGGTCGCTGCGCACCCAAGCCTGGATTTGCCGCGCCAGCGCGCGCTGGCGGCGGTCCTGCGGATACAGGGCGATGTACTCCGGCGGCGGAAAGCTTTCGTCCAGGTATTCGGTGATGGCGCTCGACTCGGTCAGCACGAATTGCTCATGACCTTCACCTTCCACCAGCGCCGGCACGCGGGCGGTCAGCGCGCGGTCGGCAAACGCCGCCTGCCTCTGCTCACCGCTGCCCAGATCCACCGTCTTGACGCTGAAGGGCAGGCCCTTCTCGGTCAGCGCCACAAACACGGACAAGGCATACGGGCTGGTGAAAAGGCTATCGGCGTACAGTTCAAACGACATGGCGGCTCCGGCTTAGGTAGATTTATTCACATAGTAAACCTTGTGTAAGTGACTGTATAACGGTATATTTTCGCAATTCTTGTTAGTTTTATTCACAAAGTTATCCACAGCATGGCCCGCAGGCTGCCCAATTTTTCCGCATTGCGCGCCTTCGAGGCGGCGGCCCGCCACGAGAATTTCTCGCGCGCGGCGGAAGAGCTGCACCTGACGCACGGCGCCATCAGCCACCAGGTGCGGGCGCTGGAGGAAGAGCTGGGACGGCAACTGTTCGTGCGCAATGGCCGCCAGGTGAAAATAACTAACGACGGCCTGAAATTCGCCCAGTTCCTCGGCAAGGCCTTCGCCGACATCGGCGCCGCCACCGACGCCATGCGCGCCGCCAGCATCAACCAGCGGCTGACCATCACCTCGATTCCGTCGTTTGCGGCGCGCTGGCTGGCGCCGCGTCTCGGTAAATTCATCGAGCTGCATCCGGATATCGAAGTGGTGCTGCAATCGAGCGGCCACATGCAGGATCTGGCGCGCGAGGGCGTGGATGTCGGCATCCGCTTCGGGCGCGGCAACTATCCTGGCATGGTGGTATTGCGGCTAATGGGGGATGTGTACTACCCGGTAGTGAGTCCACACTATCGCGGTGGGCAGCTACCGCTCGCGCCGGCCGACCTGGCGAGGCACACGCTGCTGCGTTCGGTGGAGCGCTGGACGCCGTGGCTGCACGCAGCCGGGGTCGACCTGCCGGAACCGTCCGGCGGGCTGCTGTTTGAGGATTTATCGATGCTGGTGCGTTCCGCCGCCGATGGCAACGGCGTGGCGCTGGTGCGGCATGTGGTGGCGATGCAGGAGATCGCCTCCGGGCAGTTGCTGCGGCTGTTCAACGTCGCCACGCCCAGCCCGGATGAATACTACTTCGTCACGCCGCCCGGTGCGGCAAGCAAGCCGCAGGTGCAGGCGTTCCGCGACTGGCTGCTGGAAGAGATTGCCGCCTTCCAGCGCCAGCACAACTAGAGGTTGCTTCAAAATGAGCGCAGCGAGGCGCGGCGACGAAGACAGTGCACCTGCACGGCTAGGAGCCACAACGAAGCTGCGGTCTTTTTGAAGCGACCTCTTTACATGACAATCTTGACCATCGGGTGAGCCGACAGTTCGGTGTACAGCGCATCGAGCTGCTCGCGGCTGGTGGCGCGCACGGTGCAGGTCAGGCCGGTGTAATTGCCTTTGGCCGAAGGACGGACTTCCATCTTGCCTTCATGGAAATCCTGATCGTGCTTTTGCACAACCGTGGTAATGGTCGGGGCGAAATCGATATGAGTCGGACCCATGACCTTGATCGGGAAGTCGCTCGGATACTCGATGAGGGACTCTGATGGGGGGATCGCTTGCATATTCTTTCCAATCTATAAATATAAAACCTGAGACACCGAACGGCGTCTCAGGCCTATATTGTAGCCGGATCAGGACTTTGCAAGCGCCAGCGGCTCGGCAGCGGGCTGGCCCGACAGGCGCTGCAAGCGGGCCAGCGCCGACTCATTGCCCAGCGCCGGCTGGCTGACCGATTTGCGGATCGCCTCCAGCTCGGCGGCCTGGTCGAGCGGCTTCTGGCCAATGTCGGTGACGATGCGCAAGCCTTCGGCATTGGTGCGGATGGTCTCGGCGCGGCGGGTCAGGGCGCTCAGCGCGCTCGACTGGCCTTGCATGCCTTGCAGCCCCGTCAGCTCGGCCTGGCGCTCGGCGCGCAGCTGCTGCAAATCCTGCTGGGCCCGGGCCGAAGCCAGCGCCTGCATCGCCTTCTTCGCCTGCGAATCGAACTCGGCCAGCTGCTTCGACAGCGCGTCGACGATGGTTTGCAGCTCGTCCATGTACTGGCGGGCGTCGGCTTCTTCCTGCAACTCCTGCGGCATGCGCGCCTTGTTGGACTCCAGCTCGTCGCAGAACAGCGTAATGGTCGATTCCGAAATCTTGCCGCTGGCCAGACGCTCGGCCAGCGTGCCGGCCGCCTGCTCGTCGGTGGCGATCAGCTGGCGCAGCTTGACCACGTCGCCGGCTTCCTTGTCGAACGAGGCACGGGCGGCGGCCAGCTTCTGGGCCGCGCTGCGCAGACTGTCGGCCAGACGGTCGCGGTCGGCCTCGGTCGCGGTTTCCGGATCAAAATTGGCGATCGCTTCGGAAACGCGATTGCCCAGCGCGCCGAAGTGCTTGGTGATCAGGCGCGCGGTCAAACCCCAGCCATTCAAGTTGCTCATGTCAGTCTTCCTTCGTTTTCAAAGTTGCGCATCATTGGATAACGATGCGTTGCTGCTCCACCGGGATGCCAATCACAAAGTCCACATGGATCCCGCGTTTGGATGAATCGCCGTTCACGCTGTTGATAATTTCCGTCGTGATCAGCAAATACTCGTTGCCGCCGCCGCGCAATGTGCGCATATACGGCATGAAATACATCTCTTGGCGCAGGCCGGTGCGGCCGCTGGCGTCGTCCAGCCGCACCTCGGTGCCGGTGAACGGCGGCATGTACGGCGTTTCCGGATCGCCGGCGTCGCGCCAGTAATCCAGGCCTTCGCTGCTGCCGAATACCAGTTCCAGATCCAGGCCCAGGTCGTCCAACTGTTCGCGCCACAGCGTGTAGCTGCGGTCGCCAAGGCCGGTGCCGGCCTGGCCCGTGTAGGCATCCTGATCGGCCGCCGTTTCCGGGATCACGCGCGCCAGCTGGGTGCAGTACATGATCTCGCTGACCTCGCCGCTGGCGTTCTGATAGACCTGCAGGAACTTCTCCTTGTCGTCGCGGTCGCCAGTTTCCAGGTAATAGCGGTACAGTCCGCCCGACTGCTTGAGGCGGAGCTGCGACACGGCCAGGATGCGGGTGTCGTCCGCCTCCGGCAGCGTGATCAGCGAACCGTTGGCGACCGCGCGCAGCAGCGGCGACTGCTGTATGCCGACCACGCTGCCGATGCGTGCGCCGAGCGGCAGGTCGCCATCGGTGCGCGGCGCCTCGTTGCCGGCCAGCTTGGTCGCGCCATTGCGCAGATAGTTGTATGCATCGGTCCAGCCCATCATCAATTCCTTTCAAACGAATAATTCGGCGCGGCGCGCAGGCGGCGGAACTTGCGTACCGAATACACCACCGCCCACATCAGCAAACTCAACACGGACAACCAGGCAAACCAGCGCAGCACGCTCATGAAGAACGATGGCTGCGGCGCGGCTGCCGGCACTGCGGCCGGAGCGCCCAGGCCCGGCATGCCGGTCACCATGACGCCGCCTTCGGTGGCCGGCGCGGTGGCGGCCGGCTGCTGCGGCGCCGAAGTCCCATTGGTGGTAGTGGTCGGGTACGCCACTGGCTGATGGCTCTGGCTCATCGCCCGCCCCAGCATGAAACCCATCACGCCGGCCATCAGGCCATTGCCACTGCCGGACGGCTGCTGCTGATAACCCGGCCCCGGCGCCGGATAGGCCGGCGCGCGGTACACGGGTGACGGTTGCTGCGGCTGGCGCAAGGTATCGTTCAGCGGCGGCAGCGGCTGGTTGTTGGCGGCGGCGCGGCGTTCATCGAGCGTCTTCAGCGCATTGGCGCGCGACGCGCTCTGGTCGACATCGCGCGACATGGCCGAGGTATTGCGCTGCGGCTGGGCCGGCGAACCGGCCTGCTGGCCGAAGGCGCCCGGGCCGCTCTGGCGGTTGGCGGGCGGCGCCGACGGTCTGCTGTGTCTGGCGGCGTTGCTCTTTTGTGAAGAAAATCCACTTTTAAACGAGGACGATGTGCCAGAATGAGAAGTTGCGCCGGCATACACGGGCACATTGCCGGCCACGGCCAGGCAAACCGTCAACAGCAGCGCAGAGCGAAATGACTTCATGATGTGTTTTCACAAAGAGTTGAATGAAAAACAGCATAGCGCCGCGCGTCGGCGGGTGCATCGGTAATAAAAGGCACGCTTCACCATGACACGTAAATACCTGGACATGAATCAGCACGACGCGCTCTACAAGGTGGCGCGCGCGTATCCCGGCGGCATCGACGCCCTGGCGCAGGCGATGGGGATCTCGGTCAACGTCTTGCGCAACAAGCTGGCGCCGACGATTGCCTCGCACTATCCGTCGTTTGAGGAGGTGTCGACGGTGGTGGACCTGTGCCACAAGGCGGGCGTGGCGGACGCGCATCTGCCGCTGCACGCGCTGCTGGTGCGGCACGGCATGGCCGCGTTTGTGATGCCGACGCCGGACAGCATCGGCGAAGATGACCTGTCGCAGACGGTGTGCAAGGTGATGAGTCAGGTGGGGGCGGTGGCGGAAGCCGTCTCCACCGCGCTGATGGACGGCAAGGTCACGGCGGCAGAGGCGGATTTGATCGAGCGCGAGTTTCAGGGCGCGCTATCGGCGCTGGGCGAATGGCGTGCCCGCCTGCGCCTGAAAGCCCAGCAATAATCCGGGGTCAGGTCCTAATCCGGGGTCAGGTCCGGCATTCGGACACGAGCACAACCGTAGCGAAGACTAAGGTTGTGTTCGTGTCCGAATGCCGGACCTGACCCCGGAGTTTACTGGCGGTTTTCGCGGCGGTCGCGGTTAGGGTCTTTTTTCTCGTCGCGCGGTTTTTCGGCCTCGCGGCGCGGTTCGGCGCGCTGAGGTTGTTGTTGCGGTTGCTGCTGCTGTGGCGGCGGCGTGAACTGGCGGGGCGGCTGCTGCGCTGGTTGTGGCTGCTGCGGTTGCACTTGCGGTTGCTGCGGCTGGGCCTGCTGCTGCGGCCGCTGCTCGTCATGCGGACGGAAACGGCGGTTGTCGTCGCCCCGGTCGGTGCGCTCGCGCGGCGCTTGCCACTGTGGTTGCTGCTGCTGCTGAGTCTGTTGCGGCTGCTGCGGCGCCACCTGTAACACCGGCTGCGGCGTCACTGGCGCCTGCCATCGCGGCTGCTGACCGGGCTGCCCTTGCTGCTGGCCGGGCTGTCCCTGCTGCCCCGGCTGATTAAAGCGCGGCCGCAACTCAATCCGCACATCATTCGGATTGATGGTCTGCGCCGGCGCATCCGGATGGCCGAACTGGTTTGGCGCCAAGGTGCTGATCTGACCGCGCGGCTGCTGCGCCGGCACCTGCACCGGCTGCGACGGCGCGGTAATCACCCGTCCCGGACGGTCATTGCGCCCATCATTGCGGTCAAACCGATCCGGTATGCCATCATGATCGCGATCACCGCCGCCACGGTTGGTGGTCAAACCACGACCCGGCGGCTGCGGTGGCGCTACAGGCCCCACATTCTTGACGAAACTCGCCGGTGGAATCACCTGCGCGCCCCGGTTCACCACCACATTGCGGCGGCCTTCAAACTGATCGCGCGGCAGCACCGTCAGACCGTTTCGACGGCCATTCCAGTCGTCGCGCGGCGTGAACGGCTTGCCGTTATGCGTCCACGTCACCCGGCGATCGTAATCCGCCGACACCCGATAGCCCGGCACAAAACGGTCACGCGGCGACAGCGGATACCAGCCCAATCCCGGCCCCGGACGCGGTCCGCCCCCATTGCCGCCAACCCAACCGACCAGCGCCGGCGCCCACACCGGCCGCCCAGCCGGACGTCCGGGCGCCCACGACCAGCGGCGGCCCACCATCACCCAGCGCCCATAGTGCGACGGCGCATAGCCCCACGGCGCGTTGTCGACCCAGGTCCAGCCCCACGGCGCCAGCCAGATCCAGCGGCCGTCGCGGTACGGCGCCCAGTCCAGCGCCACATTGCGCGGCGTCCACAGCGGGCCGTATTCGGGATTGTCGATCCAGGTACCGTTGCGGTCCAATTCTTCGTAGCCGGTCATGCCGCTGGAAACGAAACGGGTGGTGGTACTGTTGTCGTAGCGGTCGCGGTCCTCGGACCAGATGTCGAAACCGTCGCGCCGCGCCACGCTGGTGCGCACGTCTTCGCCAGTCACATCCACATGGCGGCCATTGCTGACCACCACCGACGAACCGGCGCCGTCCACCCGCGCGCTGCCGGCCAACAGGCTGATCTGACTGGTGTCCGGCTGGCGGTCGACGTCAACGCGCAGAATCCCCGGCTCCAGCAGGGTGATGCGGGCTTGCGGCGTGGTCAGTTCAAAGTCGCGCAACAGGTCGGGATTGCGCACCCGGATGCTGACGCTGCCGTAGTTCAGGCGCAGGCGCAGCAGGTCGTCGTCCATGGCGGTGATTTCCAGGTCGGAATCGCCATCCACCCGCACGGCAGTCGAGCCGACGCGGAATTCGGTGCGGGCGCCGTTGGCCGTGTTGATGTGGTTGGCGGCCGTCACCGGCCAGTTCAGCGAAGCGCCGACCGGATCGCCATCCCCCACCAGCGTGACTTGCCCCTCAACGCTGGAGATGCGGCCGACGATCGCGGGCGGATCTTCAGCCAGGGCCAGCGCGGAAAAGCCGGCCAAGGCGGCCAGCACGACGGTGTGGATAATCTTGCGGCTCATGGCAGCGTCTCCTGTGGGTAATGCCTGAATAACGCCGCGCGCGCGAAACCGACGACAGCGGTTACAAATACTTGCAAACTTTCTAAGCCGCCGCGCTGCCGCGCTTGACGAAGAACAGCGCCGCGCCGACCGCCATCAGCAGGCCGCCAAACACGCGATTCTGCTTCTTGACGGCGCGGGCGTCGCGGAAAAAGCGCTGCATCGACGAGGCCAGGAACGCATAGCTGTGCATCACCACCAAATCGATGCAGCACATGGTCACGGCCAGGATCAGCAGTTGCGGCAGCAGCGGCGCCTTGTCGGTAATAAATTGCGGCAGCACCGCCACCATGAAGATGATGCCCTTCGGATTGGTGGCATTGGTCAGGAAACCGGTCAGGAAGCGCTTTTTGACGGTCGGCACCACCACGGCGGCCTGCTGCTGTTCGCTGATGTGGACCTTGGCGCGCCACTGGCTCAGGCCGAGATAAATCAGGTACAGCGCCCCCACCGTCTTGACGATGTTGAACACCACTTCCGACGCCATCAGCAGTGAACCGACGCCGGCGCCGGCGATGAAGAACACCAACAGCAAGCCAGTCTGCAAGCCGAGGATGGTGGCGCTGGCGCGCCGCACGCCATACGACAGGCCGTGCGACATCGACAACACGGCGCCCGAACCCGGCGACACGGCAATAATGCAGGCAGCAACAAAGAAGGTGATCCAGGTGGCGAAGCTCATGGCGATTCCGTTTAGTTTGTTTAACTTTAGCAATCATCATTGTAGCGGCATCGGGACGCGGCTTGCTTGGGTTAATATTGCCTGTCAAACCATACAAGGAGTACCCCGCAATGGCCGGTTCCAGCCTGTTAGCCCTGATCGACGATATCGCCTCCATCCTCGACGACGTCGCCCTGATGAGCAAGGTGGCGGCCAAGAAGACCGCCGGCGTGCTGGGCGACGACCTGGCGCTGAACGCCCAGCAGGTGGCGGGCGTGCGCGCCGAGCGCGAATTGCCGGTGGTGTGGGCGGTGGGCGTCGGCTCGCTGAAGAACAAGGCCATCCTGGTGCCGGCGGCGCTGGCGATCAGCGCGTTCGCGCCATGGGCCATCACACCGCTGCTGATGGTCGGCGGCCTGTACCTGTGCTTTGAAGGCTTCGAGAAAATCGCCCATAGCCTGTTCCACAGCGGCGACGACGAACACAAGGCCGAGCTGCGCGAAGCGCTGGCCAATCCCGATATCGACCTGGTGGCGCTGGAAAAAGAAAAGATCAAAGGCGCGGTGCGCACCGACTTCATCCTGTCGGCGGAAATCATCGTCATCGCACTCGGCACGGTGGCGACCGCGCCGTTCCTGCAACAGGTGACGGTGGTGGTCGGCATCGCGCTGGTGATGACGGTCGGCGTGTACGGCCTGGTGGCCGCCATCGTCAAGATGGACGACGCCGGCCTGTACCTGAGCCAGCGCGGCGGCGCAGCGGTGCGCGCGCTGGGCCGGATGCTGCTGGCGGCGGCTCCGGTGCTGATGAAATTGCTCGGCATCGTCGGCACCGTGGCCATGTTCATGGTCGGCGGCGGCATCCTGACCCACGGCCTGCCATTCGCCCACGACATCATCCACCACGCCACCGAAGCCGTGGCCGCCACCCCGGCGGTGGGCGGACTGCTGGCCGTGATCGTCCCAAGCCTGCTGGACGCCGTCGCCGGCCTGATCGCCGGTGGCCTGGCGTTGGTGGTTGTCAACGCGATCAGCAAGATCGTGCGCCTGGTCAAAAAGCCAGGCTGAGTCTTCTGCTCTGATACGGAAGCGAGCGCCAGCCGGCCTCGCTTTCCCTATCGACAAGGAGCACGCATGACTACCCCTTCCAGCGCCTTCATCGGCGCATCCTGGCTGGCCCTGATCGCCGGCGCCCTGACCTATATGATCGGACTGTGGAACGCCAGCATGGCGCTCAACGAAAAAGGTTATTACTTCGTCATTCTGATGTATGGCCTGTTTGCCGCCATCTCGCTGCAAAAATCCGTGCGCGACCGCAGTGAAGGCATCACTGTCACCACCATGTACTTCGGCCTATGCTGGCTGTCGGTTTTATTGGGAATTTTGCTATTGCTAGTAGGCCTGTGGAACGCCCAGCTGGCCCCGAGCGAGAAGGGTTTTTATGGCATGGCCTTCTTGCTCAGCTTGTTCGCTGCGGTCACCGTGCAGAAGAATGTGCGCGATCTGGCATCCATCCCTAACCGCTGACCAGCTCGGCTCTCTCCCCGGCGGGTCATTACACGCTCCAATCCGGAGAAATTTGATCTAAATCAATAAATTCGACCGGGGGACTACGTAAACTGACCCTATTCATTGCGATAAAGCAATAAAACACCGGCGGAGAGAGCTATGCGCAACAACCAACCAGTCACCAATCGCGAAGTAGAAGTGTTGGACGACCAGGCCATCGTGTCAAAAACTGACCTGAACGGCAACATCACTTATGTGAATCCTTACTTCACCCAAATCAGCGGTTTTGATGAGGACGAACTGTTGGGCGCTCCGCAAAACATCGTGCGCCATCCCGACATGCCGGCCGAAGCCTTCGCCGACCTGTGGGCCTCGCTCAAGGACGGCACGCCGTGGACCGGCATCGTCAAAAACCGCTGCAAAAACGGCGACCACTACTGGGTGCGCGCCAACATCACGCCGATCCGCGAAAACGGCAAGACCATCGGCTATATGTCGGTGCGCGTCAAAGCCGAGCGCCACCAGATCGCCAAGGCCGAACAAGCCTACCGCGCGATCCGCACCGAAGCCAATCACAACATCCGCATCAAGAACGGCCAGGTGATCCATCCCGGCTTCGCCAACCTGCTGTCGCGCCTGAGCCATGTGTCGCTCGGCTTCCGCATCTGGGCCGCCACCAGTGTGGTCAACGTGTTGCAAGTACTGGTGTGCGCCGCCACGCTGATGAATGGCCACGCCGCCAACAGCTACGGCATCTTCGCCGCCACCTTCCTCGGCCTGCTGATCAACGTCTTCCTGTGGTACACGCTGCGCGTCTCGGTGCTGCAACCACTGGACCGCGCGCTGCACGGCGCCCGCCAGATCGCCGCCGGCGACCTGTCCGGCAGCTTCGACACCGAAGCCACTGACGAAGTGGGCCAGTTGCTGCGCGCCTTGCAGCAAATGAACAGCAATCTGATCGCCACCATCCGTGACGTCCGCGTCAACGTGGAAACCATGGCTGTGGCCACCCGCCAGATCGCCGCCGGCAACGCCGACCTGTCCGGCCGCACCGAAGCGCAAGCCGCCAGCCTGGAAGAAACCGCATCCAGCGTCGAGCAGTTCTCGTCGACCGTCAAGCAAAACGCCGACAACTCCGAGCAAGCCAACAAGCTGGCGCAAAACGCCTCCGACGTGGCGGTGCAGGGCGGCGTGATCGTGGCCGACGTCATCGCCACCATGGACGAAATCAACAACTCGTCGCGCAAGATCGTCGACATCATCGGCCTGATCGAAGGCATCGCCTTCCAGACCAACATCCTGGCGCTGAACGCCGCCGTGGAAGCCGCCCGCGCCGGTGAACAAGGCCGTGGCTTCGCGGTAGTCGCCGGCGAGGTGCGTAACCTGGCCCAGCGCAGCGCCACCGCCGCCAAAGACATCAAGAACCTGATCGACGTCTCGGTGGGCAAGGTCAGCGCCGGCATGGCGCAGGTCGACCGCGCCGGCGCCACCATGAAGGAAGTGGTGGCCTCGGTGCAGCAGGTCACTGCCATCATGAAGGAAATCTCGGTCGCCTCGCACGAGCAAAGCATCGGCGTCGACCAGGTCAACTCGGCCATCGCCCACATGGACCAGGTCACGCAGCAGAACGCCGCGCTGGTCGAAGAGGCAGCCGCCGCCACCGCCAGCCTGGCGCTGGAAGCGGGCGGCCTGACGCAAGCGGTCAGCCTGTTCAAGTTTGGTCCGGCCCGGGGCGCGCGCAGCGTCCGCGCAGCCGCCCCACAGTCATCCACAGTGAAACGCCTCGCAGCATAAATTATGAATACGCCTTTCCCACCCGTTGAATTTGACGCTGCCATCATCAGCAAACTCAGTCAGTCGGGCCCACGCTACACCTCCTATCCGACTGCGGACCGCTTCCAGGGCGACTTTGGCTACGGCCAGTTCCTGGAGGCGGTGGCCGGCCTGCGCATGCGCCGCAGTCGCCGGCCCTTGTCGCTGTATGTCCACATTCCGTTCTGCGACACGGTGTGCTACTACTGCGGCTGCAACAAGATCGTCACCAAGGATCACAGCAAGGCCGCCGTCTATCTCGGCTACCTGAAACAGGAAATCGATATGCAGGGCCGCCTGTTCGACGGCATGGGCCAGATCGAGCAGCTGCACTTCGGCGGCGGCACGCCGACCTACCTGAGCGACAAGCAGATGGGCGACCTGATGGCGCACCTGCACGCCAACTTCGATTTCGCCGACGATGCGCATGGCGAGTATTCGATCGAGATCGATCCGCGCACGGTCAGTGTGGAGCGCGTGCACAGCCTGCGCGCGCAAGGCTTCAACCGCATCAGCCTGGGCGTGCAGGATTTCGATCCGGACGTGCAGAAAGCCGTCAACCGCATCCAGCCGGAAGCCGAAACCCGCGCCGTGATGGATGCCGCCCGCGCCGCCGGCTACCGTTCGATCAGCATCGACCTGATTTACGGCCTGCCGAAGCAGACCATGGCCAGCATGACGCAAACGCTGGACAAGGTGATCGACGCCTCTCCTGACCGCATCGCGCTGTACAACTACGCGCACCTGCCGCATATCTTCAAGCCGCAACGCCGCATCGCCGATGCCGACATGCCGACGCCGGCGGTCAAGCTGGAGCTGCTGGCGATGTGCATTCAGCGTCTGTGCGACGCCGGCTACATCTACATCGGCATGGACCATTTCGCCAAGCCGGAGGACGAACTGGCCGTGGCCCAGCGCCAGGGCCGTTTGCAGCGCAACTTCCAGGGCTATTCCACGCGCGCCGAGTCGGAACTGATTTCGTGCGGCGTGTCGGCCATCAGCGCGGTCGGCGCCACCTACAGCCAGAACGAGAAAACGCTGGATGCCTATTACGCCAAGCTGGATGATGGCGTGCTGCCGATCACGCGCGGCATCAAGATGGACAACGACGACCTGCTGCGCCGGATTGTGATCGGCAAATTGATGTGTAATTTCGAATTGTCGCTGTCGTCGATCGAGCAGGGCTTCCCGATCAAGTTCCGCCAGTATTTTGCGGCGGAGCTGGAGAAGCTGAAGGCGTTTGAAGACGACGGCCTGCTGACCGTCGATGACGAATGGATTTCGGTGACGCCGAAAGGCCGTCTGCTGATCCGTAATATTTGCATGGTGTTCGACCGTTATCTGGGCGTGGCGCAGGACATCGCGCCGCAACCGCTGCGCTACTCGAAGACTATCTGAGGATGTCATGAACGCCGCACAGCTACTGCCAGTGTTTGTGGTCGGCCTGGCCGGCAGCATTCACTGCGTTGGCATGTGCGGCGGGATTGTGACGGCGATGTCCACCACCACACGCAGCACCGTCATTCCCGCGCACGCGGAAATCCATGCCGAGTATCCACTCAGGCGTTCTATGGGTTCCCGCGTGCGCGGGAACGACGTGGCGCTGGTGCTGGCCTACAACGCCGGCCGCATCAGCAGCTACATGCTGGCTGGCGCCTTGGCCGGCGGCCTGGCCAGCGGCGCCCGCAACATGGCGGCGCTGGCGGGGGTCCAACTCGGCTTCTACTGGCTGGCCAACCTGATGCTGGTCGTCCTCGGCCTGTACCTGATGAACGCCTGGCGCGGCTTGGCCGTATTGGAGCAGGGCGGCCGCGTGCTCTGGCAACGCGCGCAACCACTCATCGCCCCCGCCATGAAAACCCTGATGCCAGCCGACACCGCGCCAAAATCCTATGCCCTCGGGGCGCTTTGGGGCTGGCTACCGTGCGGCATGGTCTACAGCGTCCTGACCACCGCCCTGCTCAGCGGCTCGGCCGCCGACGGCGCCGCGCTGATGCTGGCCTTCGGCCTCGGCACGCTGCCGATGCTGACCGGCCTGGGCATGCTCGGCGCGCGCCTGCAACAAGTCATGCAGCGCCGCCAGGTCCGCCTTGCCTGCGGCCTGCTGGTGCTGGCCTTCGGCGTCCTCGGGCTTGCCCGCGCAGCGGGAGGCGTCACGCCCGAATGGATGGAAATGCTATGCCTCACACCACACCCTTGAACGCCCTGGCGCCAGCGCCGTGCTTCCACTGCGGCCAGACGCTGCCCGACGTGGTGGATAACGCCTGGACGGTCACCATCGCCGGCGAACCGCACACCATGTGCTGCCCCGGCTGCGCGGCCGTGGCGCAAACCATTGTCGACCTGGGCCAGGAAAGCTACTACCGCGACCGCACCGCCTACGCGGCCAGCGCGGAAGGCGCGCAGCAGCTGCCGCCGGAACTGCAACTGTACGACAACGCCGACCCGCGCTTCGCGCTCGATGAAGACAGCCGTGAATCCACCTTCACGGTGGAAGGCATCCGCTGCGCCGCCTGCGTGTGGCTGATTGAAAACCGGCTGGCGCACGTGCCCGGCGTCGATAGCGCGCAACTCAACGTCGCCACCGAAAAACTCTACGTGCGTTGGCGCAGCGATGCCTGCCAGCCCGGCGACATCCTCGGCGCGCTGCACACCATCGGCTACGCCGCCTATCCCTATGAAGCCGACCGCCACGCCGGCCAGCAGCAGCGCGCCGCCAAGACGCTGGGCCGCCAGCTGTTCGTCGCCGGCCTGTCGATGATGCAGGTAATGATGTACGTCGCCCCGTCCTATCTGGCGCGCGACGACGGCACGCTGGACGACAGCATGGCCTCGCTGATGCGCTGGGCCAGTTTGCTGCTGACGCTCCCCGCCATCTGCTACTCGGCACTGCCGTTCTGGCGCGGCGCCATCACCAGCCTGCGCGCGCGCGCGCTGGGCATGGACGTGCCGGTGGCCTTGGGCATCGCCGCCGCGTTTGGCGCCAGCGTCATCGCCACCTTCACCGGCAAGGGCGAAGTGTGGTTCGACTCGGTGACCATGTTCATCTTCCTGCTGCTGTGCAGCCGCTATCTGGAACTGCGCGCGCGCCGCAAAGCCGGCGCCGCACTGGAACGCTTGCAGCATGCACTGCCGGCATCGGCCTCGCTGCTGGAGAACTATCCGGCCAGCCGCGCCGCCACCATCGTGCGCGCGGCGTCGCTGGCTGTGGATAACATCATACTTATCAAGCCCGGCGAAGCGGTGGCCGCCGACAGCGTCATCATCGAAGGCCGCACCTCGCTCGACCTGTCGCTGCTGAGCGGCGAGAGCGTACCGGTGCCGAAATCCACCGGCGACGCCATTCCCGGCGGCGCCATCAACGCCGGCAGCGTGATAATGGCGCGCGTGACGCGCAAGGCGCAGGACAGCACCTTGTCCGACCTGGTGAAACTAATCAACCGCGCCGGCGGCGAAAAACCGCACATCGCGCTGTGGGCCGATCGCGTGGCCGCATATTTTGTCGCCGGCCTGCTGCTGTTTGCGCTGGCTGCGTTCAGCTTCTGGTTCTGGCACGACGGCAGCATCGCGCGCGCCTGGCCGATTGCGATTGCGGTGCTGGTGGTGTCCTGTCCATGCGCGCTGTCGCTGGCCACGCCGACCGCGTTGGCCGCCGCCACCGACAACCTGCTGCGGCAAGGCGTGCTGGTGACCGGCCCGCAAACGCTGGAGACACTGCACCGCACCACCCACGTAGTGCTGGACAAGACCGGCACGCTGACGTGGGGCCGGCCGGTGCTGCAAGGAATACAGGAACTGGGCGCCATGCGCGCCGACTTCTGCCTGCAAGTTGCGGCCGCGCTGGAAACCGGCAGCGCGCATCCGCTGGCGCGCGCCATCATCAGCGCCGCCGACGAAGCAGGGCGGCACAACTGGAGCGCCGTGGCGCTGACCGAAACCGCCGGCTGCGGCCTGGAAGGCACGGTCCACAATCGCCGCTACCGCCTGGGCAGCGCGCAGTTCGTGGCCGGCATTGCCGGTCTGGCGCCGGAGCGCGTGGCGGCCGATGGCGTGACGCCGGTCTACCTTGGCGTGGAAGGCCAGTGGCTGGCCTGTTTGCAGCTGCACGACGGCTTGCGGCCCGATGCGCAAGACACGGTCGACTACTTCCGCCAGCGCGGCAAGACGGTGGTGCTGGTCAGCGGCGACGATGACGTGCTGGCGCGCCGCGTCGGCGACCAGCTGGGCATCGAAACCACGGTCGGCGGCTACCTGCCGGCCGACAAGCTCAACTTCGTGCAGCAGATGCAGCGGCGCGGCTGCGTGGTGACCATGATCGGCGACGGCATCAACGACGCCGCCGTGCTCGGTGCCGCCGACGTCTCGTTCGCCATGGGCAGCGGCGCCGCGCTGGCGCAAGCGCATGCCGATGCGGTGCTGCTCAACGGCCGCCTCGGCGCGGTGGCGGACAGCGCGCGCGTGGCCGAGCGCACCATGCGCATCATCCGCCAGAATCTCGGCTGGGCCACGGTCTACAACGTGGTCGCCATTCCGGCGGCGGCAATGGGCTTGCTCAATCCGTGGCTATCCGGTGTCGGCATGGCGCTCAGTTCGGCGGTGGTGGTGCTCAACGCGCTGCGGCTCAGAAAGGCCGCTTGATGGAAGCCCTGTACCTGCTCATTCCGCTCAGCGTGGTGCTGGTGTTCGTGGCGCTGTGGATCTTCTTCCGCGCCTCCGACGACGGCCAGTTCGACGACCTGGTCGGCCCGGCGCTGCGCATCCTGCAAGACGACGACAAGCCGCCCATTGATCACAAGCGATCCGGCGATTTTTGACTTACATCAAGGATTTTTAAGCTTCTCCTAAGTAACCTTTGACCTACATCATCAAAGTGTTCCGGGGAGAACTCAATTGGATCAACACTATAACTACAAGGTCGTGAAGCAGTTCACGATTGCGACCGTAGTCTGGGGCGTCGTGGGCATGCTGGTCGGCGTGATCATCGCCGCGCAGCTGGCCTGGCCGGCGCTGAATCTGGACATTCCATGGCTGACTTATGGCCGTCTGCGTCCGCTGCATACCAACGCGGTGATTTTTGCGTTCGGTATCTGCGGCCTGTTTGCTACCTCGTATTACGTGGTACAACGCACCTGCCAGGTGCGCCTGTTTTCCGACAAATTAGCGGCCTTCACCTTCTGGGGCTGGCAGGCCGTGATCCTGAGCGCGGTCGTGACGCTGCCGATGGGCCTGACCCGCGGCAAGGAATACGCCGAGCTGGAATGGCCGATTTCCATCCTGATCGCGCTGGTGTGGGTGTCGTACGCCGTGGTGTTCTTCGGCACCCTGATCAAGCGCAAGGTCAAGCACATCTACGTCGCCAACTGGTTCTTCGCCGCCTACATCATCGCCGTGACGATTCTGCACGTGGTCAACGGCATGTCGATGCCGGCTTCGCTGTTTAAATCGTACTCGGTCTACGCCGGCGTGCAGGACGCGATGATCCAATGGTGGTACGGCCACAATGCGGTGGGCTTCATCCTTACCGCCGGCTACCTGGGCATGGTCTACTACTTCATTCCGAAGCAGGCCGAACGTCCGGTGTACTCGTACCGCCTGTCGATCGTCCACTTCTGGGCGCTGATCTTCACCTATATGTGGGCCGGTCCGCACCACCTGCACTACACCGCACTGCCGGACTGGACGCAATCGGTCGGCATGGTGTTCTCGCTGGTGCTGCTGGCGCCAAGCTGGGGTGGCATGATCAACGGCATGATGACCTTGTCGGGCGCCTGGCACAAGCTGCGCACCGACCCGATCCTGAAATTCATGATCGTCTCGCTGTCGTTCTACGGCATCGCCACCTTCGAAGGTCCGATGATGTCGATCAAGACCATCAACTCGCTGTCGCACTACACCGACTGGACCATCGCCCACGTCCACGGCGGCGCGCTCGGCTGGGTCGGCTTCATCACCATGGGTTCGATCTACTACATCATCCCGCGCATCGCCGGCGACCAGAAGATGTATTCGACCAAGCTGATCGACCTGCACTTCTGGGTCGCCACCATCGGCGTGGTGCTGTACATCGCCGCCATGTGGATTGCCGGCGTGATGCAGGGTCTGATGTGGCGCGCGGTCAATCCGGACGGCACGCTGACCTACACCTTTGCGGAAAGCGTCAAGGCCACCTATCCGTACTACGTGGTGCGCTTCACCGGCGGCCTGCTGTACCTGGGCGGCATGTGCGTGATGGCCTACAACACCTGGATGACCTTGCGTAACACCAAGACTGCGGTCGCGCCTATCCCGGCGGTCAACGCGGCCCACGCCTGATATCGGAGCACAGTATGAAATTTTCACATGAATGGATCGAGAAAAATCCCTGGCTGCTGATCGCGCTGGTGACGCTGGTGATCAGCGTCGGCGGCGCCGTCGAGATCGTGCCGCTGTTCTTTCAAAAATCGACCACGGAACCAGTGGCGGGCCTGAAGCCGTACTCGCCGCTGCGCCTGGCCGGCCGCGACATCTACATCCGCGAAGGCTGCTACAACTGCCACTCGCAGATGGTGCGGCCGCTGCGCGCCGAGACCGAGCGCTATGGCCACTATTCTGTGGCCGGCGAGTTCGTCTACGACCACCCGTTCCAGTGGGGTTCCAAGCGCACCGGCCCCGACCTGGCGCGCGTGGGCGGCCGCTACTCCGACGAATGGCACCGCGACCACCTGAACAATCCGCGCGACGTGGTGCCGGAATCGAATATGCCGAACTACCCATGGCTGTCGAAGAACACGCTGGTGCCGGCCGAGATCCAGCCGAAGATGCGCGCGCTGCGCCGTACCGGCGTGCCGTACACCGACGCCGAGATCGCCGCCGCGCCGGAAGAGCTCAAGGACAAGACGGAACAAGACGCCCTGATCGCCTATCTGCAAGGCCTGGGCACCCTGATCAAAACGAGGAACTAGCATGGATACCCTGTTTGACAACGCCAGCAGCGTGATGACGGTGATTTCGTTCATCACTTTCGCCGGGATCCTGTGGTGGGTGTATGTGCACCGCAAGGCCACCGACTTCACCGCCGCCGCCAACCTGCCGTTTGACGACGACGAGGAGGTGCACCATGGCTGATTTCACCAACGGCTTCTGGGACATCTACATCGCCGCGCTGACCCTGCTGGGCATCATCGGCTGCGGCATCCTGCTGTACTCGCAATCGAAGGTCAAGGTCGTCAAGACCGACGCCGGCAAGATCGACACCACCGGCCACGTCTGGGACGAGGACCTGACCGAGCTGAACACGCCAATGCCGCGCTGGTGGATGTGGCTGTTCTACATCACCATCGTGTTCGCGCTGGCCTACCTGTTCCTGTATCCAGGCCTGGGCAGCTACGCCGGCAAGCTGGGCTGGAAATCCAGCGGCCAGTATCAGACCGAGCTGGCCAAGGCTGATGCCGAATACGGTCCGCTGTTCGCCAAGTACCAGAAGCAGGATCTGAAAACGGTGGCGGCCGATCCGCAAGCGCACGCCATCGGCGAACGCCTGTTCCTGACCTATTGCGCGCAGTGCCACGGTTCTGACGCGCGCGGCAACAAGGGCTTTCCCAACCTGACCGACAAGGACTGGCTGTTCGGCGGCGCGCCGGAAACCATCCAGGAAACCATCCTGCACGGCCGCGTCGGCGCCATGCCGCCGATGGGCGCCGCCGTCGGTGGCGACAAGGAAGTGGAAGCGGTCGCGCACTACGTGCTGAGCCTGTCCGGCTCGACCCATGATCCGATCAAGTCGGTGTTCGGCAAAGAGAAGTTCGGCGCCTGCATGGCCTGTCACGGCGCCGACGCCAAGGGCAACCAGACGCTCGGCGCGCCTAACCTGACCGACAAGATCTGGCTGTTCGGCGGCAGTGTGGAAACCATCAAGGAGACCATCAACAAGGGCCGCACCACCACCATGCCGGCGTTTGCTGACTTCCTCGGCGAAGCCAAGGTGCATGTGCTGGCGGCGTACGTCTGGAGCCTGTCGAACAACCCTGCCGAGGTGGCCGCTCCCGCCGCCGTACCGGCTGATCCACCCGTAGCAGCAGAAAAATGAACGCCCCAAAGGAACAAGTCATCAAGATGTATGCGGCTCGCGAGGAAATCTATCCGCGCGAGATCGCCGGCCGCTACGCCCGCCTGCGCTGGCTGTTTGTCTGGCTGACGCAGCTGGCCTTCTACTGCACGCCGTGGCTGCAATGGAACGGCCGCCAGGCGCTGCTGTTTGACCTGGGCACGCGCAAGTTCTACATCTTTGGCCTGGTCCTTTGGCCGCAGGACTTCATTTACCTGGCGGTGCTGCTGATCATCTGCGCCTACCTGCTATTCCTGGCGACAGCGATAGCAGGGCGGGTGTGGTGCGGTTTCGCCTGCCCGCAAACGGTGTACACCGAAATCTTCCTGTGGATAGAGCGCAAGATTGAAGGCAAGCGCAGTGCCCGTATCGCGCTGGACCGCCAGCCGGCATCGCTGCGCAAGTTCGCCAAGAAGAGCGCCAAGCATGCTGCCTGGCTGCTGTTCGCACTGTGGACCGGCTTTACCTTCGTCGGCTACTTCACGCCGATCAAGCACCTCATGACCGAAGTGGTGACCTTCGACTTCGGCCCATGGGAATGGTTCTGGGTGCTGTTCTACGCCTTCGCCACCTACGGCAACGCCGGCTGGATGCGCGAACAGGTGTGCAAATACATGTGCCCGTATGCCCGCTTCCAAAGCTCGATGTTCGACCGCGATACCCTGATCATTACCTACGACACCGCGCGCGGCGAACCACGCGGCCCGCTGTCGAAAAAAGAGCATGGCCAAGGCGGCTCGTGCATCGACTGCTCGCTGTGCGTGCAGGTCTGCCCGACCGGCATCGACATCCGCAACGGCCTGCAATACGAGTGCATCGGCTGCGCCGCCTGCGTCGACGCCTGCAATACCGTGATGGACAAGACCGGCCAAGCACCCGGCCTGATCCGCTACAGCACCGAACGGGCGATGGACGAGCATCTGACGCCGACCGAAATCCGCCGCCGCACCACGCGGCCACGGGTGAAGATCTACACCGCCGTACTGGGCCTGATCGTGCTGGCCACCTGTAGCGCCTTGTACCTGCGCACGCCGCTCAAGCTGGACGTGATCCGCGACCGTGGCTCGATGGGCCGCGAGGTGGAAGACGGCATGATCGAAAACGTCTACCGCCTGCAAATCATGAACACCTCCGAGCAAGCGCATGTGTACAAGATCAGCGTTGGCGGCCTCGATACGCTGAGCGTAGCCGATGCCGACACCGTGCGGGTCGAGGCCACCGAGACGCGGGCCTATCCGGTGCGCTTGCGGGTGGCGCATGGCGCCGGCCATACCGGCTCGAACAAGATTAACGTCAGCCTGACCGCAGTCGACGATCCGTCGCTGCATGTGAAAGAATCCGCGGTCTTCATCGTGCCGCGCTAAGGAGAAATAACATGTCCAACGCCATTCTCAATATGCCTGTTACGCCGTGGTGGAAGCAGCGCTGGCCGTGGCTGCTGATGCTGGGCCCGGCCTCGGTGATGGTGGCCACCAGCTACACCGCCTGGCTGGCGATCAAGACGCCGGACGCGGTGGTGGTCGGCGATTACTACACGCAGGGCAAGGCCATCAACCAGGACTTGCGGCGCGACCGCGTGGCCGCGCAGCTGGGTTTGTCGATGACGCTGGGGTATGACGCCGCCACCGGCGCGCTGAGCGGCCGCATCAACCGCAAGGACACCGGGCCGCTGATGCTGCACCTGTCGCACGCCACGCAGCCGGAGAAGGATCTCAAGCTGATGCTGGTGCCGGATGCCGAAGGCAACTTCAGCGTGGCGCTGCCGATGCTGGAACGCAGCCGCTGGGTGGTGCTGGTGGAGGGTGGAAAACGCGAATGGCGCCTGGCCGGCGCCTGGGTGTGGCCGGCCAACCACGGCATTACGCTGCTGCCGGACTAAGGCGGTTTAGCCGCAGGTTGCGGTGCCGGCGGTAATCGCTTTCAGCAGACGCGGATCGAGCAATTCGATTTCGCGGTTGCTGACGCGCAGCAGGCCTTCTTTCTTGAACTTGGACAGCAGGCGCGAAATACTCTCGATCGTCAGGCCCAGGTAATTGCCAATCTCCTCACGCGACATGCGCAGCTGGAAGGTAATCGGCGAATAGCCCCGCGCCTCATAGCGCGACGACAGATTGACCAGGAAGGCAGCAAACCGCTGGGTCGCCTGCATATTCCCCAACAACAGCATCACACTTTGCTCACGCGTGATTTCCTGGCTCATCATGCGATGGAAATGGCGCAGCAGCGTCGGCATTTCCGCCAGCAACAATTGCAACGTAGCGAACGGAATCTCGCAAACCTCGCTATCTTCCAGCGCGATGGCGGTGCAATGGTGCTCGTCGGCGCTGATGGCGTCCATGCCCAGCAGCTCGCCGGCCATCTGGAAGCCGGTGATCTGCTCCGCACCCTCGCGGTTGACCTGGTAAGTCTTGAAATGGCCGAGGCGAATTGCGTACAGGTTCTGGAACGGATCGCCGATGCGGAACAGCGTGCCGCCACGCGGTACTTTGCGGCGACGGCCGATGATCTGGTCCAGGCGCTCCATATCGTTGTTGTCCAGCCCCATGGGCAAACAGAGCTGATGCATGCTGCACGACGCGCAGCTTGCTTTCAGCACCTCAATTGTCGCGCCGGGGATTACCAGCGAAGGAAGTTCTCGTATCATGCAGCTAGTGTAGCCCATCGGACTTGATTTGCACCGCTATACCGCAGTCATCCAATCAGGTATTCGCGCGCGGGAAAATATTTTGTTAGGCTAGCGGCATGACCCTGCCCAAGCCTCCCACCCTCGACCAGCATTTGTGTTTTTTAGTCTACAACACATCGCTGAAGATGACCCAGACCTACAAGCCACTGCTGACCGCCCTTAACCTGACCTATCCCCAATACCTGGTGATGGTGGTGCTGTGGGAAGAAGACGGGCTCGGCCTCAAAGACGTGGCCGAACGCCTGCAACAGGACTCCGGCTCGGTGACGCCAGTGGTCAAGCGGCTGGAAGCGGAAGGCTACCTGACACGCGACCGCGATCCCCGCGACGAACGCAACCGCGTGCTGAAGCTGACCGCCGCCGGCCAGACGCTGCGCGCCGCTGCGCTCAAGGTCAGCCAGGACTTCGCCGCCGAATGTCAGGTCAGCCACGAGGAGGTGGCGACGCTGATGGCCACCCTCGGCAAATTGAACCGCAATCTCGGCGATTGAAAAAATAAATCTAAATTTAACTTGCGTACGATTTTTTAGTGCGCTATATTTCATCTCAAGGAAACGCGCTATTCAAACCAGCGCGTTTTTAAAACCATAATACTTAGCGCGCTAACAGTTAGCGCATACAACTGAAAGGAAATATCATGAAACGTACCTTCATCGCTTCCGCCCTGCTGGCCGCTACCGCTTTCGCCCACGCCGCCGCACCGGCCAACGACACCACCATCGTGCTGGTGCACGGCGCCTTCGCCGACGGTTCCAGCTGGAACAAAGTCATCCCTATCCTGGAAGCCAAAGGCTACAAAGTGGTCGCCGTGCAGAACCCACTGAGCTCGCTGGCCGACGACGTCGCCGCCACCCAGCGCGTGGTCGATGCGCAAACCGGTAAAGTGGTGCTGGTCGGCCACTCGTGGGGCGGCACCGTGATCACCCAGGCCGGCACCAGCGACAAGATCAAGGCGCTGGTCTACGTGGCCGCGTTCGCGCCGTCGGAAGGTGAAGCCACCGCCAACCTGGGCAAGGACTACGCCGTGCCACCTGGCATCGCTACGCTGAAAGCCGACGCCGGCGGTTACCTGTGGCTGCCGACCGAATCGGTGGCCCAAAACTTCGCGCCGGACGTGACGCCAGCCGAGAAAAAACTGATTGCCGCCACCCAGGGCCCGATCGCCGCCAAAGCCTTCGGCGACACCACCACCGTGGCCGCCTGGAAGAACAAGGCCAACTACTACATCGTCGCCAGCAAAGACCGCATGATTGCGCCGGAACTGGAACAAGCCTTCGCCAAGAAAATCAACGCCACCGTGACCACGCTGCCAACCAGCCACGTACCGATGGTGTCGCAACCGGCCAAGGTCGCTGAAGTGATTATCGCCGCCGCCCAGCGTTAATTTGCTTGCAGTTTGAAAGCCTACAGGCGTGCCACGGCACGCCTTTTTCTTTCTTGCCAACGCCAGTCTTTGATAGGAGAATCCAATCAGCCCCTGCATTCATCAAGGTTGATATGAAGCCACTCGGCATCAAGGCCAAAGTCGCGCTCGTTACCAGCATCACTTCGGTCCTGATGATCGGCCTCGTCACGCTGGTGCAAACCCAGCGCATGAAAGAGGATTACACGCGGGTGTTGTTCACCCAGCAGACGGCGCTGGTCAACCGCACCGCGCAGGAGCTGGACGACAAGCTGACCATGCTGCTCGATATCATCGCGCTGTCGGCCCGCAACCAGCCGCCGGCGCTGGCCACCTCCGGCGACCAGCTGCGCGAGTATTACCAGGACCGCGCCGTGCTGGCCCTGTTCGACGATTTGCTGGTGCTGAACCCGCAAGGCAAGGTGATCTCCGACCTGCCGCTGGTGCCGGGACGAGTCGGCATCGACGCCTCCGACCGCGTCTACTTCAAGACCGTGATGCGCACCCGCAAACCCATGATTACCGAGCCCATCATCGGCCGCGCCAACAAGCAGCCGGTAGTGCAGATGGTGGCGCCGGTGCTCAACAACAAAGGCGAAGTGGTGTGCCTGCTGGTGGGCGTGCTGCGGCTGTACAAGGACAATCTGCTGGGCCACTTGCGCACCGCCAAGGTCGGCAATAGCGGCTACTACTTCGCGCTGACCCGCAACGAGAATCCGGTGTACGTGCTGCATCCCGATATTTCGCGCCTGCTCAAGCCGCGCGATCCGAACGCCAACCCGGCCACCACGCGCGCGCTGCAAGACGGCTTTGAAGGCACCGCCATGGGCCTGGGCGAAGGCCTGCCCACACTCAACAGCTACAAGCAGCTGAAATCGGTCGACTGGCTGCTGGCCACCTCGCTGCCGGCCGAGGAAGCGCTGGAACCGTTTGACGGCGTCATCAAGCGCGTGCTGGTCTGGAGCGGCGTGGCGGCCGTGCTGACCGCCTTGCTGATCAGCACGCTGACGGTGCGGCTGCTGGCGCCATTGGCACGGCTGCGCAACGCCATCGTCGGCCTGCGCGCCGAACCGGCCCGCTTCACGCCGCTGCCGGTGTACGCGCACGATGAAGTCGGCCAACTGACCACCGCATTCAACGAGCTGATGCACGAACGGCTGGCAGCCGATGCGCGCCTGCAAAGCCTGGTCGAGTTCGCGCCGAACACCATCGTCGTGGTCGGCATCGACGGCCGCATCGAGACCTTCAACCGCGAAGGCGAACGCTGCTTCGGCTACGAGCGCGACGAGGTGCTCGGCCAGCCGCTGGAAATCCTGGTGCCGGAACGGCTGCGCCAGCAACACGTGGGCCACCGCAACCGCTTCTTTGCCGACCGTCTCAGCGCCGAGCCGGTGCGCATGGGCAATGGCGCCGCGACCTACGGCCGCCGCCGCGACGGCAGCGAGTTCCCGGTCGAGGTCAACCTGAGCGCGGTGCGCACCGACCAGGGCACCAAGGTGCTGGCGGTGATTTCCGACATTACCGAACGCCACCGCCTGCAACAGGAGGTGGAAAGCCGCGCGCTGGAACTGGAGCGCGAACGCGACCGGGCGCAGGCGGCCAACCGCGCCAAGAGCGATTTCGTCGCCAATATGAGCCACGAGATCCGCACGCCGATGAATGCGGTGCTGGGCATGGTCTACCTGCTCGGCAACACGCAGCTGACGTCGCAGCAGCGCAAGTATCTGAACATGGTGCGGGTGTCGGGCCAGTCGCTGCTGGGCATCCTCAACGACGTGCTGGACTTCTCCAAGATCGAGGCGCGCAAGCTGGACCTGTCGCCGGTCGATTTTTCGCTCGACGAGACCATGAATGCGCTGGCCACCATGATGACCATGAACGCCGGCGACAAGGAGCTGGAGCTGGCCATCAGCGTCGATGTGGCGATTCCCAACCGCCTGCGCGGCGACGCCATGCGCCTGCAGCAGATCCTGGTCAACCTGGCCGGCAACGCCATCAAGTTCACCGAGCAGGGCGAAGTGGTGGTCAGCGTGCAGCTGACCGCGCGCGACGACCACAGCGCGCTGCTGCGCTTCGAGGTGCGCGACACCGGCATGGGCATGACCGAGGCCCAACTGGGCCAGCTGTTCAACGCGTTCTCGCAGGGCGACCAGAGCATCACGCGGCGCTTTGGCGGCACCGGCCTGGGGCTGGCCATCACCAAGCGCCTGATCGAACTGATGGGCGGACAGGTGGCCGTCAACAGCCGGCCGGGGCAGGGATCGACCTTCTGGTTCAGCCTGCCGTTCGAGATCCAGTCCGACCAGACCGATGAGCGGCGCAAGCCGGCGCTCGGCCAACTGCGCCTGCTGGTGGCCGACGACAACCGTACCAGCCGCGAACTGGTGGCACGCCTGATCCGCGCCTGGGGCTGGCAGGCGGACGAGGTCGATTCGGGCGAGGCCGCACTGCGCCGCTACCGCCAGAGCATCGACCACCAGCAGCCATACGACGTGGTGCTGGCCGACTGGCACATGCCCGGCATGGACGGGCTAGCCACCGCCAAGAGCATCCGCGCATCCGCGCACGGCAAGCCGCAGCCGATGGTGGTGATGCTGAACGCCTTCGCCCGCGACCGCATCGAGGAAATCTCGCACGCGCCGGAAGCCGACGTGGTGCTGGTCAAGCCGATCACCAGCTCCAACCTGTTCGATGCGCTGCATCAGGCGCTGGCTACGCAGGGCGAGGCCGAGCCGCAGGGCGTGCCCGATACCGGCATCGTCGGCATGCTGGCCGACGTCCATTTCCTGTTGGTGGAAGACAATCTGCTGAACCAGGCGGTGGCGCGCGGCATTCTGGAACACGCCGGCGCCACGCTGGACATCGCCGGCGACGGCCGCCAGGCGGTGGAAATCATGCGCGGCCATGCCGCCGAGTACGACCTGGTGCTGATGGACATGCAGATGCCAGTCATGGATGGGTTTACCGCGACCCGCATCCTGCGCCAGGAATTGAAGCTGAACTTGCCGATCATTGCGATGACGGCCGGCGTGCTGGAATCCGAACGCGAGCGCAGCCGCGAGGCCGGCATCACCGATTTCATTCCCAAGCCAATCGAGGTGGACGAGATGCTGGCGGTGCTGCAACGCCACCTGCCCAAGCGCGCCGCGCCACCTGCGCCGCCACCACCACCCATTCCCGCACCACCAACCCGCGCACCGGCGCCTGTGCACGCCGCCGTGACGCCGCCAGCGTCGCCGGTCGAAGACGATCTGCTGGCCTCCATGGCCGCAGCCGCCGCGCCGGCCGCACCCGCAGCACGGGAAACTGCCCCGGCGCCCGTCTTCGCACCATTAGTCGCCGTGCCGCTCGGCGGCCCGCTGGCCAACGCACAGCAGTCCTCGGCGCCGCCACCCAAGCTGATGACCAACGCGCCGCCGCCAACCGGCGAGACTGCCATCTTCAACATGGACAGCCTGATGCGCGTCATGGGCAAGGACGCCAAGGGCCGCGCCGCCATGTACAAAATGGTGCGCGGCGCCCTCGACACCGGCATGGAACCAGCCGACCAGGCCGGCCTGGCGCTACAGGAAGGCCGGCTGCGCGACGCCGCCAAACTCTTCCACAGCCTGCGCGGCGCGGTCGGCATATTGGGCGCCAAACGCCTGATCCAGGCTACCATCGCCGCCGAAGACGCGATCCACGACCAGCGCGAGGACGAGCTCACCGAGCGCTACCTGCAAGTCCGCAACGAGCTGGCGCAAACCCTGGCCCAGGCCCGCGCCTGGCTGGAACGCGAACAGTCCTGACCCCCTCACAGATGTAAGCAAACGTACGCCGGATGACCTATCCGGCTGCCTAACTTTTGGGCAACGTTTGGCGTTTACACCACAGTCCTGCCCCTCCCAAGCGATTCCATGAATCATATTGATAATAATTCGCATTTACGTTACGGTATTTTATTGTTACAATCTTTCCCACTAATTTATTCCCGAACCGGCAAGCCAGACGCCGCATGAACACTGTTTCAGCGCGCAGCCAGCCCTCTCTCTTCTGACGAAAGAAGCACATGGCAATGATCAAGAGTCGCAAACATGCGCAGACGCGCTTTAATCAACACATGAGTGCAGCGCTGGCTGCGATGCTGCTGCCGGTCGCCGCCCACGCCGTCGAAGCCGCCGCCCCGTCGGATACCGACGCCCAGGCCAAGCCGCAAACCATGCAAGAAGTGCAAGTCAATGCCGCGCGTGAAAACGACTACAAAGCCGAACGTGCTTCGTCCGCCAAGTACACCGAAAAACTGGTCGACACCGCCCAGACCCTGACCGTCATCAAAAAAGAGCTGATCGAACAGCAAGGCGCCACCACGCTGACCGAAGCGCTGCGCAACACCCCGGGCGTCGGCGCCTTCTTCCTCGGCGAAAACGGCTCGACCAACACCGGCGACGCCATCTACATGCGCGGTTTCGACGCCTCCGGCAGCATCTACGTTGACGGCGTGCGCGACGTCGGCTCGATCGCCCGCGACACCTTCAACATCGAACAGATCGACGTGCTGAAGGGCCCGGCCGGCACCGACAACGGCCGTTCGTCGCCAACCGGTTCGATCAACCTGGTCACCAAACAGCCACTGCTGGAAAACGCCTACCAGGCGTCCGTCACCGGCGGCAGCGGCAAGCAGAAGCGCGGCACGGCCGACATCAACACCGTGATCGACGCCGACAGCGGCACAGCCTTCCGCCTGAATGTGCTGGACCAGGACAGCGGCAATCCGGCGCGCGACGTCGTCAAGAACAAGCGCTGGGCCATCGCGCCATCGCTGGCTTACGGCCTGAACAGCCCGACCCGCGTCTACCTGGACCTGCTGCACGTCAAGCAAAACAACATCCCTGACGGCGGCGTGCTGACCATCGGCCTGCCTGGCTACACCTCGCCGGACCCAACCCGTCCGTTCCTGACCAATGCCCGTCCGGTCGATCCGAAGAACTTCTACGGCTCCAGCCTGGACCACGACGATGTCAAAGCCGACATGGTCACGCTGAAAATCGAACACGACTTCGCCAACGGCGCCAAGCTGGTCAACACCGCCCGCTACGGCAAGACCACCGAGAACTACCTGCTGACCTCGTTCATGGCGACCACCGCCAACGTGGTGACGCCGAACCCTGCCGATCCATCGACCTGGACCATGAAGCGCACCAACCTGACCTTCAAGGATCAGGTCAACGAAATCATCGCCAACCAGACCACGCTGACCGCCGATGTCACCACCGGCGCCGTCAAGCACACGCTGGTGGGTGGCCTGGAGTTCACCAACGAGAAGCAAACCAACTACACCTGGGCCGCCACCGGCGGCACCGCACTGCCGGCGACCAGCATCTACAATCCGAATCCGGACGCAGCGGTCAACGTGACCTACGCCCGTAACGGCGCGCGCGGCAACGGCAGCACCAACACCGAGAGCGTCTACCTGTTCGACACCGCCAAGATCGGCGCTGACTGGATCATCAACGCCGGCGTGCGCGTCGACCACTACAACACCACCTACAACGCCGTTACCCTGCAGGCTGCCGTCACCGCGCCGGCACAACAGGTGATCCCGGTCGGCACGCTGCTGGGCAGCTCGATCGACGCCGGCGACACCCTGCTGAACGGCAAACTGTCGGTGGCCTACAAGCCGACCGCCGACAGCAGCGTCTACGGTCTGGTGGCCAGCTCGAAATCGCCGCCAGGCGGCACCACCTTCACCCTGAGCAGCGCCGCCAACAGCGCCACCAACCCGAGCTACGATCCGCAAACCACCACCAACTACGAAGTCGGCACCAAGTGGGATCTGCTGCAGCAAAAACTGTCGTTCACCGCTGCCGCCTTCCGCACCGAAGTGAAAAACGAGATCGAAGTCGATCCGACCAACCCGGCCGTGTACTACCAGAATGGTAAAAAACGCGTGCAAGGTATCGAGCTGGGCGTGACCGGTGAAATCCTGCCGAAATGGCTGGTCAGCGCCGGCTACACCCACCAGTCGACCAGCGTCGAATCGGGCAAAGTGGTGACCGCCAACGGCGAAAACCAGCTGAGCTACACGCCGAAGCAAGCGTTCACGCTGTGGACCTCGTACACGCTGCCGTTCGGCCTGCAAATCGGCGGCGGCGCGCGCTTCAGCGACAAGCTGCTGCGCGGCACCGACGGCGCCGTCGGCACCCCGGCCTACGCCGATTCGTACTGGGTGTTCGACGCCATGGCGGCGTACCCGATCAACAAAAACATCGACCTGCGCCTGAACGTCTACAACCTGGGCGACAAGGACTACGTGCAGGCGATCAACAAGTCGGGCTACCGCTACACCCCGGGCGCACCACGTTCGGCCAGCCTGACCGCGAACTTCAAGTTCTAAGCACGCGGTTCCCGATTCCGTGTTGCTGGCCCCGCCGCTATTCGTAGCGGCGGGGCTTTTGCTTTTAGAAGAGATTCAGCGGGCGGGGTCTGAGTCAGACGCCCATATCCACCACCCAGACCACGCCGAAACGGTCTTTCAGCATGCCGTACAGCGGCGACCATGGCGCTGCCGCCAGCGCGTGCAGAACCGTGCCGCCTTCGGCCAGCTTGTGCCACTGCGCGGTGATTTCCTCCGCATCATTGCCGCGCAGCGAGACGAAGAACGCATTCTCGCCTTGGTTCCACGCCGTGGCGGCCGCCACATCGCACGCCATGATGCGGAAGCCGTTGGCGGCCACCACCTGGCCCCAGATGATGTGGTCCGCATCGGCGGGATCTTGCACATTGCCCATCTGCGCATAGGTCACCTGCGTCAGTTCGCCGCCGAAGACAGCTTGATAAAAGGCCAGCGCAGCGCGCGCCTGGCCGCGCAGGTTGATGTGGGTAACGGTCGTGACAGACATGGGTAACTCGCTTTCTAAGTGGCATGAGCAAAATTGCTGACGCCACTATAGCCAGCCCTCCTGTCACTTTTTGTCAGCAGTCACGCCAGCGCTTTCAGCTGGCCCTTGAACACGCCGGCCAGGGTCTGGAACAGGAAGATCACGATGGTCAGGCTGGCGATGGCCAGCACCACCACGGCGATGGCGTCAGTGACCGGATCGGCGGCATACGCGGCATAGCGGATCGCTGCGCCGGCCGAAGCCGCCAACGGGAAGCTGGCCGCCCACCACGACACGCGGAACGGCGAGCAGTGCGGCAGGTGACGCAGGCGGCCTAGCAGCACCGCCAGCAGGAACAGCGTCAGCATGTACAGCACCTGGGCGAACAGGTCGATGCCGCCGGTGGTGGTGACGTAAGCGGTGAAGCCGACCGCGAACGGCGCCACCAGCACCAGCAGCGACGGTTGCAGAGGTGCCGGCAGCGGTTCTTCCAGCACCAGCCGCTGGAAGATCAGCGTGAACAGCGGCACCGCGAAGAACAGCCCGACCGCCAGCCCGAATACCATCAAGCCATGCAGGCCATCCCATTGCAGCGTCGGCACCGCCAGCGGCACATCCAGCATGCCGACCACCGGCACGATCCACGGCGGCGACACATGGGATGCGACCAGCCGCACCGTCATCCAGCGCATCACGATGACCCACGCCAGCGCCGTCATGCCGATGGCGCCCAGCACCCACGACAAGCGCGCCAGCGCCAGGCTGTAATCGACCAGCACAAACGGCAGCAGCAGCAGGCTGATCATCGGCGTGCCGAACAGGTTGGAGGCGATCGGATGACTGAACTCGGCGCGCACCGCGTCCCAGCCGGACCAGGCCTTGATGCCATAGGCGACCACCAGCGCGACAAAGGCGGCGACGGCCGCCAGCCCGATGGCCTGGCTGATCCAGATTGGCGCACCAAAGTGATGATGCGCCGCCTTCCAGGCGACCGACAGCCCGGTCAAGCCCATGACGCCGCCGAAGATGCCGATCGGCAGGTAGGAGAGGGGGGTGGATTCGTTTTGCATGATGGTCAACCGGTGACAGAATGGTTGCCATTGTCGAGCCGCCCGCCACCGCTGGCGATGCTCCGGAGGATAGACTTTTTGCTCGACCGTCTCAACCGCTACTTCCGGCAGAGACGGGTCAGCCCGCAATCAACGTAGCAGCACGGCGCCGGCTTTGCCGGGTTGTTCGGCGTGGCGGACGGCGGTGGCGATGTCGGCCAGGTCGTAGATGCCGGCTGCGGTGAAGGCGTCCGGCACCAGCCGCGCCAGATCCAGCGCGATGTCGATGTCGGCGGCGCGCACTTCGTCCGGCAGCGACGGCCAGCGGCCCACCGAGACACCCTGAATGCTGATGCCGCGCGTGGAGAAGGCCAGCGCCGGCACGGTCAGCGGCTGGCCCGACAAGTCGCCATACGAAACCAGCGTGCCGCCATCCCCCAGCAGCGACGCCAGCGCGCTGCCGACCTCGCCACCCACCGGATCGAGCGCTACCCGTACCGTGCGGCCTTGCGTCAGGCCATAGACGCGGCGCGTCCAGTCGGCCCGCCCGGTGCTGATGAATTGCATGCCCGGCATCTGGCTCGACAAGGCCGGAATGGTTTGCTCCGAGCGCACGATGCCAACCGGCATATAGCCCTCCGCCACCAGTAGCTTGGACGCCAGCCGCGCCACCAGGCTGCCGGCCGCGCTGAGCGCGATGACGTCGCCGGCCTGGGCCCGTGCCGCGCGCACCGCGCGCAACAGCAGCGTGGCCGTCAGCGGCGCCACGTGCAACTGGGCGGCAGCGGCATCGCTGATGTCATCCGGCAGCACGGTGACGGCGCGTATCGGCGCCAGCACCTTGTCGCTCCACGCCCAGCGCGCCGGAAAGAAGGCCACCCGCGCACCCGGCGCCAAGCCCTGCGCGCTATCGACGCCAGGGCCGAGCGCTTCGATCACGCCCATGCCTTCAAAGCCCGGCCGCGCGCCTTCCGGCCCCAGCGGCGCGGCGTTGCCCGGCGCCCGGTAGCGGCCGCGAATGCCGATCAGGTCGCCCGGATGCACCGGCCGGCTGAGCACGCGGATCAGCACTTCGCCGACGCCGGGCGCCGGCAGTTCCGGCGCTTCGGTCAGTTGCAGCACGTCGGCCGGTTCGCCGTACTGGTGGTAGATGATGCTGCGCATGGCGGTCCTCTCAGCGAAGTTTGGCGAAGGCGGCGCGCAGCTCGGCGGCAAACAGCGCCGGCTGTTCAAAGGCGGCAAAGTGGCCGCCGCGATCGACCTCGTTCCAGTAAATCAGCTGTGGATAAGTCGCCTCGCCCCACGAGCGCGGCGCGCGGTAGATCTCTTTCGGGAACACCGTGACCGCCACCGGCAAGTCCAGCCGTCCACCGGAAAAACTCGACGGCGAATTTTCCCAGTAGATGCGAGCCGACGAAGCCGACGTATTGGTCAGCCAGTACAGCGAAATATCGTTCAGCAGCTCATCGCGCGTCAACACACGTTCGACGTCGCCGCCGTTGTCGCTCCAGGCCTGGAATTTCTCATAGATCCAGGCCGCCTGGCCCACCGGCGTCGAGCTCAGCACTTCACCGACAGTCTGCGGCATGGTCGACTGCTCGTTGAAGTAGCCGTATTCGCCGCTGAGGAAACGGCCGACGCCATCCACCGCGCGCTGCTCTTCCGATGACAGCGTGGCCGGCATCTTTTCCGGGAACACGAACTGCCAGTTGAGGTGGATGCCCGCCAGTCCTTGCGGCTTGACGTGGCCCAGCGCGGTGGTTACGCCGGCGCCCCAGTCGCCGCCTTGCGCCACCCAGCGCTGGTAGCCGAGCCGCGCCATCAGCGCGCCCCAGGCCTTGGCGATGCGCACCACGTTCCAGCCTTTTTCGCGCGGCTTGTCGGAGAAGCCGAAACCGGGCAGCGACGGCACCACCACGTGGAAGGCGTCTTCCGCCTTGCCGCCGTGCGCGGTCGGATCGACCAGCGGGCCGATCACCTTGAGGAATTCAAATACCGAGCCCGGCCAGCCGTGGGTCAGGATGATCGGCAGAGCGTTCTCATGCTTCGAGCGCACATGCAGGAAGTGAATCCCGAGGCCGTCGATCTCGGTGCGGAATTGCGGGAAGGCGTTCAGCTGCGCTTCGGCGCGGCGCCAGTCGTACGTGTGCTGCCAGTAGTGCGCCACGTCCTGCATGCGCTTGAGCGGCACGCCTTGCGACCAGCCGGCGCCGGCTTCGCGATCGGGCCAGCGCGTCAGCGCCAGCCGCTGTTTCAAATCGTCCAGCAGTGCTTGCGGCACTTCGACACGGAACGGCGTGACAGCGTCGGTGGCCGGCGGCAGCGCCAGTCCCTGGGTCGGATGCAGGGCCGACAGCTTGCCGGTCAGCAGCGCGCGGCGCGCCGGTTGAATAGTGGATGCTTGCATGGTGTTCTCCTGCGATCAACGAATGGTGGCGAAAGCGCGGCGCAGTTCTGTGGTGAACAGCGCCGGCTGCTCGAAGGCGGCAAAGTGGCCGCCGCGCGGCAGCGCTTCGTTCCAGTAGTACAGCTTGGAGTACACGCGCTCGCCCCACTTGCGCGGCGGCCGGAACAGCTCGCCGGGGAAGACGCTGACCGCCACCGGCAAGTCCAGCTTCTGGGTCGAGAAATCGGTGGTGAAGCTTTCGGCATACAGCCGCGCGGACGACGCGCCGCTGTCGGTCAGCCAGTACAGCATGATGTTGTCGAGCATTTCATCGCGCGACAGCACCGACTCCGGATCGTTGCCGCTGTCGCTCCACGTGCCCAGCTTTTCATAGATCCACGCCGCCTGCGCCACCGGCGAATCGGCCAGCGCGTAGCCGATGGTTTGCGGCCGCGTGCCCTGCAACTTGGCGTAGCCGGATTTGGCGCCGTCAAACGCCACCAGTTGCGCGATCGACGCCTGCTCCTGCGCATCCGGCGTGCCGTCCAGCGGCGGCGGGAACAGGATCGGCAAGTTCAGATGTACCGCCGCCAAGCCGGCCGCGTGCTGCCTGGCCAGCCAGGTGGTGACGCCGGCGCCCCAGTCGCCGCCTTGCGCCACCCACTTGCTGTAACCGAGACGGCCCATCAACACGCTCCAGGCGCGGGCGATGTGCGGCAGGCCCCAGCCGGTCGCCTGCGGCTTGCCGGAGAAGCCGAAGCCGGGCAGCGACGGAATCACCACGTGGAAGGCATCCTCGGCCTTGCCGCCGTGCGCGGTCGGGTCGACCAGCGGGCCGATCACTTTGAGGAATTCGAAGATCGAGCCGGGCCAGCCGTGCGTCAGCAGCAGCGGCAGCGCGTTGGCGTGCTTGGAGCGGACGTGCAGGAAATGGATGTCCAGGCCGTCGATATTGGTGGTGAACTGCGGCAGCGCGTTCAGGCTGGCTTCTGCGCGCCGCCAGTTGTAGCTGTGCTGCCAGTAGTCCACCAGCGATTGCAGGCGCTGCAAGGGCAGGCCTTGCGACCAGTCCGTCACCGTTTCCGGATCGGGCCAGCGCGCCATCGACAGGCGCAGCTTGAGGTCGTCCAGCGCGGCCTGCGGCACCGCTACCTTGAACGGCTTGACGCCGGCGCGCGCGGCAGCGCGCTCGAAGGCGATCTTGCTGACGTCGACACTGGCAGCGCCAGCATCAGCCGGCAGCAGGCTGGCGACGCCACTGGCGGCAGCTGCGGCAGCCAGGCCGCGCAGTGCCGAGCGGCGCGAGAGATCCGGAATCGGGAACTGGTCCATGGCTTATACCTGCGCCAGGCCGCCGTCGACAAACAGCTCGGCGCCGTTGACGAAGCTGGCGTCGTCCGAGGCCAGGAACAGCACCGCTTTGGCGATCTCTTCCGGCTCACCGACGCGGCCCAGCGGCACTTGCGCGGCCAGCATGTCCAGCAGACCTTGCTGGTTGGCGGCGTCCGGACCGGCCAGTTCCACCAGACCCGGCGTGCGGATCGGACCAGGACTGACTACGTTGATGCGGATCGCGCGGTCTTTCAGGTCGAGAATCCAGCTGCGCGCCAGGTTGCGCACGGCGGCCTTGCTGGCGCTGTAGACGCTGAAGGCCGGGGTGCCGACCACGCCGGCGGTCGAGCTGGTCAGCACCACGGAAGCGCCCTTGCCCAGCAGCGGCAGCGCGTTCTGCACGGTGAAGATCAGGCCTTTGACGTTGCGGTCGAAGGCGTCGGCGATGTGTTCTTCGGTGATCGCACCCAGTGGCGCCATCGAGCCGCCGCCGGCGTTGACGTACAGCACGTCGATGTGGCCGGCTTTGTCCTTGATGGTGTCGAACAGGCGCTTCAGGTCGGCGGCATTGGACGAGTCGGCCTGGATGCCGGTGGCGTTCGGAATCGCGGCAGCGGCCGCATCCAGTTCCGCCTGGCGGCGACCGGTAATGAACACGCGCGCACCTTCGGCGGCGAACAATTTGGCGGTGGCCAGGCCAATGCCGCTGGTGCCACCGGTAACCACTGCTACTTTGCCTTGAAGCTTGCTCATGATGAACTCCTTGTTGGGTTAGTTGATGAAGTTCAGTGTATTTTGTCCACCGTTCTGTGTAAATTGGCCGATAGTGGAATCACTATCCATCCAGATGTACAATCAAGGCAAAACGGGAGCCTTATGGATCATTTGTTAGCCTTACGCATGTTTGTCCGCATTGCCGAAGCCGGCACCTTCGGTCGCGCCGCCGACCAGTTGGCGCTACCGCGCTCCACCGCCAGCAAGCTGATCCAGGATCTGGAAGAGCACCTGGGCACCAAGCTGATCCACCGCACCACGCGCTCGATCACGGTCACGCCGGAAGGCGCGCAATACTACGAACGCGCGCGGCGGCTGATTATCGATCTGGAAGAAATGGACGCAGCCGCCCGGCAAACGCGAGCCCAGCCGCGCGGTCGCTTGCGGGTGGACATCGGCTCGATTCTGGCCAACCAGATCCTGCTGCCGGCGCTGCCGCAGTTCCAGGAAGCGTATCCGGATATCGAGTTGCGCCTGGGCGTCAGCGACCGTCCCAGCGACCTGGTGAGCGAGGGCATCGATTGCGTGATCCGCGGCGGCCCGCTGGCCGACACCACGCTGATCGCGCGCAAGCTGTGCGAGATGGAGTTCATCACCTGCTGCCACGCGTCTTACCTGGCGCAGCATGGCGGGCCAGCCCATCCGCGCGAACTGGAAACCCAGCACCGGGTGGTGGCGTATTTTTCCTCGCTGACCGGCAAGGCGCATCCGCTGCGCTTTGTGCGCGGCGAGGAGAACATCGAAATCAACGCCCATGCGGCGGTGGCGGTCAACGAAAGCACCGCCCACCTGAGCGCGCTGACGGCGGGGCTGGGCATCGGCCAGACCTTTGCCTGGTTTGTGCGCGACCTGGTGGCCAACGGCGAGATGGTGCAGGTACTGGGCGAGTGGCAGCCGCCGCGCCATCCGCTGCACATCATGTACCCACCCAACCGCCACCTGAACGCCAAGGTGCGGGTGTTTGTCGACTGGGCGGTGCAGGTGTTTTCGGCGGTGGACGCGCGCGTCAGTCCAGGAATTCGCTGAGGTGGTTCAGCAGCTGCTGCGGCTGTTCCTCGGGGATGAAGTGGCCGCTGTCGGCGATCTTCACCACGCGATGGTTGCTGCTCTTGGTGGCCAGCGTGCTTTTCAGCCAGCCGTAGCCAGGACCGCCGACCGCCAGCACCGGCATCGCCAGCGGTGCGTAGGCGCCATCGTCAAGAATGTCCTGCGGGAAGGCCTGATACCAGGCATCGCCGGCGCGGATGGCGTCGCGGCTGTTGTAGGCGTGGCGGTAGACGGCGCGGTCCAGCGCATCGAGCTTGTGCTCGTCCTGCATCAGGTAGCGGAACATCCAGGCCTGCTCCAGGCCGATGCGTCCATCGGCCAGCAGGTCTTCCGGCAGCCCCTTCACCTGATGGAAGGCGAACCACCAGACGTAGGGGTGGTTTTCGTCCAGCTTGTCGCTGAAGGTGCCGGCCTCGGGCAGCAGCGGCCACTTGGCCAGCGCGGCGTCCGGATGCGCCACGTCCACCATCACCAGCCGGCGCGTGGCCTGTGGATAATTGGCGGCAAAGCTGAAGGCCACCATCGAGCCGATGTCGTGGCCGACGATGTCGACTTGCTGGTAGCCCAGTTGCTGCACCAGCGCGTGGATATCGGCCGCCAGTGTCTTTTTATCGTAGCCGCCGGCCGACTTGTCGGAACCACCCATGCCGCGCAGATCGACCGCGATCACGGTGTGGTGCTGCGCCAGCGCCGGCATCAGCTTGTGCCATTCCCACCAGGTTTCCGGCCAGCCCGGCAGCAGCACCAGCGCCGGTCCCTGGCCGCCGATCACGTAATGCAGCTTGACGCCGTTGGCCAGCGCCTTGCCGTTGCGGAATCCCGGCAGCTTGCGCACCAGCGCGGCGTCGCTGACCTGGGCTGCCGGTACGGCGGGCTGCGCCGCTACGGCCGGCACGCACAGTGAAGCCAGCAGCGCCGCCGCGCCGGCCAGTTGTTTGAATGTGACCATGTTTTCTCCTGACTTGAATGAGAAACCAGTCTAGGCGGGCGTGGCGACTTTGAGATCGGCATGAAGTAGCAGCACTATCCACCGGCGCGGATAATCGCCGCCCCTGCAATCTGGCAGGTTTCCGGCTGGGGCCGGCACGTTACAATCGACTGGCCGCCAACTACAGGAGCCCTTCGTGGCACAGCATATGACCTTGGGAACGCGTGATCGCTCGGCGATCCGCGTCCTGCTCGCAGACGACCATCCGATGATGCGCGCCGGCATCGGCGCCACGCTGGCCGCGCACGCCCCGGTCGAGATCGTGGCCGAAGCGGCCGATGGCGAGGAAGCCGTCGACGAGTACGACCGCGCGCGGCCGGACGTGGCGCTGATCGACCTGCAAATGCCGCGCATGGACGGGCTGGAAGCGATCCGTCTGATCCGCGCCAGGCATCCGGATGCACGCCTGATCGTGCTGACCACCTACTGCGGCGACGCCCGCATCGCCGCCGCGCTGAAGGCCGGCGCGCAAAGCTACCTGATGAAAAACGTGCCGGGCGCCGAGCTGGCGGCCACCGTGCGCGAAGTCCATGAAGGCTGGCATGTGCTGCCGCCGGCGTTGCGCCAGTCGATTTCGTCGCAGTACACCGGCAGCGGGCCATCGGCGCGCGAGCTGGACGTGCTGCGGCTGGCGTCGTCCGGCAACTCCAACCGCGAAATCGCCTCGGCGCTGACCATCAGCGAAGCCACCGTCAAGGCGCACATGAGCACCCTGCTGATGAAACTCGGCGCCGCCGACCGCGCCCACGCCGTCACGCTGGCGGCCCAGCGCGGCTATATCGATCTCTGACGTTTATGCATGGGGGTGGATGGTGATGCGCCATTCGCCCGATGACAGCCCAGCGCCAGCGGCACAAACTTCCTCACGTTATCCATCCCCTGAGGAAGTGCCATGACCGACAACGAACAAATCATCCGCGAACTGTACCGCCGGGCCGAAGTGCAGGACAGCGCCGGCTTCGTCGAGCTGTTTGCGCCGGACGGCTATTTCGCCGACATCTCGGCTGGCCAGAAATATGTCGGCGCCGCCATCGGCAAGACCGTCGACATCTACGCCACCGCTTTCCCCGACATGCACCGCGCGCTGGAAGAATTGATCGTGATGGGCGACGTGGTGGTGGTGCAGCTGTCGCTGAACGGTACCCACAAGGGTCCGCTCGTGCTGCCAGCGGGTACCATCGAGCCGACCGGGCAGACTATCCACACGCCGTGCTGCGACGTGTTCCGCCTGAAAGACGGCAAGGTGCTGTCGTTCGACTGCTATACCGCTGCCACCATCCTCTTCGCTCAGCTTGGCGTCCTAGCCAATTTATCGGCCGCCTTGCGGGCGTAAGCGCGCCGCGCGGGCAGCCGCAGCGTGACGGTGGTGCCATGGCCGGCTTCGCTGCAGATCTCAAGCGTGCCGCCAGCATCCTGCGCCCGTTCGCGCATACCGGTCAGGCCGAAATGGCCGGGCCGATGGCCACGCGCAAACACTTCGGCCGCCATGCCGCGCCCGCCGTCGCGCACCGACAGCGAAAACTGCGTGCGCGCGTGGCGCAGCTCGACCGTCACCTCGTGGCTGCGCGCGTGGCGGAAGGCGTTCAACAGCGCCTCGCGGCCGATGGCATACGCTTCGGCCGCCGCTGCCGCGCGCAGCGGCTTGGGCGTACCGGTCACCGTCAATACGAAGCGCGCGCCGTGGCGCGGCGCCAGGATGTGCCCCAGTCCGGACAGCGCCGCCTCCAGGTCGCCGGTCAGCTCGTGGTTGAGACGCAGCGCCAGCACCTGTTCGCGGCCCTCGCTGAGCACGTCATCGGCGGTCTCCAGCGCGGCGTCGATCCGCTCTTGCAATGCATGCTCGGACGGCAGCCCGTGCTTGATCAGGTCGAACTGCATCATCAGCGCCTGCACGCTTTGCAGGAAGTGGTCGTGCAAGGTACGGGCGATGCGTTCGCGCTCGCGCAAGCGTTCGCGCAGGCGATCACCGATGCGCGCCGTCACCAGCGCCATGCGCCACCAGTACAGGCCGCCGGCCAGCGCCAGCACCAGCAGGGCGCACAGCAGCTTGAACCAAATAGTTTGCACGAAGGCCGGCGCAATATGGAATTCCAGCGTGGCCGGGGCCGCGCTCCAGACCCCATCCTCATTCGCGGCCAGCACTTCGAAGCGGTAGTGCCCCGGTCCCAGATTGGTATAGAAGGCGGCTCGACGGGCGCCGGCGTCGCGCCATGCCTGCTCCTGGCCGAGCAGCCGGTAGCGGAACCGCACCCGCTCCGGGATGCTGAGAATGGCGGCGGTAAACTCCAGTTCCAGATTGCTGGAGTAGGGCGGCAGCAGCAGATCAGCGCGGGCGTCGTACTGGCGCTGGTCGGTGCGCAGCGTCGTCACCTGCGCCGTCGGCGCCTGCGAGTTGCGCGCAATATTGGCGGGATCGATCCAGCCGACGCTGGCCGAGGTGGCGTACCAGATGCGGCCGTCGATGGCCTCGCTGAGCACCGCCAGCGGCCGCACCTGCGACGGCTGGCCCTTGTAGCCATCCAGATAATCGAAGCGGTCGACCCGTAGCCTGCGGCTGGCCAGGCCGGCATCCAGGTCGGCTGCAGCGACCCGGGTCAGGCCGTCAATACCGTTCAGCCAAAGCTCGCCGCGCCGGGTGACGACCATGGCCGAGGCGCCGCGCAGCGGCTGGCCGTCGGCATCGTGCAGCGGCACAAAGCGCTGGCCGGCCAGCACCGCCACGCCCTGGTCGCCGCCGACCAGCAGTTGGCCGCGATAGGTGAGGATGGCGGCCACATTGCCCACATCCAGGCCGTCGGCAGCGCCATATTGGCGCAAAGAGTCGCCGTCCAGCACCGCCAGCCGGTTCGAGGTATAGCCGAACCAGACGCGGCCCTGCGGATCGGCGTGCAGCGACACCGGCGTCAGCTTGGTCAGCGCGGGAATGCCGCCGCCGGCCTGCCATTCACCGTCGCGAAATACATAGGCGCCGTTGCGCACCATCGACAGCCACATGCGCCCGCGGCGATCGACCGCCATGTACTGCACGTCGCTGCCTTTCAGGTTAGCCGGCAACGGCCATTGGCGCCATGCGCCATGCTCGCGGTGCCACAGGATCTGGCCGTTGCCGAACCACAGGCTGCCGTCCGGCGCCAGCATGCTGGCGGCCATGTTGCTGAGCGGCGTGGCGATCCGGCTGCCGTCCGGCCGCAGGCCGAAGGTCGCCACCTCGTAATCGCCATCGGTCTTGTGATTGCTGATCCAGACGGTGCCGTCCGGATCGGGCTGGACCGACATGGAGCGGAACATGCGCGCCGGCAGCTGCACGGCGGTCAGGCGCGATTCGCGGATGCGGTCGACGCCATTCTCGGTGGTCAGCCACAGATTGCCTTCGCGGTCATCCAGCGTGTTGAAGACTTGCTTGCCGCTCAGGTTGTTCAAGCCGGCAAAGGTCTGCTGGGGCCGCATGTCCGGCCCCAGCAAGGTCAGGCCGGCGTCATTGTTGACCCACAGCGCGCCACGCGCGTCGATGAAGGGATCGCGCGGCGGTACATCCGGCGGAAACGTCAACGGCACGCTGGCGCCGGTGAGCGCGGAATAGCGGGAGAACTGGCGCGCCTGGTTGACCAGCAGCACGTCGCCGTTGGGCAGCAAGGTGTGGATTTCGATGCCTTTGCCACCCGCCACCTTGTGGAACTGGTGGCTGCCGGGCGTGTTGCGGTACACGCCATTCGGGTGATCGGCCAGGATGCTGCCATCGGGCAGCGCAGTGAAGTAGTGGACGTTGCCAGGCACCAGACCGTCGCCGGCTTCCACGTAGCGCCAATGATCGCCATCGAGCCAGTACAAGCCATCGGCGGTGGAGCACCACATCGTGCCATCACCGCTGCGCACCACCTGGTAGATGGTGCGCACCGGCAGGCCTTGCTCAACGCCGTAGTGGTGCACATGGCCTTGGTCGAACACGCTGACGCCGCCAAAGCTGTAACCGACCCACAGCGCCGAGCCGACCGCCAGGATCGCGTTGGTGTTCGACGAGCGCAGCTTGTTGCCGTCGATGGCGGTCAGGCGCTCGAAGCGGGCGCCGTCGAAACGGTAGACGCCGTCGTTGGCGGCGAACCACAGCATGCCGCGCTGGTCCTGCGTGATGCCGAACACCGCCGTCGGCGCGCCTTCCTGCTTGGTCCACGCCTTGTGCACCATCGAACTGTGCCAATACGGACGCGGAGCAGTCTCGGCCGCGCTGGCGCTGAAGATCAGCGCGGCCGGCAGAATCAGTCGCAACACATGGAAGGCGGCTCGTAAAGGCATGCGTATATCTAAAAGGAGACCTTGTATTTTAGCGTCTCACGGCTGACTATTGTTATGCAATTTATACGGATTTACATGCAATAGCGCTTGCGCAGCGCATAAAGCCGACTATATACTTCGTATACGTTTCGTATATGAGGTAATTATGGGTATTGTGAACATCGACGACGAGCTGCATGACCAGCTGCGCAAAGCCAGCGCGGTGGCGTGCCGCTCGATCAACGCGCAGGCGGCGTTCTGGATCAAGATCGGTATGCTGTGCGAAATGAATCCGACGCAGTCGTTCAACGACATCGTCGGCCGCGAACTGCGCGCCGCCGGGGTCGATGCGCAAGTATTGAGGACGGTCTCATCATGACCAAGCGACCGGAGGAAATCGCGCTGATGGCGGAATCGGGCCGGCTGCTGGCGGACGTGTTCCGCCATCTCGACCAGCTGAACCTGATCGGCATGTCGACCATGGCGGTGAACGACCTGGTCGACCGCTACATCGTCGACGACCTACAGGCGCGACCGGCCAGCAAAGGCCAGTACGGCTACGCCTACGCGCTGAACGCCTCGCGCAACAGCGTGGTGTGCCACGGCGTGCCGTCGGCCAGCGAGATCTTGCAGGACGGCGATATCGTCAACTTCGACATCACGCTGGAGAAGAACGGCTACATCGCCGATTCCAGCAAAACCTATCTGGTCGGCGCCGTGTCATCGGCCGCCCGCAAGCTGGTGCAGGTGACGTATGAAGCGCTGTGGATGGGCATACACACCGTGCGGCCCGGTGCACAGCTGGGCGACATCGGCCACGCCATCGCCCGCCATGCCAGCCGCAATGGCTACAGCGTGGTGCGCGAATACTGCGGCCACGGCATCGGCCGCGAAATGCACGAAGCGCCGCAGGTGCTGCACTGGGGCAAACCGAAGACGGGCCTGGTACTGCGCGAAGGCATGACATTCACCATCGAGCCGATGCTCAACCAGGGCGGCCGCGCCGTGCACACCGAGGACGACGGCTGGACCGTGGTCACCGACGACGGCAAACTCTCCGCCCAGTTCGAACACACGGTAGCAGTCACGCGTACCGGCGTGCAGGTGCTGACGCTGCGGCCCGGTGAGCGGGCGCTGCACTGAGCTGTTCGGTGAATTTTCTGCGTCTTCAGTGCCAACTCAAATGGAAACCACAGGGGCCTGGTGGAGATAGTCGCCGCGTTCCGCCACGCTCAACATAAAGCCCGCCAGATCGGCTCTCGACAGTCTGCCGGTGATGCCCGGTTTCAAGCTGGTGCTGGCGCGGTAGGCGCCTGTGGCTGCGCCGTTGGTCAGCGCGGGAGGGCGGACCAGGGTCCAGTCGGTGGTGCTGGCTCGGACCAGGTTTTCCATGCCATCCTTATCGCGCATTTTTTCGCGGATGATCTTGCGCACCAGGCGGATGAACCACGAGTGATCTTGCGTTTCTGATGCGCCGTAGGCGCTGAGCGCTATCAGCCGTTGGGCTCCGGAGTGCTGCATGGCTTGTAAAATACTACGGATGCCGTCCGTGCAAACCGTCGGCGAACCGCCCTTGCGGACACCCAGGACGCTGATCACTGCATCGGCGCCTTGCACCACGGCGGCTACCGCATCAGGCTGATCCAGCTGGCCGACGATCCGTTGCAGGCGGACGCTATCCAGCGACAAGCTGTCGGCGGTGCGCAGCAGTACGGTGACGTCGTGTCCGGCAGCCAATGCCCGTTGGACCAGCAGCCGTCCGGTCGCGCCTGAGGCGCCAAAAATAGCGAGTTTCATCGTGTGTCCTTTCCAGCGAGAATGGAAACGGCTGGGGCCATCAATGCCGGTGCGCTGGCGAGAAAATCGCTGCTGCCCAAGTGCCAAGGTGTGCCGTCCAGATCGGTTACGCTGCCGCCCGCTTCGGCCACCAGCAGGGCGCCAGCCACCAGGCCGGAACGCACTTGGCTGTATTGCCAGAACAAGTCCTGACGTCCCGCCGCGACCTGCACCAGCTGCAAGGTGGCGGGAACCGAGACACGCACGACCAGCGCTGCTTCCAGCATGGCGGTCACCGATTGGCCCATGCGCTGATAGACCGCGCTGCCTTCATTCGGCACCGCCTGGCCGGTGCCCACCATGGCGGCGTTCAGTTCGGTTTTGCCGGAGACGTGTAAGCGTGTGCTGTTCAACCAGGCGCCGCCGCCGCGCAGGGCGGTATAGGTATCGCCGCTCAAGGGCAGATGCACTGCGGTCAGCACCGGCAGGTTGTCGCGCACCAGCGTCGCCGTGACGCCCCAGTCGGGCAGGCCGTGGATGTGGTTGATGGCGCCCTCGACCGGGTCGGTGACCCACCAGGCGCCAGGCGGCAAGGCGCCCGCGCCGGCCTCGTCGTCATCCCAGCGCGCTGTGGCGCAGGCAGCCGATAACGCGGGCCGCAGGATATCGCGCGAGATGGTGTCGTTGGCGGCGATCATGTTGCCGATGTCGTTTCGGTCGCGCGGACGGGCGTCTGCGCTGAAGCGGGCCAGCACGGCCTGGGCAGCCGACTGCACTACCTGGACTACCTGCTGGAGCAGGTCAAAGTCCGGATGATTCAAGGGGTTCATTTGGGGTCTCGATTTCGCTTGACGGGGAGTAAAAATGATATGAGCATTAGCTCACATGAACAACTCGCATTCCAAACCGGCCCGCTTGCAGCCGCGCAAAGCCCCGTCCCAGCCCCGTTCCGCGCAAACCGTTGAAGCCATCTTGACGGGGGCAGCTCACATTCTGGAGCGGCACGGACTTGAGGGATACACAACCAACGCCATCGCCGCCAAGGCCGGCGTCAGCATCGGCTCGCTGTATCAATACTTTCCAACCAAGGATGCGGTGACGGTCGCGCTGATCGAGCGCGAGATGGCGCAGGTGGTCGATGAGGCGATGCAAGCACTCAAGCTCGCTGACCGGCAGGCGGCGTTGCAGCAGCTGATCGAGGTCGCGGTGCGCCATCAATTACGTCGTCCAGCGCTGGCGGCCTTGCTCGATTTTGAGCAGCATCGTTTGTCTGCAATAATGCCGCCGTCCGGCAACCGGATGACGATGCGCGCGGCGCTGGTTGAGTTTCTCGGCCGCGATGCAGCCGCGCCGGAGCTGGTGGCGGAAGACCTGATGGAGCTGATCAGCGCGCTCACCGATGCCGCCGGACGCCGCGGCAACGTTGAACCGGCACTGCTGGTGGAACGAATTGGTGGCGCCGTGCGCGGCTACCTCAGCGTGTTGTAACGACTTAAGGAACTGGTATGCCCCGTGGTTTCAAACAGGTAGACGTTTTCTCCGCTGTCCCGTTTCAGGGCAATCCGCTGGCCGTCATCCTGGATGCCGACGGACTCAGCAGCGATCAGATGCAGGCGATTGCCCGCTGGACCAATCTGTCCGAAACCACCTTTGTGCTGCCGCCCACCGACCCCGCCGCCGATTACCGGGTGCGCATCTTCACCACGCAGGAAGAATTTCCGTTTGCCGGCCATCCCACCTTGGGCACGGCCTATGCGCTGTTGCAGGCTGGGCGGCAGCCTAAGACTCCAGGAGTACTGATTCAGGAGTGCGGTGTCGGACTGGTGCCGGTGCGCATAGCCGATGACGGCGCGTTGGGATTCCGCGCGCCACCAGCGCGGTTTGAGGAGATGAACGCTGCCCAGCTGCCGCTGCTGCACCGCGCCCTGGGCGTCAAGCCTCTGCATGCGCCGGTGGTGGCCGATATGGGCATCTGCTGGCTGATCGTTCGCCTGGAAACGGTGGCCGATTGTCTATCGGTAGCGCCGGATGCCTCGGCACTGGATGAATTGATGCGGCTGACCCGCTGCAACGGCGTCGCCCTCTACGCCCCGCACGTCGCCGGCGGCCCGGCCGACTACGAGGTACGCGCCTTCCTGCTGGAAAACGGCCTGTTGCTGGAAGACCCGGTAACCGGCAGCGCCAACGCCTGCATCGCCCGCTTGCAGCCCGGCGAGGGCTACCGCGTGCGCCAGGGCACCGCGCTCGGCCGCGATGGCCGGGTCACGGTGGTCTACGAAAACGATGAGCCATGGATCTACGGCCAGTCCGTCACCATCATCGACGGTCAAATCAACTGCTGAAAATATTCCTGCGATTTTACTAGACGACTGGTCTAATTATGTTTATAGTGAAGTCCATGAACACGACAACCACCTCCGAAACCAACGACGTACGAGCGACTATTCTCGCCACGGGCCAACGCCTGATGGCTGGAAAAGGCTTCTCGGCGGTCGGGTTGAATGAAATCCTGACCGGCGCCGGTGTGCCCAAGGGATCGTTCTACCATTACTTTGGTTCGAAGGACGCGTTCGGCGAAGCGCTGCTCGACACGTATTTCGAGGACTATCTGGCGGAGCTGGATGTGACGCTGGCGCAGCCAGGTCTGAACATGGCCCAGCGCCTGATCACCTACTTTGAAGTCTGGCGCCAGACGCAGTCGTTTTTCGATTGCCAGGGCAAATGCCTGGCCGTGAAAATGGCGGCCGAAGTGGCCGACTTGTCGGAAGCGATGCGCCTGTCGATCAAGCGCGGCACCAGCGGTATCGTGCGCCGGCTGGCAGCCGCCATAGAAGCAGGCGTGGCCGAAGGCTCGCTGAGCATCGCCGCCGACGCCGACAGCACTGCGCACAGCCTGTACCAGTTGTGGCTGGGCACCAGCGTCATGGTCAAGATTGAACGCGACGTTGCGCCATTCACGACCGCAATGAACACTACGCACCAAATCCTTCATCTGTCCCAGCACTAAGGGAACGATGACACGCATTTCACACGAAATGCTTTTTTTTGCCCCAGTTATAGACGACTGGTCTAATAGTAGCAACTTATTTACCTTTACTTACCTCTGGAGAAATATCATGAAAAAAGTTTTGATGGTTCTGACCTCGCACGACCAATTGGGCAACACCGGCCGTAAAACCGGCTTCTGGCTGGAAGAACTGGCTGCGCCGTACTACACCTTCAAGGATGCCGGCGTCGAAGTGGTGCTGGCTTCGCCACTGGGCGGCCAGCCGCCGCTGGACCCGAAAAGCAATGAGCCGTCGTTCCAGACCGATCTGACGCGCCGCTTTGAGCAGGACGCCGCCGCCACCGCGCAACTGGCCGCCACCGTGCGTCTGGACTCGGTCAACCAGGCCGATTTCGACACCGTGTTTTACCCAGGCGGCCACGGCCCGCTGTGGGATCTGGCGGAAGACAAGCACTCCATCCAGCTGATCGAATCCTTCCTCGCCGCCAACAAGCCGGTGGCGCTGGTCTGCCATGCGCCAGGTGTACTGCGTCACGTCAAAACGCCGGCTGGCCGTCCGCTGGTCGAAGGCAAGAAAGTGACCGGTTTCACCAACACCGAAGAGGAAGCTGTCGGCCTGACCAATGTGGTGCCGTTCCTGGTTGAGGACGTACTGAAAGCCAACGGCGGCGTGTATTCGCAAGGTCCGGACTGGGGCTCGTACGTGGTCAGCGACGGACTGCTGATCACCGGGCAGAACCCGGCCTCGTCGTCCGCTGCCGCAGCCCTGCTGCTCAAGCAAATCGCCTGACCCGCTGTGCCGGCGCGGTGATCGACCGCGCCGGCAAGTCCGCCTACTACTGAGGTACATGATGAACCACCAAGCACTGCTGACGCCGACCACCTTGGGGCGGCATATCCTGAAAAACCGCATCGTCCTGCCGCCGCTCACGCGCCAGCGCGCCGCCCAGCCCGGCGATGTACCGACCGATCTGATGGCGCTGTACTACCGGCAACGGGCCAGCGCCGGCTTCATGGTCAGCGAAGGCGCGCAGATCGAACCGCGCGGCCAAGGCTACGCCTGGACGCCGGGCATCTACAGCCAGGAGCAAATCGCCGGCTGGCGCAAGGTCACCGACGCCGTGCATGCGGAAGGCGGCATCATTTTCGCGCAGCTGTGGCATGTGGGCCGTGTATCGCACACGGCCTTGCAGCCGGATGGCCAGGCGCCGGTTGCGCCGTCCGCCATCCAGGCGCAAAAAGTGAAGGCGTTTATCGAAACCTCGGACGGCGCCGGCACCTTGGTCGAGCCGTCGATGCCGCGCGAACTGAGCCGCGACGATATCCAGCAACTGGTGGCGCTGTATGCGCAGGCAGCGCAGAACGCGCTCGATGCCGGCTTCGATGGTGTCGAAATCCATGCCGCCAATGGCTACCTGGTCAACCAGTTTATTTCGGCGCACGCCAATCAGCGCACCGATGAATATGGCGGCTCGTTGCAGAAGCGGCTGCGCTTCCTGCGCGAAATCGTGCAGGCCGTGGCGGCCGTGGTGGGACCGGAACGGCTGGGCGTGCGCTTTACGCCACTGTTCACCGGCACCGATCAGGACCGCGTCTACATCGGCCTGGTCGAAGAAGATCCGCATACCACCTACATTGAAGCCATCAAGATCCTGGAGCAGGCTGGCGTTGGCTATCTGTCGATTGCGGAAGCGGACTGGGACAACGCGCCCGATCTGCCGGAAGCCTTCCGCCGCGACGTGCGCAGCACTTTTAGCGGGCACATTCTGTACGCCGGCCGCTATACCGCTGAACGCGGCGCGCGCCTGATCGAAGCCCAGCTGGCCGATCTGATCGCCTTCGGCCGGCCATTCATCGCCAACCCCGACCTGCCGGCGCGCATCGCCAACGGCTGGCCGCTCAATCCACTCGCCGCGGCGTCGCTGTATGGCGGCGGTGCACAAGGATTTACCGATTACCCCGTGTTTGCAGCAACCAACAACGAAGAGGTCTCACCATGAACAAAAACATTTTTGACGGTCCTTACTACCAAACCATCGCCGGCAAACTGGCGACGTCCGCAGCATCGTTTGACGTGTTCAACCCGGCCACCGGCGCAGTGCTGGCACAGGCGCCGGCTGCCAGCGCGGAACAGCTGGAAGAGGCTATCGCCGCCGCCAAGACCGCCTTCAAGAGCTGGTCGCAACTGAGCTACGAAGAGCGCCAGACCTATCTGAACGCCTATGCGGATGCGCTGCAAGAACATCGCGACGAGCTGGCGCGGCTGTTGACGCTGGAGCAGGGCAAACCGCTGAAGACCATGTCCGAACCCGAGGTCGACCAGTCGATTTCGTGGATACGCCAGATTGCCGCGCGCCGCCTGCCGGTGGAAATCGTCGAGGAAACCGACGCCCACGTGGTCGAGCTGCATCACACGCCGCTGGGTGTAATCGGCGCCATCACGCCGTGGAATTTCCCGGTCCTGCTGGCCTTGTGGAAAGTCGCGCCGGCGCTGATTACCGGTAACACCATGGTGATCAAACCGTCGCCGTTCACGCCGCTGTCGACGCTGCGCTTCGGCCAGATCGCGCAATCCGTGCTGCCGCCGGGCGTGCTGTCCGTGGTTGCGGGTGGCAACGAACTCGGCCCGCAGATGACGGCGCATGCGGACATCGCCAAGATCAGCTTTACCGGCTCGACCGAAACCGGCAAGCACGTGATCCGTTCGGCCGCCGGCACCATGAAGCGCCTGACGCTGGAACTGGGCGGCAACGACGCCGCCATCGTGTTGCCGGACGCCGACTGGCAGGCCGCCATTCCGCAATTGTTCTGGGGCGCTATCGGCAACTCGGGCCAGTGGTGCGTGGGCATCAAGCGCCTGTACATCCACCGCTCGTTCCACCAGGAATTCGTCGCCGCGTTTGTCGACTACGCCAAATTGCAAAAAATGGGCGATGGCCTCGACCCGGCCGTGACGGTCGGTCCGGTGCAGAACAAGATGCAGTTCGATAAGGTCCGCACCTTCCTCGACGACATTAAAGCAAACGGCCAGAAGGTGGTGCTGGGCGGCGAGATCGATGACAGCCGTCCCGGCTACTTCATTCCCGTCACCGTGGTCGACAATCCGCCCGAGGACGCAAAAATCGTGCAGGAAGAACAGTTCGCACCGATCGTGCCGATCATCGTCTACGACGACGTTGAGGACGTGATCGCGCGCGCCAACAACAGCCCGTATGGCCTGGGCGGCTCGGTGTGGGGACGCGATACCAAGGCCGCCGTGGCCGTGGCGAATCGTCTGGAGACCGGCATGGTGTGGGTCAACGAAATCCATACGCAAGGCGTGGACATCCCGTTCGGCGGCCACAAGCAGTCGGGCCTGGGCACCGAGCACGGCAACGAGGGACGCCAGCTGTTCACCAATCCTAAAACCATCCTGATTCACAAATAATCATGACGACAAGCGCCTTTCCCATGACGATCCAGACTGGCGAGCGCCGTGTGCTCTCCATGTTTGCCGCCCTCGTCTGTATCGTTTTGGTGGCGCTGGGATTGCGGCCCGGCATCGTGTCCATCGGTCCGCTGCTGCCGAGAATCATCGTGCAATTCGGCTTGTCGCACACGCAGGCTTCCCTGCTGACGACGATTCCGACCTTGCTGATGGGTTTGCTGGCTTTGCCGGCGCCATGGCTGGCGCGCCGCTTCGGCCGGGATCGCATGATCTTGATCGCACTGGCGCTGCTGGCTTCGGCCAGCCTGCTGCGGGCGTTTGCCGGCTCGGCGGCGCTGTTGTTCGTGGCCACCGCCGGCATCGGCGCCGGCATTGCGGTGGCCGGCACGCTGATCGCCGGTTTCATCAAGGAGAGCTATCCGGCGCGCGTGGCGATGGTGATGAGCATCTACGCCACCGCGCTGGCGCTCGGCAGCAGCATGTCGGCACTGGTCACCGGCGCGATCGCCGCGCGTTTCGATGGCTGGCGCGTTGGCGCCGGCGTCTGGATGATATCGGGATTGGTGGCGCTGGCCGCCTGGCTGCTGGTCGCCAGCGGCGCGCCCAAGGCCCGGCAAACGGCGACCGCCAAGCGTTACGCCATGCCCATCGGCAATCGCACCGCCTGGCTGATCGCCCTGTTTTTTGCCTGTAACAACTTCATTTTTTACGCCTACATCTCATGGCTGGCGCCGATGTATGTGGAATATGGCCGCAATGCCGCCAGCGCCAGCCTGATACTGGCAACCTTTACGCTGGCGTTCATGGTGGCCAATCCCGTGTTCGGCTTCCTCAGCCACAACGAGGACCGGCGCATGCCGCTGGCCATCAGCGCCGGCATCGCGCTGGCCGGCAATCTGCTGATGCTGGTGTCGCCCACCGCCTTCCCGTGGCTGACGGTGGTGCTGATTGCCTTCGGCACCGGCGGCTCGTTCACGCTGGCGATGACTTTGCCGCTGGATAACGCCGCCAATGCCGACGAAGCCAACGCCTGGAACGCCTTCGTGTTGCTGGTCAGCTACGTCATCGCCGCCGCCGGCCCCTTGCTGGTGGGCCAGCTGCGTGACGCCAGCGGCAGCTTCCAACCGTCGCTGTGGCTGATCGCCGGGGTCGGCGCCGCCATGCTGGCCATCACGCCGTTCTTGCAGCCTTACCGGCCCAGTTCCATCACCTTGGCCCAGGCGGCGACGAAATCGGCGACGAACTTCTGATCGCCATCGGTGCTGGCATAGACTTCGGCCAGCGCCCGCAGATGGGCGTTGGAGCCGAATACCAGATCGACGCGAGTGGCCTGCCATTTGACGGCGCCGGTCTTGCGGTCGCGGCCTTCAAAGCTATCCGCCGCCGCCGAAGTGGCATTCCACACGGTGCCCATGTCGAGCAGGTTGACGAAGAAGTCGTTGCTCAGCACGCCGGGGTTGGCGGTGAACACGCCAGCCGCAGATGATGGCGCGTTGGCGCCGAGTACGCGCAGGCCGCCCACCAGCACCGTCATTTCCGGCGCGGTCAGCGTCAGCAGTTGTGCGCGCTCCACCAGCAAGGCTTCGGCCGGCACGGCGTAGCGGGTTTTCTGGAAATTGCGGAAACCATCGGCGTACGGCTCCAGGAACTCAAACGACGCCACGTCGGTTTGCTCCTGCGTGGCGTCCGTGCGGCCAGGCGTGAACGGCACCGTCAGCGTATGGCCGGCCGCCTTTTCAATGCCCACTGCGCCGCCCAGCACGATCAGGTCCGCCAGCGAAACTTGCTTGCCGCCCTGGTTGAAGGCGCTTTGCACTTCCTCCAGCTTGGCCAGCACCTTGCTCAACTGCTGCGGCTGATTGGCGGCCCAGTCCTTCTGCGGCGCCAGGCGAATGCGCGCGCCGTTGGCGCCGCCGCGCAGGTCGGATCCGCGATAGGTGGAGGCTGACGCCCAGGCGATGGTGACCAGTTCCGCCACGCTCAGGCCGGTGGCCTGGATGCTGGCCTTCAGCGCCGCGATGTCCGCTGCGTCGATCACGGGATGGGCTAGCGGCGGCACCGGGTCTTGCCAGATGAAATCTTCGGCCGGCACATCCGGACCCAGGTAGCGCGTTTTCGGTCCCATGTCGCGGTGGGTCAGCTTGAACCAGGCGCGCGCGAAGGCTTTGGTGAACTTGTCCGGATTGGCCAGGAAGTCACGCGAAATGCCTTCGTAGACGGGATCGACACGCAAGGCCAGATCGGTGGTCAGCATGCTCGGCCGCTGTTTTCCCGTACCTTGCGCGTGCGGAATGACGTCGCCCGCATCCTTGGCGAACCACTGGTGCGCGCCGGCCGGGCTCTTGCCGAGTTCCCATTCGTAACCGAACAGATGCTCGAAGAAATCATGGCTGAATTGAACCGGCGTCTTGGTCCAGGTCACTTCCAACCCGCTGCTGATGGTGTCGTTGCCGTGTCCGCTGCCGAACTTGTTGTGCCAGCCCAGGCCCGAGGCATCGATGCCGGCCGCTTCCGGCTCCGGGCCGACGTTGGTGGCCGGCGCAGCGCCGTGGGTTTTGCCAAAGCTGTGGCCGCCGGCGATCAGCGCCACGGTTTCCTCGTCGTCCATGCCCATGCGGCCGAAGACGTCGCGGATGTCGTAGGCGGCCTTTAACGGATCGGGATTGCCATCCGGGCCTTCCGGATTCACGTAGATCAGGCCCATCTGTACTGCTGCCAGCGGGTTTTCCAGAATGCGGCTGTGGATATCGCCGTCAGCCTTGTCGTCGGACACCAGCACGGCGCCTTCCTTCTCCACGCCGGGGCTGCCGTGGGCGTAGCGCAGGTCGCCGCCCAGCCAGGTCTTTTCACGGCCCCAGTAGACGTCCTGGTCCGGTTCCCAGGTATCGACGCGGCCGCCGCCGAAACCCAGCGTCTTGAAGCCCATGCTGTCCAGTGCGACCGTGCCGGTCAAAATGATCAGATCGGCCCACGAGATTTTGCGGCCGTATTTCTGCTTGATCGGCCAGATCAGGCGGCGTGCCTTGTCCAGGTTGACGTTGTCGGGCCAGCTGTTGAGCGGGGCGAAGCGTTGCTGGCCACGGCGCGCGCCGCCGCGGCCGTCACCACTGCGGTAGGTGCCGGCGCTGTGCCACGCCATGCGCACGAACAGGCCGCCGTAGTGGCCGAAATCGGCCGGCCACCAGTCCTGCGAGTCGGTCATCAATGCAGCCAGGTCGCGCTTGACGGCGGCCAGGTCGAGGCTGTTGAATTCCTTGGCATAGTCGAATGCCGTTCCCATCGGATCGGATTTGTCGGAGTGTTGATGCAACAGATCCAAGCGAAGTTGATCGGGCCACCAGTCACGGTTGGTGGTGCCGGCGCCGTTGGCCTGGGTGAACGGGCATTTGGCCGCACTGTCGTTGTTGCTCATCGCTTGCTCCTGGAAGTGGTAAGGGGAAACCCCCATGCTAACCAGTTCCGCAGCCTCGTCATACCCACTTAGGATGAGTACCCGACATACCCAATTAGGGGGCTAGCGCGCAAATCGCTGGAACAACAGCCGCACCGGTTCCAGCAGCGCCATGCCGAGGAATATGCCGGCCAGGCGCTCGATGCCCAGCGCCGCATCGGGGCCGCCGTCCGGCACCAGCACTACCAGGAAGGCCAGCGCGAACTGCGTGCCGGCGTAGGTGATCGGCAACTTGCCGTTTTCGATGTGGCGGCCGACCATGACGCCGATGCAGGCGGCCAGCGTCATGATCAGCGGCGACGCGTGGCTCAGCAGCAGCACGGCCGTGGCCAGCAGACCGCCGATGCCGGCGCCGACCAAGCGATGGCGCAGCCGGGTCGCCGCCGGCGCTGCCAGCGCGGCCAGGTCCGCCATCGGCACCATCATCACGGCCATGATGGTGATGCTGCTCTGGCTGAGCGCTTGCAGGTGGAAAACGCGCCATACCCACGGAATCAGCGCCAGCGCGACGCCACCTTGCAACGCATGCAGGAAAGCAGCTTGACGGCATTCCAGCGCGATAGGCTCCGGCGTTGGAGGTTGCGTTGTGCGCGGTAGCGCCAGCATGGCCAGCGCGCTGACCAGCACCGCCGCGCCAGTGCCAACGCAGACTTCCAGCAAACGCGCTTGCGCAAACTGGCCCAGCGACTGGTCCGGGTGCTGCATGCCGTCCACCAGCACCATGGCAAACGACAGCCCGGCGATCAGCCAGCCATACCCGCGCCGGTCCAGCAACGCCAGATACAACGTGATGGCGCCACCCAGCGCCAGCGCGATGCTGAGCAGGGCGGTGGCGCGCATCAGTTGCGGCGCCAGCAGCCAGGCCAATGCCACGCCAGCCGCCGTGCCCAGCACGCGCAGGCCGCCGCGCCACAGGCTGTCTGCGAACGAGGTACGGATCACCATGTAGGCGCTGAACGCGGCCCAGCCGACATTGCCAACGCCCAGCAGATGCGACCAGAAGATCGCCAGCAACACCGACGCCAGGCAGATGATTTCGTCGGCCAGGCGCAGACTCACCGCAGGCCATGGCGCGAAATCTCGCCACAGCTCGGCAAGCAGCGCGCGCGGGCCAGTGTCGGGCTGATGGCGGTGCGGATGGTGCGGCTGCATGCTGGCCTCGCTGTCAGTCGGCTGCGGCCATGCTGGCCGCCATGGCCGGCCAATCCGAATAACCGGTGGCGTCGCCGCCGTACCAGTATTGCTTGGGCGCTTCCGCCAGTGGCGCGCCGCTACCCAGGCGCTGGATCAGGTCTGGATTGGCGATGAACGGCCGGCCGATGCTGAACAGGTCGGCATCGCCCGCCGCCAGCGTCTGCTCGGCCAGCGCCAGCGTGTACTGGTTGTTGGCGATGTAGGCGCCGCTGAAGCGCTGGCGCAACTCCGCAAAGCTGATGCCGTCATCGGCTTCGCGGCTCAGCTGCGTAACGCCTTCGATGTCGTGGATGTACAGCAGCCCCAGCCCGGACAGCGCATCGACATAGGCGCCAAACGTGGCCATGGTGTCGCTGTCGAGCGGCGTATTGCCGGGCGTGGTGGTCACCGGCGAGATGCGGATGCCGACTCGCTCCGCACCCCAGACCTCGACCACGGCGCGCACCACCTCCAGCGGCAAGCGCAGGCGGTTTTCCAGCGAGCCGCCATATTGATCGGTGCGGTGGTTGGTACTGTCGCGAACGAATTGCTCCAGCAGATAGTTATTGGCCGAATGGATCTCGACACCGTCGAAACCGGCCGCCTTGGCGTTGACGGCGGCGTGGCGATAATCGTCCACGATACCGGCGATCTCGGCGGTTTCCAGCGCACGCGGCGTGACGAAATCCTTCATGCCGTCATGCACGCGGATCTGGCCTTCCGGCCGGATCGCCGACGGCGCCACCGGCAGCGCGCCGGCCAGCATGTCCGGGTGCGACATGCGACCGGTGTGCCACAGTTGCAGGAAGATCTTGCCGTCGCGGCGATGCACCGCTGCGGTCACGCGCTGCCATGCGGCCACTTGCGCATCGGTCCAGATGCCCGGCGTGCGCGGATAGCCGCGTGCCTGCGCCGAAATGTTGGTGGCTTCGGTGATGATCAAGCCGGCGTCGGCGCGCTGCGCGTAGTAATCGGCCGCGTAGTCGGGCGGCACGCCGGCCTCGTCGGCGCGGCTGCGCGTCATCGGCGCCATGACGATACGGTTTTTCAGGCGCAGGCCGCCAAGGGTGACGGGCTGAAGAATAGGACTGATGGTTTTCATGAGGTCTGCTCCTGTTCAATCGACGATCTTGGCCCACACGGCCTGGGCGTTGGTGAATTCACGCAAGCCGAAGTGCGACAGCTCGCGTCCATAACCGCTTTTCTTCACGCCGCCGACCGGAATGCGGGCATTGGTGGCGGGATAGCCGTTGATGAACACGCCACCGGTTTCCAAACGGCGGGCGATGCGCTGCGCGCGTGCCACATCGCTGGTCCACAGGCTGCCGCCGAGGCCGTAGTCGCTGGTGTTGGCCAGTTCGATCGCGTGTTCGGCATTGGCAGCGACGGTGATGGCGGCGACCGGGCCGAAGGTCTCTTCATCAAACGCGGCCATGCCGGGCTGTACATCGGTCAGCACGGTCGGCTGGTAGAAATTGCCGGGACCGTCAACGATGTTGCCACCCAGCGCCAGCTTGGCGCCGGCTGCGATGGTGCGTTCGACCTGCTGGTGCAGCTCGGCGCGCAGATCGTTGCGCGCCATCGGGCCGATGGTGCTGGCTGGATCGAGCGGATCGCCGGCTCTAATCATCTTGGCGGCGGCGATGAATTTGCGGGTGAACTCTTCCGCAATCGGCTCTTCGAGAATGAAGCGCTTGGCCGCCAGGCACACCTGGCCGGCGTTCTGGAAGCGTGCTTCGATACCGGCTTTGACGGCCAGATCGATATTGGCGTCGGCCAGCACGATAAAGGCATCGGCGCCGCCCAGTTCCAGCAGGCTGCGCTTGAGCGCCTTACCGGCGGTGGCGGCCACGGCGGAACCGGCGCGCATGCTGCCGGTCAACGTGACGCCGGCGATGCGGGGATCTTCAATCACGCGCGCCACCGTGTCGTTGTCGGCAACCAGATTCGCGAACAGGCCCGGCGGGAAGCCGGCATCGTCATACGCCTGTTGCAACGCGTAGGCCGAGCCCATGACGTTCGGCGCATGCTTGAGCAGGAAGCCGTTACCGGACAACATGATCGGGCCGGAGGCGCGCACTACTTGCCACAACGGGAAATTCCACGGCATCACGGCCAGCACGGTACCAATCGGCAGATAAGACACATGCACCTGATCGTCGCCCTCGACGGCGACCGGCTCGTCGGCCAGGATGGCCGGGCCGTTATCGGCGATCCAGTCAATGGTGGCGGCGCATTTCTCCACCTCGCCGCGCGCGGCGCCGATGGTCTTGCCCATTTCGGCGGTGGTGATGGCGGCCAGCACGTCCTTGCGCTCGCGCAACGTGGTCGCCAGGCGGCGGTAAGCGGCGACGCGCTCGCGCATCGGCGTGGCGCGCCACAGGCGGAAGGCGGCGGCGTTGGCGGTCAGCAGACGCTCGACTTCGCTGGCGGTCTGGTATGCGTAGGTGGCGATCAGTTCGCCGGTGGCCGGATTGCGCGAAGTGGCGACGGCTGGGATTTGTTGGTTGGACATCGTGACTACTCCTGACGGTTAGGGCAGCACAATTGCTGCGATGACAGTCAGTGTAGGCAGGTCCGACGGGGGCAAGAAGGCGTGTTGTTATCCTATGACTGCGGGTCACTGGCAGCGTGACGGGGGATGTAAGTCACCAGCGACAGGTCCGGCCGGCCCTCCGGCGTCAGCGCCACGTAGGTGAAATCGATGTGCCCGCTGGTAGGGTGCTTGAGGCGCTTGCTGCCCTCGTCGAAGCCCTTGACCTCGGTATCCGGCCACCAGGCGCGGAACTCCGGACTCAGCTCCGACAGCTCTTCGATCAGGCGGTCGAACGGCGCCTTGTCCTGCGCCTGCGCGCGGGAGGCGCGGAACGTGTGGATCATGCCGCGCGCCATCTGCTCCCAGTCGAGGATCAACGTGCGGTAGGGGATGTAGAGAAACAGCAGCCGCAGCGTATTGCGCTCATGCGGCTGCAAGGAGCCGTAATCGACAAACAATTCGGCAATCGCATCATTCCAGGCCAGGATGTCGAGCTGGGCATTACGGACGTAGGCTGGAATCGGATTGATGGCGCGCACCAGCATTTCCAGGCCGGGACTGATGCCAGCGGCGGGAGCGGCGGCAGGCATTTCCAGGCCGCACAGCGCATACAAATGGGCCGACTCCACCCGGTCCAGCTTGAGCACTTTGCTGATGCGCCGCAGCGCGTCGGCGGAAGGCTGAATGTCGCGGCCCTGTTCCAGCCAGGTATACCAGCTGACGCTGACGCCAGCCAGCACCGCCACCTCTTCGCGCCGCAAGCCCGGCGTGCGGCGCGGCCCCTCGGGAAGACCGAACTCCGCCGGCTGCAAGCGCGCGCGGCGGCTGGACAGGAAACTGCCAAATTCATGCCGCTGTTCAGATGTGGGTCTGCTGCTCATGCTAGCGAAACTCAGGCTTCCATTGCCGCGCTAAGCTCGGCGATGGTGGCGCGCAGCTGGTCGCGGAACCGCAGCATCGAGTCGTCTTGTTCTTCGTTGGTGTTGAAATTTGTCCACCAGTCTTCCTCGCGCGCGGCATCCGAGACCGCGTCGGCGTGACCGCTGTTACGCTTGAACTTTTCGTAATACTCGCGGCTCTGGCAGACATAGTGGTTGAAACGAAACTGCTCATAACTCGGCAGATTGTCCTTCAGATAACCCACATTGATCGGGCGCATCTGCTCATCAACCGTGCCATGCGGCGTCTTGAACACATTGCTGCAAAAGCTGACCGCGATTTTCTGCCGGCCCTTGACGATGCTTTTGACACGGCGGTGCGCCAGGAATCCTTCGATGTTGGCGCGGCGCGTGTAGTTTTCGGTGATCAGGCCTTCCGGTTCCGTCAGGTGGCCGGCGCTGCCGAAGTTGACGTTGTAGGCGGCGACGGCCGACATCGGCTGGTAGTTATAGGGCCACAGCGCTTCCTGCATGGTGTTGTGCTGGGTCGGGAAGATGAATTCGTCGCCATCAATGAAGGCCATCCAGTCGACGTCGTTCATGTAGTTGTCGCATGTGTGCTGGAACGCCATCAGCTGCACCCGATCGGCCTGGTCGTTGACCGCGACGGCGGTGATGTCGAGCCGCTTCTGGAGCTTGAGAATGATCTCCTCGGTGTTGTCGTCGCACAGATGGGCGTAGAAATAGAACTTGCGAAAGCCGATCATGTAGTGGAACGCAAACCATTCCAGCAACCAGGGACCGCGATTCCGCTGGATGCTTACCAAGCCCAATATCATTTGCGATTCCCTTGTCAACGTTACGGTGTAGTTGGGCAATTATAGTGGGAATCGCCTGTTCCAGGTATCAAGGCAACATCGCCTGTCACTTACTCCACCGTCACCGACTTGGCCAGGTTGCGCGGCTTGTCGACATCGGTGCCGCGTGCCACTGCTGTGTGGTAAGCCAGCAATTGCAGCGACACCACGTGCAGGATCGGCGACAGCAGGCCGTAGTGTTCCGGCAGGCGGATCACGTGGACGCCTTCGCCCGAGGTGATGCGCGAGTCGACGTCGGCGAAGACGTACAGCTGGCCGCCGCGCGCGCGCACTTCCTGCATGTTGGACTTCAGTTTTTCGATCAGCGCATCGTTCGGCGCCACCGTCACCACCGGCATTTCTTCCGTCACCAGCGCCAGCGGGCCATGCTTCAGTTCGCCCGCTGGATAGGCTTCGGCGTGGATGTAGGAAATCTCTTTCAGCTTGAGCGCGCCTTCCAGGGCGATCGGGTAGTGCATGCCGCGGCCGAGGAACAGGGCGTTTTCCTTGCGCGCGAAATCTTCGGCCCAGGCGATGATCTGCGGTTCCAGCGCCAGCACCGAGGCGATCGCCACTGGCAGGTGACGCATCGATTTCAGGTGCTCGGCTTCTTCGGCGTCGGTCAGGCGGCCGTTGATTTGCGCCAGCGCCAGCGTCAGCAGGAACAGGCCGGCCAGCTGGGTGGTGAAGGCTTTGGTCGAGGCCACGCCCACTTCAACGCCGGCGCGGGTGATGTAGGCCAGTTTGCATTCGCGCACCATGGCGCTGGTGGCGACGTTGCAGATGGTCAGCGTGTGTTCCATGCCCAGGCTGCGCGCGTGCTTGAGCGCGGCCAGGGTGTCGGCGGTTTCGCCGCTTTGCGAGATGGTGACCACCAGCGAGTTCGGGTGCGGCACGCTGTCGCGGTAGCGGTATTCCGAGGCGATTTCGACGTTGACCGGGATCCTGGCCACCGATTCGATCCAGTATTTGGCGGTCAGGCCCGAGTAGTAGCTGGTGCCGCAGGCCAGGATCAGCACGCGGTCGATCTGCTTGAAGACGTTGTAGGCGCCGTCGCCGAACAGCTCGGGCATGATGCCGGTGACGCCTTCCAGCGTGTCGCCGATGACGCGCGGCTGCTCGAAGATTTCTTTCTGCATGTAGTGACGGTACGGGCCCAGCTCGGCCGCGCCGGTGTGCGCCTGCACGGTTTTAACGTCGCGCTGCGCCGGCTTGCCGTTGCTGTCGACGATCCACACGCGGCCCAGTTGCAGGTCGACCACGTCGCCTTCTTCCAGGTAGATGATCTGGTCGGTGGTGCCGGCCAGCGCCATGGCGTCCGAGGCGACGAAGTTTTCGCCCTGGCCGACGCCGACGATTAGCGGCGAACCCTGGCGCGCGGCCACCACGCGGTGCGGTTCTTCGCGGTGGAACACGGCGATCGCATAGGCGCCGGTCAGGCGTTTGACGGCTTGCTGCACGGTGTCGAACAGGTCGCCGTTGTACATGTCGTCAACCAGGTGGGCGATGACTTCGGTGTCGGTCTGGCTCTGGAAGACGTAGCCGAGCGCGGTCAGTTCGGCGCGCAGTTCGTCGTGGTTTTCAATAATGCCGTTGTGGACCAGGGCGATGCGCGCCAGGTCGGCCGACGGCGAAAAGTGCGGGTGGGCATTGTGCGAAGCCGGCGCGCCGTGCGTGGCCCAGCGGGTGTGGGCGATGCCGGTGAAGCCTTTCAGGTGTGCTTCTTCGATTTGCTGTTCGAGGTCGGTCACGCGCGAGGTGCTGCGCGAGCGTTGCAACTGGCCATCCACGTGCAGGGCGACGCCGCAGGAATCGTAACCACGGTATTCCAGGCGCTTCAGGCCTTCCAGCAGGATGGGAGTGATATTACGTTGCGCTACCGCGCCGACGATGCCGCACATGGGGAACCTCTTCAATTAAGTCAGGAAACCATCGTAGAACAGCGGCGATGAAATAAGCTTTCTAATTACCGCCATATTTGGCATAAAATTTCATCGTCCACATTGAGTGAAATATTCTTTCAATAAATCATGATAGATGAAATAGATCGTCGCATTCTGAATGCGCTGCAAGTTGATGCTTCTCAAACCAACGCTGAATTAGCGGCGGCCGTGCACGTCTCGCCGCCTACCTGCTTGCGGCGGGTCAAGCAATTGCGCGAAGCGGGTGTGATCCAGCGCCAGGTGGCGATTGTGGCGCCGGAAAAAGTCGGCCCCAGCCTGACCGCGCTTGTGGAAATCTCATTAGATATCCAGGCTGCCCAGCGCATGGCGGAGTTTGAAGCGCTGGTCGCCGCCGAGGCGGCCGTGCTGCAATGCTACCGCGTGGCGCCGGGGCCGGATTTTGTGCTGGTGGTGCAGGTGGCGGATATGCCGGCGTATCACGCGCTGGCACACCGCCTGTTCGCCAGCCACGCCAATGTGCGGAATGTGAAGGCGTATTTCTCCACTTTCCGCAGCAAGTTCGAGACCCGCGTTGCCCTGTGAACAAAGTTATACAGGCTTATCCCAAGGATAAATACAGCCTATCCAAAGGCTTATACAGGGCTTTTCCTCAGCTTATGCACTCGCTTATCCATGGGCTGTTCACAGATTTAGTCACAAGCTTATCCACAGGTGTTTTCAGAACTTCGCCGTCAGCGAAAGGCTGATGTTGCGCGGTTCTCCCCAGAATACGCCGTCGTAAAAGCCGATGTTGCGGTAATACTTTTTGTCGGTCAGGTTGCTGATGTTCAGCTGGGCGTGCAGGTTGCGGTTGATTTCGTAGCCCGCCATCACGCTCAACAGCGCATAGCCGCCCTGAGTCAGGCGCGCCAGCGGTGCCCCGGCCGGCGCTTGTGGACGGCCGTACCAGGATTCGCTCCAGATCGCACTTTGCGCCTGCACGCTGCCGCCCACTTTCAGGCCGGGCAGCACGCTGTCCAGTTTGTAGGCGCTGGACAGGCGCAGCAGGTGACGCGGCTGGGTAGGCTCGCCGCGCAGGCCATCGGCCGTCGCTACGTCCAGGTAGGTGTAGCCGCCGCTCAGGTTCCAGTTGGCCGAGAGCTGGCCGGACAGGTCGAACTCGATGCCGCGCGCGGTCAGACCGTCGCCATCGGCCACGTAGGCCATGCTGCCGTCCGGCAGCAGGAAGCCGCTCGGCACGCTGCGGTCCAGCAGCGCCAGGTTTTTCTTCAGCGTACGGAACACGGCGGCCGAGGCGTTCAGGCGCTTGTCGAAGAATTCTCCCTTGATGCCGATTTCGCTGTTGGTACCGGTTTCCGGCGCCAGCAGGTGGTTGTTCTTGTCCTTGCGCGTTTGCGGGTTGAACAGCGACGTGTAGCTGGCGTACAGCGACAGCTGGTGATTCAGGTCGTAGACCAGGCCGGCATACGGCGTGGTTTCGTTCCTGGTTTCCTGCAGGTTGCTGCAGCCGGTGAATTTGCCGCTGGTGTCGAAGGCCGAGTCCTCGGTGCGGTAGTTGCTCAGGCGCGCGCCGGCGATCAAAGTCAGCGGCTCGGTCAGGCTGAAGCGGCCGGCGATGTAGGCGCCGCCCAGTTTGGTTTCGGTCTCGGTATGTGAGCCGTCCGGCGTGAAGGTCGGCTTGGGGATGTTGCCGGTCCAGCTGCGGTAGTCGGGAATCGCGGCTGGATACAGGACGTTGGCCGTGCCGCCCTGGCTGCTGCTGACCTGCTTGCCGCCGTTCCAGCCGGTGATCAGCGTGTGCTGGCGGCCCAACAGCGTGAACGGGCCGGTGGCGTACAGGTCGTAGTTGTCGTTGATGGCCTTGCCTTCGCCCCAGACGCCGCTCCACAAGCTCATGCCGCCGCCGGTGACGGTGTTGGGATGGCCGGAGCCGCCGTAGGCCACGGTGGTGTTGTTGCGGCTGTCGGTGCGAGCGTAGCCCAGGTGCAGTTTCCAGCCGGCGCCGAAGCGCTGGTCGAGCGAGGCGAAGGCGGTTTGCTGCTTGTTGGCCCAGGTGCTCCACGGCGTAGTCAGCGTGAAGTTGCGCGGCATATTGGCCAGCGTGCCATCGGCGTTCCAGTAGGGCACGGCACCCCAGGTGGCGCCGGTCGGCGTGTTGCGCTGGAAGTCGATGCCGGCGGTCAGCAGCGTGCCCGGCGTCAGATCGGCTTCGACGATCGCCATGCCGACGGTTTTGCGCTCGTGATACAGGTCGATGTAGGAATCGCGGTCTTCATGGGCGATGGCGACGCGGCCGCGCACCTTGCCGTCCGCGCTCAGTGGCGAGCTCAGGTCGACCTCGGCGCGTTGATCGTCCCAGCGGCGCAGGATGACGCTGGCGCTGCCTTGCAGCGTGCGGCCGGGGCGCTTGCGCACCATGTTGACGGCGGCCGACGGGTCGCCGGTGCCGCCCATCAGGCCGGTGGCGCCGCGCACCACTTCGATGCGGTCGTACAGGATGGTGTCCGACAGCGGCGAATTCGAGCCCATCGGCATGCCGTCCACCTGGATGTTGGTGATGCTGAAGCCGCGCGCGTAGAAGCTGGTGCGTTCGCTATCCTGCTGGCCGATCATGACGCCGGTGGTCAGGCCCAGCGCTTCGTCCAGGCGATTGATGCCGAAATCGTCCATCAGCGCGCGGCTGATCACGCTGACCGATTGCGGCGTGTCGCGGATCGACATTTCCATGCGGGTGGAAGTGTGGGCCGAGCCGGCCGAGTAGGAATCATCGCTGCTGTTCTGGCCTTTGACCTCGACTTTGGTGATCGGATCTTCTTCGGCGGCCAGCGCAGGGTAGGCGGCGCTCAGCGCCAGTGCCAGTGCGGTGATGTGCAACTTGTGATTCATCTTACATTCCCATTTTGTTGTGATTGGTACTAGTAAGACCGGCGATCACAAAAAAGGGGACACGCTTTATGCGGCCGCCATCAGGCATTGCATGAATGCCGCCGCCATGTAGCGCTTGACGGTGCGCACGGTGACGCCGAGGCGCTGGCCGATGTCGCTATAGCCCAGCCCTTCCAGCTGCGACAGCAGGAAGGCTTCGCGCGTCTTGGGCGGCAGGCCGTCCAGCATGCGGTCGATTTCGTGCAGGGATTCGAGGATCAGCAGCCGTTCTTCCGGCGACGGCGCCTGGCACGGCGGCAGCTGGACCAGCACTTCGAGATAGGCGCGTTCCAGCGACTGCCGTTCGGCGTAGTTGATCAGCAGGCGCTGCGCCACCGTGGCCAGATAAGCGCGCGGTTGGCGCATGCCGGTGCAGCAGTGCTCAGGCTGGCACAGGATGCGAACGAAGGTTTCCTGCGCCAGGTCGGCCGCGTAATCGGCGCCGTTGGCCTTGCGGCGCAGCCAGCCGAGCAGCCAGCGGTGGTGGTCTGCGTACAAATTGCCTACGTCGGAGCGGGGTGCGATCGGGTGCACAACGGCCTACATTGAATGAGAATTATTCTCATCGTAGCATTTTTAGTATGGTTTGGCCAACACGGCTGATTTATCCCATGGTTATCCGAGGGATATTCCATCTATTCTCCACAGCTTTATGCACAGCGATATTGCGTTGGAAAAAGTTATCCTGTACTTATCCGGGTCTTATCCAGCACTTGCTCCAGTGCTTACGCACAGAGTTATGCACATTTGCTGAAAAACCGGGCTGGGTGGTGGTGAGTACGGCAACATGCAAGCCTTGTATACCTCGCTTGCAAATAAATGGTGTACTTGCCCACCTGTTTTCCCGTGCTTAATCAGCCCTTACTCACAACGTTATCCACAATAAAAAACGGCGCCCGCAGGCGCCGCTTGGCATAACTGGGCTCAGCCCGCTTATTTTTTGATCTTGACCGGACGGGTCCAGTTTTCGATGGTCACCTGGCGCGGACGCGAGACCGTCAGCTTGCCGGCCGGCGCGTCCTTGGTCAGCGTGGTGCCGGCGCCGAGCGTCGCGCCTTTGCCGACGGTGACCGGGGCCACCAGCTGGCTGTCGCTGCCGATGAAGCAGTCGTCTTCGATGACGGTGCGGAATTTGTTGGCGCCGTCGTAGTTGCAGGTGATGACGCCGGCGCCGATGTTGACGCGCGAGCCGATGGTGGCGTCGCCGATGTAGGCCAGGTGGTTGGCCTTGCTGTGCGCGGCCACCTGGCCGTTTTTGATTTCGACGAAGTTACCCACATGCACGTCCTCGGCCAGCACGGTGCCGGGACGCAGGCGCGCATACGGACCGATCAGCGAGGCTTCGCCGACCACCGCTTCCTCGATGTGGCAGAACGGCTTGATCTGGGCGCCGGCCAGGATGCGGGCGTTGACCAGCACGCTGTGGGCGGCGATGTGCACGCCGTCGCCCAGCTCAACCTTGCCCTCGAACACGCAGCCGACGTCGATGGTGACATCGCGGCCGCAGATCAGCTCGCCACGCACATCGATGCGCGACGGGTCCATCAGCGTCACGCCCTGTTCCAACAGGCGGTTGGCGATGTTGCGCTGGTGGATGCGTTCCAGCTCGGCCAGCTGGACCTTGCTGTTGACGCCGGCGACTTCCCACTGCGCCGACGGCTGGGCCGATACCACCGGCACGCCATCCGCCACGGCCAGCGCGACGATGTCGGTCAGGTAATACTCGCCCTGGGCGTTTTCGTTCTTGATCGCGCCCAGCCATTTCTTCAGCAGTGGAGTAGGCGCGACCATGATGCCGCTGTTGATCTCTTTGATGGCACGTTCGGCCTCGTTGGCGTCTTTTTGCTCGACGATGCGCACTATGTGCCCATCCACACGGACGATTCTGCCCAAACCTGTAGGATCAGCTTGTTCAACCGTCAGAATACCAAGCTTGTCGTTACCGGCGGCGGACACCAGCGCCTGCAGCGAAGCGGTGGTGGTCAGCGGCACGTCGCCGTACAGGATCAGGGTTGGGACCTTGTCGTCCAGCTCCGGCAGCGCCTGGATCACGGCGTGGCCGGTGCCCAGTTGCTGCTCCTGCAACGCGGTGGCGATCTGCTCCGGCTGCTTGGCCAGCAGCGCCTGCACGGCTGCGCCGCCATGCCCGTAGATCACGCATAATCGGCTGGCGGACAGGCTGCGTGCCGTATCCAGCACGTGCTGCAACAGCGGCTTGCCCGCCAAAGGATGCAAAACTTTCGGCAGCGCGGATTGCATGCGCTTGCCCATGCCGGCGGCGAGGATAACGACGTTCATAGAGGTGCCAAATCGAGAGAGTGTCAAATGCAAAAGTCTAACATGCCCCTGCCGGCCCGCCGGACGCTATACAGCCTGTTCCTGATCGCGCTCATGGCCGCGCTGGCCGCCTGCAGTTCGCTGCGCCTGGCCTATAACAATGGCGACACGCTGCTGTACTGGTGGATCGACGGCTATGTCGACCTGACCTCGGAGCAGAAGAGCGCGGTCAAGGAAGATATCGACAAGCTGTTCCACTGGCATCGCAAGACCCAGCTGAACGACTACGCGCAGATCCTGCAAACCGCGCAGCGCCAGCTGGCCGCCGGCGCCACCCAGGCCGACTTGCAAACGGATTTCGACGACATCAAGAAACGCACCGAGGCGCTGCTGCTGAAGGCCACGCCGGAACTGGCCGAGCTGGCGCGCTCGCTGCAACCGGAACAGATCGCTACGCTGGAGCGCAAGTTCGCCGCCAACAATGCCGATTTCCGCAAGAAAAACATGCGCGGCGACCGCGAGGCGCAACAGCGCTTCCGCTACAAGAAATCGATGGAGCAGTTCGAGCTGTGGTTTGGCAGCTTTAGCTCCGAGCAGGAAGTGGCGATCCGCAAGGCGTCCGATGCGCGTCCACTCAACAATGAGATCTGGCTGGATGAACGCACCCGCCGTCAAAACAACATCCTGGCGGCGGTACGCAAGGTGCAGAGCGAGAAGCTGAGCCAGGAAGCCACGCAGACGCTGATCCAGGGCCTGATCAAGGATGGCTTCCAGCGCCTGGAAACCTCCGACCGCAAAGCCTTCTTCGACAGCTACGAGGCGGCCAACCTGCAACTGGTGCTGACGGTGATCAACCTGGCGACGCCGGCGCAGAAAGCCCATGCACAGCGCCGCATGCAGGGCTGGATCGACGACTTCCGGACCTTGGCGGCGGATCAGCGATAAGCGCTGCTGTGGTATCATGGCCTGTTGAATCAATGACTTAGAACAGCGTCACATGCCAAAGAAGCCCTCTAGCAAGCCCGCCAAACCAGCCAAGGTGCCGGTCCACGGTCCGCAGCACGCCAATCAAGTGCGCATTATCGGTGGCCAGTGGAAACGCACGCCGCTGCCAGTGCTCAGCGCGCTGGGCCTGCGGCCGACGCCTGACCGCGTGCGCGAAACCGCATTCAACTGGATCAACCACCAGCGCGACGCCAACTGGGCCAACGCGCAGGTGCTGGATCTGTTCGCCGGCAGCGGCGCTTTGGGCTTTGAGGCGGCCAGCCGTGGCGCGCAGTCCGTGACCATGATCGACAGCAATGCGCAAGTCACGCGCCAGCTGGAAGAAATCAAGCTGAAGCTGAAGGCCGAGAACGTGCAGATCATGCGCGGCGACGCGCTGTCGGTGGCGCAATCGGCCGCCGCGCGCGGTCAGCGCTACGATCTGATCTTCCTCGATCCGCCGTACCAGCAGAGCTTGCTGGAGAAAACCCTGCCGCTGTGCAGCAAACTGCTGAAAGAGGGCGGCCTGGTGTACGCCGAGTCCGGGCTGGCGCTGGAGTTCGCCGAAGGCGAGACGCCGGAGTGGCTGGCGGACTGGGAAATCATTCGGGCTGACAAAGCCGGAATGGTGTTCTATCATTTATTAAAATACAAATCCTAATCGGCTGTATTTCCTGCTAAAACCGCCCCAAATTAAGGCAATTTTAAGCAAAAGCCGATTTTCAGGCATAATGCGCGTTCTATATTGGTGCACTGCAGGGAGCCGCAATGGTAGTAGCTGTTTATCCAGGAACTTTCGATCCGCTGACCCGTGGTCACGAAGATCTGGTGCGTCGCGCATCCGGTCTGTTCGACACGCTGGTGGTTGGCGTGGCCGACAGCAAGAACAAGAAGCCTTTCTTCTCGCTGGATGAACGCCTGGAAATTGCCAATGAAGTGCTGGGCCATTATCCGAACGTGCGGGTGGAGAGTTTCTCCGGCCTGCTGAAAGATTTCGTGCGCGAGCACGATGCGCGCGTGATCGTGCGCGGCCTGCGCGCCGTGTCCGACTTCGAGTACGAGTTTCAAATGGCGGGCATGAACCGCTACCTGCTGCCGGACGTCGAGACCATGTTCCTGACGCCGTCCGACCAGTATCAATTCATCTCCGGCACCATCGTGCGCGAAATCGCCATGCTGGGCGGGGATGTCTCCAAGTTTGTATTCCCATCGGTGGACCGTTGGCTGAAGAAGAAAATCGCCGACAACCCCACCGACCAGGCAAAGTAAGCGAGTTCTGTCATGGCATTAATGATCACCGACGACTGTATTAATTGCGACGTATGCGAGCCCGAGTGCCCGAACGACGCCATTTACATGGGCGCGGAAATTTACGAAATCAATCCGGATAAATGCACCGAATGCGTCGGCCACTTCGATGAGCCGCAATGCCAGCAGGTGTGCCCGGTCAGCTGCATCCCGTTCAATCCGGATGTGCGCGAAACCAAAGACCAGCTGTTCGCCAAGTTCGAGCTGCTGCAGATCGCCAAGGCCTGAGAAGCCAAAAATCTACAAAAAGCATGACCGTGCGGCCAGACGCGCCGCCACGTCTCTACGGTGGTATAGTCCGATCACACCTATCACGGAGACATTCATGAACCGTAGAACCATTCTGCATACCCTGATGGCCGTTGCGATCGCTGCGGCGCTGCCTTCCTTCGCCTTTGCCGCCGTCGATGTGGCCGGCGTCAAATTCGACGACACCGTCACCGTGGCCGGCCAGCCGCTCAAGCTGAACGGCGCCGGCCTGCGCACCAAGGTCATCTTCAAGGTCTATGCGGCCGGTTTATATCTGACGGACAAGAAATCCACCGTGCCGGACGTGCTGGCCGTGCCGGGCCCGCGCCGGGTGGCCATCACCATGCTGCGCGAAGTCAGCTCGGAAGAGTTCGGCAAAGCCTTCACGGACGGCCTCAACGCCAATACCGGCAAGGATGAGCGCAACAAGATCCTGCCGCAAATCATGAAGTTTGGTGAAGTGTTCGCGCAGACGCCGGTGCTGAAGAAGGGCGACCAGCTGTCGCTGGACTGGACCCCGAACGAGGGCACCCAGTGCTATTTGAATGGCAAGAAAATCGGGGAGTTGATGCCGGACCTGGCGTTCTATAACGCCGTGCTGCGTATCTGGCTGGGTGATAAGCCGGTGGACAGTTCGTTGAAACCGGCGCTGCTCGGCGAAAAGTAATGCTGCGTCGCAGTATCAGGCACGCGTCGCCAGCTGGCGGCGCTGCAGGCGTTGTTCGCGCGTCAGCTTCGGCTTGACCACCAGCACGGCGGCGCGCGCGCAGCCCAGCAGCAGTGGCTTGAACAGCACCACCAGACCACCACTCACGGCGACCAGCAGCGCCAGCTTGATAGCTGCGAACAGAGAAAAATCTTGTATTGCGGAAATCATGATGGACACAGTTTGGCGGTAGCTTTAGAATCTGATGTAACTATAGTGCGCCGCAACATAGTTATCCAATTTCCTTTCGCGATAACAATTATTCGATTGGTGAATGGACTGTGCTATCGTTATTTCTCCAACATCTACTCCCCTGAGCCGCCATGAGCTTTCTGACGCTGGACCTGAACCTGCTGCGTGTTTTCGACGCCGTGATGACAGAGCAAAATCTGACACGCGCCGCCGGCCATCTGGCCATGACCCAGCCGGCGGTATCCAACGCCATCAAGCGCCTGCGCGAAAGCCTGGGCGATGAATTGCTGATCCGCACCGCCTACGGCGTCAAGCCGACGCCGCGCGCCGAAGCGCTGTGGCCGTCCGTGCGCGGCGCGCTGGCCAGCCTGGAAGCGGCGGTGGCGCCGGAGACCTTCGACGTCTCGGCCGCCCACGCTACTTTCCGTATGGCGATGGCCGATGCGACCGCCGCCATGTGGCTGCCGTCGCTGATGCGCTCGATCGAGAGCGAAGCGCCCGGCATCAACGTGCGCATGGTGCCGCTGACCACGCGCGAGCCGCGGCCGATGCTGCTGCGCGGCGATATCGACCTGGCGGTGGGCTTCTTCCCCGGCGTGGCGGCGCAGCTGTCGTATGAGACCGGTTCGCCGATCCGCCACGAGCGTCTGTATTCCGGTAAATATGTGTGCGTGATGCGGCGCGACCATCCGCTGGCCAAGGTCGAACTGAACCTGGACAACTATTGCGCCGCCAACCACTTGCTGGTGAGTTTCTCCGGCCGCGCGCATGGCCTGGTCGACGAAGCGCTGGCCCAGCTGCAACGCGAACGCCGCATCCTGCTGACGGTGAATCAGTTCTTCACCGCCGGCCGCGTGGTGGCCAATTCGGACCTGGTGACGGTGCTGCCGCGCCACCTGATCGCCGCCACCGGCATGACCGACGCGCTGGCGCACAAGGAATTGCCGTTCCAGTTGCCGGCGGTCCACCTGGACATGCTGTGGCACGAACGCGATGCGCGCAGCCCGGCGCACAAATGGCTGCGCACCCATCTGGAAAAGATGAACACCCAGACCCAGCGCGCGGTCAACACCCTGCCAACGCCAACCCAGGCGCCGGCTTCTTCCCGTTAATGACTGGAGCGGTATCCAATGCGGAAACCGCCCCAGTGCTTGCCATCCACATAAATCGGCGCCGACAGGTCATGCATGACCTCGCCGGTATCGCGCTTGTACGTCTGTAGCAGGAACGGCTTGGTATTCGAGCCGCAGCGCTTGCCCGTGCGGTCGCTGAAGATGCGTTTCGTCCGATTGTTGACGATGTCGATATCGTAGTTGCCGGTCAGTGGCTGCGAAAACTTCTTGTTATGGGTGGGGAAATAGCCGTTGTTATCCACAGTGCCGGCGTAGGCCAGTTGCGGCATGGCTTGCAGCAAGCCTTCCTGCAAGGACGGCAGCACGCGGTCAGTGAAATCGTCGAACTTGGTCTTGTGCTTGGGCGGATCGGTGTTCGGAATCGGCGTGTAGTGACGGTCCCACAGCGCCTCGCGCTTGATCTGGCCGCTGGCGATGGCGCGTTCGAAAATCTTGCCCACTTCCGCCGCCGCCCGCTGCGCCGCCTCGCGGATCGCATCGTGCGAGGTGACGATCGACGATTCACCCAGCGCGCCGGTGATGATTTCCGCCCGTTCCGCCAACGCCATGGCCGAGCTGGCCGCGCGCGGCAATTCCTTCTCGGTGGACAACAGGCTGTCGCGGATGCTGGCGATGGCGTGGGCGATTTCCTCGGTGGTCACAACGTGCTCACGCGACGCCCGGGCGATCTGGCCGATTTCATCTTCCGACACGCCCGACGACTGCTCGATATTGCCCAGCAGCCCGTGCACGGTTTCCACATTGCCGGCCGCCTCACTGACTTTGATCGCCAGCGAATTCATGCCGGTAGCGGCCTTTTCCGCCTGCTGGTTAATCTCGCGCACCATGGCGCTGATTTCATCGGTGGCTTCCTTGGTGCGCAGCGCCAGCTGGCGCACTTCGCTGGCCACCACAGCAAAGCCACGGCCCTGTTCGCCGGCGCGCGCAGCCTCGATGGCGGCATTCAGCGCCAGCAGGTTGGTGCGGGCGGAGATTTCGCTGATGGCCTCGGTAAAGCCGTAGATTTTGCGGGAATTGGATTGCAGCGCCGTCATCACGGCGGCGGCGGTTTGCGCGTCCTCGCGGGCGGTGCGGATGCGTTGCAGGCCATGGTCGGCCTCGGCGCGTCCGGCTACGGTTTCGCCGCGCACCTGGGCGGCGATTTTGGCGGCGCGCTCGGCGTTGGCGGCGATGCGCTCGGTGGTGTCGGCGTTCAGGCTGGAGCTTTGGACGATGCTGCCGGCGGTGCTGACGTCCAGTTCGATCTTCTTCTTGACCGAGTCGACGAAATACGAGGTTTCCGCCGCGCCGATCATGATGGCGTCGATTTCCTCGCCGACGGTCTGGGCGAAATGCCGCACGCCGCCCTCGTCGCTATTCTGGCGCGCGGCCCACCACGCGACGGCGGCCCCGCCCAGCGCGGCGGGAATGGCCGCCGTGATGGGGCCGGCGCCCGCCAGGTTGAACAAATAGGCGAGGCAGGTACCGCCTGCCGTCGCTCCCAAAATCCACAATCCACGTTGCACCAACTTATGCTGCAAAAGCTTCATCTGTCCCCCGTTGTTCAACAGGCGCCTTGGGCGTCTCCAAATTTTATTTCTTTGATGCTATTTTATGGGCAACTTGGTGGTATTCTTGACTTCTTCCATCACGGCGTAGGTGTGGGTTTCACGGACGCCTTTCTGGAGCAGGGTTTTACCCAGGAATTCGCGGTAGGCAGCCATGTCCTTGACGCGCGCTTTGACCAGGTAGTCGAAGCCGCCGGCAACCATGTGGCATTCCAGCACTTCCGGGATGACCTGCACGCTGTGTTTGAAGGCGTCGAAGACTTCGGGTGTGGTGCGGTCCAGCACGACCTCGATAAAGACCAGCAGGGAGACATCCAGCAGTTGCGGGTTTAACTGGGCGGTGTAGCCCATGATATACCCGGACTCGTGCAGCTTGCGCACACGTTCCAGGCAAGCGGCGGGAGACAGATTCACCCGCGCAGCCAGCTCCACATTGGAGATGCGACCGTCGCTCTGCAATTCCATCAAGATTTTTTTGCTGATCTTGTCTAACATTTCCGGGAACTCCCAAATAAATATTATTTGGTTAAATTGTCTCACTAAAAACAATCTATTGCTAGCCCCCCGCATTACCAGAATTAATCCAGAAGAATTACCACTACAATCGAATCATAAGCAGTTCACTTTAAATCACGCTCGCCGGCTTCGCTGACGGGCGTGTTTTTGTACGTGGACCGGCTCCCGATTCTTCTTCTGAGAGTACCCCATGCAAGCAGCAGTCTCCTCCGGTTTTACCCCGTTTGCCGCCCTCCAGGCCGAAATCCTGCGCGACCCGATTCCCCTGCGCGCCGCAGTGACGGCCGCCTATAGAAAAGACGAAATCAGCGCGGTTGAATGGCTGGTCGGCCAGCTCAGCAATCACGACGATATCAGCCTCCAGCAGGCGCAGCAATTGGCCCATAAACTGGTCAGTTCGGTGCGCGCGGAACGCACCCGCGCGTCGGGTGTGGACGCGCTGATGCACGAGTTTTCGCTGTCGTCGGACGAGGGTGTGGCGCTGATGTGTCTGGCTGAAGCACTGTTGCGTATTCCCGACAATGCCACCGCCGATCGCCTGATTGCCGACAAAATCAGCAAGGGCGACTGGCGCAAGCACCTGGGCGAGTCGCCGTCGCTGTTCGTCAACGCCGCCACCTGGGGTCTGCTGATTACCGGCAAGCTGGTCTCGACCAATAGCGAAACCGGCCTCGGCTCGGCGCTGACCAAGCTGATTTCCAAGGGCGGCGAGCCGCTAATCCGCAAAGGCGTGGATCTGGCGATGCGCATGCTGGGCAACCAGTTCGTCACCGGCCAGACCATCGACGAGGCGATCAAGAACGGCCAGGCCAACGAGGCGCGCGGCTACCGTTATTCCTACGACATGCTGGGCGAAGCCGCGCTGACCGAAGCCGACGCCAGGAATTACTATGCCTCCTACGAAACCGCGATCCACGCGATCGGCAAGGCCTCGAACGGCCGTGGCATCCGCAACGGTCCCGGCATTTCGGTGAAACTGTCGGCGCTGCACCCGCGCTACAGCCGTGCCCAGCACCAACGCGTGATGGAAGAACTGCTGCCGCGCGTACGCGCGCTGGTGCTGCTGGCCAAGCAATACAACATCGGCCTGAATATCGATGCGGAAGAGGCCGATCGCCTGGAATTGTCGCTGGATCTGATGGAAGCCCTGGCGCACGATCCGGACCTGGCCGGTTTCGAGGGCATCGGCTTCGTGGTGCAGGCGTACCAGAAGCGCTGCCCGTTCGTCATCGACTACCTGATCGACCTGGCCAAGCGCAGCGGCCGCAAATTCATGGTGCGCCTGGTCAAGGGCGCTTACTGGGATGCGGAAATCAAGCGCGCCCAGGTGGACGGCATGAGCGGCTATCCGGTCTACACCCGCAAGGTCTACACCGACGTCTCCTACTTGGTGTGCGCGCAGAAACTGCTCGGTGCACAAGGCCTGATCTATCCACAATTTGCTACCCACAACGCGCAAACCCTGTCGACCATCTACACCTGGGCCAAGCGCGACGGTGTGAACGACTATGAATTCCAGTGCCTGCACGGCATGGGCGAGTCGCTGTACGACCAGGTGGTGGGCAAGGACAACCTGGACAAGGCCTGCCGCATCTACGCGCCGGTCGGCACCCACGAAACGCTGCTGGCCTACCTGGTGCGCCGCCTGCTGGAAAACGGCGCCAACTCGTCGTTCGTCAACCAGATCGTCGACGAAGCGATCCCGATCGAGTCGCTGCTGCGCGATCCGGTTGCGGCCGCGCGCGAACAGGGCGGCCTGCCGCATCCTGGCATCGCCCTGCCGCTGGATATGTTTGGCGACCGCAAGAACTCGGCCGGTTTCGACCTGGCCAACGAAAACGTGCTGCGCGATATTTCGGCCGCGCTGGCCGAACCACGCAGCTGGCACGCCGCGCCGTTGCTGGCGGGTGGCGTCAGCGCCGGTCAGCCGGTGCAAAACATCACCAATCCCGCGCAACGTGGCGACATCGTCGGCCAACTGGTCGAAGCCAGCGCCACCGACGTGGAAGTCGCGCTGACCAGCGCCAGCAACTTCGCCATGGACTGGCAAACCACCGAACCGGCCGTGCGCGCCGCCGCGTTGCTGAACGCCGCCGACCTGTTCGAAGCCAATGCCGTCGAACTGATGACGCTGGCTATCCGCGAAGCCGGCAAATCGCTGCCGAACGCAATTGCCGAAATCCGCGAAGCGGTCGACTTTCTGCGCTACTACGCCGGCGAAGTCAGCGGCGCGACCAACACCCTGGCGCTGGGCCCAGTTACCTGCATCAGCCCGTGGAACTTCCCGCTGGCGATCTTCACCGGCCAGGTGGCGGCCTCGCTGGCGGCCGGTAACGTGGTGCTGGCCAAGCCGGCCGAGCAAACGCCGCTGATCGCCCACCGCGCAGTCGAGCTGCTGCACGAAGCCGGCATTCCGCGCGCCGCGCTGCAATTCCTGCCGGGCCGCGGCGAAGTGGTCGGCGCCGCGCTGACTGCCGACAGCCGCGTCAAGGGCGTGATCTTCACCGGCTCGACCGAAGTGGCGCAACTGATCAACCGCACGCTGGCCAAGCGCGCCACCGCTGAAAACGCCGATATCCCGCTGATCGCCGAAACCGGCGGCCAGAACGCCATGATCGTCGACTCGTCGGCGCTGCCGGAGCAGGTGGTGCAGGATGCGATCTCGTCGGCCTTCGACAGCGCAGGCCAGCGTTGCTCGGCGCTGCGTGTGCTGTTCCTGCAGGAAGATATTGCCGACAAGACCATCAAAATGCTCAAAGGCGCGATGCAAGAGCTGAAAGTCGGCTCGCCGGACCGCCTGGTGACCGATATCGGCCCGGTGATCGATGCCGAAGCACAGCACAACCTGCTGGCCCACATCAACAAGCTGAAAGCGACTGCAGTCGATTACTACTCGCTGGACTTGCCGTCGGAAGTGACCACGGCCGGCACCTTTGTGCCGCCAACCGTGCTGGAAATCCGCTCGCTGGCCGAGCTGACGCAGGAAGTGTTCGGCCCGGTCATGCACGTGATCCGCTACAAGCGTTCGGAATTGCCGAAAGTGGTCGAGCAAATCAACGCCAGCGGCTTCGGCTTGACCTTGGGCGTGCATTCGCGCATTGATGAAACCATCGACTACATCACCAGCCGCGCACACGTCGGCAATATCTACGTCAACCGCAACATCGTTGGCGCAGTGGTGGGTGTGCAGCCATTCGGCGGCGAAGGCAAATCGGGCACCGGCCCGAAAGCCGGCGGTCCGCTGTACCTGAAACGCCTGCAGCGCGGCGCCAGCACGGCGCCGGTGCATGCCCGCGTCGGCACGCCGGCGCTGGATGCGTTGGCAGGCTGGGCCAAGCAACACGGCTACGAGCGCGCTTCCAGCCTGGCGGAGCAATACAGCCGCTCGACCATGCTGGGCAGCCTGACCACGTTGCCTGGCCCGACTGGCGAGCGCAACACGCTGGCGCTGGTGTCCCGCGGCACGGTGGCCTGCATGGCCGGCACGCTGGAAGGCTTGCTGAACCAGCTGGCGGCAGTGCTGGCAACCGGCAACACTGCGGTGGTGTCGGGCGCTACCGCACATCTGGTGCCGGCGGACTTGCCGGTAGCCGTCAAAGACCGCATCCAGACCGTTACCGACCTGGAAAACTGCGATTTCCAGATCGCGCTGGTGGAATCGATGATGGCCAAGAGCCAGCACAACGCTTTGGCGGCCCGTAGCGGGGCGCTGGTGGGCCTGATCAGCACGAATGAGGAGAGCAGCATCCCTCTGTGGCGTTTGCTCGCTGAGCGCGCTCTGTGCGTGAATACGACGGCAGCCGGCGGCAATGCCAGCCTGATGACGCTCGAAACCGCGTAAAACGCCAAATTTGGGGTCAGTTCTGCCAAATGTACATGAGCTCGTGTGCACTTGGCAGAACTGACCCCGGGTTTTATGTCTTGCAGAAGTTCTGGATCACATCAAACGCGTAGCGCGAGGCGACGGTTTTGATGAAATGCATGAAATCTACCGCCGCGTCATCGTTGGCGTTGTCTGAGATCGTTCTGATCACGGCAAACGGTATTCCCAGCTCAAAACACACTTGGGCAACCGCTGCGCCTTCCATTTCCACTGCCAATAAATCAGGCAATGCTGCTTTCAGCGCCTGGATCTGACCCAATTTGCCTATAAATTGATCACCGCTGGCGATCAATCCGCGATGTACACGCGTGATTGTCGATGCAGCGCCAGCCAATCTGTCCGTCAAAGCGACGTCCGTGGCAAAGCTGGACAAGCCGGTCAGCGGAATTTCAAATCTTGGAAACAGCGGGCTGGCATCAAAATCGTGCTGGATCAAACTATCGGCCACCACGATATCGCCGACTTTCACGTTTTTATCCCCGCTTCCAGCGACGCCGGTGAAGACGATGTGCGTAACTCCGAACTTCTCCACAAGGATTGCAGCTGTCATTGCCGCAGCAACCTTGCCTATACGCGATAAAACGCACACAGCGTCGATTTCCCAGAGTTTCCCGGCCGTGTACTCCCTCATGCCGTGAACGTGCTTGGCGGGGCTCTGAAGGGCCTCTATCAGCCCCTGCTGTTCTTCAGCCAACGCACTGATGATGCCTAAACGCATGCTTTTCCTTCAAATTTTGAGTTATCGCTGTGGAGATCCAAGGCTTTTTCCACAACGCGTAGCGAAAAAAAGTGAATTTTAAGGCGTTTCTTGTGGTCTGTAGGGCTTTCAAACGTCAAACAGGCGTCCTATTCCGCCTGCGGCTTTTCCGACGTTATGCTTTTAGTTGTTTACAAAAGGTTTATATAAACATAGTGGTAGTAGTAAACGTGCATATAACTGTGGATAAGTCATGTATACGTTTACAAATCATCTGTTTACAGCGTAAACAACATGCTGCATAAGCGCTGTATCAGCTCAGGAACAGTTTTTGGATAAAATAGTGGCCTGTGGTTAAAAGAGGTGCTTAGCCACATCTCATCCTGTGGATATCCAATCACTTATACACAGTCTCGGTGGTTTTTTCGCCTGAATTGGCATAATTGCAGCGATTTCGGCCCTTTTGCTTGGCGCCATACATCGCTTTGTCCGCGCTTTTCATCAAACTGTCGGCATCCGCACCGTCATGCGGGTACAAAGCGATGCCGATGCTGCTCGAAATATGGGCAATGTCTTCGCCAAGCTGGAACGGCGTACTCATTTTCTTGAGAATTTCCTGCGCAGTGCGCTCGACGTCGGCCGGTTTGCGCAATTCGCTGAGAATCACGGTGAACTCATCCCCACCCAGCCTGGCCACGATATCGCTGGTGCGCACGCAGCTGAGCAGGCGATTTGCCACTTGTTTGAGCAGCACGTCGCCTTTGTCGTGGCCAAGCGTGTCGTTAATTTCCTTGAAGTAGTCGAGATCGACGAACACCAGCGCCATCGGCAGCTGCGAACGGTCGGTTTTTTTCATTTCCTGGCGTAGATGCTCGTACAGCATGTTCCGATTCGGCAAGCCGGTGAGGGTGTCGAAGTTGGCCTGGCGCCAGATCAGCTCCTCGGAAGCTTTTTTCTGCGTGATGTCGCTCAGCAAAGCAACATAGCGGAAGGGATTGCCTTGCTCATCGTAGACGGCGTTGACCACCATCGATGCTAGGAATTCTTCGCCGTCCTTGCTTTGTTGCCACAATTCACCGTTCCAGTGGCCGGTACTCCTCACACACGCAAAAATATCATCGAAAAACTCCTGGTCATGGCGATGAGAGGCTAGTTCGTAGGCACGATGACCGATTAATTTTTTCTCCGTGTACCCGCTCAGCAGCGAAAACGCCGGATTGATGGTCAGGATCTGGCCATTGGCGTCGACCACCATCATGCCTTCGCCGCTGTTTTGGAACAGTAGCGACGCCAGTTTCATCGATTCTTCGTTGACCAGCAGCTGGCGTTCCATTTCACGGCTGGCGCTGTACAGCGTGCGGTAGCGCAATTCGCGTTCTTCCTGGCGCCTGTAGGTGCGCAGTGAAAAATGGCCGGCACTGATCATCAGCAGTAGCAAAATCGCCAGTCCAGCACCGGCCGTGAGGTAGTTTTGTTGCAGTAGACGGTTGGTTTCCGAGTCATTGCTTCCCACCACGATGATCAACGGTAGGCCGTCAATCACGCGATAGCTGAAAATCCGGTTCAGATCGTCGATCACGCTGTGAGTTTTGTAGGTGCCAGCGTTAGCTTTACGAACACCCTCGAACAAGGCGGTCCCACTCAGATCCCGGCCGAACGCTTGGTCAAAATTGGGCACGCGGGCAATGACTTTGCCGCCAGCGTGAACCAGCGTGATCGAGATATCCGCATTGAAGCGCGAGTTTTCAAACACCTTGACGTAACGATCAACGTTGACTGGCGCTGCAACCACGCCCAGGAACTCGCCTGTGGCCGTTTCTACACGGCGACTCAGGAAAAACAGCCGTTTTTTGCTGATTTTGCCAACGGCAGGTCCGCCAATGAACAGCTTGTCCTTGTAGCTATTGCCCAAATGGATTTTGAAATAGTCGCGGTCTGCATATGAGGCGCCGATGACGCTGTTGCCAATCGAAGTGGCGATCGCGTTGCCTTTTGGATCGATAAAAGTGATCCAGTAATCGCTGTTGACACTGGCTCCACGTGAAGAAAGCAGGTCCGTCATTGTTTCTGGTGAACGACTTTGCTTTGCAGACAGCACTTTGATGGCGTTGGCAAAGCTGATCAGCGACAAATCCACCGATTGAATCGAGTACAGCACGTGCGCTTCCATCGCTTTGACGTAATGCTCGGTTTGGGTTCGGACGGCGAGTTCGCGTTCCAGGTAGGCAGTGCGGAATTGGCTGATGACCACAGCAATGGCAAGTGCTGCCATCGACAACAGGCCAGCGATCAGGCGTCGTCGAAATCGCAGATAAGCAGGCGACCTGGAGTTTGTGTGTGGTGAGAACAAAACATCTCCGATTGAAGCTGTTTGTTTGGCAAGTCCAGTATATCGGAGGTTTTATGGTTTACTCTAAAGATGTAATATAAAAATAGTGATAGTTGTTAACACCGACACTTTTCTGTGGATAACTGCTCATTTTGGATTAAAATCAGCCGTTTACGAGCTTTATAAACAGTCGCGTAAACCTTGTATGAGCGAAGAACTGTTTTGGGATAAAAAAAGTCGTCCAGAACATTCGTTTGTTTACTCACATTTGGCACCTGTGGATATCCATATGCTTATCCACAGCCGTAAACAGGGGAATTGATGTCATTAACATCTGTTTTTCCGCATCCGATCGTCCAGGGACCGACCGCTGGCGGTTTCAATACGCCCGCGCAGGTTGCCGCTGTCTCCAACGCCGGTGCGCTGGGTTCGCTGGCCTGTTCCTTGTTGTCGCCGGACGTGATTCGCGACCAAACTGCGCAGATCCGCGCGCTCACCGATCGGCCTTTTTGCCTGAATTTTTTTGTCCAGGAGACACCAAATCCATCTGCGGACGAGGTGGAACGGGCCAAAGAATGGCTGAAACCGGCCTGGTCTTCGCTGGGCTGGACGAAGTTGCCGACGCCTGCCAAATGGTGCGAGGATTTCGCGCCGCAATTTGAAATGCTGATCGCCTTGCGGCCGGCCGTGGCCAGTTTTACCTTCGGCATCCTGAGCGTGGAGCAAATCCAGCGCTTGCATGAGGCCGGCATTTTCGTGATCGGCACCGTGACGCACGTCGATGAAGCGCTGGCCTGGGAAAGCCGGGGCGCCGATGCGGTGATTGCGTCCGGCGTGGAGTCGGGCGGACATCGCGGCACCTTCATCGGCGCACAGGAAAATGCCACGCTAGGAACGTTTGAATTGCTGCCCGCCGTGGTGGCGGCCGTGAATATTCCGGTGATTGCCGCCGGCGGCATCATGGATGGCGCCGATATCCGCCGCGCGCTGGCGGCCGGCGCGCAAGCTGTGCAGATGGGAACGGCTTTCCTGATCTGTGACGAATCCTCGATCGGCGCGGCCTACAAGCAGCGCTTGCTCACGGCCGGCGACCACCCTACCAAATTGACGCGCACTTTTTCCGGCCGCTATGCACGCGGCCTGGAAAACCGCTTCATGCAGCAAATGGCAGTTAACGAACGTTTACTACCGTTATATCCTATTCAAAATGCATTAACGTCACCAATAAGAGCGGAAGCGGCCAGGCGTGGCGAGACCGAACTGATGTCGCTCTGGTGCGGCACTGGCGTATCCCGTGCGCGGGCCATGCCGGCGGCGAAACTGGTGGAAACTTTGCTGGCGGAGATCAGCGCGCAATAAAACGAGGAGACCGTTTTTGGAATCAGCAGGCAGCTACGATTACATCATCATCGGCGCTGGCTCGGCTGGCTGCGTTCTGGCCAACCGGCTCAGCGCAGACAAAGACACCGAAGTCCTGCTGATCGAGGCGGGCGGCCGTGACGATTATGTGTGGATCCACATTCCGGTCGGCTATTTGCATTGCATCGACAATCCCCGCACCGACTGGAAATTCCGCACCGAAGCCGATCCCGGCCTGGGCGGCCGCAGCCTGTTGTACCCGCGCGGCAAAGTGCTCGGCGGCAGCTCCTCGATCAACGGCATGATCTATATGCGTGGCCAGGCCAACGACTACGACCGCTGGGCCGCAATCACCGGCGACGCCAGCTGGCGCTGGGAGTCTGTGCTGCCGCTGTTCAAGAAGAGCGAGGATTACCACGGCGGCGCGTCGGAATTCCACGGCAAGGGCGGTTTGTGGCGCGTGGAAAAACAGCGTTTGTCCTGGCGGATACTGGACGCGTTTCGCGACGCCGCCGAACAGACAGGTATCCAGAAAGTCGACGATTTCAACCGAGGCGACAACGCCGGCTGCGGCTATTTCGACGTCAATCAAAAACGCGGCATCCGCTGGAACACCGCCAAAGCCTTCCTGAGGCCGGCGGCGCAGCGTCCCAATCTGACCATCATGACCGGGTGTCACGTGGAACGTTTGCAGATCGAAAACGGCGCCTGCACCGGCGTGATTTTTACCGGTGCCGGCACACAGTTTACTGCCGGCGCGCGCAAGGAAACCCTGCTGGCGGCTGGCGCCGTTGGCAGTCCGCAAATTTTGCAATGTTCCGGCATCGGTCCGGCGGCGCGCTTGCATGAGCTGGGCATTACGCCGCTGGTCGACCTGCCAGGCGTCGGCGAAAACCTGCAAGACCATCTGCAACTGCGGATGATTTACAAGCTGGGCGGCAGCGCGCGCACCTTGAATACCATGGCCTCCAACTGGTTCGGCAAGATGCGCATCGGCCTCGAATATGCGATGTTCCAGAGCGGGCCGATGTCGATGGCGCCGTCGCAGCTGGGGGCGTTTGCGCGTTCCAGCGCCAACGAGGCGACGCCGAATTTGCAGTACCACGTGCAGCCGCTGTCGCTGGAAAAGTTCGGCGATCCTCTGCACACTTTCCCTGCCTTCACGGCCAGCGTGTGCAATCTGCGGCCGACGTCGCGCGGCCATGTGCGGATCGCCAGCGCCGATCCGTATGCGCCGCCGAAGATTTCGCCGATGTATTTGAGCACGCCGGAAGACCGCAAGGTGGCGGCGGAGGCGCTCACGCTGACCCGCAAAATCGTCGCCGCGCCGGCGCTGAAACAGTACGCGCCGGAAGAGTACAAGCCCGGCATCCACTACCGCACCGAGCAAGAACTGGCCGAAGCCGCCAGTATCATCGGCACCACAATTTTCCATCCGGTCGGCAGCTGCAAGATGGGCCGCGCGGACGATCCGACAGCGGTGGTCGACAGTCAAATGCGCGTAAAAGGCGTCAGCGGATTGCGGGTTGTGGATGCGTCCGTCATGCCTTTCATCACCTCCGGAAACACCAATTCCCCGACGATCATGATTGCGGAAAAAGCTGCCCAGCTAATCCGCGCCGCCTGAATCTAGATCAAAAATTCATCGTATTTATACTGTATTGTTAGCTAATTTGTTACTGTGTATGATCTAGAAAAAATTGGTACTTTGAAAAGAATAACAGGGAGACAGGATGTCCGACGTTATCTTGGAAACAAAGCATTTGACCAAGGAATTCAAGGGTTTTACTGCGGTCAATGACGTCAATCTGAAGGTCCAGCGCGGCCACATCCACGCGCTGATTGGCCCTAACGGGGCAGGCAAAACCACATGCTTCAATTTGCTGACCAAGTTCCTGGTGCCGACCTCGGGCCAGATCCTGTTCAACGGCAATGACATCACGGCCGCCCGGCCGGCGCAGATCGCACGCATGGGCGTGATCCGTTCGTTCCAGATTTCCGCCGTGTTTCCGCACCTGACGGTGTTGCAGAATGTCCGCATAGGCTTGCAGCGCCAGCTCGGCACCAGCTTCTTTTTCTGGCAAAGCGAACGGGCGCTGGACCGGCTCAACGAGCGCGCCATGCAGCTGCTGGCGGAAGTCGATCTGACCGAGTTCGCCGACACCATCACGGTCGATATGCCTTACGGCCGCAAGCGCGCGCTGGAAATCGCCACTACGCTGGCGATGGAACCGGAGCTGATGCTGCTGGATGAGCCGACGCAGGGCATGGGCCATGAAGACGTTCACCGCGTTACCGAGCTGATCAAAAAAGTCTCGGCCGGCCGCACTATTTTGATGGTCGAACACAATATGAAAGTGGTGTCCGGCATCTGCGACAAGATCTCGGTATTGCAGCGCGGCGCCATGCTGGCGGAAGGCTCGTATGCCGAGGTGGCCAGCAACGCGCAGGTGATGGAAGCCTACATGGGCACGGAAGCCGCCGTGCTGGAAGGAGCGCACTGATGACGGCCGCTCTGGAAATCGCCAACCTGCAGGCCTGGTACGGCGAATCGCACATCCTGCACAACGTCAATATGTCGGTGCAGCCGGGTGAGGTGGTGACGCTGCTCGGCCGTAACGGCGCCGGCCGCACCACCACGCTGCGCGCCATCATGGGCCTGACCGGCGCGCGCAAAGGCTCGATCAAGGTCAACGGCGCGGAAGCGATCGGCTTGCAGACGCATAAGATTGCCCACCTCGGCATCGGCTATTGCCCGGAAGAGCGCGGCATTTTTTCGTCGCTGTCGACCGAGGAAAACCTGATGCTGCCGCCGCAGTTGAACGGCGCGGACAAGGGCATGTCGGTGGCGGAAATCTATGCCATGTTTCCCAATCTGGAGGAACGCAAACACAGCCAGGGCACGCGGCTTTCCGGCGGCGAGCAGCAGATGCTGGCCGTCGCCCGCATCCTGCGCACCGGCGCGCGCCTGCTGCTGCTGGATGAAATCTCGGAAGGCCTGGCGCCGGTGATTGTGCAGGGGCTGGCGCGCATGATTACCACGCTCAAATCCAAGGGCTACACGATCGTGATGGTGGAACAGAATTTCCGGTTTGCCGCACCGCTGGCGGACCGGTTTTATGTGATGGAACATGGGCAGATTGTGGAGACCTTTGTTGCATCGGAGTTGAACGCCAAGATGCCGGTGTTGAACGAGCTTCTCGGTGTTTAAAAATAACAACCACGGTAGGAGACGAACAATGAAAATCAAAGCCATCACCCTTGCAGCCGCCGCGTGCGTATCGTCCATCGCATGCTTCTCCGCCCAGGCGCAGATTTCCAATGACACCATCAAGATCGGCCTTATCACCGACATGTCCGGCCTGTACACCGACATCGACGGCGCCGGCGGCGCTGAAGCCATCAAGATGGCAATTGCCGATGCGGGCGGCAACATCAACGGCAAGAAGATCGAATTCATTTCTGCCGACCACCAGAACAAGGCCGACATTGCCGCCTCCAAGGCGCGCGAGTGGTTCGACCAGCAGGGCGTCGATATGCTGATCGGCGGCACCAATTCCGGCGCCAACCTGGCCATGGCCAAGGTGGCGGCCGAGAAGAAAAAAATCTTCATCTCGATCGGTGCCGGCTCGGCCCGCTTGACCAACGAAGAGTGCTCGCCGTACACGGTGCATTACGCCTACGACACCATCGCGCTGGCGCGCGGCACCGGCGGCGCCATCGTCAAGCAGGGTGGCAAGAACTGGTATTTCATGACCGCCGACTATGCCTTCGGCCAGTCGCTGGAAAAAGATACGTCCGAGGTGGTGAAGGCGGCCGGCGGCAAGGTGCTGGGCTCGGTCAAGCATCCGCTGTCGGCGTCGGACTTCTCGTCCTTCCTGTTGCAGGCGCAGTCGTCGGGCGCGCAGATTCTCGGCCTGGCCAATGCCGGCGGCGATGCGATCAATTCCATCAAGGCGGCCAACGAATTCGGCATCACCAAGAAGATGAAGCTGGCCGGCCTGCTGATCTTCATTAACGACGTGCACTCGCTGGGCCTGAACCTGACGCAGGGCATGTACCTGACCGACGGCTGGTACTGGGACCAGAATCCGGAAACGCGCGCCTGGTCCAAGCGTTACTTTGACAAGATGAAGAAGGAGCCGTCGATGCTGCAGGCCGCCGATTACTCGGCCGCCGGCAACTACCTGAAAGCGGTGAAGGCGGTCGGCACCGATGATTCGGACAAGGTGATGGCTTACCTGAAGGCGAACAAGATCAACGACATGTTCACCAAGAACGGCGTGATCCGTCCGGACGGCCGCATGGTGCACGATATGTACCTGATGGAAGTGAAGAAGCCGGCGGAATCGAAGTATCCATGGGATTACTACAAGGTCGTGGCCACCATTCCGGGCGACCAGGCGTACGCCACCAAGGCGGAGACCAAGTGCAGCCTGTGGAAATAAGCTGAGTTATCCACCTTCGCTCCCGCACTCGCGGGAGCCACTATTTTCAGGGTTCCCATGGAAATTTTAGGCCGTCCCTTGCCCGTGATTATGAGCCAGCTGTCGCTGGGCCTGGTCAACGGATCGTTCTACGCGATGCTGTCGCTTGGCCTGGCTGTCATCTTCGGCCTGCTCAATGTGATTAACTTTTCCCACGGCGCGCTGTACATGATGGGCGCGTTCCTGGCATGGATGGGCATTGAATACTGCGGGCTCAACTACTGGGCGGTGCTGGTGCTGGCGCCGCTACTGGTGGGCGTGTTCGGCATCGTCATCGAAAGGACCATGCTGCGTCATTTGTACCAGCTGGACCACCTGTATGGCCTGCTGCTGACCTTCGGTATCACGCTGCTGGTGGAAGGCGTGTTCCGCTCGTTCTACGGCGTCTCCGGCCAGCCGTTCCAGGTGCCGGAAGCGCTGGCCGGATCCACTGACCTCGGCTTCATGGCGATGCCGAATTACCGCAGCTGGGTGGTGGTGGCATCGCTGGTGGTGTGCCTGTCGACCTGGTTCGTGATCGAGAAGACCAAACTGGGTGCTTACCTGCGCGCCGGTACCGAGAATCCCAAGCTGGTGGAAGCGTTCGGCATCAACGTGCCGCTGATGGTGACGCTGACCTACGGCTTCGGCGTCGCTTTGGCGGGCTTTGCAGGCGTTCTGGCGGCCCCAATCATCCAGGTGCAGCCCCTGATGGGGCAGAACCTGATTATCGTCGTATTCGCCGTTGTAGTGATCGGCGGCATGGGGTCGATCATGGGCTCGATCCTGACCGGGCTTGGCCTGGGTGTTATCGAAGGCCTGACCAAAGTGTTCTATCCGGAGTTTTCATCCACGGTGGTGTTCCTGGTGATGGTGGTGGTATTGCTGCTGCGTCCAGCCGGCTTGTTCGGGAAGGAAAAATGATGAACAAGAAAATCGGCTACCTGATCGCCTTTGCGATCGCCGTGGCGGCGCCGTTTATCGGCTACCCGGTGTTCCTGTCCAAGCTGCTGTGCTTTGCGCTGTTTGCCTGCGCCTTCAACCTGCTGATCGGCTTTACCGGTTTGCTGTCGTTCGGCCACGCGGCTTTCTTCGGCGCCGCCGGCTACGTCGCCGGCAATGCGCTGAAGAACTGGGGCCTGCCGTTTGAGCTGGGCCTGCTGGCCGGCGTCGTGGCTGGCGCGCTGATCGGGCTGGTGATGGGCGCGCTGGCGATCCGCCGCCAAGGCATCTACTTCTCGATGATTACGCTGGCGCTGGCGCAGATGGTGTATTTCGGCGCGCTGCGGGCAGGGGAGTTCACCGGCGGCGAGGATGGCCTGCAAGGTGTTCCACGTGGACGATTCCTCGGCGTGCTCGACCTCGGCAACGACACCAACCTTTACTTCGTGGTGCTAGGCATCTGCGTGCTGGCGTTTGCGCTGATCCTGCGCACAGTGCATTCGCCGTTCGGTCAGGTGTTGAAGGCGATCAAGGAAAACGAGCCGCGCGCCATCTCGCTCGGCTACGACGTCGACAAGTACAAGCTGCTGGCCTTCGTGCTGTCGGCCGCGCTGGCGGGGCTGGCGGGCGCCACCAAGACGGTGGTGCTGGGCTTCGAAACCTTGACCGATGTCCATTGGACGATGTCTGGTTTGGTTATCCTGATGACGCTAGTCGGCGGCATGGGGACGCTGGCCGGTCCGATGCTCGGCGCGATCATCATCGTCATGCTGGAAAACAAACTGGGCGACTGGGGCACGCTGCTGGCCAACGTCACCGGCATCGAGTGGTTTAACACCATCGGCGAAGCGGTCAACATGGTGGTTGGCCTGATCTTCATTATTTGTGTGCTGTTGTTCCGGCGCGGGATTATTGGTGAGTTCATTGCGCTGGCCGGAAAGAAGAAACCAGTGTGAGGAAACCATGCAAAGCAAAACGATTGTGTTGGCGCTGGCCAGCATCGCAGTCACCGCCTGCGGTTCGCACCATCATCACGATGAGCGCGAAGACCTGAACACCAAGCCGAGTTATCTCGGCGCCATCAGCAGCATCAACTACGACGGCGTCAGCGACGATTTGCTGACCGCTGGCCTCGGCAAGACAGGATTGGCCGGCGCCACGCCGGCCTATGCCGACCCCAATAATCCCACCGCCCCGGAACTGCGCCGTAACGCCATCTACGCCAATTACCGGGCGGTGCTGGATATCGCCGCCAATAGCGGCTACGGCACGCTGTACGGCCCCAACGTCGACGCCAAGGGCGTGGTGGTGGGCGGCGAGGGCAAGGTCGCTGGTGCCGAATACATCGCCTACGCCGACGATGGCAGCGGCAACCAGAACGTGACCTTGATGGTGCAGGTGCCGGTGGGGTTCGATGTGAAAAATCCCTGCATCGTCACCGGCACATCGAGTGGCTCGCGCGGCATCTACGGCGCCATCGGCAGCTCGGGCGAGTGGGGGCTGAAGAACAACTGCGCCGTGGCCTATGCCGACAAGGGCAGCGGCACCGGCCTGTACACCTTCGACGACGACAGCGTGAACTTGCAGAACGGTGTGCGCGCCACACGCGCTGCGGCCGGCAAGAACGCCAGCTTCGCGCCGGTGCTGACGGATGCCGAGCGGGCGGCGTTTGCGGCGGCGTATCCGGGACGCGTGGCGTTCAAGCACGCGCACTCGCAGCAGAATCCGGAAAAGGACTGGGGCAAGTTCACCTTGCAGGCGGTGGAGTTTGCCTTCTACGTGCTCAACGAAAAGTACGGCGCGCTGGCGCGGGATAACACCAGCCATGTTGTGATGCTGACGCCGAAGAATACGATCACGATCGCCTCCAGCATTTCCAATGGGGCAGGCTCGGCGTTGCTGGCGGCGGAGCAGGACAGCAAGGGATTGATCACCGGCGTGGCCGCCAGCGAGCCGCAGATCCAGCCCAAGTCCGGCAGCGGCTACACGGTACGGCAGGGCGCTGCGGCGGTGACGGGGCAGGGCAAGGCGCTGTTCGATTACTCGACCTATGCCGCGCTGTACCAGCCCTGCATCGCCTCCACAGCGGCGGCGCCGGGACGCTGCACGGCCCTGGTGGCGCGCGGCCTGTTGAGCGGCGCCGATCTGACGGCGCAGCAGACCGACGCCAAGGCACGGCTTAAGGCGTATGGCTGGCTGCCGGATTCCGATGTGCTGCAAGCGGCGCATGCGGGTACTAACATCCTGGTGGCGGTGACCTACGCTTACGCCTACGGAAAATTTTCTGTGACGGATAAAGTCTGCGGTTTCACATTTGCGCCGACCGATGCGAGCGGCGTGCCGGTGGCTTTTACTGCAGCGCAGAAGGCCAGCAGTTTTGCCACGCAGAACGGAATCATCGGCAGCGTGGTGTATGAGGATTCGGTGGGCGGTGCGAAGGCGTATAACTTTGGCGTGTCGCCGGTGAGCGGGATTGCGGATCAGTCGCTGGATGGCTTCCTGTGTTTGCGTTCGCTGGCAACGGGGACGGATGCGGTGACCGGCGCGCCGCTGAGCGGGACGTTGGCGGCGCAGAGTACACGCGTGCGCGCTGGTGTGGCAGAGGTGGCCGCCAGCGGCAATCTGAAGGGCAAGCCGGCCATCATCGTGCAGGGACGCAGCGATACGCTGATACCGGTGAACTTCGCTTCACGTGCGTATGTGGGACTGAATGCGTCGGTGGAGGGCAGTGCGAGCAAGCTGCGCTATATCGAGGTGACCAATGCCAATCACTTCGATTCGTTTGCCAATGCGCTGCCGGCGAACATCGTGCCGCTGCATGTGTACCTGTTCCGGGCGCTGGATGCGATGCTGGCCAACTTGCGCAGCAGCGCGACGGCCTTGCCGCCATCGCAGGTGGTGCGGACGGTGACGCGGGCGGATAACACCACCGCGATTACCGTCGCCAATGTGCCGCCGTTCGCCGCAACCCCAACGGCGGCGAACTCGATCGCTATCAGTGGCACGACAATTACAGTGCCTGATTGAGCGGCGCAGCCGACCCCGGTAGGTCGGGGTCAGACCCCGTACGGGGTCTGACCCCTGCGGCTCGCCGTGCGGGGTAAATGTTACAGCGCCGATGCATAGATAGCGCGCGCATCCTCCCGCGTCATGAGGCGGGGGTTATTGCCGAGTAACCGGGTCTGAAGCATGGCGTCATCCGCCAGCCGATCCAGATCCGTTTCTTTGATGCCGACCTGTTGCAACGTCCGCTCAATTCCCGTCACGGTGGCGATTTGTTGCATAGCAACAGCCAGCGCCTCCGCCCTCGCCTCGGCCGAGCCGCTTGCCGCCGGCACCACAATCTCCGCCAGCTCCGCATATAGCCCGGCCGCCTCCGGCGCATTGAAGCGCAGCACATGAGGCAGCACCAGCGAATTCGACAGCCCGTGTGGCACGTGGAATATCCCGCCGATCGGATACGCCAGCGCGTGCACCGCCGCCACCGGCGCGTTGGAAAACGCCTGCCCCGCCAGCATCGCTCCCAGCAACATGGCCTGCCGCGCCGCCAGGTTCTTGCCGTCCTCGCACGCCGTAATCAGGTTGGCAGACAGCAGCCCCAGCGCCTTACGCGCCAGCACATCGGACAGCGGATTCTTTTTATGCCGGGTGGTGTATGCCTCGATGGCATGCACCATGGCATCAATGCCGGTGGCCGCAGTTACCTGCGGCGGCAGCCCCAGTGTCAGCTCCGCATCCAACAATGCCAAATCGGCATAGAGTTGCGGCGCGACTACGCCCATCTTTGTGGTAGCCCCGGTCGTCACAATCGCGATGTTGGTCACCTCCGAACCGGTGCCGGCGGTGGTGGGAATTTGCACCAGCGGCAGCCGTGTTCCCTTCACATTACCGATGCCGTAGATCGCCTCGATGGGCTGCTCGCTGTCGGTCAGCACCGCAATCAGCTTGGCTACGTCCATCGAACTGCCACCACCCAGGCCGATGACGATGTCAGCCCGGAACGCCCGTGCCGCGCCAACAGCCTCCAGCACCACCACCTCCGGTGGGTCCGCCACCACCTTGGAATACACCTCGACCGCCAGTCCAGCAGCCCGTAAGCTGGCCGCCGGTGCATCCACCAGCCCGGTCTTCAGGAAGCCCGGATCGGTGACCAGCAGCGCGCGCCGGGCGTCGGGAAAGCGCTGGGCGATGTGCTCGCCGAGGCGCGCAGCGGCGCCCAACTCGGAAACGATATGGGCCACGGTGCTGAAAGAAAAGGCAGGGAAATCAGTCATGACGGCGTCCGTTCAGTAGTGAATTCGTCGTCTAGCTTACTCCAAGCCATGCCGCATGCGCATAAGCTGGCGCAGATTTCTTCCGTACAATAGAGCCTTTGCACGTTACGGATGGCGGGATCATGGTGGACTTCTGGGTGTTAGGTATTGCTGCGTTTGGCGCAGGACTGGTCGATGCGGTGGTTGGGGGAGGCGGGCTGATCCAGCTGCCGACCATGTTCACGGTGTTCCCCAACATGGCGCCGGCCACGCTGATCGGCACCAACAAGCTGGCCAGCATCTTTGGCACCAGCGTGGCGGCGGTCAGCTATGCGCGCCGGGTGGCGATTGCCTGGTCGGTAGCGACGCCGGCCGCGATGGCGGCGCTGGTGTTTGCCTTCTTCGGCGCCTACACCGTTACCCATGTCTCGGCTGACTTCATGCGCACCGCGCTGCCGGTGGTACTGGTGCTGGTGGCGATCTACACCTTCGCCAAGAAAGACTTCGGCAGCGTGCACGCACCAATCCACTCGGGCGCCAAGGAACAGTCGTTGGCGCTGGTGGTCGGCGCCGCCATTGGTTTCTATGATGGCTTCTTCGGTCCGGGCACCGGCAGCTTCCTGGTGTTCCTGTTCGTGCGCGTGTTCGGCTTCGACTTCCTGGGTGCGTCCGCGGTAGCCAAGGTGGTTAATGTGGCGTGCAACTTCGCCGGCCTGGTGTGGTTCGGCTACGCCGGCCACCTGATCTGGCAACTGGGCTTGACCATGGCCGTGTGCCAGATTGCCGGTTCCCTGATCGGTTCGCGCATGGCGATGAAGCACGGCAGCGGCTTCGTCCGCAAGCTGTTCCTGGTGGTGGTATCGGTGCTGATTGTCAAAACTGGTTACGACGCATGGCTGCGGTGGTGATACCTTGGTGACACTGTTCCACGTGAAACAATAGAAAAAGGGCACTTGGCAACTCACCAAGTGCCCTTTTTTTATTGTTTCACGTGGAACACAGCCAACAATATTTTTGCCTAAAAAAGTCGCAGCACCAAAAAAACTCTATAATCTGACCTTGATCCCCTTCGCTTTAAATTCTCCACCATGCTATTTCCTACGAAATTCGACGTCATCGTTGTCGGCGGTGGTCATGCCGGTACCGAAGCTGCACTCGCTTCTGCCCGCATGGGCCAGAAGACGCTGCTGCTCACCCACAACATTGAGACGCTGGGTCAGATGTCGTGCAATCCCTCCATCGGCGGTATCGGCAAAGGCCATCTGGTCAAAGAAGTCGATGCGCTGGGCGGCGCCATGGCGATCGCTACCGATGAATCGGGTATCCAGTTCCGCATCTTGAATTCCTCCAAAGGTCCGGCCGTACGCGCCACGCGCGCGCAAGCCGACCGCATCCTGTACAAGGCCGCCATTCGTGAGCGCCTGGAAAACCAACCTAACCTGTGGCTGTTCCAGCAGGCGGTGGACGACCTGATCGTGGAAGGCGACCGCGTGGTCGGCGCCGTTACCCAGATCGGCCTGAAGTTCCTGGCGCCAGCCGTGGTGCTGACCGCCGGCACTTTCCTCGACGGTAAGATCCACGTTGGCCTCAACAGCTATTCGGGTGGCCGTGCCGGCGATCCGCCAGCCGTGTCGCTGTCCGCGCGGCTGAAAGAACTGAAGCTGCCGCAAGGCCGCCTGAAGACCGGCACGCCGCCGCGCATCGACGGCCGCAGCATCGACTTCACGCAGATGACCGAGCAGCCAGGCGACCTCGATCCAGTACCGGTGTTCTCGGTGATGGGCAATGCTGCCATGCACCCTGAGCAAATGCCGTGCTGGATCACGCACACCAACCAGCAAACCCACGACATCATCCGTGGCGGTCTGGACCGTAGCCCGATGTACACCGGCGTGATCGAAGGCGTCGGCCCGCGTTATTGCCCGTCGATCGAAGACAAGATTCACCGCTTCGCCTCCAAGGAATCGCACCAGATTTTCCTGGAGCCGGAAGGCCTGACCACGCACGAATTCTATCCAAACGGCATCTCAACCAGCCTGCCGTTCGACGTGCAGATCGCGCTGGTGCGCTCGATGAAAGGCCTGGAAAACGCCCATATCTTGCGTCCTGGCTATGCTATTGAGTACGATTATTTCGACCCGCGCGGCCTGAAAGCGTCGCTGGAAACCAAGGCCATCAACGGCCTGTTCTTCGCCGGCCAGATCAACGGCACCACCGGTTACGAAGAGGCGGCGGCGCAAGGGCTGCTGGCTGGCGTCAACGCCGCGCTGCAAACCCAGGGCCGTGAAGCCTGGACGCCAGCCCGTTCGGAAGCCTATCTGGGTGTGATGGTGGACGACCTCGTTACGCAAGGCGTGATGGAGCCGTACCGCATGTTCACCAGCCGTGCCGAGTATCGCCTGAGTCTGCGCGAAGACAACGCGGACATGCGCCTGACCGAAATCGGCCGCAAGCTGGGCGTGATCGGCGATGCGCAGTGGGAAGCCTTCGACCGCAAGCGCGAGTCGGTTGGCCGCGAACTGGAGCGGCTGCGCTCCACGTGGGTGAACCCGCGCATCCTGGAAGCGGCTGAGTCCGAGCGCGTGATTGGCCAGGCCATCGAGCGCGAGTATTCGCTGGCCGATTTGCTGCGCCGTCCGGGCGTTGCCTACGACACGCTGATGACGCTCAAAGGCATCGATGGCCGCGAGCTCGCAGGTCCGGGCGAGACCGATGCAGCAGTCAAGGAACAGATCGAAATCCAGCTTAAATATTCGGGCTATATCGACCGCCAGACCAAGGAAGTCGAGCGCCACGAGCACTACGAAAACCTGAAATTGCCGGAAGGTTTCAGCTACCTGGACATCACCGCGCTGTCGGTGGAAGTGCGCCAGAAGTTGCACGCGCAGCGTCCGGAAACGCTGGGTCAGGCATCGCGTATTTCCGGTGTGACGCCGGCGGCGATTTCGCTACTGCTGGTGCACCTGAAGAAGGCCGGTTTCGGCGGTTTTTTGAATAAAGAAGAGGCAGCTTAATGAAGGTGTTTGACCGCAACGTAGTAGCGGATGTTTTGAAACAAGGCATCAAACAGCTGCCCTTGCAGCTGAGCGAGGAACAGGTAGAAAAGCTGCTGGACTACCTGGCCCTGCTGAACAAGTGGAATTCGGTCTACAACCTGACCTCGGTGCGCGACCCCATGGAAATGGTCAAGCTGCACCTGCTGGACTCGCTGACGGCGGTATCGGCCTTTGCCGGCGCCGCCAACGTGCTGGACGTTGGGGCAGGGGGCGGCTTGCCGGGCATGGTGCTGGCGATCAGCCGTCCGGACATGAAAGTGTCGATGATCGACACGGTGCACAAGAAGACCGCCTTCCTCAATCAGGTGAAGGCGGAGCTGGAACTGGGCAATGTAACGGTGTACACCAAGAAGGTGCAGGAACTGGAAGTGAAGACCAAGTTCGACGTCATTACCTCCAGGGCCTTCGCAGACCTGTCGGACTTCGTCAACTGGTCCGGGCACCTGCTGGCGGAGGGCGGCCAATTCATCGCCTTGAAAGGCACGGCGCCGGCAGAGGAGCGAGAGCGACTGCCAGCACCATGGAAAGTGCAGAAACTGGAGCCTTTGGCCGTGCCGGGGCTGGACGCAGAACGCCACCTGGTATTCATCCAGGCTGATGAAAACGCAGAAACAGAGTAAACGGTTTATACGGTATAAATGGTTTATATCATATAAATAGTATAAATCGTTTATATCGTTTATACCGTATAAATCAAAGCAACAACACACATAAGAAATACATGGCAAAAATTTTTTGCGTAGCAAATCAAAAGGGCGGCGTAGGCAAGACCACCACCACAGTCAATCTGGCCGCCGGTTTGGCAAAACTGGATCAGCGCGTATTGCTGGTCGACCTAGACCCGCAGGGCAATGCCACCATGGGCGCCGGCATCAACAAGGCGGGCCTGCCTTCATCGACGTATGAAGTGTTGCTCGGCACCGCCGACGTGGCCACCGCGCGCCAGCGTTCGGAGCCGGGCCACTTCGACGTGCTGCCGTCCAACCGCGAGCTGGCCGGCGCCGAAGTCGAGATGGTGGAACTGGACAACCGCGAACGCCGCCTGAAGGAAGCGCTGGCGGCTGTGGATAAGGAGTACGATTTCATTCTGATCGACTGCCCGCCGGCGCTGTCGATGCTGACGCTGAACGGCCTGTGCGCCGCGCACGGCGTGATCATCCCGATGCAGTGCGAGTACTACGCGCTGGAAGGGCTGTCCGACCTGGTCAACACCATCAAGAAGGTGCACGCCAATCTGAACCCGGACCTGAAGATCATCGGCCTGCTGCGCGTGATGTTCGATCCGCGCATGACGCTGTCGCAGCAGGTGTCGGCGCAGCTGGAGCAGCACTTCGGCGACAAAGTCTTCAAGACCATCATCCCGCGCAACGTGCGTCTGGCGGAAGCGCCGTCTTACGGCGTACCGGGCGTCACCTTCGATCCGACCTCCAAGGGTGCGCAGGCGTATATCGCCTTCGGCGCCGAGATGGTCAAGCGCATCAAGAAAATGTAAGGCATAGGTAGGCACATACATGGCAACTAAAAAATTCAAAGGCCTGGGTCGCGGCCTGGACGCGCTGCTTGGCGGCGATAGCGACTTGACCACGGCGGACGCCAACACGCCGTCCGAACTGCCAGTGAGCAAAATGCAGGCTGGTAAATATCAGCCGCGTACCCGCATGGACGAAGGTGGCCTGCAGGAGCTGGCCGCCTCGATCAAAACCCAGGGCATCATGCAGCCTATCCTGGTGCGTCCGGTTGGCAAGGACAAATACGAGATCATCGCCGGCGAGCGCCGCTTCCGCGCCGCCCAGCTGGCCGGACTGGACATGCTGCCGGTCTTGGTGCGCGATGTCGACGACCAGGCCGCCGCCGCGATGGCGCTGATCGAGAACATGCAGCGCGAGGATCTGAATCCGCTGGAAGAGGCGCAGGGCATCCACCGCCTGATCACCGACTTCAGCTTCACCCACGAGCAGGCGGCCACGGCGGTCGGCCGCTCGCGCAGCGCGGTGTCCAACCTGCTGCGCCTGATGAACCTGGCGTCGCCGGTGCAAACCATGCTGATGGCCGGCGATATCGACATGGGCCATGCGCGCGCGCTGTTGTCGGTCGATGCTGCCACCCAGATCAACCTTGCCAACATGGTGGTTGCCAAAAGGTTATCGGTGCGCGAAACCGAGAAACTGGTGTCCAAAACCTTGGAAGAACTGCAAGCTTCGCCAAAAGAAGCGCGCGTCAAGGAAAAGTCCGGCGACATCTCGCGCCTGGAAGAAGAGCTGTCCGACAAGCTGGCCACGCCGGTGGTCTTCAAGATGGGCGCCAAAGGCCGCGGCCAGATGATCATCGACTTTGCCGATCTCGACATCCTCGACGGCGTGCTGGCCCGCCTGCGCGCCTAAGTCCACTCCGGGGTCAGGTCCGGCACTTGGACACGAGCTCATGTCCAAGTGCCGGACCTGACCCCGGAGTTCTAACTTGGTGCAATGACAGCGGAAATGTTTCTAAAAGCGTCTCATTCGTGCACTAAATGCTCTGCTGCGGTGCAGCATGTTTGACGCGATACATGAAAGACACATATAATCACGCGTCTTTGGGGTTTAATCGGTTTTTAAGGAGGCTCGCAGTGAGTAATTCGACGAGCATTTCCAAGCCGGTGTTCCGAGTCGTCGCCCTCCAGTTGGCTATCGCCACTGGATTCGCCTTGCTCACCTGGAATATAGGTGGCGTACACAAAGCTTGGTCGGCCGCCTATGGCGGAGCAATCGCAGTCATCGGGAGTCTGATGTACGCGATGATTGTTGCGGGCGGAACAAATGACGCCAAAAAAGCCTTCCGCGCGCATGTGCGCGCCGAAGTGACAAAGATTTTTATCACGGTAGTGCTGTTTATTGTCGCGCTAGCGTTGTTTCAGTCGGCCTCATGGTTATGGCTGATCTTGGGTTTCGCGGTGTCAACTTTCGCTTACTGGCTGGCATTGCTCGCAATTTAATCACCAAAATCTTATATTTTTTATGACCACTGAACACGTAGGGCACGAAGCGCCCACCAATATTGAGTACATTCAGCACCACTTGAGCCACCTGAAATCGGCCGATGGCACGTTTAACCTGGACACGTTCTGGGTTTCGGCCATTCTGGGTCTGGTTTTCCTGGGGGTGTTCTACATGGCTGGCCGCCGCGCCACCGCCGGGGTGCCGGGCAAGCTGCAAAACTTCGTCGAGGCCGTGATGGAACTGGTCAACGAAGTGGTCAACTCGGCCTTCCACGCCAAGAGCAAGGTCATCGCCCCGCTGGCGATCACCATCTTCTGCTGGGTTTGGCTGATGAACGCCATGGACTTCCTGCCGGTCGACCTGCTGCCTAAGCTGCTGTCGTTCGTCGGCGTCCACAAGCTGCGCGTCGTGCCTACCGCCGACGTCAACCACACCTTCGGCATGTCGTTCGGCGTCATGCTGTGCATTATTGGTTTCTCGATCAAATCCAAGGGCCTCGGCGGCTGGGGTAAAGAGCTGCTGACCGCGCCGTTCCACGCACATGGCTTCATGGCCGTGGTGCTGGCGCCGGTCAACCTGGCCTTCCAGTTGATCGAGTTGCTGGCCAAGCCACTGTCGCTGTCGCTGCGTTTGTTCGGCAATATGTATGCCGGCGAACTGCTGTTCATTCTGATCGCTCTGCTGCCATGGTGGGCACAGTGGCTGCTCGGTGGTCCGTGGGTGATCTTCCACATTCTGGTGGTGACCCTGCAAGCGTTTGTGTTCATGGCGCTGACGGTTGTGTATCTGGCCATTGCGGTTGAGAAGCACTAAATTTTCGTTTTTAACTTTTTAGTATCTGTAGTCTTTTTTAAATCTTAGGAGAAATTTCAATGCAAGCTCTGATCGCACAAGTACAAAGCATGACCGTTCTGGCAGCCGCTATCATCATCGGCCTGGCCGCTATCGGTACCGCTCTGGGTTTCGCCATTCTGGGCGGTAAATTCCTGGAAGCGTCGGCCCGTCAACCAGAACTGATGCCACAACTGCAAACCAAGCTGTTCGTTATCGCTGGTCTGCTGGATGCGATCTCGATGATCGGCGTTGGTGTTGCTCTGCTGTACACCTTCAGCAACCCATTCCTGGCCGCTCTGCAAACCGTCGCTCAGTAATCTGCTCCACCCTAGGAGAAACTTTTAGTTAGGAGCAAAGGTATGGACATCAATATGTCTCTCATCGGTCAGATGATCACCTTCGCGGTGCTGGTCTGGGTGTCGATGAAGTTCGTATTTCCATCGCTGAATGCAGCGTTGGATGAGCGTGCCAAGCGTATCGCTGATGGTCTGGCCGCTGCCGACCAAGGTCAGCAAGCAATGGTGGTCGCGGAAAAACGCGCTGCTGAAGCGCTGACCGGTGCACGCGAAGAAGCTTCGCAACGCGTTGCCGACGCTGAAAAGCGCGCGCAACTGGTAGCCGAAGAAATCAAAGCGAATGCACAAGCTGAAGCGGACCGCATCATTGCGCAAGCCAAGGCTGAAGCCGAGCAGCAACTGGCCAAGGCGCGCGAAGCGCTGCGCGCTCAGGTGGCTGACCTGGCTGTGAAGGGCGCCGAGCAAATCCTCAAGCGCGAAGTCAACGCCTCGGCTCACGCCGATCTGTTGTCGCGCCTGGCTGTCGAGCTGTAATCATGGCAGAAAACGCAACCGTCGCCCGTCCCTACGCGGAAGCTTTGTTCCGCGTAGCCCAAGCAGGTAAGGAATCGTTCAACCTCGCGGCGTGGGCCGAACTGGTGGCCGAACTGGCCCAGATCGCATCCCACCCCGAGGTGCAAGCATTCGCCCGCAACCCGAAAGCGTCGGACAGCGATATCGTCGCCGCCTTCAAGGCCCTGGTGAAAACCCCGGTCAACACGGAAGCCAGTAACTTCCTGACGATGCTGGTGGAAAATGGCCGTATCAGTCTGCTGCCGGAAATCGGCACGCAATTCCTGGCGTTGAAAAACGCCGCGGAAGGCGCCGCAGACGCCGAGATCACCAGCGCCTTCGAACTGGACGCCGCGCAAGTGAGCACGCTGATCGCAACGCTGGAAAAGAAATTCAGCCGCAAGCTGAACCCGGTCGTGACCGTGGACCCAGCCCTGATCGGCGGTGTACGCGTGGTGGTCGGTGACGAAGTGCTGGACACTTCGGTGCGCGCCAAGCTGCAGCAAATGCGTGTTGCACTGGTCGCTTGAGTTAACCCTCGGCGGCCGGCTTAGAACAGATTCTTCATCTCGCGCAAGCTGAGAGAAACACTTTTAGGAGTTAGTATGCAACTCAACCCATCTGAAATCAGCGAGCTGATCAAGAGCCGTATCGAAGGCCTTGATGGTGGCGCTGAAGTACGTAACCAAGGCACGGTTATTTCCGTCGCCGACGGTATCGTCCGTATCCACGGCCTGTCGGACGTGATGCAAGGCGAGATGCTGGAATTCCCAGGCAACACCTTCGGCCTGGCCATGAATCTGGAACGTGATTCGGTCGGTTCCGTGATCCTGGGTGCTTACGAGCACATCTCGGAAGGCGACACCGTCAAAACCACCGGCCGTATTCTGGAAGTGCCAGTCGGTCCGGAACTGCGTGGCCGCGTGGTCAACGCCCTGGGCCAGCCGATCGACGGCAAAGGCGCCGTTGGCGCCAAGCTGACCTCGCCAATCGAAAAGATTGCACCAGGCGTGATCGCCCGCGAGTCCGTCTCGCAGCCAATGCAGACCGGCCTGAAATCGATCGATGCGATGGTACCAATCGGCCGTGGCCAGCGCGAGCTGATCATTGGTGACCGCCAGACCGGTAAATCGGCTGTGGCGGTGGATGCGATCATCAACCAAAAAGGCCAGGGCATGACGTGTATCTACGTCGCCATCGGTCAAAAAGCCTCGACCATCAAGAACATCGTGCGCTCGCTGGAAGAGCACGGCGCGCTGGAGTACACCATCGTGGTGGCCGCTTCGGCATCGGAATCGGCTGCCATGCAGTACATTTCGGCCTACTCGGGTTGCACCATGGGCGAATACTTCCGCGACCGCGGTGAAGATGCGCTGATCGTCTACGATGACCTGTCGAAGCAAGCTGTTGCTTACCGTCAGATCTCGCTGCTGCTGCGCCGTCCACCAGGCCGCGAAGCCTACCCAGGCGACGTGTTCTACCTGCACAGCCGTCTGCTGGAACGCGCAGCCCGCGTCAACGCCGACTACGTCGAAGCCTTCACCAACGGTGAAGTCAAAGGCAAAACCGGTTCGCTGACCGCGCTGCCAATTATCGAAACCCAGGCGGGTGACGTGTCGGCCTTCGTGCCAACCAACGTGATTTCGATTACCGACGGCCAGATCTTCCTGGAAACCTCGCTGTTCAACGCCGGTATCCGTCCTGCGATTAACGCCGGTATCTCGGTGTCGCGCGTCGGTGGTGCTGCTCAGACCAAGGTCATCAAAAACCTGTCGGGCGGTATCCGTACCGACTTGGCCCAGTACCGTGAACTGGCTGCGTTCGCGCAGTTCGCTTCGGACCTGGATGAGTCGACCCGTAAGCAGCTGGACCGCGGTGCCCGCGTGACCGAACTGCTGAAACAGAAACAGTACTCGCCACTGTCGATCTCCCTGATGGCCGCTTCGCTGTTCGCAGTGAACAAGGGCTACCTGGATGATGTCGAAGTCAAGAAAGTGCTGTCGTTCGAAGCCGGCCTGCATGCGTACCTGAAGACCAAACAAGCTGACCTGCTGTCGAAGATTGAATCGTCGAAGCAACTGGACAAAGACGGCGAAGCAACGCTGTCGGCCGCCATTGCCGACTTCAAGAAATCCGGCGCATTTTAAGGTGCTTGGCGCTCCCCCGGGAGCGCCTTCAGCGCAGAAGGAGTAAGGACTCATGGCAGTAGGCAAAGAGATACGTGGCAAGATCAAAAGCGTAGAAAATACGAAGAAGATCACCAAGGCGATGGAAATGGTTGCCGCATCGAAAATGCGCAAAGCGCAGGATCGTATGCGCGCCGCCCGTCCCTACAGTGAGAAAGTTCGTAACATCGCTGCAAATCTGGCCAACGCAAACCCAGAGTACACGCACCCGTTCCTGGCCGATGAAGCCAAGGAAACGGCGAAGGCGATTGGTTTCATCGTGGTCACGACCGACAAAGGTCTGTGCGGCGGCATGAACACCAATATCCTGCGTCTGGTGACGAACAAATCGCGTGAGCTGGAAGCCGCTGGCAACAAGATTGCTGCAGTGGCGATTGGTAATAAAGGTTTGGGTTTCCTGAATCGCGTCGGCGTGCCGGTGGTTGCGCAAGTCACCCAGATCGGCGACACCCCGCACCTGGAAAAACTGATCGGCCCGGTAAAAGTCATGCTGGAGAAATTCCAGAATGGCGAGGTCGATGCGGTTTACCTGTGCTACACCAAGTTCATCAACACGATGAAACAGGAACCGGTGGTCCAGCAACTGCTGCCCCTGCCGGCTGCAACCAAGCAGGCTGACGAAGGTAATCACAACTGGGATTACATCTACGAGCCGGATGCAGCAACTGTGATCGACGAACTGCTGGAGCGCTATGTAGAAGCGCTGGTGTACCAGTCGGTGGCGGAAAACCTGGCGTCCGAGCAATCGGCGCGGATGGTGGCGATGAAGGCGGCCAGCGACAACGCGGGTAGCGTGATCGGCGAATTGAAGCTGATCTACAACAAGACCCGCCAGGCTGCAATTACCAAAGAACTCTCCGAAATCGTCGCCGGTGCGGCAGCGGTTTAAACGAATTTAACTATATTTGAAGGAACGAACATGGCTGATGGCAAAATCGTTCAGTGTATCGGCGCGGTGGTTGACGTTGAGTTTCCACGCAACGCAATGCCCAAGGTATTTGATGCCTTGAAGATGGAAGGCTCCGAGCTGACGCTGGAAGTACAACAACAACTGGGTGACGGCATCGTGCGTACCATTGCACTGGGTACGTCGGATGGTCTGCGTCGCGGCATGCAAATCCAGAACACCGGCAAACCAATCATGGTGCCAGTGGGTAAAGCGACCCTGGGTCGCATCATGGACGTGCTGGGTAACCCGATCGACGAATGCGGCCCGGTCGCGCACGACCAGATCGCCTCGATCCACCGCGCTCCTCCTGCCTACGACGAACTGTCGCCATCGCAGGACCTGCTGGAAACCGGTATTAAAGTGATTGACCTGGTCTGCCCGTTCGCCAAAGGCGGTAAGGTCGGTCTGTTCGGTGGCGCCGGCGTCGGCAAGACCGTGAACATGATGGAACTGATCAACAACATCGCTAAAGCACACTCGGGTCTGTCCGTGTTTGCTGGCGTGGGCGAGCGTACCCGCGAAGGTAACGACTTCTACCACGAGATGGCCGATGCGAAAGTGGTCGATCTGGAAAACCCAGAGAACTCCAAAGTCGCGATGGTCTACGGTCAGATGAATGAACCACCAGGCAACCGTCTGCGCGTCGCGCTGACCGGTCTGACCATGGCGGAAGCGTTCCGTGATGAAGGCAAGGACGTTCTGTTCTTCGTCGACAACATCTACCGCTTCACCCTGGCCGGTACCGAAGTATCCGCACTGCTGGGCCGTATGCCTTCCGCAGTGGGTTACCAGCCTACCCTGGCCGAAGAGATGGGCCGTCTGCAAGAGCGCATCACCTCGACCAAAACCGGTTCGATCACCTCGATCCAGGCCGTGTACGTTCCAGCGGATGACTTGACCGACCCGTCGCCAGCGACCACCTTCGGTCACCTGGATTCGACCGTGGTGCTGTCGCGTGACATCGCCTCGCTGGGTATCTACCCTGCGGTGGACCCACTGGATTCGACCTCGCGTCAGTTGGATCCGCTGGTTGTTGGCCAGGACCACTACGACACCGCCCGCGCCGTGCAGGGTACCCTGCAGCGCTACAAAGAACTGCGTGACATCATCGCGATTCTGGGTATGGACGAACTGGCGCCGGAAGACAAACTGCTGGTCTCGCGCGCACGTAAGATGCAGCGTTTCCTGTCGCAGCCGTTCCACGTTGCTGAAGTGTTTACCGGCGCGCCGGGTAAATACGTTTCGCTGAAAGACACGATCAAGGGCTTCAAAATGATCGCGTCGGGCGAACTCGATCACCTGCCAGAGCAAGCGTTCTACATGGTTGGCACGATCGAAGAAGCCATCGAAAAAGCCAAGAAACTCAACTAATTGTTTGAGTTGTTCGCCTCCGCTGTAAAGCGGGGGCGTTCTACCCGATAGGACACACATGGCAAACACTATTCACGTTGACGTGGTTTCGGCAGAGGAGTTGATCTACTCTGGCGAAGCCGAATTCGTCGCGTTGCCGGGTGAGCAGGGCGAGCTGGGTATCTACCCGAAGCACACGCCGCTGATTACCCGCATCCGTCCGGGCGCGGTGCGCATCCAGGTTCCAGGCCAGGCTGAAGAAGAATTCGTCTTCGTCGCCGGCGGCCTGCTGGAAGTGCAGCCTGGCGCGGTGACGGTGCTGGCGGATACCGCGATTCGCGGCAAGGATCTGGACGAAGCCAAAGCATCGGCCGCCAAGAAACGCGCCGAAGAAACGCTGGCCAACAACAGCTCCGGCATCGACTACGCGAAAGCGCAAGCCGAACTGGCAGCGGCCATCGGCCAGCTGGCAGCCATCGCCAAACTGCGCGCGAAGCACTAAGCAACGCAACCCAGCAGTATCAGTAACATCAGCAAAAAAGGCAGCCTCGGCTGCCTTTTTTTATACCTGGACGTGACGCCACCTCGTGACAATTGGTTAGTTTTATAAGCATGTCGATATGCAATAATTGCCGAAAATAATTAGTGTCTGCTGGAAATTTTGACTATTCTGAAATTTTCTTGCTGCAGAGCTGCATTTCGGAGAGTCTTCTTGTCCCATCGCCGTGTCGTTGTCTATCGTGCCTGCCTGGCCTTCCTGGTTTCGTTCACCGCGCTGATGTCCGCTTCCGTGCTGGCGCAAACCATCACCTTTGCCGGCTTTTCCTTTGCCGGCGACTACGCCACCGTGGCCGAACGCTTCCCCAACGCCGCCCGCATCGAACGCGCCATGAAGGCCGCCGATCCGGCGCAGTCGCTGTCGCGCATCGCCATCGATCGCGCTTACGCCGCCGATCACCCATCACTGGAGTACGCACCGCGTGACACGCTGGTCAACCTGAAAGGCGCCGACCAGGCGCTGATGGCGGTGCTGCTGCTGACCGGCGAAACCGTCTCTACCGAACATATCGGCAACTACTACAAGACCTTTGTCAGCCTGCGCGCCGACACCCTGATCTTCGACTACAAGAGCAAGAGCGTGGTGCGCAGCTACCCGGTCAGCGTGGTGATCTTCGACGCCACCGCCCAGCCGCCGACGCCGTCCATGATCGAGGCCTATGTCAAGGACTTGCTGGTGCGGACCGACAACGGCGGCCTGCTGACACAATTCACCCGCCGCCTGGCGGCGGCCAGCCTGCCGGCGCCCGGCACCAAGACGATCCAGGTGCGCCGCGCCAAGCTGACGCCGGAAGCGATGAGCGTGATGCCGGCCGCCATACGCGGCAACCCGGAGCTGGCCGGACAGATGGTGTCGGACGCCTTCGGTTCCATCCTGACGGCGCGCCTGGGCGTGTCGTTGCTGCCGACCGGCATGGGTCAGGCCCTTGGTTCCATGTCGTTCCGTCTCGATAACGGCGATGCGCTGGACTTGAAGGTCGGCGAAGGCGACTACCTGTTCGATGTCGCGCTGAACAAGTTCGCCAAAATCAAGACCGGCGAAAACAATGTCGGCGCGTCCTATGTCTATGGCGTGTACGGCAATATCCGCTTCTTCGAACCGGCGCTGAATACCGACTTCGTGCATTCCGATCTGAAAAACGGCGAGGTCAAAGTGGTGCCCGCCAACCAGCTCGACCTGGACGATTTTCCCGCATATGAAGCGGCACTGCGCGGCTTGTTCCTGAAGTTTTCCGACACACTTGGCCAGGGCGACCTGAAATGGATCACCACTGCGGCTGCCGCCAAGGACATTACCAAGCAAGTTGAAGCATCCCGTGCAATTTTGAAGGCTACCAAATAATGAAAAAAATTCTGCTGTTGCTGGTTACCGCGCTGTTGTCGGTCACCGCCTTGCCTTCGCTGGCACAAGTAGTCAACGCCAAGGGCGTGGGCACGGTCAGCTATGCCACCATCGTCAGCCAGGCCGACAAGGACCGCGCCTACCGCGCCGCGCAAGTGGCGTCGATCGAACGCTATTTTGCTGAAGCGGGCGAAGCCGAAGCGGAAAACTTCGACGCCATCCAGCCTAAGATCGAAGAAAACCTCGACAAGTTCATCATGAGCACCACGGTGCTCAACGAACAGGACCAGCCTGGCATGCGCAAATATTCGGTGGCGGTGCGTACCGAATTGAACGTGACCAAGTTGCGCATCGCGTTGCGTGGCGCCAGCAAGGCGGGTCAGGCGGGACCCGCCGGCAATTCGCCGATGGTGTACGTGTTCCTGGGGCGCGAGGTGGCAGCCGTCAAATCGTTCGATGACCGCGTGGTCAAACGCGCCGAGATGAAGCTCGACAGCGATGTCAAAGCCAGCGGCACCACGCGCGGTAGTGAAGGTGAAAATATCCAGGGCAATAACATCGCCACCACCGCATCGAAGCAGAAGACCAGCAAGGTCTCGGTCAACCAGAGCATCAATGTGGAGACCGGCGGCAGCACCAACCGCAAGTCGGATGAAACCTCGTACCGCATGTTGTCGATGGCCAGTCACAAGACGGCGGTGACCAGCGTGTTCTCGCAATCGGGCTTCCAGGTCGCCGATCCCGATTTCGTGCTGGCCGATGGCGACATGAAGTCGGTCAACGCCGACTTTTCCAAGGGCAGCGACCTGACGCCGTCGACCATGCGCGCGCTGGTGTTATCGCTGCGCAAGGCTGGCGTGCCGCTGTTCGTGGTGGCGACCTTTGACGTTGGCGTGGCGACGCAAGATCCCGCCAGCGGCCTGCAGCGCGTGGCGGTCACCGTGACCGGTCGCGTGCTCGATGTCAGCGGCGCGCTGCCGCGCGAGGTGGCCTCAGTACCGCCGGTGCAATATTTCGCCGTGGCGCCGGACAACGCTATTGCCACGACCAAGGCGCTCAAAGATGCCTCGCTGCTGGCCGCCAAGGAAATCGTCAGCCGTCTGAACGCCAGCGGCATTCACTAACTACTTACTGTTACGGGTCGCCGACCGTCGATACGTTACCCGCTCGTTTGATCGACATTATTCCTGATTAAAGAAAAGGCACTCGTTTATGAAAAGTTCTTACGTCAAAGCCATCGCTGGCGTTGCTCTGGTATTGGTATCCGGTATTGCATCGGCTCAACTGGGCGGCTTTGCCAAAAGTCTGACCGGCGGCGGCGGCAGTGTGACCGCGGAGCAGATCGTCGCCAAGTATGTTGGCGGCACCCAGAGCGTGATGCGCGCCGATGCCAACATGTTGGCGGCGGTCGGTCTGAAAGATGAAGCGGAAAAAGCTTCGGTGCAAGCGAAAAATTTGACTGAAGGCGCCACCAAGAACTCGTTGGAAGAGGCCGCTGCCGTGCAGACCGCCAGCAGCAAGGCGCTGGAAGAAAAACTGGCAGGCAAGAAAATCGAGATGGACGCCGCCAGCAAGAAGCAGTTTGCGGACGGTCTGATCGACTTGGGCAAAGGCATGGTGCAGTACGTCGGCATGAGCAAGGACGTCTCCGGCTTCAAGCCGGGCATGTCGTCGATCGGCAATGCGGCTGGTTCCGCGCTGTATGTCGCCAAAGGCCTGCCGGATTCGATCAAGGGTCTGGGCCATACGCTGAAAATGGCCATCGACTTTGCCAAAGCCAATAATATCCCGGTACCGAAAGAAGCCAACGACGCCACTGCGCTGCTGTAAGCGCAGGCCAGACGGGAGCAAGGCGCTTGCGTCTTGCTCCTTTTTTTTTGTTTTGAGAAAGCATACTGCCGATGAAAAAATTAGCGATGGTGAGCCTGTTGTGCCTGGGTCTGGTGGCATGCGGCAAAAAAGAAGAAGCAGCGCCGGTCAAGGAAACGCCGGCGGCCGGTCCCAACCTGACCCAGCAGCCGGACGTGGGCCAGGTCGAGCAGGTGGACGTCAGCGCCAGCGGCAGCGGCATGACGCCGGGTGCGGCGATCAACGATGCGCTGAAGACGGCGATCATGCAAGTCAACGGTACCAAGGTCAACGCCAGTTCGGCCAACCTGAATACCTTTTCGCAGGTGACTGCCAACCTGGACGTCGAGACCTCCGAGGGCAGCGACAGCCTGAAGGCCACGGCCACCGTGCAAGGCAGCCATTTTGCCGAGCAGATCGTGACGCAGTCGAAGGGCCTGGTATCGTCCTTCAAGGTGGTCAAGGTAACGGCGCCAGCCGGCAAGGGCGGGCTGTACATGGTGGATATCGCCGCCAAGATCGCCAAGTTCAAGGCGCCGGCCGATAGCGGCAAGATCAAGATCGTGGTGGCGCCGCTGCGTTCCGACCGCAGCAGCTTCGACATCGGCGGCCGCAATGTACCGGCGGCCGAAGTGCTGAATGGCCTGCGCCAGCAGATCATCGACTCGCTGTCGCAAAGCGGCCGCTTCACGGTGCTGGACCGCCAATTCGAGGGAGAGCTGCAAAACGAACTGGACATGATCAGCTCCGGCCAGACGGTGAATACCGATTTCGCCAAGCTGGGCCAGGCGCTGAGCGCGGACCTGGTGTGGATGGGCGTGGTGAACAACCTGAGCTACGAGAAGCATGCACGCAAGTTGCAGACGTCGGACCGCGAGCTGGTCAGCTATTCCGGTGGCTGGTCGGTATCGCAGCGCATGATCAACCTGGCCACGCGCCAGATTGTGCAATCGGCGACGCTGCAGGGAACGGCGCCATCGGTTGCGCCGACGACTTTGAGTCAAGGCATCGATGAAGGCGCGACCTTGCGCACTATGCAGGGCGAGATCGTGAAGCGTGCATCGGAGGCCATTCTGCTGCAGACTTTCCCGATCAGCGTGGTGCAACGTGACGGTATGGCTGTCGTGTTGAGTCAGGGTGGCAGTTCGGTGGTGGAAGGCGCGCGCTACAAGATCTACTTGCAGGGCAAGGAGATCAAAGATCCGCAGACCGGTCAATCGCTGGGTAATATGGAATCCGTCTGCTGCGAAGTGGTCATCAATCGCGTGACGCCGAAGCTGTCGTACGGCACCCTGGAAAACGTTACCGCCAAGCTGGACGGGGTAGTGCCGGGCGCCTTGCAATTGCGTGAAGCAGTCACGGCCAAACCGGCGCCAGCCAAGGATGAGGGCGCTACTGCAACGACAGCATCGGCGGCCGAAAAGCCAAAGGCCGAGCGCAAGGCCGCCGCCAAAGCCGCACCAGCGACCAGTGGCGAGCCGAAAAAAGAGGACTGGTAAGTTACCCCGTCGAATACGGCGGGGTTTATGTCAAAGCGGCATGCACTCCGACCTCAGCTGGCGTTGCAGCTGAGGCGGTAGTCGGAAGGCGGCTTGCCGACCAGTTTTTCGAAATCCGTGGTGAAATGCGCCTGGTCGTAATAGCCCAGTTGCTGGGCTAGCTCGGCCAGGCTGATGGCGCTGCCCTGGGCCAGCAGGTCGGCGGCGTCCAGCAGGCGCTTGCGGCGGATGATCCACTTGGGGCTGGCGCCAATGTAGTCCTTGAACAGCAGCTGCAGCTTGCGCACGCTGAGCCCAGTATGATCGGCCAGCTGCTGCACTTGCGTGATGTCGGCATTGCCATCGATCACCTGCAGGATGGCGGCGATGCGCTCCACCACCGGGTCCGGCGCCGGCAGCGCCCGGCGCAGGAAGGCGCTGGCGGCGGCGACCATGCCAGCATCGTCGGCCGCATCCAGCACGCTGCGCTCGGTCTGCGCGTCGTCGCACGCAAACACGGCGGACAACGGCAGCTGGCGATCGGTGATCGACTGCACCTCGGCTTGCAGGAAGGCGCGAAACGCGCCGGGCCGGAAGCTGATGCCCAACACCCGGCCGCTGCCTTGCAGCGTGTATTCAAACGATCCCGTCATCACGCCGAAGATCGCCGTGCGGCCCTCGTCAAACACCAGGTGGATGGCGTGGCGGGGAAGGGTGCGCTGCACGTGCGTCACGCCGTCCGGCAGCGTCCACGCCACCAGCCAGAAGTGTTCGACAAACGGCGCCAGCTCGGCGTCCGGCAGGTAGCGCTCCAGCCGGAAAACTTTTTCGCCGGCCGCCGGATTCACCACACCGCGGGTCGGACGCGGTACACTTTGCAGCGTTGTCATATTGCGTTCGCGTTTTTACAAGACCCCCATCTTAGCAAGAGTTATCGTGAGTTTTCACCCAACCGAAGGAGAAAATCATGGCACCGCAACTGACCCTGTACCACTGCCCGCAATCGCGCTCGACCGGCGTGCTGACCTTGCTGGAAGAACTGCACGCGCCGTACGAACTGCATGTGATGAACATGAAAAAGGGCGAGAACCGCGAAGCTGACTACCTGGCCATCAACCCCATGGGCAAGGTGCCGGCGATTCGCCATGGTGACGCCATCGTCACCGAACAGGTAGCGATCTACCTCTATCTGGCCGACTTGTTCCCGGACGCCAAACTGGCGCCGCCGCTGGGCGATCCGCTGCGCGGCCCCTACCTGCGCTGGATGGCGTTCTACGGCAGTTGCTTCGAGCCGGCGATTGTCGACCAGTGGCTGAAGAACAAGCCGGCTGACAAGCAAGCCTGCCACTACGGCGATTTCGACACCATGTTCAACACGCTGATCGAGCAACTGGGCAAAGGCCCGTACCTGCTGGGCGAACAATTCAGCGCGCTGGACGTGCTGTGGGGCACGGCCTTCGGCTGGATGGTGATGTTCGGCCTGGTGCCCAAGCTGCCCGTCATCGAACAGTACATCGCGCGCGTCAGCCAGCGTCCGGCTGCGCTGGCCGCGCGTGAAAAAGACGCGGCGCTGGTCGCCGAGCAAGCGGTGGCATGAGCGATCTCTCCGTCACCGCCATCATCGGCGTGGTGCTGGCGCTCGGCCTGCCGACGCTGTTCTCTTTCCTGTACTGCGACAGCCAGGGCCAGCCGATGAACATCCGGCGCCATCTGCTGACGACGTGGGGCTGTTGCCTGACCGTGCTGGCGTGGCTGCTGCTGTGGGAACAGCGTCCGCCGTCCAGCATCGGCCTCGTCTGGGGCAACTACCTGGCCTGGCTGATCGGCGCCGCGCTGGGGCTGACAGTATTGTCGACGTCGGTGATGTCGGTGATTCAGGCCAGCAAGGCTGGCAAGGCGGCGGTGCCGGAAGGCTCGGAAGCGGGATTGACGCGGCTGCTGTCGACGCCGGCGTGGTTCCGCTGGGCGGTGGTGATCACCGCCGGCGTCACCGAAGAAATCATGTTCCGCGGCTACCCGATCGAGCGTCTCCATGAAATGACCGGCAGCCTGTGGCCAGCGGCGCTGATACCGCTGGCGGTGTTCACGCTGGCACACCTGGGCGGCTGGTCGTGGAGCCATTTGGTTGGCGTGCTGTTCGGCGGCGGCCTGCTGACCGGTCTCTACCTGTGGCAGCGCGACCTGGTCGCCTGCATCATCGCCCACGCGCTGATCGATTCGCTGATTATCTTCCTGCCGGCGTTGCTGAAAAAACTGGCAGCGCGCCAGCCGGTACAGCCTACGTCATTGAACGCTGGATAGCTTGCACTTTGCGCGACTGCGGCTGCAGCGCATTTTCGATGAGAGCAAGCGCTAACTCCGGCTGCGCGCTGCCGCACATGAAGATGTCGGCGGCGGCGAAGCCGCATTCGGGCCAGGTGTGAATGGTGATGTGGGACTCGGCCAGCAGCACCACGCCGGTCACGCCCTGGCCGTCGCCGAAGGCGTGGAAGTGGCTGAACAGGATGTGCGCGCCGGCCGCTTCGGCAGCCTGGCGCAGCAGCGTTTCCAGCCCGGCGCAGTCGCTCAGTTTGTCGGCGGCGATGCCGTTCAGGTCGGCCAGCACGTGGGTGCCGGACGCCACGTGCGTCGCCGCCGGTAGCGCTTCGCGCTTCACTTGTGGCCTCCGCCGCCGGAACCGCCACCCCAGCTGCCGCCGCCACCGCCGGTATGCGAACTCCACGAGCTGCCGCCGGCGCTGCGGCCCGAACCACCGCTCACCATGCGCGTCCAGCTACTACCGGCGCTGAACAGCACGACGACGATCGCGTAGATAAAAAATTTGCTCATGTTTTCTCGTTATCGTCCAGGAAGACAGCAGGCAGGTAAATGGCGATCGCGGCGATCGCTGTCATGAACCAGGTGCCGGAGAAGTTGAACAGCAGCGGCACCGCATTCACCACCAGCATGAACCAGATGATGTACTTGGCCGTGGTGCGATAGCGGTTGTTGCCGAACGGCTTAGCCTTCGACGGCGCTTTCACCTTGCCCTTGAAGCCTGTGCCGAACCACATCGCCAGCTGGTCGGCCGACACCGGTGAAGAGCGCGACCACGTCATCTCGCTGTCGGTGGTTTCGGCGGCCAGCCGCAGCTGGCCGGCCTGGAACTCCGCCACCTGCGCCTTGTCGCCGACAGACACGCGCCAGTTGAAAGCGCCCACCGCATAAGTCACTTTCGCCTCGTAGCTGTACAAGGCGGAAAACTGCACCTTATCCACAGCCACATTGCCGGCGCCGGGCATGTACGACATCGGCCACGACGACAGCACATTGGCGCCGGACCAGCCGTCTTCCGTCAGCACCAACCACGAGAAGCCGGCGCGCGGGCCGTACATCAGGTATTCGTCCCATTCGCTGCCTTCATCGTCGGCGCGCCGCATCATGCCGATGATGGTGAAGTCCTGGTTGTTGATCTTGGCGGTGGCGCCCAGTTCCAGCATCAGCGGCACGGCTTCCACCCGTTCGCCGGCGGCTACCACCTGCGCTTTCGGACTGGAGGCGTCGATCTGCGTGGCGCAGGCCGGGCACACCAGGTTGGCGGTAATGCCGGGCAGATATTTGATCGGCGTGCCGCACGATGGGCAGTCCAGCGCCGTGAGCTTGCCGCGATAACGGCCGGCCGCGCGCTGGATGGTGTCGTCGTCGCGCAGTAGCTGGCATTGCAGGCTGTCCAGCGTGACGGCGAGGCCGGTGTAGACCACCGGCTGTGGCCCATCGGAGTAATCGAGCGTAATGAATTCCTGGCCGCGGCGGAAGTCGGCCACCTTGGCCTGGTAGCCGTCGCCTACCTTGAACGGTAGCTCGCCCTGGCCGCCGATGCAATCGGCCACGCGGATTTCGGCCGCCGTGTACAAGCCGCCGCCGATGCCGTAGGTACGGCCAGGCACCAGCTCCTCGAAAGCCTGTGTTTGCGTCTCGCCCTGGTATTCGGCGGTGATGGTGTACATGCCGGACGAATCGCCCAACCACGAGGTTTTGCCGTCGTCGAACAGCAGATACCACTCGTTCCACATGCCGGCCGAATAGCGCAGCTGGATGCGGCCGACCACGGTGAACGGCCGGCCACCGAGCACGCCGGCGGTGCCGATCTGGATCGGCGAGTAGTCCTCCAGCACGGACGACATCTTGCCCAGGTCTTTGACTGAGTCGGCGTCCTTGAGCACACGCGTGCTGCAATACTCGCAGACCGCCATGACCGAGGCGTGCGAGCGGAATTTAACTTCCGCGCCGCAGCTGGGACAGGAAACGATTTGCATGCAGTATTAGCCGATCAGTTTTTTCAGCAGCTCGGCCTTGGTGCTGTCGTAGTCGGCGGCCGAGATCAGGCCTTTGTCGAGCAGGCCCTTGAGCTTTCCCAGACGGTCTTCGATCGAGTCTTCGGCCGCAGCTGCCGGAGCCGCAGGTACAGCTGCCGCGGCTTGCGGCGCCAGCGTGCTGCCCATGGTCTGGCCGATCACCTGGCCCACCGACAGCCCGGCGCCGAGACCTGCGCCGATGCCGGCCAGGCCGCCCTCATTGCCGGCCGCCAGCGGAATCGAACTGGCCACCTGGTACTTGGTAAAGCCGGCCAGCTTGTCGGCGCTCATGCCGCCTTTCATGCCGGCCGAAATGCGTTCGTCCAGCGCCGCTTGCAGTTCTTCCGGCAGGCTGACGCTGGCCACGTTGAATTCATCCAGCGCGATGCCGTAGCGCGCAAACGCCGTGGTCAGGTCGCCCTTGACCTGCTGCGCCATCAGCGCCTGGTTGGCCGCCATGTCGAGGAACGGCACTTGCGACGCGCCGAGCGAACTGGCCATGCTGGCCATCAGGATGCCGCGCAGCTGGTCTTCCACCTCGTCGCGGGTGTACACCTCGCGGGTGCCGCTGATCTCCGAGAAGAAGGCGCGGGCGTTGGTCACGCGGTACGAGTACATGCCGAAGGCGCGCACGCGCACCATGTCGAAGTCCTTGTCGCGGATGGTGATCGGCTGCGGCGTGCCCCATTTGCGGCCGGTCTGCACCCGGGTGCTGAAGAAGTACACGTCCGACTTGAACGGCGACTCAAACAGCTTGTCCCAGTTTTTCAGGTTGGTCAGCACCGGCAGCGTGCGCGTGGTCAGCATGTGGGTGCCGGGACCGAAGACGTCGGCCACCTGGCCTTCGTTGACGAACACCGCCACCTGCGATTCGCGCACCACTAGCTGGCCGCCGTTTTGGATCTCCTGGTCGGCCATCGGATAACGCCACGCCAGCACGCCTTCGGTGTCCTCGTTCCATTGCAGTACATCGATAAACTGCTTCTTGATAAAGCTGCCGATACCCATGATGGTCCTCGCTTCGAAATTAGGAAATGCCGGCGCCGTTGATCACGCCGATGGAAATGGAAATCGCGCCGAGCAGGCCGCCGAACGCCGTGTTGTTCGCCTCAATCTGGTCTTTCGACATATTCAGCACCCGCGTGGTGATGGCGTAGGCCAGCATCTGGATCAGCATTGCGCCGAGGGCCCAGGCGAAAAACTGCTGGTAGTCGAGAGTATGCATCAGCGCCGAACCGATGGTGATTGAAAAACCGATCAGCGCCCCGCCCAGCGATAGCGCCGCCGCCTGATTGCCTTCGCGGATCAGCTTTACCTCGTCGAAAGGCGTCATCCAGGTGTAGGCCTTGAAGAACACAGCCAGCAGCAAAGCGGCCAGCAACAGGTGAATCAGATAGTTTAGGATGGCGGGCACGGCACACCTTCAGGTAAAGTATTACTTGATAATAATGCAAATGAGCAGAAATGACCAAAAAGATTCTGATTTTGTCCGTCTTCGTCGTTGCGTCCTGCGGGCTGGCGTATGAGCTGATTGCCGGTGCGCTGTCCAGTTATCTGCTGGGCGATTCGGTGTTGCAGTTCTCAACGATTATCGGATGCTACCTGTTTGCGATGGGCGTCGGCGCGCACTTCTCCAAGTACGTCAAAGACGAGGATGTGCTGGCGCGTTTTGTCGATATCGAGCTGGCGGTGGGACTGATCGGCGGCGTGTCGGCGGCGGTGCTGTTCCTGACCTTCTCGTGGATGGCGGCGCCGTTCCGCACGCTGTTGTACACCATGGTGTTTCTGGTCGGCGCGTTTGTCGGCATGGAGGTGCCGCTGGTGATGCGCGCGCTGAATGCGCGCCAGACTGAGTTCAATGAACTGGTCAGCCGCGTGCTGACCTTCGACTATCTGGGGGCGCTGGCGGTGTCGCTGCTGTTCCCGCTGGTGCTGGCGCCGTATCTGGGTCTGGTGCGCACCGGTTTCTTGTTCGGCATGCTGAATGTCGGCGTGGCCCTGTGGACAATCAAGGCGTTTTCCACAGAGCTGAAAAACGTCACCGGCCGTTTGCTGCGCGCCAGCGCGGTGTTGTGCGCTTTGGTATTCGGTTTTGCCTTCGCCGACAAGATGACCTACTGGGGTGAACATGGCCTGTTCGGCGACGAAATCGTGTTTGCCACCACCACGCCGTATCAGCGTCTGGTGATCACCAAGTGGAAGGACGATACGCGCCTGTACATCAACGGCAATCTGCAGTTCTCGTCGCGCGACGAATACCGTTATCACGAAGCGCTGGTGCATCCGGTGCTGCAACCGCTGCCGTGGGCCAGGCGCGTGCTGGTGCTGGGCGGCGGCGACGGCCTGGCGCTGCGCGAGATCCTGCGCTACCAGAACATTGAGCATGTGACGCTGGTCGACCTCGACCCGGCCATGACCGGCGCCTTCACGCACCGCGAGGAACTGGTCAAGCTCAATCACGCTTCCTTCAGCGACAAGCGCGTGAAGGTGGTAAATGCCGACGCGGCCATCTGGCTACAGCATAACGACGATATGTTCGACGCCGTGATCGTCGACTTCCCCGATCCCTCCAGCTTCGCGCTGGGCAAGCTATATTCGGTGCCGTTCTACGGCATGGTGCGCAAGCATCTGGCGGCCAATGGGCTGATGGTGGTGCAATCGACGTCGCCGTTCTTCGCGCCGCACGCTTACTGGACCATCGACTCGACGCTGCGTGAAGTGGGCCTGAAAACCTATCCGTATCACGCCTACGTGCCGTCGTTCGGCGAGTGGGGCTTCATCCTGGCGACGCCGCAGGCCAACTACACACCGCCCACCAGCTACCGCCTGCCGATGCGCTACCTGAACGCCGATACCACACGCGAGATGTTCATCTTCCCGCCCGATATGAAGCCGCTGCCGATGGAGCCAAATCGTCTCAACACCCAGTCGCTCGTGCATGAATTCGAGCAGGACTGGCGCCGGGTGATCCGCTGATGCAGCGTCGTTCTTTTCTCGTGTGGGCTGGCGCTTCCGGCCTGGCCGTCACCGGCAGCGGGCTGGCGTTCCAGCGCTGGCAGGAGATTACGCCGGCCGTGCATTACGTCGGCCGCGACGAGGGCCACTTCCTGCGCGACCGCCGCGCCATTCCGCCGCCCTCGCAAGTTATCCACACCGATGTGGTGATACTCGGCTCGGGCGTGTCTGGCCTGACCGCCGCGTGGAAGCTGAAAAAGCTCGGCAAGACCGATGTGCTGATGATCGACGGGCCGCAGCCCTACGGTAACGCGGCCGGCGGCGCGTTCGGCGAATACGAATATCCGACCGGTGCGCACTATCTGCCGCTGCCATCGCCGGAGTCCACGCACGTGCGCGAAATCCTGGCGGATCTCGGCATCATCCAGAAGGACGCCTTTGCGGAGAAGCCTTACTACGACGAGCGCTTCATCCTGCACGCGCCGGAAGAGCGCTTGCTGTTCAACGGCCACTGGCAGGACGGCTTCATTCCCACCGACGGCGTACCGAAGTGGGAACTGGATGAGCACAAGCGCTTCTTCGATGAAGTGCATCGGCTGCGCCAGCTGCATGGCGCCGATGGCCGCCGCGTGTTCGTGTTCCCGACCGTGATGTCGTCGGAAGATCCCGAGTGGCAGGCGCTGGACCGCATCTCGCTCAAGCAGTGGATGGAGCAGAACGGCTACAAGTCGCCGACGCTGCACTGGTATTTGAATTACTGCTGCCGCGACGATTACGGCACGCGCTATGACAAGGTATCGGCATGGGCCGGCCTGCATTACTACTGCAGCCGCTGGGGCCAGGCCGCCAATGCCGGCAACGGCGCGTGGCTGACATGGCCGGGCGGATTGCAGCCGCTGGTGTCCGGCATCGAGCGCGCGGCGGAGGTCAAGCGCATGGCGGGGACGGCGATATCGCTGAAGAAGACCGCCGATGGCGTCGAGGCCTTGTGCTTCAAGCTGGAAAACGGCCAGGCCACCAGTTATCTGGTGCGCGCGCGCAAAGCTATCTGCGCGATGCCGACCTATGTGGCGGCGCGGGTTGTGGATAACATCGGCGAATACGGTTTCGACGCGGCCAGGCATGTACCGGAATACGCGCCGTGGATGGTGGCGAACTTCCTGCTCAAGCGCTTTCCCGACGAACTCCAGGGCGGGCCAAACCCGCAACCGCTGTCCTGGGATAACGTGGTGTACAGCGAGCCGGGACTGGGCTTCGTGGTGTCCACCCACCAGGACATCCGCGTGCAGCCGCCGGAAAAAACCGTGTTCAGTTCCTATGTCGCGCTATCCGACCGCAAGGCCAGCACGGCGCGCCACTGGATGGCGTCGGCCACGCCGGAAGAGCTGCTGGCGCTGGCCAGCGCCGATCTCAAAACTGCCTACGGCGCGCAATTCGCCTCCTGTGTGGAGCGGGTCGATATCACCCTGAGGGGGCATGCGATGGCTGTGCCTTGGCCCGGTTTCCGCAACAACGCCGGCATGAGAGCATTGCGTGAAGTAGATGGTCCGATTTTATTTGCCCATGCCGACCTGTCAGGCTTTTCCGTTTTCGAGGAAGCCGCCTGGTGGGGATATCGCGCGGCACAGCTTGCCGCTAAATGATAAGCTCAATTCATGACACACAATGCCCGCCAGCGCTTTCGCGCACCGCCTAAATTCAAGCTTCGCGACGAAGACGCCGACGATGCCGCCTTCTCCAGCCGTGCCGCCAATCCCAAACTTGGCAAGTCCAAGGCCAAGGCGCTCGACCTGGAACGCACCGACGCGCTGATCGACCGCATCGCCGCATTGCAGGACAAGCTGTACGCGCAGCACAAGCAGAAAGTGCTGCTGGTCCTGCAAGGCACCGACACCGGCGGCAAGGACGGCACCGTGCGCGCACTGTTCAAGGGCATTAGCCCGATGGGCTTGCGCGCCGTGGCCTTCAAATCGCCGACCGACGCCGAACTGGCGCACGATTATCTGTGGCGCGTGCACCAGTACGTGCCGGGTAACGGCGAGATCGCCATCTTCAACCGCAGTCATTACGAAGATGTGCTGATCACCAGGGTGCAGGGCTGGATCGATGACGACGAGTGCAAGCGCCGCTACGCGCAGATTCGCGACTTCGAACGCATGCTGGCGGAAACGGGCACAGTGATCATCAAGGTATTCCTGCATATCTCGAAGGAAGAACAGCGCGAGCGTTTGCAGGAGCGCCTGGACGATCCGGACAAACAGTGGAAATTCAATCCGGAAGACATCAAGCAACGCGAAAAATGGGACGACTATCAGCGCGCGTACGAAAAGGCGATCCGCGAGACGGATGCCCCGCACGCGCCATGGTATGTGGTGCCGGCCAACTCCAAGACCCATCGCAACCTGGTGATCGCCAGCCTGCTGCTGGAAACGCTGGAAGGCATGGAGCTGAGTTATCCGCCACCGCATCCGGATCTGTCGTCTTTCACCGTGGAGTAAGGAGATGACTTATGCTGCAACTGAAAGATCCGAGCCTGCTGCGCCAGCAGGGCTACATTAACGGCGAGTGGACCGACGCTGACGGCGGCGCCACGCTGGCCGTCACTAATCCCGCCACCGGCGAGCAAATCGGCACCGTGCCGGTGATGGGCGCGGCCGAAACCAAACGCGCCATCGACGCCGCCAACGCTGCCTGGCCAGCGTGGCGCAAGAAACCCGCCGTGGAACGCGCGCGCATCCTGCGCAAGTGGAATGACCTGATCCTGGAAAACACCGATGACCTGGCGCTGCTGATGACGGCGGAGCAGGGCAAGCCGCTGTCCGAGTCGCGCGGCGAGGTGGCGTATGGCGCCTCGTTCATCGAATGGTTTGGCGAACAGGCCAAGCGCGTGGCCGGCGAGACGCTGGCGTCGCCTTGGCAGGATCGTCGCATCCTTGTCACCAAGGAGCCGATCGGCGTGTGCGCCGCCATCACGCCATGGAATTTTCCGATTGCGATGATTACCCGTAAAGCCGGACCCGCGCTGGCGGCCGGCTGCCCGATGGTGCTCAAGCCGGCCGAGTCGACGCCGTACAGCGCGCTGGCGCTGGCGGTATTGGCGGAACGGGCCGGCGTGCCGGCGGGCGTATTCAGCGTGTTGACCGGCAAATCGAAGGACATCGGCGGCGAGATGACCGCCAATCCGCTGGTGCGTAAATTGACCTTTACCGGTTCCACGCAAGTGGGCCGGCTGCTGATGGAGCAGAGCGCGCCGACCATCAAGAAACTGTCGCTGGAGTTGGGCGGCAATGCACCGTTCATCGTGTTTGATGACGCCGACCTGGACGCGGCGGTGGAAGGCGCCATCGCCTCCAAATACCGCAACGCCGGCCAGACCTGCGTGTGCGCCAACCGCATCTACGTGCAGGACGGCGTGTACGACGTGTTTGCGCAAAAGCTGGTGGCGGCGGTGGAAAAGCTCAAGGTCGGCAACGGTGTGGACGAGGGCGTGACGCAAGGTCCGCTGATCGATGAGAAGGCGGTGCAAAAGGTCGAGCAGCATGTGGCCGATGCGCTGGCCAAAGGCGGGCGTCTGCTGTTGGGCGGCAAGCGTCACGAACTGGGGCACAGCTTCTTCCAGCCGACCGTGATCGCCGATATCAGCGCCGACATGCTGGTGGCAAAGGAAGAGACCTTCGGTCCGCTGGCGCCGCTGTTCCGCTTCAAGACCGACGACGAAGCCATCGCACTGGCCAACGATACCGAGTTTGGCCTGGCCAGCTATTTCTACTCGCGCGACGTCGGCCGTATCTGGCGCGTGGTGGAGGGGCTGGAGAGCGGCATGGTGGGCGTCAACACCGGCCTGATTTCCACCGAGGCGGCGCCGTTTGGCGGCGTCAAGCAATCCGGCCTGGGACGCGAAGGTTCGCACCTCGGCATTGAGGATTACCTGGTGGTCAAGTACATCTGCCTCGGCGGCATATAAGCGCGATGGTGCTGCCGGCCAGCCGGTCCACCATGCGTTTGACGGCCGCCATCTGGCGGCCATTTTTTTGCGCGTAGCGCGTGTCGTCATAGGCCCACCAGTCCCAGCAGCTGTTGGGATTGGCGAAAGTGGCGACGGTTTGCGGATACAGGATCAGCATGCGGTTGGTGTCGGCCCAGGCGTTGTAGCCGGCGTGACGGATGAACAGCGTGCCGATGCTGTCCTGATTCTGCTGGCAGCCGTGGAACGCCACATGCAGCCGGCAGCCGCCGCTTTCGCACGACGCCGGCACGTACAGGTAGCCGGTGTCGGCCATGCCGTGCCAGGTGGGCAGGGCGATGAATTCCGACTGGTCGAAGGCGATGAAGCGGCCGGTCAGTGTGCCGTTGTTGCGCGGGGCCAGCGGGCCGTAGATCCAGTTGAGCAGCTCGCCGGCGGCGTCATCGTTGCAGTTGTTGATGTAGGGCGAGCCGAGCGTGGCACAGCTGTTGCCGTAGCTGTCGGTGGGCATCGCGTGTTCGGCGACCAGGTTGCGCTTGTAGGTGATGCGGTTGGCGTCGATGTAGTGGCGGTAGTAGGTCAGCAGGTCGTTCATCACCGCCTGCGGCACCACGGAGTCGAGGGTGCCGGACAACATCCAGACCCGGTGGCTGGCCAGCGCGCTGGTGGGATCAATGCTTTGAGAGGTGGCGAACCAGTCGGTGAGGGAGATCAGGTCCGCCACGCGGGTGCCGCCGGGACGCACGCGGCAGGAGAAGAATTCGTTGGTGCAGGTACAGGTAGTGGTGGCGGCGTAGACGCTGCCCTGCGCGCAGAAATACGGACCGCCGGCAATCACCCCGGCGCCGATCACGGTGCGCGAGAAGGCCACCTCGAACTGCACCGCCATAAACGCGCCCGACGACAGGCCGGAGACGCTGACCTGGCCGGCGTTCAACGCCGGCAATGACATCACCTGCGCCTGGGCGATACCAACCAGCCATAACAAACACCACAACAAGATACGCATAGTCCCTCCGCTGCGTTGGAGAGACGATATGCCGCTGCCCTGGGTTTTACTTAATCTGGATCAATCGTGCGACGGGCACCAATTTGGACTAGAATGATTTTTTTACCATCCTTTCCGGCCGACACCATGTCCAAGACTTTCGCCCAACTGTGCCTCGTTTCCTCGCTGACCATGCTGGCCAGCGCTTCCGCGTTTGCGCAAGCACCTGCCGCCGCAGCGGCAGCGCCGGCGGCGACTGCTCCCGCCAGCTGCCCGGCCATCCTCAAGCAATCCTTCAAGCGCCTGCAGGACGATTCGCCGCAGGACCTGTGTCAGTATTCCGGCAAGGTGATCCTGGTGGTCAACACCGCCAGCTATTGCGGCTTCACCAACCAGTATGAAGGCCTGGAAGGCCTATACGCCAAGTACGGCAGCAAAGGCCTGGTGGTACTGGGCTTTCCGTCGAACGATTTCGGCCAGCAGGAACCCGGCAGCAGCAAGGAAATCGCCGATTTCTGCTACAACACCTACGGCGTGAAATTCCCGATGTTTGCCAAGTCGGTGGTGTCGGGCAAGGAGCCGAATCCGCTGTTCGCCAACCTGATCAAAGCGACCGGCAAGGCGCCGGCCTGGAACTTCCACAAGTACCTGATCGACCGCAACGGCAATGTGGTCAACAACTTCGGCAGCAAGGTCACGCCGACCGACAAGCAGCTGGTTAGCGCAGTCGAAAAAGCGCTCGGCACCTGATCTAGGCGCTGGCCAGGGCGAAACCTTCGTCCAGCCAGCCGGTAATGCCGCCGGTCATCAGCTTGACCGGGCGGCCCAGTTGCGCCAGCCGCACGGCGGCGCGGGCCGCGCCGTTGCAGTGTGGGCCGGCGCAATAGACCACGAACAGCGTGTCGGCCGGGAATTCGGCGATCTTCGAGCCGATGATCTTGCGATGCGCCAGATCCAGCGCGCCGGGCACATGGCCGGCCGCGTACTTCTCCGTTCCCCTTACATCCAGCAGCACGAAGTCCGGCTGACCGCCGTCCAGCGCATCGTGCACGTCCCAGCAATCGGTTTCGTAGCGGAAGCTGGCTTCAAAGTGGGCCAGCGCGGCGGCGCTGTCGGCGGCGGGAATGGCGGTAACGTGGGACATCGGACTCTCCTGTGTAGATGAGCCTTCATTGTGCCGCCGCGCCGTTATGGCCAGAAGTGGCGCACAGGCCATTATCCGGTAAGATTACGCCATGAAGAAACATCTGGTGGTGGCGCTGGCGTACGATCGCCTGTGTACATTTGAGTTCGGCTGCACGGTCGAACTGTTTGCGCTGGAGCGTCCGGAACTGGACGTGGACTGGTACGAGTTTGCCGTTTGCGCCGTGGAACAGGGGCCGATCCGGGCAGCCGGCGGCATCACCGTGCAGGCGCCATACGCGCCGGAATTGCTGGCGCTGGCGGACACCATCATCATCCCCGGCTGGCGCGATGCCGACGAATTGCCGCCGGCGCAACTGCTGGACTGGCTGCGCGCCGCCCACGCGCGCGGCGCGCGTTTGTGTTCGATCTGTTCGGGCGTGTTCGTGCTGGCCGCCGCCGGCCTGCTGGACGGCCAGCGCGCCACGACTCACTGGCGCTATGCCGAGCGGCTGGCGCAACTTTATCCACTGATCGAAGTGCAGCCAGATCACCTGTATGTGGATAACGGCCAGGTTATCACCGCCGCCGGCTCGGCCGCCGGGCTGGACATGCTGCTGCATCTGGTGCGGCGCGACCATGGCGCCAAGGTCGGCAACCTGGTGGCGCAGCGGCTGGTGGTGGCGCCGCATCGCGAAGGCGGTCAGGCGCAGTTCCTGCCGCGTCCCATGGCGCAGGGGGAGCAGGGACGCTTGTCCAAACTGCTGGACTGGCTGCGCAGCCATCCATCGCAGCCGCACACGGTGGCCAGCATGGCCGAACGCGCGGCCATGAGTCCGCGCACCTTGCAGCGCCAGTTCCAGCAGGCTACCGGCCTCGGCCCGGTGGAATGGCTGATCCGCGAGCGCGTGGCCATCGTCAAGGAGATGCTGGAAGACCCCGATGTGCCGCTGACGCAGATTGCCGAACGCGCCGGCTTCGGCTCGGAAGAATCGTTGCGCCACCACTTCCGCCGTCTTGCCGCGACGACACCGGGCGCTTACCGCAAACGCTTCGTGCTACGCTAGCCGTCTCACTTTCTGGGAGACAGTCATGGCCTACGTAGACGGTTTTGTGATTCCGGTGCCCGAGGAAAAACTTGAGGCGTACAAGAAAATGTCGCGCGAATGCGGCGCCGTGTGGAAGGAATTCGGCGCGCTGGAATTCCGCGAAACGGTGGCCGACGATGCGCCACCCGGCAAGCTGACCTCCTTCCCACAAAGCGTGATGCTGGAAGAAGGCGAGCGCGTGGTGTTCTCGTGGATCGTTTACGAATCACGCGCCAAGCGCGACGAAATCAACGACAAGGTGATGAAAGATCCGCGCGTGGCCGCCTACATGGACCCGGCCAACATGCCGTTCGACGCCAAGCGCATGATCTACGGCGGCTTCGAGATGATGATCGATCTTTAGCGCGCGACCCGCAGCACGCCGCGCAGGGCGTTGCAGAGGATGATGTCGTCGGCGGCGTCCAGCATCGCGCGCGTGATCACGGCTTCGCTGGCCTGCCAGTCGGGATCGTCCAGCAGCACGCTGCGCATTACCCCTGGCAGTACGCCGGCGCTCAGTGGCGGCGTTAGCCAGCGGCCGTCGATACGGACAAAGACGTTGCTGCGACCGCCCTCGGTCAGTTCGCCGCGTTCGTTGAAGAACAGGGTGTCGAAAGCGCCTTGGGCTTCGGCGTCGCGCCAGGCGGCGTCGTAGCGTTGGCGGATGCTGGTTTTGTGGCGCAGGAAAAGATCGCTGCTGCTGGTGTTGTCTTCTGCCAGCAGCACGCGCACCGGTTCGGCCAGCGGCGACAGCGGCGCGTGCTGCACCGAGAAGGCGCCGGACGGGCCGAGCGCCAAGCGCAAGCGATAGGCCGCGTGTTGCGGCTCCAGCATGGCGCAGGCGGTGTCCAGGTAGGCATCCGCCGCCTTTACATCCCAAGGGAAGCCGAAGTAGGCGGCCGATGCGGCCAGCCGTTGCAGGTGGCGCTCGCGATGGCGCACGCCGCCGCCGGGCGTGGCGCGCATGGTTTCAAACATCTCGAAATCGTTTTGCAGGCCGGTGAGAAAGCGCGCCTTGAGTTTGCACTCGGCGTATTCGTCAGTGGCGTTGCTGTCGAACACGATGCCGGCGCCGACGCCCATTTCGCCGCGGCGCACGCCATCCGCGCCTTGCGGCTGCAAGGTCAGCGTGCGGATCGGCACCGACATGCAGAAGTCGCCGACCTTGCCGTCATCTCGCGGATCGAACCAGCCGATGGCGCCGGTGTAGATGCCACGCGCGTCCGGCTCCAGTTCACGGATGATTTCCATGGTGCGGCGCTTGGGCGCGCCGGTGATCGAGCCGCAGGGATACAGCGCATCAAAAATTTCGGGCAGCGTGGCGTCGTCGCGCAGCTGCGCGGTGATGGTGGAGGTCATCTGCAGCACGCTGGTGTAGCGCTGCACGTTGAACAGCGCCGGCACTTCCACGCTGCCGGTGACGGCCACGCGCGCGATGTCGTTGCGCAGCAGGTCGACGATCATCAGGTTCTCGGCGCGGTTCTTGGGATCGGCGGCGAGGTTGGTGGCACGCAGGATGTTTTCCGCCTGCTGCGCCGCTGGCGCGGCAGGCGCCGTGCCTTTCATCGGCCGCGCGGTCAGCACGCCGCCGCTGTGACGCACGAACAGTTCGGGCGACAGCGACAGCACGGCGCTGCCGTCGTCCAGCGCGATCAGTGCGCCGTAAGGGACGGGCTGGCGGCCGCGCAGGCGCGCGTACAGCGCGTGGATGCCGCCAAACGCGTCAAAACGCAGCCTGTACGTGTAATTGACCTGGTAGGTGTCGCCGGCCGCAATGTAGTCGTGAATGCGCGCCAGCGCCGCGCTAAAGGCTTGCTGATCGATGTTCGGCTGGATGTTGGCGATGCCGGCTGGCCGTTCGATCGGAAACGAGCGCGCCGCCAGCCAGTCGCCGACTTGCGCGGACGACAGCAGCGCGCAATCGGTGAACAACAGGATCTGCGCCAGCGGCGCGCCACGCGCGGCACGTGGCGGCGCGCCGTCCATGCGCAACGCCAGCAGCTCCTCGCCCAGTTCGTAGCTGCATACGGTGACCGCGTATTCGCCGCGCGCCAGCGCCGCCTGCATTTGCGTCAGCAGTTGCGGCCACTGGGCGATGTCGTCGCAGCGCAGCGTGGCGCGGTGGCCGGTGTACAGGCGCGAACGGCCGCCGGCCTGAATGGCTTCCGGGCTGGCGTCATCCAGCAGGGCGAATACTTCGGTGTTCATGCTTACGATAACAACAGTGTGATGTGCAGCGCCGCGTCCTGCGACGGATTGTTTTTGAAACCGCTCTTGGCGTAACGGTGCCAGCGGCCGATGACGAAGCTGGTCAGCATCGCCGCGCGCGCGGTGGCGTCGGCTTCGTGCGCCTGGCCTTCGCTGGCGGCGAGACGCAAGGCCTGCTTCAGCGCCAGCTCCACGCGGTCATAGAACTGGTTCATGCGCAGTTGCAGGCGCTCGTCTTCATTGACCAGTGCTTCGCCGATCAGCACCCGCGTCATGCCGGGATTCTGGCTGGCGAAGTTGAGCAGCATGGCGACGATGTCGCGCGCCTGCGCCATGCCGTCTTCCTGGCGCTCGGCGATCTGGTTAATCAGGCCGAACACGCTCGATTCGATGAACTCGATCAGTCCCTCGAACATCTGCGCCTTGCTGGCGAAATGCCGGTACAGGGCGGCTTCGGAAAACGCCAGCTTGCGCGCCAGCGCAGCGGTGGTGATCTTGTCGCCCTTGGGTTGTTCCAGCATCTCCGCCAGCGCCTGGAGAATTTGCAAACGGCGCTGGCCCGGCGGTGTGCTTGCCATATGATCTCGCGGGTTAAATAAAAGGGAGGGTCAGCGCAACTGGTGCAGGCGTGACGGCAGGTTCCTGACAGATTTTACTTTGACATCGACATAAGCGGGGCGAATCAGTCGTTTTTGTGGATGGGCCAGGCCTGCGGTGTCGCCGATGGTCAGGTATTGCGTGATCCACGCGGTGCGCATGCCCAACTGGCGCGCGCTGCGCAGGTTGGCCAGCGTGTCTTCCACCAGAATGCAGCGGCCCGGCGTGAGCTGATGGCGGCGCATCAGCCGTTGCAGCATCAGCTTCGACGGCTTGGGCCGCATGTGGCGATGCACCGTCATCGCTTCCACTGCGATGTGGTGCTGGAAGTGGCGCTGCAAGCCCAGATGGCGCAGCACTTGCGACGAGTAGCGGTGCGGCGCATTGGTCAGCAAGATTTTGCGGCCGGGCAGGCGGCGCAGCAGCTGGCGCAGTCCGCGCTCGGCACGGATCATCGCGTTGAGATCATCGAAGCGGTGGGTTTCTTCCAGAAAGTGCGCGGCCTTGACGCCATGGTGCTTGACCACGCCCAGCGTGGTGGCGCCGTAGCGCTGCCAGTAGCGGGTGCGGGTGGCGTTCACCAGCTCGTCGCTGGCGGGCGTGACGCCGTCGCCCAGCAGCCGCGCCAGATACGCGTTCATGCCCGCCATAATCGCCGGGAAGATGGCGTGCGAAGCGTTGTGCAGGGTGTTATCAAGATCAAACAGCCAGACGGGTGTGGAGCGAGTAATATTCACGTCATCTCTATCAGTAAAGGTCACGAATGCGCCGCCAGATTATAGTGTTGTTCTGTAGTTTGTTCTTGTTTGCCCTCGGTCCGGCGGTGGCGGCAGAGCAGGGCGCCACGCCGAACGTCACGCCCAACCGCGGCGCGCTGTTCAAGGTACAGCAGAACGGCCACACGCTGTATTTGTTCGGCACCATCCATGTCGGCGCCAGGGATTTTTATCCGCTGGAGCCGCGCCTGGCCGGCTTTTTGAAAAAAGCGCCGGTGCTGGCGCTGGAAATCGATCCGCTGGCCGATCAGCAAAAACTCGCGCGCGCGGTGCAGCAATACGGCATGAGCGTCAAAGGCAGCTCGGGCCTGACGCCGGAATGGCGCTCGCGTCTGGCCAAGCTGCTCAAGCAGTACAACATCGCGCCGGAAGCGGTGGCGTCGATGAAGCCGTGGCTGCTGGCCAGCGTGCTGACGGTCAGCGAGTTTGCCGCGCAGGGTTATGACGCGGCGCTGGCGGTGGATGCGCATCTGTCGCAGCAGGCGCACGAGGCGGGCCAGAAAGTGGTCGAGCTGGAATCGGCGGACAGCCAGATGTCGCTATTCGACAAGATGACGGCGGCTGAGCAGCTGGTGTTCCTGCAGGAGGCCATCGCCGGCATCGAGGACAAGGAGCAGGCCGACCAGGCGCGCGAGATCGCCGAGGCGTGGCGTCATGCCGATGTGAAGGCGCTCGATGCGCTGGCGCTGAAGGCGGAGCAGGACGATACCTTCTCGGGCCGCTTTGTGCAGAAGGAGTTGCTGGACGGTCGCAATCCAACGCTGGCCGACGGCATGGTCAAATTGATGGCGCGTGAAAACAACAGTGTGGTGGCGATTGGCGTGTTGCACCTGGTCGGCAAAGGAAGCGTGCCGGAATTGCTGCGCAAACGCGGATTGAGCGTGGAACGAATGTACTAGGAGGGAGCTAACTGCAGGGGGGAGGGTGCTGCGAGAAGTGGTGCCCTTTACGTGGATTGAACACGTGGCCTCTCCCTTACCAAGGGAGTGCTCTACCACTGAGCTAAAAGGGCATACAAATGTGGCGGTTTCACCGACTGCCGGCGAGACCGCCTTTTTTTCAGTGAGACCGGATCATAGTGCCAAATGCTTGTTCGGTCAAGACTTCGAGCAACAAAGAGTGCTCAATTCGTCCATCAATGATGTGCACGGTATTGACGCCGGACTTGGCCGCATCCAGGGCTGATGAAATTTTAGGCAGCATGCCGCCGGAAATCGTGCCATCGGCGAACATCTCGTCGATTTCGCGCGCCGACAGGTCGGTCACCAGGTTGCCCTGCTTGTCCTGCACGCCGGCGATGTTGGTCATCATGATCAGCTTTTCAGCTTTCAGGATTTCCGCGATCTTGCCGGCGACCACGTCGGCGTTGATGTTGTAGGCCTGGCCGTCCTGGCCGAAACCGATCGGCGAGATGATCGGGATGAAGGCGTCGTCCTGCAGCGCTTTCACGACAGCCGGGTTGATCGCTTCGATTTCGCCGACGAAGCCGATGTCCAGCGTCTGGCCTGGATTTTCCTTGTCCGGCATGGCCATCTTGCGAGCGCGGATCAGACCGCCATCCTTGCCGGTCAGGCCGACTGCCTGGCCACCGTAGTGATTAATCAACATCACGATATCCTGCTGGACTTCGCCGCCCAGCACCCACTCCACCACTTCCATGGTTTCTTCGTCGGTGATGCGCATGCCTTGCACGAAGGTGCCTTGCTTGCCGATTTTTTTCAGCGCGTTGTCGATTTGCGGACCGCCGCCGTGCACCACGACCGGATTCATGCCGACCAGTTTGAGCAAAATGACATCGCGGGCGAAGCCGTGTTTCAGGCGTTCGTCGGTCATGGCGTTGCCGCCGTATTTGATGACGATGGTTTTACCGTGGTAATTACGGATGTAAGGGAGAGCCTCAGCCAGAATTTGCGCCTTGATCCGTGGTTCAACAGCGGTCAGGTCGTCGGCGTCATTGCCTAGGTTCAGATTGGTCAGTTGGGTCATGGCGATTCCGGTAAGAAGAATTTGGGCGCAATTTTACAGCCTCTGGCTGCACTCAAGCACGCATTATAGGGCCATCCGGTTGTAATTTCCCGGAAGCTCCGATACGCTGAAGCCATGAGTACCTGTTCCCGCTGCGGCGCGCAGTTCTCCTGCGCCATGCAGGACGCCGATCCCGCCGTGCCCGCGCCACCGTGCTGGTGCACTTATCTGCCGGCCGCGCTGCCGGTGCCGTCGGTCGCCGGCGCCAGTTGCTGGTGCCCGGACTGCCTGCGCCAGCACATCATTGATCACCCTCAAACGCCCCCGGCAGCAGCACCAGACAATAGCGCATAACCCTCACCGGGAGCGCTGACATGAACCAGACCTCGCTTGACAACCCAGGTGGCGCGGCAGACGATGGCCACATCGCCCGCATCGTGCGGCTGGAGACCCAAATGGACAACGTCACCAGCGCGCTGGTGTCGTTGCAGCGCGCGCAGGAAGCCCATCATCAGGCCATGCTGGCCGGATTTGAGTCCTTGCGTGATAAGCTTGATGAGCTACGAGAAGACACAAATGTCCGTTTCGACGCCACAACGCAAAGATTCAATCGTTCGCTGACCGAGACAACTGAGCGATTCGATCGTTCGCTAGCCGAAACAGCGGAACGGTTTGACCGCTCACAGGCAGAGGCAGCAGCGCGCTTTGAGCGCTCGCAGGCTGCAGCCGTCGAACGCTTTGAGCGCTCGATAGACCGCCAGGATAAGCGAATCGACTATCTTGGCAATCGAATCGACCATCTGGAGAGTCGCATCGATTATCTGAGTCATCGCATCGACAGACTGGTGTATTGGATGGCCGGGCTGATGATTACCAATGTAGTGACGGTGGTCGGCTTGCTCCTGCGAGCCACCGGCACGATCTGATCAGGCCACTGTGCTGAAAAAGCGCAGCATTTCGCGGCTGGCGTCGGGGCCTTTGGCGTCGGTGTAGCTGCCCGAGGCGCTGCCGCCCGACCAGGCGTGGCCGGCGCCGTGGACTACCCAATGTTCGCCCAACGGCGTGCCGTCCGGCTTGGTGTGCGTGGTTTGCGTGTAGCGGTAGCCATTCGGCACCGCGCCCGATTGCACCGACGGCCGCGCGCCGCGATGGTGATGCAGCCGCTGTTCAATCACCTGCTCGCCATTGCGCGGATTGACGGTGGTGTCGCTATCGCCATGAAACACGATAATCGGCTGCGACCCATTGCCAGCCTTGCCCGCGCTCTTGGCGCCGCGCTTCATGGCCGACAGCGCCGACGGCAAATCCTGCGCCGATGCAAACGGCAAACCCGAATGCACACCCACCGCCGCAAACAATTCCGGATACAGCGTGCCGACGATTACCGCCATAGCGCCGCCGGCCGACAGGCCCGCCACATACACCTGGCGCTCGTTGACCGGGTACTCTTCGATGACCTGTCGCGCAATGCCGGCGATGATGGACGGCTCGCCCTGTCCGCGCTGCTGGTCGATGGCGTTGAACCAGTTCCAGCACTTGGAGTGGTTAGCATTGGCCGGCTGTTCGGGATAAGCCACGAAAAAGCCCATTTCCTCCGCCACCTGATTCATCTGCGTGCCGGCCGCGAAGTCGTCCGGATTCTGCGTGCAGCCGTGCAGCATCACCAGCAGCGGCATGGCCTGGCCGTGATAGCTCGACGGCACGTACAGCTTATAGTTGCGCATGCCGGCGTGGTTGCTGTAACTGCTGCGGATAAATTGCGCACCTTCCGGCAGCGGTTGCGCCGGCGCCGGATGCAGCAGCGAACCGACATCGATGGCCCGGTCCAGATTGGCTTGCAGATCGATCTTGATGCCCATGCGGTTCAGCATGTCCTGCGCGTACTCGGCCGGATGCGTGGCCGGATTCGGCTGCGCAGACGGTGGGTCCGGCAGCAAATCCGGCGCCACATGGGGTGTGGACGGCGCCGCGTTGGCCGGCGGCGGATTAATATCACGCATGGCCGGTTGGGCGGCCGGGCGGTGCAGATGCACGCTCTTATTGAGCATCTGCTGCGCAGCTTCGCGCATTTGCGTTAGAAAATTGAGTTTCATGGCACTCCTTAATGGATGCGCGGGGCCAGTGCAGCTTTGAGGACCGCGCTGGCGTGCAGCGAGCCGAGTACAAAAATGGATTCGATAGTCGCCAGCGCCAGTTCGACCGAAACGTCGCTGGCGATGCTGGCCAGGCCCAGTACCTGGATTTGCAGCCGTTGCCCGGCCGCCTGGATTGCTTCCAGGTCGGCGCGTGAGTAATGCTGCATGCCCAGTACCAGGCTCTTGCGCGCCACGGTCTGCTTGACCACCTCGGCGTGCTGGTTCAGCTGATTGCGGATTGCCGTGCGTATCAGATCGGTACGGTTCGAGTAAAACCCTTCTTGTACCAGCAGGTCAATCTGTCCTAAGTCGATCGGGCCCAGATTGATGGTGATTTTTTCTGATTCGGCAGTCTTCAGCTTGATTTCTTGCTTGGCCACAGTGTCTCCATCTGATTACCATCTATATGGATGGTAAGTCTACGCCGATGCGCGCCCAAGTCAAGCGGCTTCGCGGCATAATGGGGCCATGAGTGATGCAACTAACTTAATCCCCGCGCCGGTGCCGTCCCCGTGTGTCAGCCTGTGCAAGATGGACATGGAACGGCAATATTGCATGGGCTGCCTGCGGACCATCGAGGAAATCATCGCCTGGGGCAAGGCCGACGACGACTACAAACGCGCCGTGTGGGCAGAACTGCCGCTGCGGCGCCAAACCCTCCGTTTCGACGACGAGGAGCTATGAGCGTGCTGCCGGATTCGATACAGGTACTGGAACGGGGCTGGCTGTCGTCTAACAACATCATGTTGTTGGGCCGCCACGATACGGCGATTATCGATACGGGCTACGTCAGCCACGCGCCGCAGACGCTGGAACTGGTGCGCCACGTGCTGCGCGGACGCCATCTGGACCAGATTCTCAACACCCACCTGCATTCCGACCACTGTGGCGGCAACGCCATCCTGCAAGCTCACTTCGGCTGCAAGACCTCGATTCCGGTGGCGGAGGCCGACAAGGTGCGGCACTGGGACGTGGAGGCGCTGAGTTTCAAGGCCACCGGCCAGCGCTGCGACCGCTTCACCTTCGACGCCACCATCGCCCCCGGCGACGTGCTGACCCTGGCCGACATGGAATGGCAGGCGCTGGGCGCCCCCGGCCACGATCCGCATTCACTGATTTTTTACTGTCCGCAAGAAAAGGTGCTGGTATCCGCCGATGCGCTGTGGGAAAACGGCTTCGGCGTCATCTTTCCCGAGCTGGAAGGCGAATCGGGCTTTGCCGAAGAACGCGCCACGCTGGACCTGATCGCCGGGCTGGACGTGCGGGTGGCGATTCCTGGTCACGGCGCGCCGTTCACCGATGTGGCCGGCGCACTGGCGCGCGCGCGGTCGCGGCTGGAATACCTGGCCGCCGATCCGCTACGCAACGCGCAGAACGCGCTGAAGGTGCTGCTCAAGTTCCTGCTGCTGGAGCGCCAGCGGATTGCGCTGGCCGATGTGCCGGTGCTGCTGACCTCGATGCCGGTGTTTGCGGCCGCCAATAACAACTTCCTCAAGCAGACGCCGGAAGAACTCGGCCGCTGGGCTGTCAGTCAACTTGTACGCAGTGCTGCGGCACGTGTTGAGGGTGAGTACTTACTTAATGAATAAATGTAGAGGGGTGGATCTAGTTTCGGCACGGTCGTACTATTTCCGATCTATAATCGTCGGCACCGATTAACTCACGTCAGCGAGTACGCCATGACCTTGCCTGCAGTCCTGCAAAACCTCACCCTTCCCGTCATCGCATCCCCGATGTTCATCGCCAGTGGACCGGCGCTGGTGGCGGCCCAGTGCAAGGCCGGCATCGTCGGCTCGTTCCCGGCGCTCAACGCGCGTCCGGCCGAGATGCTGGATGTGTGGCTGACCGATCTGCAAAAAGAACTGGCTGAGTTCCAGGCCGCCAACCCGGACAAGCGCGTCGGCCCGATCGCCGTCAACCAGATCGTCCACCAGTCCAACGACCGTCTGGCGCATGACGTCGAAGTGTGTGTGAAGCACCAGATTCCTATCATCATCTCGTCGCTGCGCGCGCCGCCGAAAGAGATGCTGGATGCGATCCATAGCTACGGTGGCATCGTGCTGCACGACATCGTCTCGATCCGCCATGCTGAAAAAGCGCTGGAAGCGGGCGTCGATGGCCTGATCCTGGTGGCCAGCGGCGCCGGCGGCCATGCCGGCACGCTGTCGCCGTTTGCGCTGGTGGGTGAAGTGCGCAAGTTCTTCAAAGGTCCGATTGCGCTGTCCGGCTCGATCGCCACCGGCGACGCCATCCTGGCGGCCCAGGCCATGGGCGCTGACTTCGCCTATATCGGTTCGCGCTGGCTGGCGACCAAGGAATCCAACGTCAGCGACGGCTACCGCGAGGCGATTGTTGAATCGACGGCGGCAGATATCATCTATTCGAACCTGTTCACCGGCGTTCACGGTAATTATCTGAAAAAATCCATCGTCGCCGCCGGCCTCGATCCGGACGCGCTGCCAACGGCCGACAAGACCGCCATGAACTTCGGTTCCAGCAGTGCCAAAGCCTGGCGCGACATCTGGGGCGCCGGCCAGGGCGTGGGCCTGATGGACGACATCCCATCGGCCGGCGAAATGGTCGAACGCCTGAAGCGCGAGTACGACGCCGCGCGAGCTCGCCTGGCGCTGTAATTACTGGCCGACGGCGAGACTTTCGCGCGCCATCGGCTTGCCGCGCACCCAGACCGTGTCTACCGTATCGTAGGCACGGACGTCTTGCAGCGGCGATTCCTTCATTAGCACCAGATTGGCCACCTTGCCCGGCTCGATGCTGCCCAGGTCTTTTTCAAGATGGAAGGCGCGGGCATTGTTGATCGTGGCCGCCTTGAAAAGCTGCGCCAGCGACAGGCCGGCATTGCGCAAATCCTGCATCTCCAGATAGCCGTTCAGGCCCGGAATATTGCCGTAAGTGGGCGAAGAGGGTGTGTCGGTGGCAAACAGGAAATTCGCATTCTTGCTCGCTAAATAGGCAACCACCTGGCGTTGGCGGCGCAGCGGCGCTTCCATATTCTTGCGGACGGTCTCGTCGGTTTCGCCTTCTTCCGCTACTTCTTCCTTGAACCAGCTGCCTTCGGGCGTTTTCAGCCACGCCAGCATGGCGGGTGGCAGCAGCTTGGACAGCACCGGCGTGTTCAGATATTCCGGATCGACATAGGCACGCAGGCCGTACAGCACTTGCATGGTCGGCTGGTAGCCGATGTTGCGTTCGACGACTTTATCCAGCAATTGTTTGATTTCGTCTGGTAACTCCGGCGAATTGTTCAGCGCACCCCAGTGCCACATGCCATGGGCCAGCACGTCGACGCCGCCGTTGACGGCGAAGGTCTGCGCCTCGAAGGAATTCCCGTGCGTCACCAGCGTCAGGCTATCCTTGGTCGCCGCCGCGCGGACTTCGCCGTACACGGCCGGACTCATCACCGGCAGGTTGCGCTGGGCGCCGAAGCCGTGTTCGTAGTGGGTCTTGACGCAGATGGCGCCGTCCTTTTTGGCGCGTGCCACGCCTTTGGCCGGGGTGTAGTCCTCCGGTTTGTAGCGGGCGGGAATCTTGTCGGCCTGGGCGGGGTCGTAAATGAAATTGGAAAACACTTCAAAGCGGTAGGCCGGCGGCGTGTACGACGATGGATAACCGTTGGCGAACACCAGCGGCGGGCCGCAGTCGTAAATGTCCGGATGACGCGGCATGGCTTTGACGCGGTCGATGAATTCGCGGCTGCCGGCGGCGAGGTCGATCACGGTGGTATAGCCGTAGTAGAGGTAGGAGCGCGGCATTTGCGCGAAATACTCCTTGGCCATGGTTTGCATGTGGTCGGCCTGCTCGAAGCTCATGCCGGGCACGGCAAACAGGTGGACGTGGGAGTCGATCAGGCCGGGCATCAAATAGTAGCCTTTGCCGTCGACGCGGGTGGCGCGGGCTGGTGTATTGCCGCCAGAACCGCGCTCGACGCGGACGATGCGATCGTTATCGATCAGCACGCTGCCGCTTTCAATGCGATCCAGTTTTTCCGGCGAGATCAGTTTTACGTTGGTGATCCAGGTTTGACCGGCCATGGCCGGTGCGCAAATCATCAGGCTGGCGATCAGGTGAGGCAATTTCATGCTGGGCTCCTTGTTGTGATGCCCCAGTCTGCCGTGCCACGCCGCAGTTTTCGTCGCAAATGATGATTTGGCACGCGCTAGGCGGCGGTTTTGGCCTGGTCGCGGAATTCGCCGGGCGTGACGCCGGTGAATTTTTTAAATGTCCGGTTCATCGCGCTTTTACTGTTAAATCCGGCAATTATCGACAAGTCGAGGATGCTGGTGCCGGCCAGTTGCGGGTCGTGCAGCGCGGTTTTGAGAGCCTCAACGCGGTAGCGGTTGAGGTAATCGGCGAAATTGGCGCCGCAATGTTCATTAATCAGCTGGGAAAGTTCGTGCGGCGTCATCGCTACCTGCGCGGCCAGGTCTTCCAGCTTCAGTTCGCCGTTGCGGTAGGGCTGATCCTGTTCCATGCAGGTTTGCAGGCGGGCCAGAAAGGCGTCGCGATCGGCTGTGGATAACTGTTTGTCGGCGTAGCGCGGTTTAGGCGCAGGAACCGGTGCGGGCGGCAGCGTGCGTGGACGGTAGCCGAGCGGCAAGCGCATCGCCGTGTAGGCGGTGGCGAAGACGAACACAATCAGGGCGCCGCCGTCCACCATTTCCACCGACAACGGCAAGTCGATATCGAGCGCGGCCATTGCCACCGCGATCACGCTCAGCGCTCCACTCGCCAGCCACAAGCGCATGAGCCGGCGCAAGTCGCCTACAAGATCCGAATCGGCCGGCACCCGCCGCACCAGGCGGACACTGGCGCGCAGGTAGGCGAGCAGGATGACCAGCTTGGCCACCGCCGCCAGTCCCAGATACCAGGGCCAGCCGTGCCATTGGCGCATCCAGGCCAGTTTTTCGTCAGCCGACCGCAAGTAGAAGGGCAGCATGGCGAGCGTGGCGACCGCAAACGGGACGAAATGCAGCCAGGCGCGGCGGCCCAGCGGCTGGTCGGACAGCATGGCGTGCAGGTAAAGATACAGCAGCGGCCCCACCGCTAACCCCAGTGTGACGATGGCCAGCGCGCTGTGCGGGTAGACGCGGTACAGCTGATTCAGCCCCAGCCACGCATGGCCGATGATTGCTGAAAAAATCAGCAGCAGCGCCGACAGCAGCCGGTTCGCCGTGCGCATTTCGGGTTGGCGCGGGTTGAGCAGCGCGATGCTGAGAAAAACCGCCTGGGCAATGGCGGCTAGGAACAGCCAGGAAGCAATTGTATTCACCATGATACAAATCCTGACATTTTTAACAATCCAAAGCAATTACAATTCACTCAATATTGTGGAGGATAACGATGAAAACTGTACGTGCAGCATCTCTGTTGTTGGCGCTGGTGTGCGCCACCGGCCACGCATCCGTGAAGCCGAACGCGGCTGCGGCGCCGTTGCAGCAGGAAGGAAAGTCGTTGTTCGCGCAGGGCAAATACAAGGACGCCATCGCCAAGTTCCAGGAGGCGGCCAAGGCTGACCCTGCCGCATCGGAACCATTGTCGGCGATTGCCAACGTGCTGATGGCGGCGGCGTCGCAGGCACAGGGTGATGCCAAGGTCCGGCTACGCCAGCAGTCCGAGTCGGTGGCGCGCCAGGCGCTGACGCTGGGCCCGGATGATCCGCTGGCGCAGGAAGTGCTGCGCAACCTGTTGGACGAGACGCCGCCGCCGCTGCATCTTGCGACGCCGGCCGCATGGAAGGCCATGCAGGAAGGGGAGGTGCTGTTCCAGTCCGGCAAGCCGGCTGAAGCGCTGGTCAAGTACGACGAGGCGGCGCGGCTGGACCCGTTGTATTCCAGCGCCGAGGTGTACGCCGGCGATTGCTACTTTGCGCAGAAAAAATGGCCGGAGGCCGAGGAGCGCTTCCGCAAGGCGACCGAGATCGAGCCGCTGAACGGGCAGGCCTGGCGCTTCCTGTCGGATGCGTTGCAGTGGCAGCAAAAGTTGAACGCAGCGGAGGCGGCGCTGTTCGGCGGCATCGCGGCTCAGCCGAGCCAGTTGCCGACCTGGGACAAGCTGGCAGCGTTGCGCAACAAGGTGGGCTACCCGATGACCGCGCTGCACCTCCAGCGCAAGGCCAGCGTGAAGCTGGATGCCAACGGCAAGTTCGTCATCAACCTGGATTCCGAATTCAGTGGCAACAACGGCAAAATGGTTGCCGATGGCGCGATGTGGCTTGCGTACGCCACGTTTGAAGTGAACGCGCGCCAGAAGAACCTGCAGGACAAAGTCGCCGACCAGCCGTTTGCGATTGAAGTGGCGTCGTGGCGTTCGGCGTTGCAGGTGATTGACGAAGTGGTGGCCAACGGCGGCGCGGATATCCAGGATCCCGCGCTGCTGAACATCCGCATGCTGGCCAAGGCCAACCAGCTGGAAACAGGACTGATGCTGTTGCAATACCGGGAGTCCTGGCGCGCTGAATTCGAAGCGTGGAAAAAAGCCAACCCGAACGGCATCCGCAAATTCGTTAACACCTACGCCTTGCGTCCTTAAACCGACTGCACCAGGTAGTCGATCAGCGCGCGCACTTTGAGCGCAAGGTGGCGGCCGGGTGTGTAGACGGCGTGAATGCTGCCGGTGTAGGGAGCGTCGAATTCCCAATCCGGCAGCAGTTGTTGCAGGCGTCCGGCATCCAGCGCCGCGCGCGCGGCAAAATCCGGCACCAGGCCGATCGCGCCGCCAGCTTCGGCCAGCGTGACGATGGCGGCGCTGTTGTTGATGGTCAGGCGTGAGGCGACGCGGATGTCGACGCAGTCAGCGCCGCGTTCCAAGCGCCAGTCGGGGCCGAAGCTGCCGTAACCCAGATAACAGCAGGCGTGCGACGGCAAATCATCCGGCGCCGCAGGAGTTCCATGCCTGGCGAGATACGCCGGCGACGCCACCAGCACATAGCGCATCGCACACAGCGGCCGCGCGGCCAGCCCCGGCGACAAGTCGCGGGCGATGCGGATGGCGAGATCGACGCCGTCTTCGGCCAGATCCACCGTCCGATCGATCAGCGTCAGGCGCACATCCACTTCAGGATATTTGGCCAGAAAATCCGGCAGGCGTGGCGCCAGCCAGGTCTGGCCGAAGACCACCGGTGCGCTGACGCGGATTACGCCATTCGGCCGCGCACTGTAGCTGCCGGCCATGGCGTGCACCTCGCGCGCCGTGCTCAGCATGCGCGCGCAGGCGACGTGCACCTGCTCCCCCAGTTCCGTCAGCGACAAGGCACGCGTAGTGCGTAACAGCAGCCGGCCGCCGAGATGGGCTTCCAGCCGCGCCACATGGCGGCTCACGGCCGATGTGGTCACGCCCAGGTGCCGCGCCGCCGCCGAAAAGCCGCCTGAGTCCACCACCTGGGCGAAGATCGCCATTTCTTTCAGCATGTCCATTGCGTATCCCGTTCGTTGCGCCTGCATCAACAAGCCTTTGCATTTTAAGCGGATTGTGGATTTTTTAGCGCAGACCGATACTGGGATTTTTAGGAGACGTGATGGACTACACCACTTACCGTACCGACGGACAGGGCGGCCTGCGCCGGGAACAGACTGCGGCAGCACCGCTGCCAGCGGCTGGCGTACGCGTAGCCGTGCGCGCTGTCGGCGTGAATTTTCGCGATGTCTACGTCGTCCGGGGCAACCGCTACCGCGCGCCGGCCGTGGACCAGGTGCCGATGACCGACGCCGCCGGCGTGGTGGCGGAAGTGGGCAGCGGCGTCACGCGCTTCAAGGTCGGCGACCGTGTGTGCTCGACCGTGCTGCCGAACTGGATCGACGGGCCGCTGACCGCCCACGGCATGGCGCGCTCCACTGAGGTATTGGCCGAATACTTCGATGCGGGTGAAAACGATCTGGTGGCCGCGCCGCCGCATCTGAGCGATATCGAAGCCGCCACCTTGCCGGTCGCAGCGCTGACTGCGTGGCACGCGGTAACGGAACTGGGCGTGGTCGGCGCGGGTGACACAGTGGTGGTGCAAACTACCGGTGGCGTGGCGGTGTTTGCGATGCAGTTCGCGCAAGCGCTGGGCGCGCGCGTGATAGTCGTCTCGCGTTCACCGGAAAAGCTGCAACGCACCGGCGCCTGGGCCACCATCAATACCGAAATCACGCCGGAGTGGGACCAGCAAGTGCTGGCGCTGACCGGCGGAATAGGCGCACGCCTGGTGCTCGACATGGGCCTGGACGATTCGCTGCGCCGTTCCGCGCGCGCCGCCGCATACGAAGGCACGGTCGCCATCATCGGCGTGGTGCAGCAGCAGACCAATCCGCTCGATATCTATACGGTGATGAACAAGAACCTGAACGTGCGCGGTGTGGAAACCGGTTCACGCGCCATGTTCGGGCGCATGAACCGCTTTATGACGGAACATGGACTGCGGCCGCACATCGACAGCGTGCACGATGACGTGGATGCGGCGCTGGACCGGATCGCGTCCAGCCCTTACGGCAAAGTGGTGCTCAGCCTTCGTTATTGATCGCCCACAGGCCGGGCAGGTTGCGCCAGTAGCCGTAAGCGTCCATCCCGAAGCCGACCACGAAGCGGTTAGGAATGGTGATGCCGACGATGTCGGCCTGCACCGGCTTGGTCTTGCCGATGGCTTTGTCGGCAAACACCGCCAGGATCACTTCCTTGGCGCCCATGTCCAGCAGGCGCTGTTTGACGTGGGCCAGCGTTTCGCCTTCGTCCAGAATATCGTCCAGCACGATCACGGTGCGGCCGCTGACGTTCGAGCGCGGCACCACTTTCCAGACTACTTCGCCGCCCTTGTCTTCGTCGCCGTAGCGGCTGACGTGGATGTAGTCGAATTCGAGCGGGAAGGTCAGCTGCGGCAGCAGGTTGCCGGTGAAGACCACGGCGCCGCCCATCACGCCCAGCACCAGCGGGAATTCTTCGCTGTCGGGACGGTCGTAGCGGGCGTTAAGCGTATCGGCCATCGCGGTGACGGCGGTGTCGACGTCGTGCTTGGAGTACAGTTCTTCGGCGCTCTCCATCAGGGCACGGGCGCGGTTGTGGTGGAAGTCTTGCATGGTCTTTTTATTAAACAAACGTGTGAAGGACGATATTTTACTGGTAATCGCGGACGTCTGCGATTACCTTGCCGTCATTGGGCAGGCTGCCGACGGCGACAAACCGCACCTCGCCACGCAGTTTGGTCAGCTTGCGGATCGATTCGATGATGGCGCTGCTGCTGGCGCTGGCGGGATCGGCCACCTCGCAGTGCAGCGTCATCGCCTCCTGCGCAATGTGGCCGGAGACCACCAGCCGCGCCTTCACAATCTCCGGATGATGGCGCGCGATGTCATGCACCTGCGACGGATGCACGAACATGCCGCGGATCTTGGTGGTCTGGTCGGCGCGTCCCAGCCAGCCCTTGATGCGGGTGTTGGTGCGGCCGCAAGGCGACGGCGGCGCATCGGTCAGGATGGCCGACAGGTCGCCGGTGGCGAAGCGGATCAGCGGGTAGTCCGGGTTGAATACGGTGACCACCACCTCGCCCACTTCGCCCGCAGGTACAGGCTCGCCGCTGCCGGGGCGAACGATTTCCAGGATCACGTCTTCATCCAGCACCATGCCGGGATCGCGCGTGGCGCCGCTGTGCGTTTCGTAGGCGATGCTGCCGATGTCGGCGGAGGCGTACATCTGCAGCACGCGCGGCACGCCATGTTCGCCGAACCAGGTGCGCAGCGATTCGGGCAGCGCCTCCGCGCCGACCATGGCCTGCTTGATGCTGCTGATGTCCACGCCCATCTCGTGCGCTTTCTCGATGATGATTTTCAGGAAGGACGGCGTGCCGACGTAGGTGCCCGGCCGCAGCGCGTGGATGGCTTGCACCTGCATCTCGGTCTGGCCGCTGCCGGCCGGGATCACCGCGCAGCCAAGCCGCGCGGCGCCGCCTTCGACCATGAAGGCCGCAGGCGTGAAGTGATAGGCAAAGCAGTTCTGCAGCAGGCCGCCGGCGCGCACACCCGCCGCGTACATCGGCCGCGCGAAACGCCACCAGTCCTGGCCGCGTCCTTCCGGATCGAAGATGGGACCGGGCGAGATGTACACGCGAGCCAGCTGGCCCACCGGCGTGGTATTCAAGCCGCCGAACGGCGCATGCTGCGTTTGCAGGTCGTGCAGCTCGGACTTGCGCGTGACCGGCAGCGTGGCCAGCGCCGCGCGGCTGTTGATGTCCACGGCGTTGACGTCCTTCAGGATGCGCGACCATCCCGCCGCCGCTTTGGCGCGCGCCACCAGTTGCGGCAGGCGTGCCATCAGATCGCGTTCGCGCTGTTCGGGCGGGCGGGCTTCCAGGCTGTCGAGCGTATCGGTCATAACCATCCTTATGCCAACCAGCGCTTGCGGCGCCGGTAAAATTTCATGTCGCGGAAGCTCTTGCGACCGGCGCCGGAGACGCCGAGGTAGAACTCTTTCACGTCTTCGTTGCAGGACAGGTCGGCGGCCGCGCCTTCCATCACCACGCGGCCGTTTTCCAGGATGTAGCCAAAGTCGGCGTAGCGCAAGGCGATGCTGGTGTTCTGTTCGGCCAGCAGGAAGGAGACGTTTTCCTTGCTGTTCAAATCCTTGACGATGCCGAAGATCTCTTCGACGATTTGCGGTGCGATGCCCATCGATGGCTCGTCCAGCAAAATCATGGAAGGCTTGGCCATCAGCGCGCGGCCGATGGCGCACATCTGCTGTTCGCCGCCGGAGGTGTAGCCGGCCTGGCTGCTGCGGCGCTCGCGCAAGCGCGGGAAGTAGTGATAAACCTTTTCCAGCGATGCCTTCAGTTCTGAACGGGACGTGCTGCGCGTGTAGGCGCCGGTCAGCAGGTTTTCTTCGATGGTCAAGTGACCGAAGCAGTGGCGGCCTTCCATCACTTGCGACAGGCCGCGCCGGACCAGTTCATTGGGCGTCAGCTGGTCGATGCGTTCGCCCTTGAACTGGACTTCGCCTTTGGTGACGTCACCGCGTTCGCCGCGCAGCAGGGTGGAGATGGTTTTCAGCGTGGTGGACTTGCCGGCGCCGTTGGCACCCAGCAGGGCGACGATCTTCCCCTGCGGGACTTGCAGCGACACGCCTTTCAGCACCAGGATGACGTGGTCGTAGATAACTTCGACGTTATTCACAGACAGATAAGGTGCAGCGGTCGTCATTTCGCGCACGCCGGTGTGATTTTCTTCTCGGCCGCGTAGGCTGCGGAGCTTTCTTCCAGCAGCTTGCGGGTCAGCGCCTTGTCGCCGACGATCCAGTTCGGCGTGATGGCGTTCCACTTCTTGCCGTCCCATTGCTGCACTTTCACCGCGCCGGAGCCTTCATGATCGTCGCAGCTGGTCTTCACTACCGGCAGCATGCCGAAGACGCCGATGGCTTTTTGACGCGACTCGTCCACATTCAGGTTCTCCAGGCCCCAGCGCATTTGCTCGCCGGTGATGCGTTTACCCTTGCCGAATTTTTCCTGCGCGGTGCGCATCGCCTCCACCCACAGGATCGCCGCGCTGACGCCGCGCATGTGGTACACGCTGCCGATGCGTGCGGGATCGGCCATATTGCCCTTACCGGCGTCGTAGAGCTTTTTGCGGATCTCGTCCATCACAGGATAGTTGCCCGGCGTGTTGAAGGTCATCGCGCTGTAGCCTTTGGCCGCATCGCCTGTCGGTACCGTATCTTCTTCCGAGCCAGCCCACCACACGCCGAGAATTTTCTCGCGCGGGAAGCCATTGCGTTGCGCGGTCTTGATGGCCACCGCATTCATCGAGCCCCAGCCCCACAGGATCACATGGTCCGGCTTCGCCTGGCGGATTTGCAGCCATTGCGATTGCTGCTCGCTGCCGGGCGGCGTGACGGGAATCTTGATCAGTTCAAAGCCGTACTGCTTGGACAAGGCCTCCAGCACCGGCAAGGGTTCCTTGCCGAATGCCGAATCGTGGTACAGGTGAACTATCTTTTTGCCTTTCAGCTTGGCCATGCCGCCTTCCTTGTCGCCGAGGTACTTGATCATGGCGGCGGCCTGGTTCCAGTAGCTGGTAATCAGCGGGAAGACGTAGGGGAAGACTTTGCCGTTGGCGGCATCCGAACGGCCGTAGCCGATCATCGTCATCGGGATTTTATCGACGGCGAGGCGGTCAAGAATGCCGTAAGCGACGCCGGTGGACAACGGCTCGACCAGCGTTGCGCCACCGTTCTTGGTCTTTAAACGTTCGTAGCATTCCACGCCGCGCGACGGGTTGTATTCAGTCTCGCACTCTTCCCATGAGATCTTCACGCCATTGACGCCGCCGGACAGATTGACCAGATTAAAGTAGTCGATAATACCGCCATAAAAGCCCGAACCGCCCGCCGCATAAGGGCCTACGCGGTAGGAGGGCAGGGCGATGTACTGTTCCGCAGGCTGCGCGATGGCCGCGCCGCTGGCGGCCAGTAGAACCACGGCGATGATGGATGCAAAGCGTTTCATAGACTTGTCTCCTGTATTTTTTTAGTGAGGGAACGGCCACAGACGCAATTTCTCTTTACCTATCTGCCACAAACGCGCCAAGCCATGCGGCTCGACGATCAAGAAGAAAATAATCAGCGCACCAAACACCATCAGCTCCAGGTTGGAGGCCACGCTGGTCGGCAGAGTAAGACTGTGCGCGACCACGTTCAGCAGCACCGGCAGCAGCACGATAAACGCTGCGCCGAGGAAGGAACCGAGCACCGATCCGACGCCGCCGATGATGATCATGAACAGGATGCGGAACGACAGATCGAGGTTGTAGGCTTCCGGCTCCACCGTGCCGAGATAGGCGTACGCATACAGCGCGCCGGCCACGCCGCAGTAGAAGGAGCTGACGGCGAACGCCAGCAGCTTGGTGCGCATCAGGCGGAAGCCGATCACCTCGGCCGCTACGTCCATGTCGCGCACCGCCATCCATGAGCGGCCGACGTTGGAGCGGATCATATTCTTGGCCAGCAGCGCCATCACCGCCACCACGGCCAGCACCAGCAGGTATTTGCGGTCCGGCGTGTCGAAGTTGTAGCCGAATATGACGATGGGCTGCGCGGTGATGACGCCGGAGGTGCTGTAGTTGGTCAGGTAGGGAATCTTGGTCAGGCACCAGACTACGAAGAACTGCGTGGCCAGCGTGGCGGCGGCCAGATAAAAACCGCGTATGCGCAGCGACGGCAAGCCGAAGGCAATGCCCACCAGCGCTGCGCTCAAGCCGCCCAGCACAAACGCCACCAGCACCGGCAAGCCGGGAATGCGCAGAATGAAGTTATATGACGCGAACGCGCCGACCGCCATGAAGGCCGCCGTGCCAAGCGATAGCTGGCCTGCATAGCCGGTCAGAATATTGAGGCCAATCGCGGCCAGCGAGAAAATCAAAAACGGGATCAATATCGCCGACAGCACATACGGTGACGCCAGTAGCGGCACAAACACGATGGCGACAGCCAGCAATGCCAGCAGCGCAATGCGGTCCTGCATGATGGGGAAGATCTGGCCGTCGGCCTGATAGCTGGTCTTGAACTGTCCTGCTTCGCGGTAAAGCATCGCTCAGATCCTCCGGATGATTTTTTCGCCGAACAGCCCTTCCGGCCGCACCAGCAGGAACAACAGGGCCAGCACGTAAGGGAACCAGCCCTCGATGCCGCCGCCGACCATCGGGCCGATGTACACCTCGGCCAGTTTTTCGGAAGCGCCGATAATCAGGCCACCGACGATCGCGCCGGGCATGGAGGTAAATCCGCCCAGGATCAGCACGGGCAGCGCCTTTAGCGCCACAAACGTCAATGCGAACTGCACGCCATTGCGCGCGCCCCACAGCAGGCCCGCCACCAGCGCCACGATGCCGGCCACCGCCCACAGCACGGCCCAGATGCGCTGCAGCGGAATGCCGACCGCCAGCGCGGCCTGGTGATCGTCCGCCACCGCGCGCAGTGCGCGGCCTATTTTGGTTTTCGAGAACAGCAAGGCCAGCGACGTCACCAGCAGGCCGCATACGGCAGCGGCCATGATGTCGAATTGCGAAACGAGGATGTTGTAATGGTCCATCAGATACTGCCACGGCACGTCTTCTATCGGCAGCTCCAGCTTGCGCACCTGCGCGCCGAACATCAGCTGCGCCAGCCCTTCGATAAAGAAGGCCAGGCCGATGGTCGCCATGAACAGCGTGATTTCCGGCTGGTTGACCAGCGGCCGCAGCACCACGCGTTCTATCGCCAGCCCAAGCACGATCATCACCGCCACGGTGATCGGCAATGCGATCCACAGCGATACACCCAGCTTGTCCATCACGCCGACGCAGGTCAGCGCGGCGAAATATACCATCGCACCCTGCGCAAAATTGAACACGCCGGAGGCTTTGTAGATCAGCACAAAGCCTATCGCCACCAGCGCGTACATCACGCCGGAGAGCAGGCCACCAATCAGCACCTCGAAGAAGAAGTTCATGAACAGGCCACTCCGAGGTAAGCGTTGATCACGTCCTGATTGCAGCGCACTTCGTCCGGCGTGCCGTCGCCGATTTTCTTTCCGTAGTCGAGCACCACTACGCGGTCGGAGATATCCATCACTACGCCCATGTCATGCTCGATCAATACGATGGTGGTGCCGAATTGGTCGTTGACGTCGAGGATGAAGCGGCACATATCCTGTTTTTCTTCGACATTCATGCCGGCCATTGGTTCGTCCAGCAGCAGGATTTCCGGCTCGGCGGCCAGCGCGCGGCCCAGTTCCACTCGCTTTTGCAGGCCGTAGGGCAGGCGGCCGACCGGCGTCTTGCGGATGGCTTGAATCTCCAGAAAATCGATGATCTCTTCGGCCTTGATACGGTGGGCGATTTCCTCGCGCCGCGCCGGTCCCCAGTACAGCGCCTGCATCAGGAAGTTGGATTTCATCTTGAGGTTACGGCCGGTCATGATGTTATCCAACACTGTCATGCCCTTGAACAGCGCGATATTCTGGAAGGTGCGGGCGATGCCGGATTTGGCGGCGGCGTGGCAGTCCATATTCTTGCGCACCTCGCCGCGATAGGTGATCTGTCCTTGCTGCGGGCGATACACGCCGTTGATCACGTTGAGCATCGAGCTTTTGCCGGCGCCGTTCGGGCCGATGATGGCGCGGATTTCGTGCTGGCGCACGTCGAAGGAAATGTCGGTCAGCGCACGCACGCCGCCGAAGGACAGCGAGATGTTTTTCAGGTCGAGGATCACCGGCCCGGTTTCCCGCCGTGCTGCGCTTGCGTCTGCGCCGAAGTGTGCCTCTGGCTCGTTCATTTGCATCTGGGCCTCCGTCATGCCGCTGCCTGTACGGCAGGGTAGGTCTTGCACGCTTCGATCTTCAGGTCCGCCGCCACCACGCCGGTGCGGCCATCTTCAAACTTAACTTGCGTCTCGATGTACTGCGAGGTCTGTTCGCTGTAGAGCGCCTCGATCAGCACCGCGTACTTCTCGGCGATGAACTTGCGGCGTACCTTGCGCGTGCGCGTCAGCTCATCGTCGTCGGGATCGAGTTCCTTGTGCAGCACAAGGTAGCGGTGGATCTGCGTGTCGCCCATCGCCGGCTCGGCGGCCAGGTCGGCATTGACCTGTTCGATGCAGTCGCGCACCAGCCCATACACGGCGGGGTGCGCAGCCAGGTCGGTGTAGCCGGAATAGGCGATGCTGCGGCGTTCCGCCCAGTTACCCACAGCCTCGATGTCGATGTTGATGAAGGCGCAGACCTCGTCGCGCTGGTGGCCGAACACCACCGCCTCTTTGATAAACGGGAAGAACTTGAGTTTGTTCTCGACGTAGTTGGGGGCGAAGATGGCGCCGCTGTTCATGCGACCCACGTCGGCGGCACGGTCGATGATTTTCAGGTGGCCGTCGGCGTCGAACAGGCCGGCGTCGCCGGTGTGGAAGTAGCCCTGGGCGTCGATCGCTTCGCTGGTGGCGTCGGGACGCTTGTAGTAGCAGTCCATCAAGGTTGGCGACTTGACCAGCACTTCGCCGTTGTCAGCCAGTTTGACCTCGACCCCTGGCGCCGGCAGGCCGACGCTGTCGAATTTAATCTGACCGTCCGGCTGCAAACAAATGTAGGCGCAGGTTTCGGTGGAGCCGTAGAACTGTTTCAGATTGACGCCGATGGAGCGGTAGAAGCGGAACAAATCCGGCCCGATCGCCGCACCGGCGGTGTAGGCGACGCGGATGCGCGACATGCCGAGCACATTTTTCAGTGGGCCGTAGACCAGCAGCTTGCCGGCGGCGTAGCGCAGGCGGTCGGCCAGCGGCACCGGCTTGTTGTCTAATATTTGAGCACCGCAGCGCCGTGCCACACTCATAAAGTAGTGGAACATGCGGCGTTTGATGGCGCCGGCGTCCTCCATTCGTATCATCACGGTGGTCAGCATGTTCTCGAACACGCGCGGCGGGGCGAAGTAATAGGTCGGGCCGATTTCGCGCATGTCGGTCATCACGGTCTCGCCGGATTCCGGGCAGTTGACGGTGAAGCCGGCGCTCATCGCCTGCGCGAAGGAGAACAGGCAGTCGCCCACCCACGCCATCGGCAGGTAGGAAAGGATATCTTCGGCGTCGGACAGTTTTTCGAAACCGACGCCGCCGGTGCCGGCCGCCGTCAGCGCGGCGTGGGTCTGGCACACGCCTTTCGGCTTGCCGGTGGTGCCGGAGGTGTAGAGGATGATGGCGTTGTCGCTGCCGCGGCCCTCGGCCACCTGGGCGTCAAAAAAGCCGGGATGGGCCAGATCCCAGGCACGTCCCATCTCTTGCAGGCGGGCGAAGGACAGCAGGCCGGCTTGGCGATAGTGGCGCATGCCGCGTTCGTCGTCGTAGGCGATGTGGCGGATGTGCGGGTACAGGGATTGTAATTCCAGTAATTTATCGACCTGTTCCTGGTCTTCGACGATGGCGTAGTGGATGTCGGCGTTGTCCAGCACATAGGCCATGTCGGCGGCGGGGGCATCCTGGTACAGCGGCACCGGCACGCCGCCCAGGCATTGGGCGGCCAGCATCGCCCAATATAAACGTGGGCGGTTGTCGCCGACGATGGCCAGGTTCATGCCGCGCTGGAAGCCGAGTGCGGCCAGACCGCAGGCGAGGGCGCGCACTTCGTCGTTGACCTGGGACCAGTTCCAGCTCTGCCAGATGCCCAGATGCTTTTCGCGAAACGCGGGTTTCCCCGGCCGCTCCTGGCCGTGCGCGAGCAGGCGCCGAGGGAAGGTCTCGTGTTCTTTTTGCACCAGTGTCTCCTGTTGCTGTTTTGTTTTTTTGTGTGATGATATTAACTTGCCACGGGTAGGCAAGTTGTCTTTTCGACGACAATTCACAGACTTTTCTATGGTGCATCGCAAAAATGTCTGATCGAGATCAAATGAGTTTGCAAGCGGCGTTGCGTTCGGCGATCTGGGCTAAAGGACTGACGCCGGAACAAATGGCGCGCGTTGAGGCCGATACGTTTGAAACGTTTGTGCCGAAAGGTGGTTATGTGTGTCGTAAAGGGGAAATGGTCGAGAATTGGCTGGGTATTATCGACGGTCTGGTCAAGATGAATAATTTCTCTTCTACTGGTAAAAGCGTGACGTTTACCGGTGTGCCGCCGGGTGGCTGGTTTGGCGAGGGTACGGTTTTAAAAAACGAGATGCTTAAATATGATGCGATGGCGTTGCGCGATAGCCGCATCGCGCGCATGCCGGCGGCGACGTTTATGTGGTTGCTGGATAATAGCTTGCCGTTTAGCCGGTTCTTGCTGATGCAGTTAAATGAACGGCTCGGCCAGTTTATCGGCACGGTGGAAAATGACCGGTTATTAGATCCGGATACGCGGGTGGCGCGGTGTCTGGCATCTTTATACCATGCGCATTTATATCCGAGCCTGGAAAAGATCGTACATATATCGCAGGAGGAGTTGGGATTATTATCCGGCGCCTCGCGGCAGCGTGCGAATCAGGCTTTGCAGCTGTTGGAGAAGCAGGGATTGCTTAGCCTGGATTATGGCGGTATCCGCATTCTGGATTTGGAGGGATTACGGCGTTATGAGGCTTAGCGGCTTTTTTTTCGCCCAGCTTATGCCAATTATTAGCGCGTACTTGCCAAATCCCGGCACGACGGCTCCCTCAAGCCGCATTGCGCAGCCGCTCCTGCCAGCGATCTTGCATCTCCTGAAGCCGAATCCAACTGCCCATCGATCTGCCGACAACTTTAGAAAGACGCTCAGCCATTGCGGGCGTGATGCGGGTCTGGCCATTTAAAAGCCGATTAACCGTGGAGGCAGATACGCCTAATTTTTCTGCAAACTGTCGCCCACTTACTTTATTAGGTTCCAAATACCATAATTTAATAAATTCTCCAGGCGGCATGGGGTTGTACATTTCCATTAGTGATAATCCTCGTGGTCGATAACAACAGCATTTCCTTGGTCGAATTTAAATGTCAGCCGCCAGTTTGCATTAACTTTAACAGACCAGCGTGGAATTTTAGTGCTTGATAAAAGATGCAAGTGGAAACCAGATTCATTCATCTCTTCGCCTTGATTGGCAGAATCCAGTGCTGTTAGTAAATATTGCAGCCGTGCTGCGTGATGCGGCTGTATTCCCGCGAGCGAACCGGTCTCGTAAAACTGCGTAATCCCTTGTGACGGAATGAGGCGATCATGATCAATATAGACCCGCGTTGTTAACACAACAAGCTGAGCCATTTGAACATTCCGCTACCACAGTCGTTTAGCGACAGATCATGTAATCGCGGTATCATGGGACCAACTATTTAGGCCTTTCCCATGAATACTCCAGACCCCTCCCAAGTCGCCGAGCGCCTGGCGCTGTTGCGGGCGGCGATGCGTCAGGCGCAGATCGATGCGTTGATGATCCCGTCTGCCGATCCGCATCTGTCCGAATATCTGCCCGAGCGCTGGCAGGGCCGTGAATGGGCCTCCGGATTTACCGGCTCGGTCGGCACCTTGATTATCACGCCGGAATTCGCCGGCCTGTGGACCGACGCCCGCTACTGGACCCAGGCCGAACAGCAACTGGCCGAAACCGGCATCCAGTTGATGAAGCTGACCTCCGGCGCCAGCGTGCAATATGTTGACTGGCTGGCAAGTCATCTGAAGTCCGGGCAGACCCTCGCGGTCGACGGCGCCGTGCTCGGCCTGGCCATCGCCCGCCTGCTGCAAACCGCGCTGGACGCCAAAGACGTCACCCTGCGCACCGACCTCGATCTGCTGCAACAAGTGTGGCAGGACCGCCCGGCGCTGCCGGCGGCGCCGGTTTTCGAGCACCTGCCGCCGTACGCATCGAAAAGCCGTAGCGGCAAATTGGCCGATTTGCGCGGCGCCATGCAGCAGGCCGGCGCCAACCGCCACCTGATTTCGACGCTGGACGATATTGCCTATTTGTTCAACTTGCGCGGCGCCGACGTCAACTTCAACCCGATTTTCCTGTCGCACGCCCTGGTGACACCCACCCGCGCCACGCTGTACATCGCCGACGGCAAAGTCTCGCCCGAGCTGCGCACCGCGCTGGCCGATGAAGGCATCGACGTCGCACCGTACGAATCGGCCGCCACGGCCCTGGCCGCGCTGCCGGCCGACAGCACGCTGCTGCTCGATCCGCGCCGCGTCACCCACGGCACCCGCCAGTGGATTCCGGCCAAGGTCAAAGTGATCGAGGCGATCAACCCGACCACGCTGGCCAAGTCGCGCAAGAGCGAACAGGACGCCATCCACGTGCGCGCCACCATGGAGCAGGACGGCGCCGCGCTGTGCGAATTCTTCACCTGGCTGGATCAGACGCTGGCCAATCCGGACCGCGCGCCGCTGACCGAAGTCGCTATCGACCAGCAGATCACCGCCGCCCGCGCGCGCCGTCCCGGCTTCGTCAGCCCCAGTTTTGCCACCATCGCCGGTTTCGGCGCCAACGGCGCGATCATGCATTACCGCGCCACCGCCGCCCGCCACGCCACCATCGAAGGCAACGGCCTGCTGCTGATCGACTCCGGCGGCCAGTATTTGGGCGGCACCACCGACATCACCCGCGTGGTGGCGGTCGGCCGCATCGGCGATGAGCATCGCCGCGATTTCACGCTGGTGTTGAAGGCGATGATCGCCTTGTCGGCCGCCCGCTTCCCGCGCGGCACCAGGTCGCCGATGCTGGACGCCATCGCCCGCGCGCCGCTGTGGGCCGAAGGCCTGGACTTCGGTCATGGCACCGGTCACGGTGTCGGCTACTTCCTGAATGTGCACGAAGGGCCGCAATCGATTTCGCCATCGACCATGCCGGAGCCACAGACAGCGATGGAGCCGGGTATGATCACGTCCATTGAACCGGGCTTGTACCGGCCGGGCCGCTGGGGCATCCGCATCGAGAACCTGGTGCTGAACCGCAGCGCCGGCCAGACCGAGTTCGGCGAGTTCCTCAATTTTGAGACGCTGACCCTGTGTCCGATCGATACGCGTTGCATCGAACCTACGCTGCTGCGCGACGACGAAAAGCGCTGGCTGAACGATTACCATGCGACGGTGCGCAAGCGCCTGTCGCCACTGCTGTCCGGCGACGCGCTGGCATGGCTTGAACAACGAACGGAGACTTTATGAGCGCACGCGCTACCCGCGCCACCACGGCAGTCGATCGGCTGAAACGCCGCAGCGGCAATGAAAAATATTCGATGTCGGTGACCGGCAGCGGCCACTTTTTCCTGTCCGACGGCGCCGGCAATCCGCCGCTGTGCCCACCGATGGAGCTGGACGACTTCGTGGCCTTCGTCAAGACCATCTCCCCGGAAGCGCCCAAGCGCATGAGCAAACTGGATATCGCCTTCGAAAAGCAGCTGGTTAAAAAATAAAATAACTTAAGGCTTCCCATGCCCGCATTCGATTTTCTGTCCGCTTACTGGTCGCATTCCGAACTGGCCACCAATGCGGTGATTTTGCTGAATTTGCTGGGCGCGTTGACACTGGGGCTGATGGTGGGCTACGAGCGCTCGTACCACGGCCGCGCCGCCGGCATGCGCACCTATGGCCTGGTGTGCATGGCGTCGGCCGGCCTGACGGTGATCGGCGGCTATCCGGCGCACTGGTTCGGCGGCCACGTGTCGCAGTACCTGATCAGCTCCGATCCGACCCGCATCGTGCAGGGCATCGTCACCGGCATCGGCTTCCTCGGCGCCGGCGTGATCATGCGCGAAGGCTTCAACATCAGCGGCCTGACCACGGCGGCGTCGATCTGGGCGTCGTCTGTCATCGGGGTGATGGTGGGGGTGGGTTTTTATGCCGGCGCTATCGGCCTTGCCTTGCTGTGCGCCGGTTCGATGATCTTCCTGACGCGGCTGGAGGCCTGGCTGCCGTCGCGTCACGCCATCGCCATCACCATGCGCTTCAAGGCCGGCTACAAGCCGCAGGAGCCGGCGCTAAGAGCCATGGCGGGGCAGCGCGGCTACGAAATCGCCGGCGGCTCGCTGATGATCGGCAGCGATGGTGGCATGCAGGAGTGGCGCTTTGTCGCCATCGCCTTCAGCAAGCGCAGTGGCGCGCCGATGGCGGTGCTGTCGGCGGAACTGGCGGAATTCGAAGGTATCCATAGCTATCAACTGACTCACGCACGTAACTGATATGAACGCACAAGCACGGGCAATATTCGATTTCTGGTTCACCGGCGATTTGCCACGCAAAGCGTGGTTTCAAAAGGACGAGGCCTTCGACCGCGAGATCGCCCAGCGCTTCGGCGCCGAGATCGAGCAGGCGCTGGAAGGCGGCCTGCATCACTGGGACGCCGAGGGACCACAGGCGGCGCTGGCGCGCATCCTGGTGCTGGACCAGTTCTGCCGCAATGTGTATCGCGGCACGTCGCTGGCTTTCGCCGGTGATCATCAGGCCTTGCAGGCGGCGCTGGACATGATCGACGCCGGCGAGGACCAGGCGCTGGCGCCGTTCGAGCGCGCCTTTGTCTACCTGCCGCTGGAGCATGCCGAGGATATCGCCATGCAGGAGCAGGCCGTGGCGCTGTTCACGCGGCTGGCCGAGGCGCAGCCGGGCAATCAGGGCATCGCCGGCATGCTGGATTACGCGGTGCGCCACAAGCGGGTGGTCCGGCGTTTTGGACGCTTCCCACATCGTAACGAGATCCTGCAGCGCGCGTCGACGCCGGCCGAATTGGAGTTTCTCAAGCAGCCGGGATCGAGCTTCTGATGGCGCCTGTATTGAATCTGATCGGCGCCGGCCATGTGGGCCGCGTGTTCGGACGTTTGTGGGCACAGCAGGGCATCTTCCATATCCAGCAGGTGCTGACGCGGTCCGCAGCGTCGGCGCAGCAGGCGGTCGACTTCATCGGCGCTGGTAGCGTGGCGACGGCTTACGCGCAGTTGCAGCCGGCGACGGTGCATGTGCTGGCAGTTGGCGACGACCAGATCGTCGCCGCCAGCGAGGCGCTGGCGCGCGCCGTGCCGCTCAAGGACAGCATCGTGTTCCATTGCAGCGGTGCGCTGGCATCCGACCAGTTGCGCGCCGCGCGCGAAGCCGGCGCACTGGTGGCCAGCGTGCATCCGATCCGCAGCTTTGCCGATCCGGCGGCGGTGGCTGCCCAATTTTCAGGCACTTTCTGTGGCATTGAAGGCGATGACGGCGCGCTGGCGGTGCTGACGCCCGCCTTGCAGGCGATCGGCGCGCAGCCGGTGACGATCAACGCGTCGGCTAAAACCGTGTATCACGCGGCGGCCGTGTTTGCGAGTAATTACCTGGTGACGGTGCTGGACGCGGCGTTGCGCGCGTATCAGGCGGCCGGCATTCCGGAACCGGTGGCGCGCCAGCTGGCGCAGCCGCTGGCCAGCGAATCGATGGCGAATGTGTTCCGGCTGGGCGCGGCGGCGGCTTTGAGCGGGCCGATCGCGCGCGGCGATCTGGCGACCGTGGCCCGTCAGCAGCACGCCGTCAGCCAGTGGGACGCGGACACGGGAGCGTTGTATCAGTCTCTTGTCGGTCCGACCACAGCATTGGCGGCCAGAAAGCCGCAGAAATAGGGCTTCCTCGCGTATCTTCTTGCAAATTACTACTTAACAACTATATTTCAACTAGTTACTCCGCTTGTCCGGGACAAGCTAGTTGCAGTTGTAATGACACGAATTCACAAATAAGTACCGGGATCAGTCGACAAACGGCACGATTAGCAATAAGCTTGTTTCTTAGAATGTTTTCTACAAGAATCAATCTGCAAGCTAACCGGCGCCAATTTGGATAGTAGGGGTAAGAACATGTTATTTCTGAAAAGTACGACCGTCACGAAAGCGCCTGGCATTTACGACGTAGACATTGCCGCAAAACCGCCTGGCAAGACCTTCGGCGTGTTCCTGGCAACCGATCCGGACAATGCTCCTGCCGAAGTGCTGGCCCAGCTGGCCGCGCTCGGCTTCAAGCAAACCTACAGCGGCGGCTATACCCACAAGGACCGCGGCAAGGTATTGGACCTGCACTTCCAGAAAGCCGGCACCGACCTGTTCGAAGGCTGGAAGGCTGACGAACTGGAAGCCAATATGGCTGCCATCACCGCGCTGTTCGGCGGCATCGGCATCACCATCGCGCCACGCGTAATGAGCCTGGCCGAAGCTTACGCCTAAAGGCTGCTTTTAGGCCTGCACATCGATGTGATACAAGCCCCAAGGGCACAAGCCAAACCGTTCAGTTAGCGGTTTGGCGGCCATCTCGGCCACCTTGTCCGCATCGTACACCGCCCACAGCGGTCCCAGCCCGCCCAGCGCCATTGGCGCGCCATCCAGATGGGTGGCGACGATGTAGCGCTGCGCCGTGGCCTGGGCCACCGTCACCGTCACCGCAAAACCATCCACCGCCCGCAGCACCAGCCTGGTCGTGCCATTCAGATTGGCGCCGGCCGCCTTCATCACGTCCACCAGCAGCGGACCGCTCAAGCCGTGCGCCTTGGCGTCGTATTCCAGCGTCGGCTTGATGGCGATGGACGGCAGCGCGCTCAGCGCCGCGTAGTCGAAGCCATGCGCGCGCTCGAAGCTGAGCTTTTGCTTGTACATCATCTGATCGCGCACCGGATCGAGCTTGCCCCGGTTGGGCTTGCTGATCGCGCCAGTCACGGTCAGCAGGGTGGGGCCATTGTCGACAGCGGCGCGCGCCGGCAAGCTGATGCTGGCGGACACGCCGGCCAGCGCGGCGGTGCCCAGGAACTGGCGTTTGTTCATGCGGAAGACTCCTTGATTGCGTGGTGCCGGTATCATACCGCGCATGGACTTATTTGCCGACGACACTGCCCTCACGCCCATCCCCATCGAAGATGGCGAACTGTGGTTCCAGCAGCGCTTGGCGCTGGACCTGGCGCCGGACGAGGTGATGCGCCGCCTGCTGGCCGAAACCGACTGGCGCGCGGAGCAGATCAAGGTCTGGGGCAAGCTGCACATGCAGCCGCGTCTGTCGGCCTGGCATGGCGAGGCCAGCTACCGCTATTCGGGCAAGACCTTCCATCCGCAACCGTTCACGGCGCTCCAGCTGCACATCAAACAGGTGGTCGAGCAGGTTACCGGCCGGCGCTTCAACAGCCTGCTGCTCAATTACTACCGCGATGAGCGCGACAGCATGGGCTTCCACGCCGACGACGAACGCGAACTCGGTCCCGAGCCGGCCATCGCCTCGGTCAGCTTTGGCGCGCCGCGCACCTTCATCCTCAAGCACCGCACGCTGCCGAAGACCGTCAAACTGGCGCTGGGCGACGGTTGTCTGCTGTTGATGGCGGGCGTATTGCAACAACACTGGATGCATGGAATTAATAAGGAACGCACGCCGCGCGGACCGCGCATCAACCTGACTTTTCGCCTGATCAATTCTTCCATTGGTTAGTAGACAACGGATCCGTGAAAATTTTAAGCTATCCTTAAGTTTGGCAGACCTTGAAATTTGCCAATGATAGTATGGCTTACATCTCGTCACACTTCTTACTAATTCGGCCGTGACGTTGGTTGGCTGGAGTGCTATCTTGGATACATCGCAATTCAATAGCAACTGCGATCCCAAGCAAGTCCCGCTTCAACCATTTTGCTGAAAGATCAAAATCATGAAAAAAATTATCTTTGCTTTAGTCGCTTCCGCAGCCGCTCTGAGTGGCACCGCAGCTTATGCCCAATCCAACACCCAGGATGCAGCCGGTACCGCTTACATCGGTGCAGGCGTGGTTGGCAGCCGTTATGACTTCGGCGACTCCGTCGGCGCAGGCGCCGTCAGTGGCGATAACCACAGCGGTACCAAGGCAGCTGGCAAGATCTATGGTGGCTATAACATCGACAACACCTGGGCAGTGGAAGCCGGTTACACCGACTTCGGCAAACGCAGCTATAACTACACGCAGAACGGCGCTGCCGGCGGCATCAACACCGACGCGCACTCGTTCTACGTTGCAGGTAAAGGCACCTGGCCAGTGGCCCGTGACTTCGCCGTATTCGGCAAGCTGGGCGTAGCGCAAAACCACAACGAAGTGACCACCTCGGGCATCGCCTCGTTGAATGGCAGCAACAACAAAACCGCGCTGTACGCTTCGGTCGGTGGCGAATACGCCATCAACAAGAACGTCAAAGTCTCGCTGGAATATGAAAACTACGGCAAGAGCGACATCGACACCGGCCGTAAAGCCGGCGCCGTTACCGCCGGCCTGCGCTACAACTTCTAAGCGCACCGCAGTATAAAAAAGCCGGGCCTGCTCACGCAGGTCCGGCTTTTTGTTGTGCAGCAGACCTCAGCCAGGCTGATTAGTTGGTCAGCGGCTTGTAGCGGATGCGTTTTGGCTTGGCGCCTTCTTCACCCAGGCGTTTCTTCTTGTCGGCTTCGTACTCCTGGTAGTTGCCGTCGAAGAAGGTGACTTGCGAGTTGCCTTCGAACGCCAGGATGTGGGTGGCGATACGGTCCAGGAACCAGCGATCGTGCGAGATCACCATCACGGAACCGGCGAATTCCAGCAGCGCATCTTCCAGCGCGCGCAGGGTTTCGATGTCCAGATCGTTTGACGGTTCATCCAGCAGCAATACGTTGCCGCCCTTGAGCAGCGTCTTGGCCAGGTGCAGACGGCCGCGCTCACCACCGGACAGGTTGCCGACAATCTTCTGCTGGTCGCCGCCCTTGAAGTTGAAGCGGCCCAGGTAGGCGCGCGACGGCATTTCGAAGCGGCCCACGCTCAGCACGTCGGCGCCGCCGGACACGTCTTCAAACACGGTCTTGGCGTCTTGCAGCTTGTCGCGGTTCTGGTCGACCAGCGACACGCGCGCGGTCTGGCCGATCACCACTTCACCGCTATCCGGTTGATCCAGGCCGGCGATCATCTTGAACAGCGTCGATTTACCGGCGCCGTTCGGACCGATGATGCCGACGATGGCGCCCGGCGGAATCGTGAACGAGACGTTGTCCAGCAACAGGCGGTCGCCGAAGCCCTTCGACACGTTCTTGAATTCGATCACTTCATTGCCCAGACGCTCGGCCACAGGGATGAAAATCTCCTGGGTCTCGTTGCGCTTCTGGTATTCGTACTCGCTCAGCTCGTTGAAGCGGGCCAGACGGGCTTTCGACTTGGCCTGGCGCGCCTTCGGATTCTGACGCGACCATTCCAGTTCTTTTTGCAGCGCGCGCTGGCGGGCCGATTCGGTGGCTTCTTCCTGCTTCAGGCGGTCTTGCTTCTGATCCAGCCACGACGAGTAGTTGCCCTTCCATGGAATGCCATGGCCACGGTCCAGTTCCAGAATCCACTCAGCGGCGTTGTCGAGGAAGTAGCGATCGTGGGTGATGCCGACCACGGTGCCCGGGAAGCGCAGCAGGAACTGCTCCAGCCATTCGACCGATTCCGCATCCAGGTGATTGGTTGGTTCGTCGAGCAGCAGCATGTCCGGTTTGGACAGCAGCAGCTTGCACAGCGCCACGCGGCGCTTTTCACCACCGGACAGGATGCCGACCTTGGCGTCCCATGGCGGCAGGCGCAGCGCGTCGGCGGCCATTTCCAGTTGCAGATTCAGGTTACCGCCGTCGGACGACGAAATGATCGCTTCCAGGCGCGCCTGCTCGGCGGCCAGCGCGTCGAAGTCGGCGTCTTCCTCGGCGTAGGCGGCGTACACGGCGTCCAGCTTGGCTTGCGCCTCAAACGCTTCGCCCAGGCCGGATTCCACTTCCTGACGCACGGTTTTTTCCGGGTCCAGTTGCGGTTCCTGTGGCAGGTAGCCGATGTTCAGGCCCGGCATCGGACGCGCTTCGCCCTGGATGTCGGTGTCGATGCCTGCCATAATTTTCAGCAGGGTGGACTTGCCGGAGCCGTTCAGGCCCAACACGCCGATCTTGGCGCCCGGGAAGAAGGACAGCGAGATATCTTTCAGGATCTGGCGTTTAGGCGGGACGATTTTGCCCACGCGATTCATGGTGTAGACGTAATTGGCCATTACTGAGGCTTTCTAAAAAAATAAACAATGCTGATTGTACAGGCGATGGCGTGCATTATAGGCGCGCCGCCGGCCAGGCGGCACGCGCGCGCCATCGCCGCAGCGCTTTATTTCAGCGCGGTGCTGGCCGGCACGACCGGCAGCAGGACCGAGCTGGCGCCGGCCGCGCCGCGCTGCACCGAGATTGTCGCTTTCTGGAAATCTTCCGGTTTGGCGAAGAAGATATTCGGCACAAAGGTCTGCGGATTGCGGTCATACAGCGGGAACTGCGACGACTGGATCTGCACCATGATGCGGTGGCCCGGCTTGAACACGTAATTCACAGTCGGCAGGCGGAATTTGTATTCCTGCACCACGCCGGCCGGAATCGCCGTTGGATGCTCGAAACTCTGGCGGTAACGGCCGCGGAAGATGTCCTGGCTGATCGCCAGCTGGTAGCCGCCCATCTCCGGCTGCTCGGCAACAAACGGCGGGAACACGTCGATCAGCTTGACGACGAAGTCGCCGTCGGTGCCGGTGGTCTTGGCAAAGATATCGGCCATCGGCGCGCCTTGCAGCGTGACCGGCGCGGTCAGCACCGGCGTCTTGTACGACAGCACATCGGTGCGGGTGGCCACTGCGCGCTGGTCCTGCAGCAGCCAGGTGGTCCAGCGGTCGTGATCGGCAAAGCTGACCGGCGGCGCCAGGAACGGCACCGGCTTGGCCGGATCGGAGACATAGCTGTCCTCGCCGGCCGGCGCCACCTGGAAGGCCAGGCCGCTATCGGCTTGCAGGTACAGCGGCGTCAGCTGGGTGGTGCCCGGCCAGTCGGCGAACTTGTCCCATTGCTTGTTGGCGGCGTTGAAGATCATCACCGGCGCCAGCGGTTCGGCCGGCTTGCGGTCCTTCAGGTAGGTGTTGAAGAACGGGATCAGCACGTCGCGGCGGAAATCGGCGGCGGTGTCGCCATTCCACTTGAGCGGACCCAGGCGCTCGGCGGCGCGGTTGATCTGGCTGTGATACCACGGCCCCATCACCAGATGGTTGTTGCCGGCCTTGCCCTTGGCCTTCAGCGCTTCCCAGGCCGTGATGGCGCCGTACATATCTTCCTGATCCCACAGGCCTTGCAGCCACATGGTCGGCACGTTGGACGGCTTGGCGGTCATCATCTTGTCTACCGCTTGCAGTTGCCAGAAGGCGTCGTAGGACGGATGGGCCGCCAGACGGTTCCAGAAGCCCAGCTGGTCGAAGCCGTGCTGTTTGGCCCAGTTACCGGCGGTGCCGGCGTCGAGGAAGGTCTGGTAATCGTCGGCGCCGGGACGCGGCACATTGCTGCCTTTGCCGGTTTTGCTGGTCTGGCCGGAGAAATAATCGAGGTTGACCTGGCGGAAGGCGCCGTAGTGGAACCAGTCGTCGCCCATCCAGCCGTCGACCATCGGGCTTTCCGGCGCCGCCACCTTCAGCGCCGGATGCGGGTCGCGCAGCGCCATGGTGACGGTCCAGCCATCGTAGGACGAGCCGATCATGCCGACCCGCTGGTTGCCTTCCTTGACGTTCTTCACCAGCCAGTCGATGGTGTCCCAGGCGTCGGTGGTGTCATCGGTCTTGGTGGAATTGAGCGGACCGATCGGCGGCCGCGTCATCACATACTTGCCTTCCGAGCCGTATTTGCCGCGGATGTCCTGGTACACCAGGATATAGCCGTCGTCGACCCATTCGCGGTTGGCCGAGCGCACTGCGTCGCGCAAGCCCAACGGGCCTTTCTGCGCAAAGCCATCGGCATCGTAGGGCGTGCGTTCCAGCAGCATCGGCAGCTCGCGCGCGCCGTTCGGCACCATGATCACGGTATGCAGCTTGACGCCGTCGCGCATCGGTATCATCACCTCGCGCCGCACGTAGTTGTAGGCTTCCTCCGGGGCTTTCCATTTGGCCGGGATATCGCTGCCAAGCTGGATCATGGACGCGTCCGGCGTCTGCGCCAGCGCCGCATTGGCGGCCAGTGCCGTGGTGAGGAGGAGGGGGAGAAGATGTTTACGCATGCCGCAGGCCCTTTAAGTACTGTGTGGAAAGTCATTCAATTGTAGACCAGGCAGCCTGCGTTGGCGTCAGGCGGGCGCGCTATTTCGCCGGCTCACCCACAGCCCCTCCAGCACGTACAGGATCAGGGCTGTCCAGATGACCAGGAAGCCGGCCAGCCGGGCGGCCGGGAAGGCTTCGTGGAACACCCACACGCCCAGCAGCGCCTGCATGGTCGGCGACAAATACTGGATCAGCCCCAGCACCGCCATCGGAATCTTGCGCGCGCCGGCGGCAAACAGCAGCAGCGGAATCGCGGTGATCGGCCCGGCGGCGGCCAGCAGCCAGCGGGTGCTGTCGTGGGGCGTATTCAGGAAGGCGTTGTGGCCGTGCCAGCTGAGCCACAGCACATACACCAGCGCCAGCGGGAACAGAATCATGGTTTCCAGCGACAAGCCCTCCAGCGCCGCCAGCGCGGCGGTTTTGCGCAGCAGGCCGTAGCCGCCGAAGGTGATGCCTAAAATTAAGGCAATCCATGGCAGTTCGCCGGCCTGCCAGGTCAGCCAGGCCACGCCGCTGGCGGCCACCGCCATGGCGATCCACTGGCCACGGCGCAATTTCTCCTTCAGCACCACCAGCCCCAGCAGCACGTTGATCAGCGGATTGATGAAATAGCCGAGGCTGGCGTCGATGACGTGGCCGTTGTTGACCGACCAGATGTAGATAAACCAGTTGGCGGTCAGCAGCAGCGCGCTGGCGACAAAGCTGACCAGGATGCGCGGTTGGCGCAACACCTTGGGCAACCATTTCCATTGCTGGCGCACGGTCAGCACGATCACCAGGAACAACAGCGACCACAGCATGCGATGGGCGAGGATTTCCTGCGGCGGCACCTCGTCGAGGGCATGGAAATACAACGGGAACAGGCCCCAGCAAAAGAACGCGAGCGTGGCGTACAAAATACCTAAGTTCATGGGGCGGACCGGCTAAAAGGTGTGGACAGTCTGACATTATCCGCCATCTGTGTCCGCTCCGCTGGCGGCCGCACTCGCGCTAGCGTCCGTGGCGGCGTACACTCACGGTATTGACCGTTTTGAACGATTTCTTATGCCAAAATCTCCTTGCCTTTTGCAAAGTCTTGACCTATTGTGCAATGCACCAAAACAACAACAGGTGCAATCTTGACCGAGCAACACAAGAAAAGCAGTCTCGCGGCACTCACGCTGGCGGCTGTCGGCATCGTTTATGGCGACATCGGTACCAGTCCCCTCTACACCCTCAAAACCATCTTCGATCCCGAGCACGGCCTGGCGCTGAGCGAAGGCAATCTGCTGGGCATCATTTCGCTGATTTTCTGGGGCCTGACGCTGATCGTGTCGCTGAAATACGTGACGCTGGTGCTGCGCGCCGATAACCGTGGCGAAGGCGGCATCATGGCGCTGATGGCATTGGCGCTGAATTCCGTCACCAAGGCGGCGCCGCGCTGGCACTATCCGCTGATGCTGCTGGGCGTGTTCGGCGCCACCATGTTCTACGGCGACTCGGTGATCACCCCGGCCATTTCGGTGCTGGGCGCGATCGAGGGTCTGGAAGTGGCGGCGACCGGACTGGAACAGTACATCGTGCCGCTCACCATCATCGTGCTGATCACGCTGTACGCCATGCAGCGACACGGCACCGCCGGCATCGGCCGCTTCTTCGGCCCGATCATGGTGGTGTGGTTCGCCGCGCTGTCCATCATGGGACTGGTGAACATTGTCGAAGCACCGCAGATCCTGTACGCGCTCAATCCCTATCACGCGCTGCGCTTCATGTACGAAAACCGCATGATCGCCTTCGTCGCGCTGGGCGCGGTGGTGCTGTCGCTGACCGGCGCCGAGGCGCTGTATGCGGACATGGGCCACTTCGGCAAGAAACCGATCCGCGCCGCCTGGTTCCTGATCGTGTTCCCGGCGCTGGCGCTGAACTACCTGGGCCAGGGCGCGCTGCTGCTGACCCATCCGGACGCCATTTCCAATCCCTTCTTCCAGCAGCTGGGCGCGTGGAGCGTCTACCCGCTGGTGGTGCTGTCGACGCTGGCGGCGGTGATCGCCTCGCAGGCCACCATTTCCGGCACCTTCTCGATGACCAAACAGGCCATCGCACTGGGCCTGCTGCCGCGCATGCGCATCTTGCATACCTCGGCCAGCGAGATCGGCCAGATCTACATCCCGGCCGTCAACTGGCTGCAACTGGCGGTGGTGCTGCTGGCGGTGGTGGGCTTCGGCTCCTCGGACAAGCTGGCCGGCGCCTATGGCATTGCGGTCACCGCCACCATGCTGGCCACCACCTTCCTGACCTTCTTCGTGATCCGCTACCGCTGGCATTTGCCGCTGGCGCTGTGCTTCGCCGCCACCGGCTTCTTCATCGCGATCGACATCGCGCTGTTCTCGGCCAGCACGCTGAAACTGTTCCACGGCGGCTGGTTCCCGCTGCTGCTGGGCGTGATCCTGTTCACCGTGATGCTGACCTGGAAGCGCGGCCGTGAGCTGGTGTTCGAGAATCTGCAGAAGCACGCGATTCCGCTGGAAGACTTCCTGTCCTCGCTGTTTGTGGCGCCGCCGACCCGTGTCTACGGCACTGCCATCTTCCTGCGCGGCGAGAGCGACGGCGTGCCGCACGCGCTGCTTCACAACCTGTCGCACAACAAGGTGCTGCATGAACGGGTGGTGTTCTTCACCGTGCACGTGGTGGAAGAGCCGTGGGTGCCGGAGGATGAACAGGTCAGGGTGACGGACCTGGGCCACCAGTGCTACCAGCTGAGCGTCTACTACGGCTTCAAGGACGAACCAGATATTCCGAAAGTGCTGGCGCTGTGCGAATGCCTTGGCCTGCCGTTCGAGATGATGGAGACTTCGTTCTTCATCGCCCGCCAGACGGTGATTTCGACGCCCGGCTCCGGCATGGCGACCTGGCGCGAGCACTTGTTCGTGGCGATGTCGCGCAATGCGCGCGGCGCCGCCGACTACTACCAGATTCCACCCAACCGCGTGATTGAACTTGGCACGCAAGTGGAAATTTGAATACAAAATAATGTAACTGAATGTAGTGCCGGGAGTGTAAGTGCCGTCGTCTGATAAACTTCTGCGCCGGGACCTACCGACTATACGAATTCGATCAAAGGTAAATATGAAAGCGATGTTGAAATTATTCGCCGTTGCGGTGTGCGCAGCGGTATTGGCCGCCTGCGGTGGTGGCGGCGACAAGACTCCGAAGGTCCCTGTGGTGGTCCAGCCGGCGTACAAGATGACGGAAACCGCCGTCGGCACCGGCCGCGCGGCCGCGTCGGGCGATCTGGTCACCTTCACCTATGTCGGTTACCTGTATGACGCCAACCAGGCCGCCAACGGCTATCGCGGCGAAAAAATCGAAAGTTCGGTCGACATCGGCACCACCTTCACCGCCACCGTTGGCGTGGGCGCGATGCTGACCGGTTGGGACCAGACGCTGATCGGCATGCAGGCGGGCGGCAAACGCACCGCCATCCTGCCGGCCAACCTGGCTTATGGCGCCAATACTCGCGACGCGCAAATCGTCAACGGCATCAAGTACGCCGCCATCACGCCCAATGCGCCGCTGGTGTATGACTTCGTGATGGTCAACGTCAGCCCGCAGGTTGTCATTCCTAACGTGCCGGCGACCGAACTGAAAACCATTGACGTCACCACCGGCACCGGCACGGCGGTTGTCAGCGGCCAGACCGTCAGCGTGCGCTACACCGGCTGGCTGTATGACGGCACCCGCAGCACCTTCAAAGGCGCCAAGTTCGACGACAACACGGCGACTGGCGATGCGCTGCTGAAATTCGTCACGGGCAGCACGGACGTTATCTCCGGCTTCAGCACCGGTGTGATCGGCATGCAGCTGAACGGTACGCGTACCATCATCATCCCGGCCAACCTGGCCTACGGCGCTACCGCGAAAGCCGGAAATGCACGCTATGGCGTGGCGATTCCGGCCAATTCGGCACTGGTATTCGACGTCACGCTGGTTTCGTCGCCATAAGCGTACTAAGCATTTAAAAAAGGGCAGCCAGTGGCTGCCCTTTTTTTATTGGCGCAGCGCCTGCGCGGGCGCGATGCGCATTGCCGACCAGGTATGGCGGGCGGTGGCTGCCGCCACCACGATCAGCACCAGGACCAGCGCCACCAGCGGCGCCCATCCACCCAGCGGCGAGCGTTCGGCAAACGGCGCCAGATAGCGCGCAATCGCCAGCCAGGCCGGCGGCAGCGCGATCAGCGCCGCCACCGCCGTCAGCAGCGCAAACTCGCGGCCCA
>NZ_WWCT01000010.1 GCF_009857605.1 Duganella levis | reverse complement strand
CGCTGTGGCGGTCCAGCATGCCGGACAGCGCGGCGGTCGGCGTCAGGCCGGCCCAGCCGGGCGATGCGGCTGCCAGCACGGCCGGCGCCTGCCATGGCGGCGGCGAGGTTTCAAAGGTGCTGGCGTAGTCGATCGACAGGTTGTCGAAGGCGTCGTGCTGGCCGCTGACCTGGTACAGGTCGAACAGCATCCACCAGGCGTTGCGGTCGCTATTGGGGCGGCTGTTGTCGGCCACCGCCGCCAGCAGCATCTGCTGCGCCACGGCGGCCTGGCCGTTGGCGTACAGGATGGCGATTTCTTCCACCGCCGGTGCGTTGTCGTCGGCGGCCGCCAGCGGCAGTTCGTCGCTCAGCAGCAGGGTGGTGGGGAAGTCGCCGAGTTCGTCATCGCCGGCGCTGGCGGCTGGCGCCGGGCGGACCGGCCGCTGGCTGCCCCACGCCGGTTCCGGCAGGTTGAAGATGTCGGCTTCCATCGCCGACTCGATGGCGTCGATCTTCATGGCGGTGGCGCGGGCGATTTCGCGCTGGCGCGCTTGCTGGTGTTGACGCTCCAGTTCGCTATTCGCGGCCAGTCGCGCCTGCTCGTCGTCGGTGAGCGGCGGCAGCGTGTCGGTTTTCTTGAAAAGAGAGAACAATCCCATCGCCATAGTGTAGCCGGAAGCGTCGCGCTTGCCGCATTACAGGTCGGAGGGGAAATGAAAATTTACGTAAAAAAAGCACGCGGTGTCAGGCGCGTGCTTCCTTGGTGTGCGGCGGAATTAATCGCCGTACAATTTTTGCTTCAGTTCACGACGCTGTTGCGCTTCCAGCGACAGGGTAGCAGTCGGACGGGCGATCAGGCGTGGAATGCCGATCGGTTCGCCGGTTTCTTCGCACCAGCCGTAGTCGTTGGCGTCGATCGCGGCGATCGATTGCTGCACTTTTTTCAGCAGCTTGCGTTCGCGGTCACGGGTGCGCAGTTCCAGCGCGTGTTCTTCTTCGATGGTGGCGCGGTCAGCCGGATCCGGCACCAGCACGGTTTCGCGCAGGTGTTCGGTGGTTTCGCCGGCGTTTTTCAGCAGCTCTTTTTCCAGCTGTTGCAGCTTGGCCTTAAAGAAAGCCATTTGCGCTGGGTTCATATAGTCCTTGTCATCCATCTTCAGAATTTCTTCTTCGGTCAGGATGCGCTCGGCGGCGGCGGGGGTCGATTTATTAGTTTTGGTCATAACTTCGCTTACCTTCGATACGACAGAGTTTTCAATCAAATTAATCAGCCCGAATTTTGTGGCTTTTTAGCCATCCCCACAAAACCGGGATAGTTTATACCAGACATTGTTCTAAACCGCTAATAAAGATGTCTTTGGGCAGATTTTTCCCGATAAATACCATTTTGCTGCCACGAACGTCGTTTTCACCCCATTTCGCGCCGAGATCGCTGCCCATGATTTGGTGCACGCCCTGGAATACCACCTTGCGGTCGGCATCCTGCATGAACAATACGCCTTTGTAGCGCAGCATGCGAGGACCGTAGACATTCACCAGGCCGCCGAGGAACTCGTCCAGCTTGGCCGTGTCGAACGGGCGCGTGCTTTTGAAGACGAACGCGGCGATGTCGTCGGTGTGGTGGCTGTGGTGGTGATCGTGGTCATGGCCGTGATCGTGATGATGGTGATCGTGGCCGCAGTGTTCGTCGTGGACGTGGCCGTCTTCATGCACCTGGTCGGTCAGCAGGAAGTCCGGGTCCAGTTCCAGCTTGTCGTTGAGGTTGAAGCCTTTCAGATCCAGCACCTCGGCAATCGGCGCGCGGCCGAAGTCGGACTTGCTGATCGGCGCGCGCGGGTTGATGCGCGCCAGGCGGGCGGTCAGCGTCGCCAGTTCTTCGTCGCTCACCAGATCGGTCTTGGACAGCAGGATCTTGTCGGCGAAACCGACCTGGCGCTGGGCTTCTTCGTGCTGGTCCAACTGGTCCATGGCGTGGCGGGCGTCCACCACGGTGACCACTGCGTCCAGCATGTAGTTAGCGCCCACTTCCTCGTCAACGAAGAAGGTCTGCGCCACCGGACCAGGATTGGCCAGACCGGTGGTCTCGATCACCACGCGGTCGAACTGGATTTCGCCAGCGTCGCGCTTCTGCGCCAGGTTGCTGAGCGCCACGATCAGGTCGCCGCGCACGGTGCAGCAGATGCAGCCGTTGTTCATTTCAACGATTTGCTCGCCGGTATCCCGCACCAGGATTTCGTTGTCGATATTTTCCTCGCCGAATTCGTTCTCGATCACGGCGATGCGCATGCCGTGATCTTCTTGCAAGATGCGGTTGAGCAGCGTGGTCTTGCCGGCGCCGAGGAAGCCGGTCAGGATGGTGGTTGGGATCATGGTGGTTGTCTTTAATTCAAAATGCGGAAATGCAATCGGCTGATTATGCCGGAATTCTGCGGCGGCTAGCAATTCGTCCAATTGAGCAATATCAGCACGCGTGTACTACTTCACCTTGGCGCGCGGGTGGGCCTTGTCGTAGACCTCGGCCAGATGCTGGAAATCCAGCGCCGTGTAGACCTGCGTCGAGCTGATGCTGGAGTGGCCCAGCATTTCCTGCACCGCCCGCAAGTCGCCCGACGATTGCAGCACGTGCGAGGCAAACGAGTGGCGCAGCATGTGCGGATGGACGTGCACCGGCGCGCCGTTGGCCACGCCGTGGGTATGCAGCCGCTGCTGGATCACGCGCGGCGAGACGCGGCTGCCGCGCGTGCTGAGGAACAGCGCGTCGCTGCCATCTGACGGCGCCGGCCGCACCGCCAGCCAGGCGTGCAACGCGGCCAGCGCGGCGCTGCCGACCGGCACCGTGCGGCGCTTGTTGCCCTTGCCGGTGACCAGCACTTCGCGGTTGTCGAGGTCGACCCAGCCGAGGCTGTCCTTGTGCGGCGTCCGGTCGAGTCCGGCCAGTTCCGAGACCCGCAGGCCGCTGGAATACAGCAGCTCGAACATGGCGCGGTTGCACAGGTCGGCCGGTTCGGCGCCATTGCCGGCCGCCGGCCGCGCTGGCGCCACCAGTTGCACGGCATCGTCCACCGACAGCGCGCGCGGCAGCGTCCTGGCGCGTTTGGGGGCGCGCACGCCCTGCACCGGGTTGGCAGCCAGCGGGATTTGTTCGCCCAGCCAGTTGAAAAAGCCGCGCCAGCTGGACAGCTTGCGGGCAATCGAACGGGGATCGAGTTCTTGCGCGTGCAGTTTGGCGGTCAGCCGGCGCACCGCGTGGTGGTCCAGCTGCGGCCAGCCGGTGGCGCCGGTCAGCGTCACCAGCTCTTGCAGGTCGCGGGCGTAGGCGGCGCAGGTGTGCGGCGACAACTGGCGCACACCCTTGAGCTGGGCGATATAGGCGTCGATCCAGGCCAGCTTGCTGTCTGGAGCGTCGCTCATGGGGCTGCTCAGGCCAGCAGCCAGGCCAGCGCGGTGCTGGAGGTCTCGCCGATGTGGACCAGGAAGTCGGTGGCCATCAGCGCGGTGAAGCGGTTGGCGTCCTGCGAACCCATGATCAGCAGGCCGAACGCCTGTTTGTCGCCCGGCTTGCGCAGCGGGATGATGACGGTCGACACCACGGTCGATGGATCGTCCAGCCAGCGCACCGCTTCAAAGTCCTTGTTGGCGCCGCAGTACGGGGCCAGCAGGCTGTTGGCGAAGATGCGCGCGTCTTCCGACACGCCCTTGACGAACCACTCGTCGGCGTAATCCGGCGCCGCGCCCCAGATGCGCACGGTCACCTGCGGCACCTCGAAGCTGTTTTTCAGGCCGCTGGTGACGGAGTGCGGCATCGAGCCGACATCTTCCGACTGCAGCAGCACCTGGGTCCAGCGGTGGAACTTGTTGGCGATGGCTTCGTTTTCCGACGCCAGGCGCATCAGGTTGCTCATGCGCAGTTCCAGCGTTTTGTATTTGTCGCGCAACACTTCCATCTGGCGTTCCTGCAGCGAGACGGCGCGGCCCGTCAGCGGACTGGCCAGTTTGATTTCACCCAGCAAGTCGGCGTGTTCTTCGAAGAATTGCGGGTGGTCGGTCAGGTATTGCGCGACGAGTGTGGAATCCAGTGGGGCGGTCATGAGGTACTTTGTAGGCGAGGTTGGTGTGCAATTTTAAACGAAAAAAAACGGGCATGGTGGACCCATGCCCGTGATTCCCCAACTCGCACCGGCAGTTCTGCGACTGCGTCCGCTCAGAAGTTGTGGTGAATACCGACGCTGTAGAAATTGAAGGTGGTGGTGGCGGTCGCTTTGCGGCGCGTGCCGTCCACGTACAGATAGGTGCGCGGCGACAGGTTGTAGTCGTAGCCGAGCGAGAATTGCTTGGTTTTGGCGATGGTCGGGACGTTGAGCGCATTGTCCGGCGTCTTGCGGCCGATACCGGCGCGCACCAGGCCGAGGCCGATGTTGTAGTTGGCGCCGATCATCCAGGCCTTGGTGATCGGATTGATCGGCAGGCTGTAGTCCTGGTCCTGGCGCTGGTAGGTGGCCATCAGCTTGAGGTCGTTGATCGGCTTGAACGAGGCGCCGACCGACCACAGCTTGGTGGCCACGGCGTTGCGCTCATAGGCGCCGTAGGCGGCGAACGGCCCCTGGGTGACGGTGGCGCTGACCGAGTACGGATACTTGGCCGCCATGCTGTTGGCGGGGAATTGCGGCGCGGTGGCGGTGCCGCGGCCGATGATGATCGGGTTGTTGTTGGCCTCGCGGCTGGCCACGGTGACGTTCAGCTGGAAGATATTGCCGATCACCGGGGTGTTGTAGAACACGGCGTTGGAGAAGCGGTTCAGCGAGTTGCCGGCCACGCTCATCGGATCGCTGGTGTAGCCGGCCACTTGCAGGTCGGTCTGGTAGCCGGCCACGGCCGGCATGCCGGACCATGGTTCGAAGGCGGTGCTGGTTTCCTGGAACGCCGTCAGCGCGCGGCCGAAGCGCAGCGTGCCGAAGTCGCCTTGCAGGCCGACCCGGCTCTGGCCCTGGAACAGCGGACGCACGGTGTTTTCGATGACGCCGGTGTCGGGTTCGTAGCGGATTTCCAGCTGGAACAGGGCTTTCAGGCCGTTGCCGAGGTCTTCCACGCCACGGAAGCCCAGCTTGTTGTTGTCGCGCTTGCCGACTGCGGTCACGTCAGTATCGGTACGGCGCGACATGCCGGCGTCCAGCGTGCCGTAGATGCTGACGGATGATTGCGCATATGCCCCCGAGGTCACGCCCATGAGCACACCCGAGAGAGCCAGAGCCACCAGAGTTTTTTTCATTTTTTATTCCTTTATAAGTGTAGTTCTCATCCCCGCTGCTGCATGACCGGTTGTTTAAACCTTAATGGCTGCTTGGCCCGGTGGCGCTGGAATGGTCGATTGGGACGGCTTGTTTTGGTCGAAAGCCGCGCAAGGCCGGCTTCTTGTTGTATTTTTGAAACGCTTGTCAGCCGCGTCATTTGGCCCGTATCGGACAACATTTGCTTTCAGCCGGGCATCAAACAGTTCTAGCGTACAGGCGAGGGTGGGGGGCGCCGCTTGTGGCAAATCAAGCGCCCACGCATATTGTTTTAGCGTGTGGCGCAGATGGCACGCTACACTAGGATACAAATGGCGCCGCAGATAACACAGTGGCGCATCCCACTTCGATGACATGCATAACAAGAGACAATGGCAAATCGAGAAGAGTTAGGGATCATCAGGGGCGCCCGCGCCGGAGACGCGGACTGCCAACTGGCGCTGGGCAAGCTGTATCTGTTCGGTGGCGCCAGCCTGCCGCTTAACGTGCCGACCGCGCTGCACTGGCTGGCGCGCGCCGCGCGCCAGGAGCGCGACGACGCCTGGCGTCTGATCGGCAACCACATCCCGTTTGAAATCGCCCGCAATGCGCTGCCGGAGGTGCTGTGCTGGTATCAACGTGCCAGTGACGCCGGCAGCGCGGCGGCGGCGCTGGTGCTGGCGCAGTTCCAGCAGCAGACGGCGCCGCCGGCCAGCGCGCCGTTGCGCCACAAGCCCTTGCCCGAGCGCGGCGTCCGTCCTGCCGTGCTGCGTCCTGCGGCCTTGCCGAAAGCGAGCGGCGACCTGGCCTTGACGGCGGAACAGGCGGCGCAACTCGATCAACTGTGGCGCCACCATCACGCGGCATTTCTGCAACAGGCGCGGCCCTTGCTGGGGCCGTTGCTGGCGCGCGCGCCGGCCGACGCCGAAGCGGCGCGCATGGCCGAGTGGCAAGCGGGGCCGCAGATGCTGGGCTTGCTGGCGCGCTGCGCCGAACTGCTGCCACCGGACGGTGTCGACGCCGAATTGCAGCATTGCCGCGAACTGGCGGCCTATGGTGGCGAGCGCAACGCCCAGCTGGCGCTGGGACTGTGGTTCGCGCGCATGGACAGTGACGGCAGGCGCCAGAGCCAGGGCATCGCCGCCGTCAACTTCAAGCGCGCCATCCGCTGGCTGACGCTGGCCGGCGAACAAGGGCTGGCGGAAGCGTGGTTCGCGCTGTCGCGCATCTACCTGAAACCGGAATTTTCGCAGCGCTGCGTGGCCGAGGCGCAAGGCTATCTGGAGCGCGCCGCCGACATGGGCCACTGCGCCGCGCAGATGGAATGCGGCATGTACGCCTGGCGCAATCGCCGCACCGACGCGCACAGCGATGTGCGCGCGGCCTACTGGCTGCAAAAGGCCGCCGCCCAGGGCTGCGCCGGGGCGGAAGCGGCGCTGCAACGGGTGGCGGCCGCGCCGAGGGAAGCGGACTGGATGAGCAGTGTCATCACCTGTTTAACGCGGGAATTGTCGGAGAGCCAGCCGCTGCTGGCGGCGCGGCTGGAGCTGGCCGCGCTGTTCGGCTTGAGCCGGGCGGAAGCGTTGCTGCTGGATGTGAAAGCGGCCGATCACGGCCATTGCCTGGTGGTGGATATCCGCGCCAGCTACGGCCGCAGCAAGCGCCGGCTGGTGCTGCTGCGCACTGCGCGCGAGCGGCAGGCGCTGGACCGCATCGTGCGCCTGTTCGAGTCCATCGACAGCGGGCCGGATGGGCTGGAAGGCAATTACCGCCAGCGCCTGTACCGGCTCAAGACCTGGCTGCCGGATGACTTGATGGCAGCCTAGCTGTTTTAAATCTCGATTTCGCCTTCAAACACGGTCACGGCCGGACCGGTCAGGAATACCGGCTGGCCTTCGCCGGCCCAGCTGATCGACAACTGGCCGCCGCGCGCATCGACGCGCACCGGGCTGTCCAGCAAGCCGCGACGGATGCCGGCCACGGCCGCCGCACAGGCGCCGGTGCCGCAGGCCAGCGTCTCGCCGACGCCACGTTCAAACACGCGCAGCTTCACATGCTGGCGATCAAGCACCTGCATGAAGCCGGCGTTGACGCGATTCGGGAAGCGGCTGTGATGCTCGATCAGCGGACCGGTCAGTTCCACTGGCGCGGTCTCGACATCGTCGACTACCTGTACCGCATGCGGATTGCCCATCGATACCGCCGAAATCAGCACGCTCTCGCGCGTGCCGCCCAGTTCCAGCACCAGCGGCCACAGCGTATCGTCGCCCTGCTTTTCGCCGTGCAGGCCATCGGCGTCGAACGGCACGCGGCCCGGCTCCAGCACAGGCGCACCCATGTCGACCGTGATGCTGCCGTTGGCTTCCAGGCGCGGCACGATCACGCCGGCCTTGGTCTGCACGGTGATCGATTGCTTGTCGGTCAGCCCCTTTTCCGACACGAACTTGACGAAGGCGCGCGAGCCGTTGCCGCATTGCTCCACTTCGCCGCCATCGGCGTTGAAGATGCGATAGCGGAAATCGCAACCGGCATCGGTCGGCTTTTCCACCAGCAGGATCTGGTCGGCGCCGACGCCGAAGCGGCGATCGCCCAGCAGCTGCCACTGCGCCGGCGTGAAGTCGATCTGCTGGGTGACGCCGTCGATGACGACGAAGTCATTGCCGGCGCCGTGCATTTTGGTGAATTTGAGTTTCATGGCTAGCTTATTTTTTGCTGTACAGCGAAGGCTCGCCGTCAGGGCGGGTCTTGAAGCGTTTGTGGGTCCAGAAATATTCGGCCGGGGCTTCGCGCACGCGTTCCTCGATGAACTCATTCATGCGGCGGGTGGCGGCCACCATATCCTCGCCGGGATAATTGTCCCACACTGGATAGAATTTGACACGCCATCCCTGATAATTCGGCAGGAAGGTAGCGATCACCGGCATCACCTGCGCGCCGGTGGTGGCGGCAATGCGGGCGGTGGCGGTCAGCGTGGCGGCCTGGATGCCGAAGAAGGGCACGAACTCGGCATCCTTCTCGCCGAAATCCATGTCCGGCAGCATGAAGTAGGGCAGCTTGTCGCGCAGCGCGCGCAGGATCGGCTTGATGCCATCCTGGCGGGTGAACAGCTTGACCGGCTTGAAGCGGGCGCGGCCGGCGCGCAGCACCTGGTCGAAGGCGGCGTTCTTCTGCGTCACGTACATCGACGAGGCGGAGGCTTCCATGGCAATCGCGGCGCCGGCCACGTCCAGGCAGACGAAGTGCGGGCACAGCAGGATGGTCGGCTTGGCGGTCATCTCGGCCACCGGGATCACGCCGTTGGGCTCGATCTGGATCAGGCGCCTCAGGCGCGCTTCCGGCGCCCACCACAAAATCGCCCGTTCCCACACGCTGCGCGAGTAGGCCTGAAAGTGGCGGCGGGCGATATCGATCCGCTCGTCTTCGGTCAGTTCCGGCATGGTCAGGCGCAGATTGGTCAGCGCGATATGACGGCGCGAACGCAGCGTCGCAAACAACAGGCTGCCGATGGCGGCGCCAAAGCGTCCCAGCAGCGGCAGCGGCAGCCAGTGCAGCAGCCACATCAATCCCAACATCAGTTTCATGCGTGTTCTCCCGCCACCGGTGCAGCGACGCCGTGCGGCACCTTGTAGCGGTTGTAGCTCCAGTAATATTGCGACGGATTGCGGGCGATCAGGCGCTCCATGGCGTGGTTGATCGCTTGCGCCTGGGCGGCGCTGTCGCCGTCCAGGGTGCCGTCAAAGGGCACGAAGCGTACCACATAGCCGCGCCCGCCCGGCAGGCGCTCGGCGTAGGTGATGATGACGGTGGCGTTGCCGAGCAGGGCCAGCTTGGCCGGCAGGGTCATGCTGTAGGCGTTGCGGCCGAAGAAGGTGGCCCACACGCCTTCGCCTTCCTGCGGCACCTGGTCGGGCAGCACGCCGACCGGCTGGCCTTTCTTGAGGAATTTGGCCAGCATGCGCACGCCGGACGTGGTGGCCGGCGCCAGCAGCAAATTCTTGCGCGCGCGCGCGCCTTCGATCAGCGGCTTGAGTGCCTCTTTTTTGGGAGGGCGGTACATCACCATCAGTTCAGTGCGCAGGGCGATTTCCTGTGCCACAATCTCGAAGCAGCCCAGGTGCGGCGTCATGAAGACGATGCCGCGACCAGCGTCGAGCTCGGTTTGCACCAGCGCCCAGTTTTCCAGCGTGGCGTGGCGCGACACGCGGGCCGGATCGGCGCACCAGATGAAGGGCAGTTCGAACATGCTTTTGCCCGCTTCGGCAACGGCGGCCGGCAGGTACTGGCTATAGCCGGCTTGCGCCAGGTTGTCGCGCATGCGGCGGCGATAGGACGGCGAGGCCCAGTACACCAGCCAGCCCAGCGCGGCGCCGGCCGCATGCAGCGCGGACAAGGGGAAGATCGATAAAAAACGAAAAAGTGGAACCAGCATCGGAAAATTGCCCTGTATCGAAAGCAAGCTTTTTTAAAAAAGCGTAAAATACCACGTTAAGCAGTAACCGCTGAGTTAATGACAACTTGCGACGCGGGATATAAATATCGCTAAAGCGTCGCAAGCCGTGTTGGTATGCGACCGTATTATTCACACCATATCAGGAGCTTGCGATGTCTAACGATTATCTTTTCACCTCGGAATCCGTCTCGGAAGGTCACCCAGACAAGGTCGCCGACCAAATTTCCGACGCCATCCTCGACGCGATCCTGGCCCAGGACCCGAAAGCCCGTGTAGCCGCCGAAACGCTGTGCAACACCGGTCTGGTCGTGCTGGCCGGTGAAATCACCACCCACGCCAACGTCGACTACATCCAGGTTGCCCGCGAAACCATCAAACGCATCGGCTACGACAATACCGACTACGGTATCGACTACCGCGGTTGCGCCGTGCTGGTCGCCTACGACAAGCAGTCGCCGGACATCGCCCAGGGCGTGGACGAAGGCGCCGGTCTGGATCTGGACCAGGGGGCTGGCGACCAGGGCCTGATGTTCGGCTACGCTTGCGACGAAACCGCCGAGCTGATGCCAGCCGCGATCCACTACGCACACCGTCTGGTCGAGCGCCAGTCGCAGCTGCGCAAGGACGGCCGTCTGCCATGGCTGCGTCCGGATGCCAAGTCGCAAGTCACGCTGCGTTATGTGAATGGCCGTCCGGTGGCGGTGGATACCGTGGTGCTGTCGACCCAGCACGCGCCGGAAATGCTGCACAAGCAGATCGAAGAAGCGGTGATCGAAGAGATCATCAAGCCGGTGCTGCCGAAAGAGTGGCTGCAAGACACCAAATACCTGGTCAACCCGACCGGCCGTTTCGTCATCGGCGGCCCGCAGGGCGATTGCGGCCTGACCGGCCGCAAGATCATCGTTGACACCTACGGTGGCGCGTCGCCGCACGGTGGCGGCGCGTTCTCCGGCAAGGATCCATCGAAGGTCGACCGTTCGGCAGCGTATGCGGCCCGTTATGTGGCCAAGAATGTGGTGGCGGCTGGTCTGGCGCGCCAGTGCCAGGTGCAGGTGTCGTATGCGATTGGCGTGGCGCGTCCGATCAACATCACCGTGTACACCGAAGGCACGGGCGTGATTCCGGACGAGAAAATCGCCCAGCTGGTGCAAGAGCACTTCGACCTGCGTCCGAAAGGCATCGTGCAGATGCTGGACCTGCTGCGTCCTATCTACGCCAAGACCGCCGCTTACGGCCACTTCGGTCGCGAAGAGCCGGAATTTTCGTGGGAGCGCACCGACAAAGCCGCCATCCTGCGCGCCGCCGCCGGCCTGAAATAACCGGCCTCGGCACTAGCCAGAAGTGACAACGCCCCGGACTCCGGGGCGTTTTTATTTGGGCCGAGCCGGTGGTGGTGGTGGTGGTTTTGGCGGCAAATACCTGCGGCGGAAATCATCGTCCATGATCGCTCCTTCTCAGCGTTGCGAAGTGTTGATTGATATGTTGAGCTTTTCTTGTACGTTGGTGCGTATTTTCTCTGTCAGCAGTAGATCGTGTTGCAACTTACTGTATTCGCTGCCGTATTTGTCGCGCAATCCGAGTAATTTTTTCTCAAATTCGGTGATGGAAAATACGGCATTGACCTTCATCCGCACGATCAAACTTTCGATATTGACAGCCAATAACGTCAAACTCGTCGCGGCAGTCGCGTGACGGTTGATTTTTTCTGCGACGGAGAGTTGCCTTGAAACGATTGCAAGCAGCGCACTGGCAGAAGTAAAAGCCGGCCATAGAAAAGTATAGTCGCTGTTCTTCCAGAATACGAGACCAGCCAACGCGCCTCCGCCCGATGAGATTGCGACGGCAATTTTTGTGATGCTGTCCAACCAAGTCCAGCGTGCCAGCAACGCCTGCTCAATGCCTGCGGTATAGCGAGTGTTGTAAAGTAAGTCGTGGGTCTCAGCCCAAACGGCATCGCGTGGATCTATGTCCATAATGGAACTCGCGGGCAAAAGAGCACACTATAGGCCGGTGGCGCTGTCGCCCCTCTGCGTTGGCGCAAACGGGCGGATTGTTGTCGCCATCGCCGGGGAACGATGCTAAAATGCACGTTCCGAGGAGCGCTGCGACGAACTAGCTTTCGCCAGGCTCGGAGATCCAAACCGCGCTCACGTTACTTTTTTCAACACATGAAAGGAGGGCGTGATGAACGCCGTACTCAAAACCGCTCAAGACTACCTGGTCGCCGATATCTCCCTGGCGCCATGGGGTAACAAAGAAATCAAGATTGCCGAAACCGAAATGCCTGGCCTGATGGCGATCCGCGAGGAATTCGCCGCCGCCCAGACGCTGAAAGGCGCCCGCATCACCGGTTCGCTGCACATGACCATCCAGACCGCTGTGCTGATCCAGACGCTGGAAGCGCTGGGCGCCGAAGTGCGCTGGGCCTCGTGCAACATCTACTCGACCCAGGACCACGCCGCCGCCGCCATCGCCGCCAACGGCACGCCGGTGTTCGCCATCAAGGGCGAAACCCTGGACGAATACTGGGACTACACCCACCGCATCTTCGAATGGCCAAACGACGCCGCCGGCAACCCGGTCTACTCGAACATGATCCTCGACGACGGCGGCGACGCCACGCTGCTGCTGCACCTGGGCGCGCGCGCTGAAAAAGACATCTCGGTGCTGGCCGCGCCAGGCTCGGAAGAAGAAATCTGCCTGTTCAACGCCATCAAGACCCACCTGGCCAAAGATCCGGCCTGGTACTCCAAGCGTCTGCCGCACATCCTGGGCGTGACCGAAGAGACCACCACCGGCGTGCACCGCCTGTACCAGATGCACAAAGAAGGCAAGCTGGCCTTCCCGGCGATCAACGTCAACGACTCCGTCACCAAGTCGAAATTCGACAACCTGTACGGCTGCCGCGAATCGCTGGTCGACGGCATCAAGCGCGCTACCGACGTGATGATCGCCGGTAAGATCGCCGTCATCGCCGGTTACGGTGACGTCGGCAAGGGTTCGGCCCAAGCCATGCGCGCACTGTCGGCGCAGGTCTGGGTGACCGAGATCGATCCGATCTGCGCACTGCAGGCCGCGATGGAAGGCTACCGCGTGGTGACCATGGATTACGCTGCGGAACACGGCGACATCTTCGTCACCTGCACCGGCAACTATCACATCCTGACCGAAGAACACATCCTGAAGATGAAGGACCAGGCCATCGTCTGCAACATCGGTCACTTCGACAACGAGATCGATGTTGCTGCGCTGAAGAAGTACACCTGGGAAAACATCAAGCCGCAAGTGGATCACGTGATCTTCCCATCGGGCAAGCGCATCATCCTGCTGGCCGAAGGCCGCCTGGTCAACCTGGGTTGCGGTACCGGTCACCCGTCGTACGTGATGTCGTCGTCGTTCGCCAACCAGACCATCGCCCAGATCGAGCTGTACGCCAACACCGACAAGTATCCGGTCGGCGTGTACGTGCTGCCGAAGCACCTGGATGAAAAAGTGGCGCGCCTGCAGTTGAAAAAACTGAATGCGCAACTGACCGTGCTGACCAAAGAGCAGGCCGACTACATCGGCGTGACGCAAGAAGGTCCGTACAAGCCAGAACACTACCGTTATTAATCGTTAAGGGCGGGGCCGCTGGCCCCGCTTTTTTTGCAGCGAGAACTTCTTATGCGTTTGGTCCTTACCTGGTTAATCAATGCCGTTGCCTTGCTGGCAGTGCCTTACCTGATGCATTCCGTCGATGTCACAAGCATAGGCGCAGCCCTCGTCGCGGCTCTTGTACTGGGCCTGGTCAATACGCTGATACGACCGGTATTGCTCCTGCTGACGTTGCCTGTGACGCTGGTGTCGCTGGGCCTGTTCATCTTCATCATCAACGGCTTCATGTTCTGGCTGGTGGCGCAATGGGTGGATGGCTTCCATGTGGACAGCTTCCTGTCCGCCGTCGGTGGCGCTGTGTTGTACAGCATTATTTCCTGGGCTCTGTCTACCTTACTTTTGAAGAACTCAGATGGATAATCCGAATTTCAGTATCGAATTTTTTCCGCCGAAAACGGTGGAAGGCGCGGAAAAGCTGCGCGTCACGCGCGCCAAGCTGTCCGAGCTGAATCCTAAATATTTTTCCGTGACCTTCGGCGCCGGCGGCAGCACCCAGCGCGGCACGCTGGACACCGTGGTCGAGATCCTGGCCGCCGGCGAACAGGCTGCACCGCACCTGTCGTGCGTGGGCGGCACGCGCGAGTCGATCCGCGAGATCCTGGCCGAATTCAAGTCGCACAACATCAAGCGCATCGTGGCGCTGCGCGGCGACCTGCCGAGCGGTTACGGCGCGGCCGGCGAATTCCGCTACGCGAATGAACTGGTGGAATTCATCCGCCAGGAGACCGGCGACTGGTTCCACATCGAAGTGGCGGCCTATCCGGAAGTGCACCCGCAGGCCAAGTCGCCGCAGGATGACTTGCTGGCGTTCGAGCGCAAGATCAAGGCCGGCGCCAATTCGGCGATCACGCAGTATTTCTACAATGCGGACGCGTACTTCCAGTTCGTCGAGCAGACCCGCAAGCTGGGCATCGACGTGCCGGTGGTGGCGGGCATCATGCCGATCACGAACTACACGCAGCTGATGCGTTTCTCGGATATGTGCGGCGCCGAGATCCCACGCTGGGTGCGGCTCAAACTGGCCAGCTTCGGCGACGACAGCGCGTCGATCAAGGCGTTTGGGCTGGATGTGGTCACGGGCCTGTGCGAACGCCTGCTGCAAGGCGGCGCGCCGGGCCTGCATTTCTACAGCATGAATCAGGCCGCGGCGACCACCGCGCTGTGGCAACGGCTGGTGTAATCACTCGGTGACGATGCGGTCCAGCGCCACGTCGTGACCATCGCTGTCAAACGGCACTTGCAGGCATTGGTAAGCTATTCCCAATGTCTGCGGCCGTGGCGTGTGCCGCGCCAGCGTGCGGTCGTAGAATCCGCCGCCATAGCCTAATCGATAACCTTGCGGGTTAAAGCCCAGGCAAGGCACCAGCAGCGCCGGCGGATAGGCCGCCTGCAAGCGCAGATCGGCCGGCACCGCGACCCCCATCTGGTCCTTCACCATCTCCTCGCCGATGCGCCATTCGGCAAACTCCAGCGCCGCATCCTTTTGCACCACCACCGGCAGCAGCAGCCGCGCACCAAGGCGCGCCAGTTCCGCATAGGCCGGATGCAGGTCCGGCTCGTCGCGCAGCGGCCAATACACGCCCAGCGCCGCCGGCCGCGCCGTCTTCCACCAGTCGATCACATGATCGCCAATCGCCCGGTCCCAGGCCGCCCGCGTGGCCGGGTCCAGGGCGCGCCGCGCGGTCAGCAGCTGCTTCCGCAAATCCGCCTTCCGGGCTGGTGATCCGGACGCGCTGCGTGGTATTCTAGGGTCGCTGGTCATATTTGGTTCAAGACTTATAGAGAGTTGCACATTGATTTCTGTTTCGAAATGGATTGCCGGCGCGGTCGTCGTTGCCTTTACCTCGTTTGCCCATGCCGACGACATCAGCGCAGATAGCCGCAGGGACGACGATTCCTTCCTGCTGCTGCGCGATGCTGTGCGCCAGGATGACGCCAGCAAAGCGGATTTCTACGCCGCCCGCCTGACCAGCTACTCCATTCCGTCCTACGTCGATTATTATCGGCTGAAATCCCATTTGAAGGATGCCGCGCCGGCCGAAATCCGCGATTTCTTCCAACGCTACCAGGGCCAGGCCATCGTCGACCGCCTGCGCAACGACTGGCTGCTGGAACTGGGCCGCAAACGCGACTGGGCCACCTTTGACGAACAGTATCCGCTGTTTGTGCTCAACGACGACACCCAGGTCAAATGTTACGCGCTGATTTCGCGCGCGCTCAAGGGCCAGAAAGTGGCCGACGAAGCACGCGCCTTGCTGACCGCGCCGTCGGCGTATGGCCAGCCGTGCGCGGACCTGATCGCGACGCTATACCAGAACGGCCAGTTCAATACCGAAGACCTGTACGCGCAACTGCGCCTGTCCGGCGAATTCAACGCCACCGGCCAGGCGCGCCGCATCGTCGCGCTGCTGGACGGTTCGGAAAAGAGCGCGGTGCAGGCGGTCGACCTGCCGACGCTGGCCGTGGCCAAGGGCATCGGTCCAAGCAAGGTGGATCACCAGATTTACATCGTCGCCATCGGCCGCCTGGCCAAGACCAGCATCAAGCTGGCGACGCTGGCGCTGAACAAGGCCACGCCGAAGATGACGGCGCAGGAGCAGCAGCAAGCCTGGGCCGCGATCGCCCTGCAGTCGTCGTACACGCTGGCGCCGGAAACCACCGACTACTGGAAGCGCACCAACAGCGCGCCGCTGTCGATCGACCAGATCCAGTGGAAGACCCGCATCGCGCTGCGCAACGGCGACTGGCGCCAGGTGGAGAACAATATCCGCGCCATGCCGGCGTCGCTGCGCAACGAGCCGACCTGGGTCTACTGGCTGGGCCGCGCCATGATGGCGCACGACGGCGTCACCAGCCAGCCGGCCGGCGAAGCGCTGCAGCTGTTCCGCAGCATCTCGGACCAGTCCAACTACTACGGCCAGCTGGCGCTGGAGGAATCCGGCAAACTGATTACCATCCCGCCAGCCGGCGCGCCGGTGACGGCGGCGGAGATCGCGCCGATTGCCGCCAACCCGAACTTCCAGCGCGCGCTGAAGTTCTTCGGCATGCGCCTGCGCTTTGAGGGCACGCGCGAATGGAACTGGGGCCTGCGCGGCATGAGCGAGCGCGAACACCTGGCCGCCGCCGAATACGCGCGTCAGAACAATATCCTCGACCGCATGGTCAACACCTCGGAGCGCACCCGCATCCAGGTCGACTACACCCAGCGCTTCCCGTCGCCGCATAATGACGTCATGCATCCGGCCACGCAGACGCTGGGCCTGGACAAGGCCTGGGTGTATGGCCTGATCCGCCAAGAGTCGCGCTTCATCATGGATGCGCAGTCGCACGTCGGCGCTTCGGGCCTGATGCAGGTGATGCCGTCCACCGGCCGCTGGGTCGCCAAGAAGATCGGCCTGTCCGACTTCGCGCAGGATATGCTGAGCGATGTACGCTACAACATCATGCTCGGCACGAACTACCTGAATATGGTGCTGGGGAATATGGACGGCAACGAGGTATTGGCCACCGCCGCCTACAACGCCGGGCCGGGACGCTTGCGCACCTGGCGTGCGGCGCTCACCAAGCCGATGGACAGCACCATCTTCATCGAGTCGATCCCGTATTCGGAGACGCGTACTTACGTCAAGAATGTGATGTCGAATTCGACCTACTATGCGGCGTTGTTTGAGGGGCGTCCGCAATCGCTGAAGGCGCGCCTCGGCAATGTGCAGCCGAAAGGCTATACGCTGCAGGAAGAACAGGAAACCAGCTTCACCCCGCGCTGACCGTTTATAACCAGGACGTATCCCATGCAGACTACCCAACTCGATCCAGGCCTGTCGCAAGCCCTCGCGGCCGCGCGCCAGCCCGGCCTGACGCTCGTCATCGGCAACAAGAACTATTCTTCGTGGTCGATGCGGCCATGGGTGGCGATGGTCGCCTTCGGCATTCCATTCCAGGAGGTGCGGGTGCTGCTGGACCGCGACGACACCGCCAACCGCATTTGCAGCTATTCGGCGTCCGGCCGCGTGCCGGTGCTGCTGGCCGGCGACGAGATGACCATCTGGGACAGCCTGGCGATCTGCGAATATCTGGCCGAGCAGTTCCAGGAGCTGCATCTGTGGCCGCAGGACGTGGCGGCGCGCGCCATGGCGCGTTCGGTGTGCGCCGAGATGCACGCCGGCTTCAGCGACCTGCGTAATTCGATGTCGATGAATATCCGCGCCAGCTTCCCCGGCAAGGGCCGCACGCCGGGCACGCAGGCCGACATTGGCCGCATCAGCGAAATCTGGGAAGAGTGCCTGTCGCGCTTCGGCCATCACCAGTTCCTGTTCGGCGACTTCTCGCTGGCCGATGCCTACTACGCGCCGGTGGTGCTGCGCTTCCGCACCTATGGCGTGACGCTGGCGCCGGCGCTGGACGCTTACTGCCAGCGCGTGCTGGCCCATCCTGCGGTGGCGCGCTGGGTCAGCGAGGCGCTGGCCGAAACCGAAACGGCGCCCAAGCACGACGCCGACATGCCGGACTGAGACTATGCGTACTTATGTTGTTGGCGGCGCGGTTCGCGATGCGCTGCTTGGTTTGCCGGTCAAGGACCATGACCACGTGGTGGTCGGCGCCACGCCGGACGGGATGATCGCCAAGGGCTTCCGCCCGGTCGGCAAGGACTTCCCGGTATTCCTGCATCCGGAGACGCAGGAAGAATATGCGCTGGCGCGCACCGAGCGCAAAACTGCGCCCGGCTACAAAGGCTTTGTGTTCCACACCTCGGCCGATGTCACGCTGGAAGAAGACCTGGTGCGGCGCGACCTGACCATCAACGCGATTGCCCGCGCCGATGACGGCACGCTCACCGATCCCTATGGCGGCCAGCGCGATATCGAATTGCGCATCTTCCGCCATGTGTCGGACGCGTTTGCCGAAGACCCGGTGCGCATCCTGCGGCTGGCGCGCTTTGCCGCGCGCTTCAGCGATTTCACCGTGGCGCCGGAAACCAATGAGCTGATGAAGCAGATGGTGGCGCAAGGCGAAGTCGATGCGCTGGTGCCGGAACGCGTGTGGCAGGAACTGTCGCGCGGGCTGATGGAAGCCAAACCGTCGCGCATGCTGGAAGTGCTGCGCGATTGCGGCGCGCTGGCGCGCATCCTGCCGGAGCTGGACGTATTATGGGGCGTGCCGCAGCCGGAGAAATGGCATCCCGAGATCGACACCGGCATCCATGTACTGCAAGTGCTGGACTGCGCCGCCGCGCTGGAGCGCGAACTGCCGGTGCGTTTCGCCAGCATGATGCACGACCTGGGCAAGGGCGTAACGCCATCCGACAAATGGCCGTCGCATCACGGCCATGAGGAGCTGGGCGTCAAGCTGGTGGAGCAGGTGTGCAAGAGCCTGCGCGTGCCGACCGAATGCCGCGACCTGGCGGTAATGACGGCGCGTGAACACGGCAACGTGGGCCGCGCGCTGCAACTGCGCGCCAACACCATCGTCAAGCTGCTGGAGCGTTGCGACGCCTTCCGCAAGCCGGCGCGCTTCGTGCAGCTGCTGCAAGCCACCGAATGCGACTCGCGCGGCCGCATCGGCGCCAGCGGCAGCTATGCCGATGCGCCGTTCCCGCAGATGGCGCATCTGGAAGCCGCCATGGCGGCGGCGCGCGGCGTCAACGCCGGCGAGATCGCGCAAGCGTTCGTCGATCAGCCGCAGCGCATTCCGGAGCGCGTGCACATGGCGCGCGTCAGCGCCGTCAAGCAGGCGCTCAAACTGGCGGACGAAGACGAGTCGCCTGAATGAATTCCTCCGACCTGTTCCAGAATCCGCTGCGCCGTTGGGGTAAGCACAGGAACGGCAAGCGTCCGACGGTGCTGGTGAAGGAACTGCGCGAGCGGGACCGCCGCCGCATGCTGCGGCATTTCCTGGAGCTGGAAGACAGCGACCGCCTGCTGCGCTTCGGCTCCGTGCTGCCGGACGAACAGCTGACCAACTACGTCAACGGCATCGACTTCTCCCGCGACATGGTGTTTGGCGTGCATAACCGCGTGTTCCGGCTGGTGGCGGTCGGCCATCTGGCGTTTGCGCCGCGCGATGAAACGAGCACCGTCACCGACAAGGAACGGGTGGCGGAATTCGGCGTCTCGGTCAGCCGCTCGGCGCGCGGGCTGGGCGTCGGTTCAAGGTTGTTTGAGCGGGCCGCCATCCACTGCCGCAACAACGATGTGGACACGCTGTATATGCACTGCCTGTCGTCCAACAAGACCATGATGCACATCGCCAAAAAAGCCGGCATGGAAATCCATCGTGATTACGGCGAGGCGGATGCGTACCTCAAATTGCTGCCGGCCGATCCGGCCAGCATGCTGCAAGAAGCGCTGCACGAACAGTTTGCGGTGCTGGACTACACCTACAAAGCCAACAAGCGCATCGCCGTCAAATGGCTGGGCCGTTTGATCGGCAAAAAATAAATCTACCTTTCTTAGAACCTTCGCCACGTTGACCGGAATACACGGTCAGACTAGATGTGCAAGCAAAGGTTCTACATTCCGTGTGGCCGATCTCTGAGTTCTATGGACGGCAGCTCCTGCTGCTGCTCGTGCTATCCCCTGTGCTGGAGGAGTTGGTGGTGCGCGCGGGCTTGCAGGAGTGGTTGATGCGGCGCGCTCCGCACGCGGTGGCGCCGCCGGTGCTGGTGTCGGCGGCGACCTTCGGCCTGCTGCACCTGCGTTCCGGCTGGCTGCATGCACTGGCGGTGATCGTGCCCGGGTTGGCGCTGGCATTGCTATACCAGCGGACCCGCAGCTGGCGCTGGTGCGCTGTCGCCCATAGTGCCATGAACGCCTTTGCCATCTCAGTCTGCGGTCTATAACTTCAACTGGAGAGTGGCATGAATCGATTGATAGCGCGGGTGGCGTCGGCCGCCCTGCTGTTTGGCCTTGCAGCGCAGGCGGCGCAAGCTGCGGACGCCTTGAACGGCAAGAGCTTGTACCTGAATGGGCCGGTAAGCGGCGGCGCCACCTGCGCCTCCTGCCATGGCCCCACGCCGGCCAATAACGTCAACGGCATTCTCGCTGCGGCCAATCAGCCGTCGGTGATCTCCAATGCATTCGCCGCCAATCTGGGCGGCATGGGCAGTCTGTTCAGCGGTAAATTCTCGGCGGCGGAACTGGCCGACCTGGCAGCCTTCATCGGCAACCCGAATGTGACGGCGGCGCCGGCGGCTTCGCTGGCGCCGACTACGCTGACCTTCAGCGGCGCCAACATCGGCCAGGCCAGTGCGCCGCTGTCGGCCACACTGACCAATAGCGGCAACGCCGCGCTGAATATCGGCACCATCTCCATCGGCGGCGCGGCGGCAGGCGACTTCGCGCTGGGCGGCGGCAGCTGCGCCAATGGCGCGTCGATCGCGGCAGGCGCCAACTGCACCGTGCAGGCGACCTTCACGCCAACGGCGGCCGGCGCGCGCGCAGCCACGCTGACCATCACCCATAACGCCACCGGCGGCAGCAGCACCGTGTCGCTGAACGGCACCGGCAATGCGACACCGCAGGCGACCATCGGACTGTCGGCTAGCAGCGTCGATTTCGGCAAGCTGCTGACCGGCACCCCGTCGGCAGTATCGAGCATCACTGTTAACAACAGCGGCCAGGCGGCGTTGAACTTCAGCGCCATCAGCGTCAGTGGCGCCAGTGCGGCCATCATCACGCGTGCCGGTACTTGCGCAGTGGGCACGCCGGTAGCAGCGGGTGGTAGCTGCACGGTGACCGTGCAAGCCGCGCCGACCAGCGCAGGCGCGATTGCCGCCAGCCTGACGCTGGCGTCCAATGCCTCTAATGGCGGCGGCACGGTGACGGTCAGCTTGACCGGCACCGCCGCAGCACCTGCACCGGCGTTGAGCGCCACGCCGTCGGCTGTCGCTTTCGGTTTGCAGACCATCGGCGCGGCGGCTGCCACGCAAACGGTCACGCTGGCCAACACCGGCAATGTGGCACTGAGCATCGGCAGCGTCGGCGTGACCGGGTCCACCGCTGTGAAGCTGAGCGGCAGCACTTGCGGCACGACGCTGGCAGTCGGCGCGAGTTGCGCCGCCACCGTAAGCTTTACGCCGACCACGGAAGGCGCAGTGACCGCCGCGCTGGCAGTAGCATCGAACGCACCGGCGCTGCAAGTCGGCATCACCGGCACCGGCACCACGCAAGCCACCGCAAAACCTGCGCTGTCGGAAACCGGTCCGATCGCCTTCGCTGACACGCAAGTCGGCAGCAGCGCCGCCGACCACACCACCACGCTGGGCAACAGCGGCAACGCCGCGTTGAAGATCGCCACGCTGACGCTGGGCGGCACCAATCCGGGCGACTTCGTGGTCGGCGGCACGTGCGCGGCCAATGTATCGGTCAGCTCCGGCGCCACTTGCACCATCACCACCGCCTTCAAGCCGACTGCGTCCGGCGCCCGCAGCGCTGACCTGCTGCTGGTGACCGACAGCGGCGCACAATTCCACCTGACGCTGAACGGCAATGGTGTCGCAGTAGTGGTGACCACGCCGTCGCTGGGCATCAGCCCACAAAGCTTCGACTTTGGTTCGGTCGTCATCGGCGGCACCGCACCAACGCGCCGCTTCACGCTGACCAATAGCGGCGCTGCCGCCGTCACACTGTCCGGCGCGACCTTCAGTGGTCCGTTCGCTGCGGTGGCAGACAGCACCGGCTGCGCCGCCTTCCCAGTCACCTTGCAGCCTGGCGCCTCATGCGACCTGGTGGTGAGCTACACGCCGACCAACGCCGGCGCCAGCAGCGGCAGCGTGACCATCCAGTCCGGCAGCACCACCTGGAATATCGCGTTGAGCGGCCAAGGTGCTGCGTCCACGCCGAATGCAGCGCCGTCCAATCACGGTGGTGGCGGTTGCTCCGCTTCGCAGGACGTGACCGATCCAACGCTGGCCGCGCTGCTGGTGCTGTCGCTGGTCGTCATCGGCTGGCGTCGTCGCAGCCGCAACGGAGGTGCCAAATGAAACTGAAGATCATGATGCTGGCCGCCTTGCTGGCGGCATCCTCTGCCCAGGCGCTGGACAAGGGCGCGCCGGCGCCGCAGTTCGACCTGCCTGGCCTGGATGGCGCGGTCAAGCTGGCCAAGCTACAGGGCAAAGTGGTGTACGTGGACTTCTGGGCCTCATGGTGCGGCCCGTGCCGCCAGTCCTTCCCATGGATGAACGACATGCAGGCCAAGTACGGCGGCAAGGGCTTGCAGATTGTCGGCGTCAATGTCGACGCCAAGAGCGACGACGCGCGCCAGTTCCTGACCGCCACGCCGGCGCGCTTTGCCATTGCCTTCGATCCGCAGGGCGCGACGCCGCGCAGCTACGGCATCAAGGGCATGCCGAGCAGTGTGCTGATAGGCCCGGACGGCAAGGTATTGCTGGAGCACTCCGGCTTCCGCGACGCCGACCGCGCAGAACTGGAAAGCAAAATCCAATCCGCGCTGGGAGGTGTCAAATGAAAATCGCACTGGCTTTGGCTACCTTGGCTGTGTTGAGTGGCTGCGCTTCGATCGGCAATGTGCAGCCTTGGGAGAAGGGCACGCTGGCGCGCAGCGAGATGACCTTCAAGGATGGCAGCCTGTTTAACCGCTACGACGACCATATCTACACCAGCCGCGAAGCTTCGTCCGGCGGCGCCGGTGTGGGTGGCGGTGGTTGCGGCTGTAATTAAGGACGACCCATGACGATCAACAAAGAGAGCGGCATGGCCGCATCCATCCTGTCGGCGGCGCTGATGCTGCCGGGCGTGCAGGCGCACGCCGAAGCGCCGCCGACCAATGGCGTCATCAGCGTCGGCTACCTGGATTATCAGGACAGCCAGTCGGGCCTGGACCGCATCCGCGTGCATGCGCCATCGGTGTCGATCATGACGCCGGTGGCGGGTGCGTGGAGCGTCAGCGGCACGCTGGTGAAGGATGATGTATCGGGCGCTTCGCCGCGCTATCACACGGCGGTCTCTGGTGCGTCGCGCATGAGCGATGACCGCAAGGCCGGCGACGTGGCACTGACCCGCTATCTGGAGCGCGGCAGCGTGACGGTGGGCGCGGCGTATTCGACCGAGCATGATTATGTGTCGCGCGCGTTGTCGCTGCAGGGCAGCTACGAGAGCGAGGACCGCAACACCACCTGGAGCGCCGGCATCGGTCATTCCGATGACAAGATCGATCCGGTCAACCACATCGTCACCAATGAGCGCAAGCGCACCACCAACTTCCTGCTGGGTGTAACGCAGGTGCTGACGGCGAACGATGTGGCGCAGCTGACGCTCGGCTACGACGATGGCAGCGGCTACTTCTCTGATCCGTACAAGGCGTTCGACAACCGTCCGCGCAGCCGCTCGGAGACCACGCTGCTGGCGCGCTGGAACCACCACATCGCCGCCACCGACGGCACCGCCCGGCTGAGCTACCGCTACTACCGCGACAGCTTCGGTATACGTGGCCATACGCTGGGCGCCGAGTACGTGCAGCCGCTGTCGGATGGCTGGACGCTGACGCCGGAGGTGCGCCTGTACACGCAGAGCGCCGCCAGCTTCTATTACGACCCGGTGTACGACAGCAAGCTGGGAGCACCGTTCCCGCCGGGGTACAACGGCACCGGCTATATGTCGGCGGACCAGCGCCTGTCAGGCTTCGGCGCGGTCACGCTGGGGCTCAAGGCCAGCAAGCAGATTGACAAGCTCTGGTCGGTGGACGCCAAGGTCTCGGCCTACCAGCAGCGCGGCAGCTGGCGCTTGTTCCATCAGGGGAGTCCGGGACTGGATGCGTTCCGCGCGCAGACGGTGCAGATCGCGATCAACCGGCAGTGGTAGAGATGGTCGACTCGATTCACCGCATTCTGTTCGACGCCATGGGTAGCCGCTGCGAGATCCGTCTGGCGGCGGAAGATGGCGACAGCGCGCAGCGGCTGATGCATCAGGCGGTCGATGAAGTGCGGCGGATCGAGCATAAATATTCGCGCTACCGGCCGGACAGCATTGTCTCGCGCATCAATGCGGAAGCCGGCCGCAAGGCGGTGGCGGTGGATCACGAGACGGCCGAGTTGTTCAGCTACGCCGCTGCGCTGTTCAGCGCCAGTGGCGGGTTATTCGACATCACCTCCGGCGTACTGCGCAAGGCATGGGATTTTCGCCAGCCGCGCGTGCCGTCGGCGGCAGTGCTGGAACCTTTGCTGGCGCTGGTCGGCTGGCATCAGGTGGAGTGCGGCGTGCTCGAAGTCTACCTGCGGCGGTCCGGCATGGAGATCGATTTCGGCGGCTTTGGCAAGGAGTACGCGGCCGACCGGGCGGCGACCTTGCTGATGCAAGCCGGCGTGCGGCATGGTTACGTGAACCTGGGTGGCGATATGCGTTTTATCGGGCCGCGCATGGATGGCAGGCCGTGGTCCATCGGCATCCAGGACCCGCGCGACGCGGAGGGCGTGCTGGCCACGATCAATGTCAGCGAAGGTGCGCTGGCGACCAGCGGCGATTACGAGCGGTTTTTTGAACTGGATGGGCAGCGCTATTGCCACATTCTCGATCCGCGCGATGGCATGCCGGTGCGGTACTGGCGCTCGGTCAGCGTGCTGGCGCCGGTGGCGGTGGCGGCGGGCAGCTGTTCCACCATCGCCATGCTGAAGCAGCGCGATGGTCTGGATTTTCTCAATGCGTCCGACATGGCCTATCTGGCAGTCGATGACGAAGGGCAGATGTTGTATAGGGATCTGATATGAATAAGTGGATGAAAGCCTTCATGGCATTGGTGTTGGTCCTGTTCAGCGCCTGGTCGCGCGCTGGGGATTTTCTGGAGCCGGAACAGGCGTTCCAGTTGCAGGGGGAGTTGGTTGATGCGCATACGGTGCGGCTGAAGTGGGTGATCGCGCCGGAGTATCACTTGTATCGCGACCGATTGAGCTTTGGCGGCGCCGTGGGCGTACCGGTGCTGCCGGCTGGTTTGCGCAAGTTCGATACCAATTTCAATAAGGAGATGGAGACTTACCAGAACAAGCTGGTGGTCGATCTGCCGGTGACGGGTAGTGCGCCATTTACGCTGCAAGTCGGCTATCAGGGCTGCGCGGATGCGGGCTTGTGCTACTCGCCGGCGTCGCAGAGCTTCCATGTAGATCCGGCCGCGCCGGGCAAGCTGAAGACGGTTGCTGACGCGGCAGTGTCGCCGCCGGTCGCCGCGCCTTCTGCTACCGCTCCGCCAGCCGCGCCGCACGAGGATGACAGCTCGCTGGCCCAGCGCACGCTGCAAAGCGGCAGCGTATGGCGCATCGGCCTGGCCTTCCTGGCTTTCGGCCTGCTGCTGTCGTTCACGCCATGCGTGCTGCCGATGGTGCCTATCCTGTCGTCGATCATTGTCGGCGAAGGCGCCGTCTCGCGCGGCCGGGGCTTCACACTGGCGCTGGCGTATTCGCTCGGCATGGCGCTGATTTACACCTCGCTTGGCGTGGCTGCGGGTCTGGCTGGCGAAGGCCTGGCCGGCGCGCTGCAAAAGCCATGGGTGTTGCTGACCTTTGGCGCACTGCTGGTGCTGCTCGCGCTGTCGATGTTCGACGTCTACCAGCTGCAACTGCCAAGCAGCCTGCAAAGCCGCCTGAATGAAAAGAGCAACGGCATGAGCGGCGGCCGTTTCGCCGGCGTGTTCGTGATGGGCGCCTTGTCGGCGCTGATCGTCGGCCCATGCGTGGCCGGTCCGCTGGCCGGCGCGCTGCTCTATATCAGCCAGACGCGCAACGTCTGGACTGGCGGCTGGGCGTTGTTCTCGATGGCGGCCGGCATGAGCGTACCGCTGCTGCTGACCGGCGTCTCGGCCGGCAGCCTGCTGCCGCGCGCCGGCGCCTGGATGAACGGCGTGAAGAAAGTCTTCGGCCTGCTGCTGATCGCAGTCGCCATCTGGATGGTGTCACCGGTGTTCAGCGTAACCGTCAACATGGCCATGTGGGGCTTGTACGCGTTGCTGTGCGCCGTATTCCTGCACGTATTCGAACCGCTGCAAAAAGGCGCCGAACTGCGCGCCTACGTCGGCAAGACATTGGGCCTGGCCTTCCTGCTGGTTGGCCTGTTTGAGCTGACCGGCGCCGCCAGCGCCGGCCGCGATGTGTTGCAGCCACTCGGTCACCTGAGCATCGCCCGCGCCGACAAACCGGCGGCGGGCGAGGGTGGCGAGGTGCACTTCAGCCGCATCAAGACCACCACCGAACTGGATCAGGTTCTGGCCGCCAGCAGCACGCCGGTGATGCTGGACTTCTACGCCGACTGGTGCGTGTCCTGCAAGGAGATGGAGCGCTTCACCTTCTCCAAGCCGGAAGTGATGGGCAAGCTGAAACAGGTGAAGCTGATCCAGGTCGACGTCACCGCCAACAACGCCGACGACAAGGCGCTGATGAAGCGTTTCGGTTTGTTCGGCCCACCGGGCATCATCCTGTTCAAGGGCGGCAAGGAAGTACCGGACAGTCGCGTGATCGGCTTTCTGGCCGCCGAGCCGTTCGTCCAGCATCTGACGCGCCATATCGATTCCTGAATCGCAGGTAGAATACGCGGCATGAAACCGCTCGTATTCCTCACCTTGTGCGCCGCGATGGCGCCACTCTATGCGCAGGACGATGCTGTCCTGCCGTATCGCCCATCGGTCTCCACGCCGGCGCAACTGCCGACGCCCGGCCAGCTGGAATTTGAAACCGGCTTCCTGAGCGCCAAGTCCAGCGACAGCCGGCGTGACAGCCTGCCGTACACCTTCAAGCTGGCGTTCAACGAACAATGGGGCGTGCTGATTGAGGGCGAGTCCTTCGTCTCGTCGCGTGAAGACGGCAGCCCGCGCCAGCGCGGCTTTGGCGACACCACCTTTGTGCTGAAGCGCGCCTTCATCATCGATGACGCCACCGCGTTTGGCCTGGAGCTGGGAGCCAAGGCACCGACAGCCAAGGACACCATCGGCAGCGGCAAAAGCGACTACAGTATCAACGGCATCTTCAGCCGTGACATGGGCCCGGTCCACATGGACGCCAATCTGAACGCCACGCGCCTCGGCGCCTATGATGCGGGCACCGGCCGTACGCAGGTTGGCTGGGCCAGCGCCTTCTCCACGCCGATTTCCGACAAATGGCAGGCTATCGGTGAACTGTCCGGAACCCACCGCGAAAACACGCTGAACACCGCGCAGCTGCTGGTGGCCGCGTCGTACAGCCCAAACAAACGGCTGGTGTTCGACTTTGGCGTGGCGCGCGGACTGACGTCCGCCTCGCAGGACTGGTCGCTGTTCGGCGGCGTCACGCTGCCGCTGGCCAAGCTCTGGTAATTACACCAGTGGCAGCGCGGTGGTGTCCTTGATGCGCTGAAGCGCGAACGAGGACTTCACGTCCAGCACCGCTGGGTGACGCAGCAGCGTCGCCATCATGAAGCGCGAGAAGTGGTCCATGTCTTCCACGTGCACGCGCAACAGGTAATCCATTTCGCCGGTCATCGCATAGCAGGCCACCACTTCCGGCCACTGCGCCACGGATTCGGCAAAGTCGGCGCGCGGCGACGGCGGCGCGTTGGCGGCGCCCAGCGCGCGGGCGTTGCTGTGGGCCGCCGCTTCGCTGTGCTTCTCCAGACGCACGTTCACATAGGCCAGCAGGCCCAGGCCGATCTTGTCAGGGTCCAGCAGCGCCACGTACTGGCGAATCACGCCGGCTTCCTCCAGGCGCTTGATGCGGCGCAGGCAGGGCGAGGGCGACAGCGCCACCAGCTCGGCCACGTCCTGGTTCGACAGCCGGCCGTCCGATTGCAATATAGAAAGAATCTTACGATCGGTTTTGTCCAGCGCGATTTTGGTCATAAATACCTCATAAATTACAAATTAAGGCAATATTATTGCTCAAACCGGGCCGGCGTGGGAACTGTTTGCAATTTACTGCTTCGGAAGCGGATCTATACTGTGCGCTATTCGAATAAGGAGACACGCATGCAATTCCAGCCATGGGACAACCCAATGGGCACCGACGGTTTTGAATTCGTCGAATACGCTGCCCCCGATCCTAAAGCCCTCGGCGCGCTGTTCGAGAGCATGGGCTTTACCGCCATCGCCCGCCACCGCCACAAGGACGTCACCCTGTATCGTCAGGGCGAGATCAACTTCATCATCAACGCCGAGAAGGACTCGTTTGCGCAGCGCTTCGCGCGTCATCACGGTCCGTCGGTGTGCGCCATCGGCATCCGCGTGCAGGATGCGGCGTTTGCCTACAAGTCCATGCTGGAAAAGGGCGCGTGGGGCTTCGATAACAAGACCGGCCCGATGGAACTGAATATCCCCGCCATCAAGGGCGTGGGCGATTCGCTGATCTATCTGGTGGACCGCTGGCGCGGCAAGAACGCCGATGCCCAGCAAGGCGCGATCGGCGACATCAGCATCTATGACGTGGACTTCGTCGCCATCCCTGGCGCGCAAGCCAATCCGGTTGGCCATGGCCTGACCTATATCGACCACCTGACCAACAACGTGCATCGCGGCCGCATGAAGGAATGGGCGGACTTCTACGAGAAGATGTTCAACTTCCGCGAAGTGCGCTACTTCGACATCGAGGGCAAGCTGACCGGCCTGAAATCGAAAGCCATGACTTCCCCATGCGGCAAGGTGCGGATTCCGATCAATGAATCGTCGGACGACAAATCGCAGATCGCCGAGTATCTGGATGAGTACCATGGCGAAGGCATCCAGCATATCGCGCTGGGCACCGATGATATCTACTCGTCGATCGAAGGCATGAAGAAGACCGGCATCGCCTTCCAGGACACCATCGAGACTTATTATGAGCTGGTCAACCGCCGCCTGCCGAACCACGGCGAGCGCCTGGAAGACCTGCGCCGCCTGCGCATCCTGATCGATGGCCAGAGCAACGAGACCGAGCGCGAACTGCTGCTGCAAATCTTCACGCAGAACGTCATCGGCCCGATCTTCTACGAGATCATCCAGCGCAAGGGCGACCAGGGCTTCGGCGAGGGGAACTTCCGCGCGCTGTTCGAGTCGATCGAACTGGACCAGATCAAGCGCGGCGTACTGCAGGACCCAAGCAAGGCCACTGCATAAAGAGTAGAGTAGAGTAGTAAAACAGCCGGTAGCAAAGCACATAGACAGAGCACCGGCGCGAACGCGGCAGAGCCTACCCGGCACTGCCGCGCAGATTCGAGAATATTGGAGACAAGATAATGAATGCACCTCACAAGGGTTTGCAGTTGGATCCGGCCGACATTACGCTGGACGATAAATGGACCCTGGAACGCGGCCGCGCCTTCATGACCGGCACGCAAGCGCTGATACGCCTGCCGATGATGCAGCGTGAGCGCGACCTCAAGGCAGGCCTCAACACGGCCGGCTACATTACCGGCTATCGCGGATCGCCGGTCACCAGCGTCGACATGACGGCGGTGAAGGCCAAGAAATACCTCGACGCGCACCACGTCAAATTCCATCCCGGGATGAACGAAGACCTGGCGGCGACCGCCGTCTGGGGCACGCAGCAAACCAATCTTTTCAAGGATGCCAAATACGACGGCGTCTTCTCCATGTGGTACGGCAAAGGCCCCGGCGTGGACCGCTGCGGCGACGTCTTCAAACACGCGAACAACGCCGGCTCGGCCAAGCATGGCGGCGTGCTGGTACTGGCCGGCGATGACCACGCAGCCAAGTCGTCTTCCACCGCGCACCAGTCGGACCACATCCTCAACGCCTGCGGTATTCCGGTGCTGTATCCGGCCTCGGTGCAGGAGTACATCGACTACGGCCTGCACGCATGGGCAATGAGCCGCTACACCGGCCTGTGGGTGTCGATGAAGTGCGTGACCGACATCATCGAATCCGGCGCTGTGGTGGACTTCGATCCGGACCGCGTGCAGATCCAGTTGCCGACCGACTTCGACCTGCCGGAAGGCGGTTTGAATATCCGCTGGCCGGACACCGTGCTGGATATGGAAGTCCGCATGAACAGTTACAAGTGGTACGCCGCGCTGGCGTACTGCCGCGCCAATAAGCTGAACAAGATTATCTGGGATTCGCCGAAGCCGAAAATCGGCATCATCACCGCCGGCAAATCCTACCTGGACACGCGCCAGGCGCTGGCCGACCTGGGCATCGACGAACAAGCGGCCGCCGACATCGGCATCCGCCTGTACAAAATCGGCATGACCTGGCCGCTGGAAGCGGACGGCGTGCACGAATTCGCCAAGGGCCTGGACGAGATCCTGGTGGTGGAAGAGAAGCGCCAGATCCTCGAATACGCGCTGAAGGAAGAGCTGTACAACCTGCCCGACGGCGAACGTCCGCGCGTGGTCGGCAAGTTCGACGACACCGGCGAATGGAGCAACAAGGGCAAGACCGGCCACGGCGACTGGCTGCTGCCAGCCACCTATGAACTGAATCCGGCGCAGATCGCGCGCGCCATCGCGTCGCGCATCGCCCACTACTGCGCCGGCCATCCGGTGGCCAAGCGCGTGCAGGAACGCGTGGCGTATCTGGAAGCGAAAGAACTGGCGCTGAAAACGCTGCCGACCAAGTCCAATCCGCAGACCGACCGCACGCCGTACTTCTGCTCCGGCTGCCCGCACAACTCCTCGACCAAGGTGCCGGAAGGTTCGCGCGCGCTGGCCGGTATCGGCTGTCACTATATGGTGCTGTGGATGGACCGCGAGACGTCGACCTTTACCCACATGGGGGCGGAAGGCGTGACGTGGGTGGGGCAGGCGCCGTTCACCAACGAGAAGCACGTGTTCACCAATCTGGGCGACGGCACCTACTTCCACTCGGGGATACTGGCGATCCGCGCGGCGGTGGCGGCCAAGGTCAACATCACCTACAAGATTTTGTTCAACGACGCGGTAGCGATGACCGGCGGCCAGCAATTCGATGGTCCGCTCGATCCGGGCATGATCTCGCGCCAGATCGCGGCGGAAGGCGTGACGCCGATTATCGTCGTTACCGACGAACCGGAAAAATACCCTGCCGATTACAAATGGGCGGAAGGCGTCACCGTGCGCCATCGCAGCGAATTGATGGACGTGCAGCGCGAACTGCGCGACAAGCCGGGCGTGTCGGCCATGATCTATGACCAGACCTGCGCGTCCGAGAAGCGCCGCCGCCGGAAACGTAACGAATACCCGGATCCAGCCAAGCGCGCCGTCATCAACGAGGCCGTGTGCGAAGGCTGCGGCGACTGCTCGGTGCAGTCCAACTGCCTGTCGGTGGAGCCGCTGGAGACGGATCTGGGCCGCAAGCGCCAGATCAATCAATCGTCGTGCAACAAGGACTTCTCCTGCACCACCGGTTTCTGCCCGAGCTTTGTGACGGTGGAAGGCGGGGCGCTGAAGAAACCGAAGAAAGCCGCCATCGAAGGTGGGGCCAATGCGGGCCCGCAAGCCGTGCTGCCGATGCCGACGCTGCCATCGACCGAGACGCCGTTCGGCATCCTGATCACCGGCATCGGCGGGACTGGCGTGGTGACTGTCGGCCAGATCCTGGCCATGGCTGCCCACGTCGAGAACAAAGGCGCGATTGTGCTGGACATGAGCGGCCTGGCGCAGAAGGGCGGCCCGGTGATGTCGCACGTGCGCCTCGCGGATCATCAGAGCGACCTGCACTCGACCCGCGTTGGCACTGGCAGCGCCGATCTGGTGATCGGCTGCGACCTGATCGTCACCGCATCGCGTGACGCCTTGTCGCGCATGGGCGAAGGCCGCACGCGCGCCATGATCAACTCGACCGGTTCTTCGACGGCTGCTTTCGTCAAGAACCCGGACTGGCAGTTCCCGGACGCGTCGTCGCGCGGCGAAATCATTCGCGCCTGCGGCAACGACAACGTCGATTTCGTGGATGCCGGCCAGATCGCCACCGCGCTGATGGGCGACTCCATCGCCACCAATATGTTCATGCTGGGCTACGCCTTCCAGAAAGGCTTTGTGCCGCTGAGCGAAGCTTCGCTGATCAAGGCGATTGAGCTGAACGGCGTGTCGGTCGCCTTCAACAAGGCCGCCTTCAACTGGGGCCGCACCGCCGCGCATGACCTGGCGTCGGTGACCAAGCTGACCACGCCGGCCAAGGTGATCGAGTTCAAACGCATCCAGACGCTGGACGACATCATCGCCAAGCGCGTGGAGCTGCTGACCGCGTATCAGGATGCGAATTATGCTAAACAGTATAAATCGTTTGTCGATCAGGTCCGCGCGGAAGAGGCGAAACTGGGCAAGAGCACTCGCCTGGCCGAAGCCGTCGCCCGCTACTACTACAAGCTGATGGCCTACAAGGACGAATACGAAGTCGCCCGCCTGTACACCGACGGCGCCTTCCAGCAGAAAATGGCCGGCATGTTCGAGGGCGACATCAAGCTGAAATTCCACCTGGCGCCACCGCTGATGGCCAAGCAGGATGCGCAGGGTCACTTGATCAAGAAGGAATTCGGCCCATGGATGATGAAGGCATTCGGCGTGCTGGCCAAATTCAAAGGGCTGCGCGGCACGGCGTTGGATGTGTTCGGCTACACGGCAGAACGCAAGTCGGAACGTGCGCTGATCGGCGAGTACCGCGATACCGTGGCCGGCCTGCTGCCTAGGCTGACGGCGGAGAACCTGACGCAAGCCGTCGCCATCGCCAGCATCCCGGAAGACATCCGCGGCTACGGCCATGTGAAGGAGCGCCACCTGCTGGCCGCCAAGCAGAAGGAGGCGTCGCTACTCAGCGCCTTCAATACGCCGGCAGCCATCGTCCCCGCAGGCAACGCGCACCACGCCGCCTGATCTGTACCACACCGCGGCTTGCTTCAGCGAGTCGCGGTCCCCACCCTCTGATTTAGATCAATAATTTTAGTGCCACACGGCACTATTTTTTTATCGCTTTCGGTTAGACTTATAGTTTAAACGAGTGATAACTAGGAATTATTGATGGGAAATTGGTACAACGACACAGGTAGTCCGCTCAGTTCCACGCAATGGTTGATGGCACACCACTTGGCCAAGCTTCCCGAGCGAACCAAATTTGCGCAAAGACTCGCTGAGCGTCGCCCTCACGTGTTGGTAGACCTTGGGTGCGGGCCAGGTATCTGGATGGAGTTACTTAACACCCACATGCCGACATCCTGCCGATTCATAGGGCTGGATGCCGATGGCAACGCCCTGAGCGAAGCCAGACAGCGGTCATCTGAGTGGGAACGGGAAGTTGAATTTCAACAATTGGATATCGGGCGGAACGCAGAAGAGATTCCATCAGCAGATATGTACTTGGCGTTCAATATTTTCCCGTATCTTGACGACATTGCTTCATTCATCAGTGTTTTGAAAGCAAAACTTAACCCTGGCGGTTGCATTGTTATCCGCCAGTATGACGGTTCCATGCTTCGCATTGGCCCGATGGAGCCCGCAATCCGTATCGAAATGGACTTGTCGCTGCAAGCAGCCGTGCTCAATAGCGAACAGTTCCGCCACTATGATTTGGATCGCGTTTTTTCAGCCATTTACGCAGCCCCCAATACCAACGTCGAAGTAGGTTTCGATACCGTCACCCGCGTAACGCCGTACCCTACGGAATTCCTGCCCTATCTGCGGAATACTGTCGGTTGGAGCCGCCAACATATCAGCGAAAAAGCAGGCAAGCTGCTGGACAAATGGACTCATCTTCATTTAGATGCTGCACAGCCGGCACCATCCTATTTCTCGGGAACCGATCTGGTGGCCATCCTGTCATGATCTTCCGTGCCGCTTTGCCACAATAAATTGAACTGCTTGGTAAACATTTCAATGATGTGGCTGTCTCGGGAGATAAGAACCGTAGGGTCTTGCCCTAAACCACGGAAGTCCCAGTTAAATAATACTTCCTTGATCCCGTCCACATGTTCAAGCAAGATGAAATTTAATTGTGGATCGTTATGTCCGATTATTTTGTACTTGTATTTTCCACTGCTGCGCGGATTAGCCGTGCCTATATGGCGGCAAATCTGGCGAAACCGCGTTAGCGCGTGCAAGTCGCCGATATCTTTCCAAATCAGTTCTTTGCGGGTTTGCTGCGCTATCGCAGCCAACAAGTCATCATAGACCTTTGTAGCATAGAATTTTTCATCCGAGCGCTCCAAGGACTCATTGGTATTAAACGAGGTATTTTTAACTTCTCTCAGTATTGGCAATCTACTGCTGATGTAGCGTAACGCTTGCTCTGGCGAGCCGACCGGCGTGACGTGCAGGTAGTCCTTGATGGCATCGTACAAGCGGTCGGAATATGCGGCGGTTTTACGCACTTCAATGACAGTCACCCACCATTGCGCAATCATCAAAACAATAACCGACAGGAAAAACGCGGGAATCCCGGAAGTCTGCTTCAAACTTAATGGGTCAAGCCAGTAGGTCAGCACAAATACCACGAGACTGAATATTGGGCCAGTCATAATCGGCAGCCAGACTGCAACCCCGCCTTTATCTTTTTCAAAAAATGCCATCAATAATTCCTAGTTATCACTCGTTTCCAGCCTTTCCCTGACGTTGGCGCGGGCAATTTCGCTGCGCAGGACATGATCGGCGACATGCGTGTACAGCTCGGTGGTGGTGATGCTGGAGTGGCCCAGTAGCCGCTGGACGAAGCGCATGTCCAGACCGGCTTCCAGCAGTTGGGTGGCGGCGGTGTGGCGCAGCATATGCGGGGTGATGCGGCGCGTCAGCTGGGTGCTTTCGGCGTAGCGGCGGATCACGCGCCGCAGGTATTGTTCGTTGGCTGGCCGCCCCAGACCGTTGAAGAATAGCGCGCTGGCCAGGGTGGCGTCGCCAAACCGGCGTTGCACCTGCTCCTGATAAGTCCGCAGTCGTAGCAGCGTCACCTGGTCCGGAAACGACACCGAGCGCTCGCGGTTGCCTTTGCCAACAATGCGGATCTGTCCCAGCTGCCGGTCCATGTCCGCCGGTCTGATGCGTACCAGTTCGCCAATGCGCAGGCCGGTCAGCGTCAGCACTTCGATGACCAGCCGTGCCGTCAGCTGGTCCCAGCTTCGTCTTGAGGCGCCTTCGTGGTCGCTGGCCTGCGGGGTCCACGCCACCAGTTGCTTGATTTCTTCAGTGCGCAGGTTGCGCGGCAAACGTTTGGGGATCTTGAATTCCAGGCAGATGCGCTCCAGCGGATTGAAGCTTAGCAGCCGGCGACGGAATAGCCAGCGCACAAATGCCTTGATGCACGCCACGCGCCGCTTGACGGTGATGACCTTCAACCCCGGTGTGCTGGACCAACTCTGCGCAGCGGTTTCGATCCACGCGGCTGAAAATGCCTCTAGCGGCTGCTGGGCGCCAGTCAGGCCGGTGAAGCAGCTCAGGTCGTGCCGGTAAGCCCGTATCGTATGAAGGCTGAGTTGCCGCTCCACCTGACAGTAATTCAAAAAACGCTCGCATGCTTCTGCCATCAAGACCATCGGACGCTCCTTTTAAATTGAATTGCCAAAAAGAAATCCACAGCGGGGTTTTCACCAAACCGAAGCGAAATTGTTATTTTTGCACCAAAATAGTGCATAAGCATGTAACAAAACATTCGTTCAGTAATAGTTCTGACTTTGATAAGGTGGCGACCTTTTCAGTCCTGAAATATTTACAATGCAAACAAAATGTAACTTGAAGCCGCTGGCGGCTGGCGTTATCGCGCTGGTTGCCGGCGTTGCCGGCCATACCGTGGCGCAGGCGCAGACGCAGGAACCAGCGGCGGCCACTACGCCGCCGGCAGTGGTCATCACCGGTTCGCGCATTCCGCGTGCCGGCACCGAAGGGCCGTCGGCCGTCACCGTCATCACCGCCGCCGACATCGAGAAGCAAGGCTACCGCAATGTGTTCGATGCGCTGAGCAACCAGACGCAGAATAGCGGCTTTACCCAGGGCGGCGACTACGGCAATACCGCGACGCCATCGGCCAACGCCATCAGCCTGCGCGGCCTCGGTCCGAACCACACGCTGGTGCTGCTGAACGGCCGCCGCATGGCCGACTTCCCGATCGCTTATGACGGGACGGTCAACTTTACCAACCTGGCGAATATTCCGTCGGGCGTGGTGGACCGCATCGAGATACTGAGCGGCGGCGCTTCCGCTGTCTATGGCTCGGACGCGATTGCGGGCGTGGTCAACATCATCCTGAAAAAGCAGTTCGAAGGCCTGGACGTGAATGTGAAAGCCGGCGGTACGTCGCGCGGCGGCGCCGGCGATAAGCGCCTGCAACTCACCGGCGGCAAGAGCTTCGATAAACTGAATACGGTGTTCAGCGTCGAACTGACGGAACGCGATCCGCTGTGGAGCGCCGACCGTGATTTCATGGCCGCCAAGACCGGCGTGGCGCCGACCTCTGTCCTGTCGCGCAAGAACCTCAGCACCGGCAAGTACGTGGACCTGGGCGATACCTGTTCGCCGCTCGGCGATCTGTTTGGCGGCAGCACCGCCAGCTACGTCAGCAAGACCGGCAGCTATTGCGCCAGCCCGAAAGTCGGCCCGACCTACTGGACCACGCAGACCAAAAACAGCAGCCAAAATGTCTTCGGCAGCGCCAATTACGAGCTGTCGCCGACCACCATGCTGTACGCGGAAGCGCTGTTCGGCCAGAACCGCAGCACGCAGAATACGCGCGGCCCATCGTGGACTTCGCGTTCGCTGACCGACAGCTATTTCTGGAATCAGAACACCAATGCCTACGAGGCCTGGAGCCGCTACATTTCGCCGGAAGAGATGGGCGGCGTGCAGCGCTACAACCGTACCTGGGATGACCAGGCCAGCTCCCTGTCGTTCGGCATCAAGGGCGATATTCCGGGCACTACCTGGAATTACGAAGCCGGTTACACGGCATCGCTGTACAAGAGCCAGGACCATCGTCCGCGCGCGCTGGCGAATATCGACAGCTTCTTCCTCGGCCCGCAGCTGGGCGTGAATGCGGACGGCGTGGCGATCTACGCGCCCGATCCGGCGCGCCTGACCAAGCGTCTGACGCCGGCGGAATTCGACAGCATCACCGGCACCTCGAACAGCGACGACAAGTCGTGGACCAATACCGTAAGCCTGACCGCCAACGGCGAGCTATTCAACCTGCCGGCCGGTCCGGTCAAGGTGGCGACGGTGGCGGAATTCGGCAAGCAGGGCTTCTCCAATGTGCCGGATGTGCGCATTAATGAGGGCTACTTTAACGTCGCCACCGGTTCCGACGTCACCGCCGGCACCCGCAAGCGTTATGCGCTCGGCGGCGAAGCCAGCATCCCGGTGATCAAGACGGTGGATGCCACGCTGGCCGGCCGTTATGACCGTTACAGCTTCGCGGGCCGCAATGACGGCAAGTTCACCTACGCCGGCGGTATCGAATGGCGTCCGGTCCAGCAGTTGCTGGTACGCGGTAATTACGCCACCAGCTTCCGCGCGCCGGATATGAATTACATCTACAAGGCACGCGGCACCGGCTATTACTCGTCCACCACCGACTACTACCGTTGCGCCAAGAGCGGCCAGGCGATTGCCGACTGCGAGTTCGCCAACGTCTCGCCGGGCGCCGACTATGTGCAGAGCGGCAGCAAGGATCTGCGGTCGGAGAAGGGCCGTTCGACTGGCCTGGGGATTGTGTGGTCGCCAAGCGCGGACTTCGATGTGTCGGTCGACTACTGGAACATCAAGATCAGCGATCTGGTCACCAATCTGAGCGACGATACGCTGCTGCGTGACGAAGCGGCTTGCCGCATCGCTGGCGATCTGACCTCGCCGACGTGCGCCGATGCGATTTCGCGTGTGATCCGCTTCCCGGACAATGCGCTGAACCGTCCGGGCGAGATCAAGCAGATCCTGGTGAATCCGATCAATGCCGCGGCGACCAGCGTGGATGGCATCGACGTCGCCGGCAAGTACGTGTTCCGCACCAGGGACTACGGCAGCTTCCTCACCAAGGTGAACTACTCGAAGACGCTCAACAAGCATTCGCGCCAGTTCGCCGGCGATCCGCTGAAGGACGATCTGGCAGACCTGACCAACTACGACTGGCGCGACAAGCTCAATGCCAGCGTTACCTGGAACGCCGGCAAATGGTCGAATACCCTGTTCTTCCAGCGCTACGGCAAAGTGCCTAACGCCGCCGGCGACGCTTTCCTGACGCCGACCACGCTGGTCAACGCCAGCGTGGTGTACCGCCTGACTGAACGCGCCACCTTGTCGGTGGCGGTGAATAACCTGTTCAACCAGGTCAAGGCCGATAACAGCGCGGGCTGGCCTTACTACCCGGTCGGTAATTACAGCCCGGTCGGCCGTCAAGGCTGGATCGAGCTGAATTACCACTTCGGCGGTTAAGCAGCGGTTTTACGCTGATCACTGGTGTGGCCGAAATACTCGGTCACCCAGTACAGCAGCGCCGCGCCGTTGAAGGCTGCACCAGTCAGCAGCGCTGCGGTCCAGCCGTGGGTGGCGAACATCCAGCCACCCAGCGCCGAACCGGCGGCGCCACCGGCGAAGAATAGCGCGAAGTAGACGCCATTCAAACGGCTGCGCACTTCCGCACCCAGCGAGAAGATGGCGCGTTGGCCCAGCACCAGGTTGGCCGCCACACCCATATCCAGCACGATCGATGCGATCACCAGCACGGCCAGTGCGACGTTACGCGAACCTGGCACCACCAGCGGCAGTACAAATCCAATCACACCCAGTGCCAGCGCGGCGGCGGTTGCCATCAGCGTGTGGCCCTTGTCGGCCAGCTTGCCGGCGATCGGCGAGGCTACCGCACCAGCCATGCCCACCAGCGCAAAAATGGCGATGCCGGTCTGCGACAGGTGGAACTCAGGACCCGACAGCATCAGCGGCGTCACGGTCCAGAAAAGGCTGAAGGAACCAAACAGGCCGGCGTGGTACGCGGCGCGGCGACGCAGCACCGGCGTTTGCAGGAACAGGTGCCACAGCGACGACATCAGCTTTGGATAGGTGATGTGGTGTTGCGGCGTGCGTACCGGCAGTTTGGCGCGCAGCACGAAGGCGACGATCAGCACCATGACGGCGGCGCCGCCGAACACCACGTGCCAGCTGGTGGCGTCGGCGATCAGGCTGGCCGCAGGACGCGACAGCATGATCCCCAGCAGCAGGCCGCTGACCACTTTACCGACGGTGACGCCGCGCGTGGATTCCTTCGACATATGCGCGGCAAACGGCACGATGATCTGCGCCGCCACCGAACCGAGGCCGATGCCCAGCGCCGCAGTCAGGAACATCCACGCGCTGCTGCTGATCGCGGCCAGCACCAGCATGGCCGAGGTGAACAGCAGGCCGGTGAAGATCAGGCGGCGGTTTTCCAGCAGGTCGCCCAGCGGCACGATGAACAGCAGGCCGATACAGTAGCCGATCTGCGTCAGCGTGACGATCAGGCCAGCGGCTTCCGGCGACAGGCCGGTCGAAGCGCTGATCGGCCCGACCAGGGTTTGGGCGTAATACAGGCTGGCCACAATCAGGCCAGTGGCGGTCGCCAGCAGGGTGACCATGCCGGGACTGATATCTTTGTTATCCATAATGTTGCTCCAGTGAGAGTGCGATGAACCCATTCTAGGCAAAAGCTGAGCAAAGATAATTAGGGCATAATGCACCTATACTTTTCACATAATGTGAACAATAAGGCGAACAATGGACCGGTTAAAAGCGATGCAGACGTTTGTGCGGATCGTCGAGGCCAATAGCTACACCAAGGCCGCCGAGACGCTGGACCTGCCGCGCGCCGCGCTGACGGCCACCATCAAGAAGCTGGAAGCCTTCCTCGGCACCCAGCTGCTGCAGCGGACCACGCGCCGCCTGTCGTTGACGCCGGACGGCGCCGATTACTTCCGCAAGTGTCTGGAAATTCTACAGGCGGTCGAGGACGCTGAGAGTACCTATCGTGGCCAGGGCGCCGGTCCCCCACGTGGCAAGCTGCGGGTCGAGTTGCCCGGCACTTTCGGCCGCAATGTGGTGATGCCGCATATTGCCGACTTCTGCCGCCGCTATCCGGAGATCGACCTGGTGGTCAGCCTGAGTGACCGCGTGCGCGACCTGACCGAGGAGGGCGCCGACTGCGCGCTGCGCATCGGCGCCTTGCAGGATTCGTCGATGATCGGCCGGCCGCTGGGCAGCATGCGGTTTGTCACCTGCGCGGCGCCATCGTATTTGCAGCAGCATGGCGTGCCGCAGGCGTGGACCGATCTGGGCGAGCATCGTTGCGTGTCGCACTTTTCCGGCCGCACCGGGCGGCCGTTCGACTGGGACTTTGTGGTCGACGGCCGCGTGGTGACCACCGAGGTGCGCAGCGCTATCGCCGTCAACGACGCCGAGGCCAGTGTCAGCTGCGTGTTGCAGGGCATGGGGCTGGCGCAGATCGCGCGTTATCAGGTGCGGCCGCATCTGACCAGCGGTGCGCTGGTCGAAGTGCTGGCCACCACGCCGCCGACGCCGATGCCGGTGTCGCTGCTGTATCCGCAGGGGCGCATGGCGTCGCCGCGCTTGCGGGTTTTTGCCGAATGGCTGGCGGAGCTGGTGCGCCAGGACGCCGATTTGCAGTCATAATGCGCCGATGAGATTTCTAACTGTTTTGTCTTGCGCCGCCATGGCGGCAGCGTTGAGCGCTTGCGGTGGCGGTTCGTCGCCGCCACCACCTGTTACCGTCACGCCGCCGGCCGAGCCACCTCCGCCTGTTACGCCGCCAGTGGTGGTAGAGCCACCGCCTGTCACGCCGCCCGTGATCGATCCGCCACCAGTCACGCCACCGGTGATCGATCCACCACCGGTTACGCCACCGGTAGTGACGCCAATGCCGGACTGGTACACGCTGTACAACCATTGCGAGCATCCAGCGGCAGGCCAGACCCAGGGTACGCTGAACGATGAGCTGCACTGGGTGTACTCGTATGTCGACGAAGTCTATCTGTGGTACACCGAGCTGCCGAAGCTGAACATGGCAGATTACAAGACGCCGCTCGATTATTTCTCTGTCTTGAAGACGACTTCCATCACGCCTTCCGGCCGGGCCAAGGACCGCTTCCATTTCACCTATCCCACCGACGTGTGGGAAGCGATGAGCGGCGCCGGCGTGGAGCTGGGCTATGGCGTCACCTGGTCGCACACCGCCAGCGGCATTCTGCCGCGCGTGTGGGCGGTGGCGATGGTGGAACCGGGATCGCCGGCCGAGTCGGCGGGCCTGCGCCGCGGCGACGCGCTACTGTCGGTGAATGGCGTCGATATGCAGGACACCACCACCGAGGGTGTGGCTGCCATTAACGCCGGGCTGGCGCCTGCCAAGGCTGGCGACAGCTACCCGTTTGTGTTGTCGCGTGGCGGCGTCTCGCAACCGGTCACGCTGACCGCCGCCAAGGTGGCGGCGGCGCCGGTGCAGAACTTCAAGTTGCTGGCGTCGGCCAGCGGCACCGTCGGCTATGTGCAATTCCATGATCACAATGCGGTGGCGGAGAGCCAGTTGGCGGAGGCTTTCACCCGCTTCAAGAGCGCCGGTGTGTCCGATCTGGTGCTGGACATGCGCTACAACGGCGGCGGCTATCTGGTGCTGGCCGCCGAATTGGCATACATGATTGCCGGTCCGGACGCCACCAAGGGCAAAGTGTTCGAGCAGCTGCATCGCAACGACAAACAGCGGGTGCTGTCGCCGCAACTGTTCGACGCCACTGCGGCTGGCCTGTCGCCCAAATTGATGGCGCGCGGTTCGGCGTTGCCCTACCTGGGGCTGAAGCGGGTCACGGTGCTGACCACGCCCGGCACCTGTTCGGCCAGCGAAGCCTTGGTTAACGGCCTGCGCGGCGCGGATATCGAGGTGACGCTCGTCGGTGGGGAGACCTGTGGCAAGCCATATGCGTTCACGCCGACGCCTAACTGCGGCAACACGTATTTTACGATCGAGATGCAGGGCGCGAACAACAAAGGCTTTGGCGACTACGCCGACGGCTTTGCGCCGACCTGTAAAGTGGACGACGACCTGACTCACGAAATGGGCGACACTTCGGAAGGCATGCTGGCGACGGCGCTGAGCTACCGGGCCACTGGCGTGTGCCCGGCCACGCCGATGCGCAACCGTAGTCTGAAGACCAATCCGTTGCAGGTGGAACGACCGCAAGGGAAGCAGATTGCGATACGCCTGCGCTAAGCACTATAATTTTCTCGCATCCGATGCCGGCACAGGCATCGGTCGATCAACCTCGCTGGAAGCCTCTCCATGATTCGTTCCGCCATACTGCTTGCCTTTGCCGCCACCTCCACGCTGGCCGCCGCTGCTCCCGCCACCGCACCGCTGACCACCATCTCCGAACGTTCGGGCTTCCAGAGCACCGGCCGTTATGATGAAGTGATCGCGCTGTGCGCACAGTTCCAGAAAGCCTACCCAAAACAGGTACGCTGCTTTGAATTCGGCCGCACGCCGGAAGGCCGGCCGATGCTGGCGCTGGCCGTCACCCGCACCGGCGCGCTGACCGCCGAGCAGGCGAAGAAGAAAGGCGTGCCGGTCATGCTGATCCAGGGCGGCATCCACGCCGGGGAAATCGACGGCAAGGACGCAGGCTTCCTGGCGCTGCGCGAGGCGCTCGAAGGCAAGGTGGCGCAGGGTGCGCTGGACAAGCAGGTGCTGTTGTTCGTCCCGGTATTCAACGTCGATGGCCATGAGCGCTTCGGCAAGAACAACCGCCCGAACCAGCGCGGCCCGGTGGAAATGGGCTGGCGCGTCACGGCGCAGAACTACAACCTGAATCGCGACTATGTCAAAGCCGATGCGCCGGAAATGCAGGCCATGCTGGCGCTGGTCAACGCCTGGGATCCGCTGGCCTACGTCGACCTGCACGTGACCGACGGCGCCAAGTTCCAGCCGGACGTCTCGATCCAGGTGGAGCCGGTGCACGGCGGCGACGACGCGCTGAAAGTGGCCGGCGCCGCGTTGCAGAACAATGTGATGGCGGACCTGAAGGCGCAAGGCTCGGATCCGAAACCGTATTACATCTCCTTCGCCAAGGAAGACGATCCGGCCTCCGGCTTTGTCGACAGCATGTCGACGCCGCGCTTCTCGACCGGCTACTTCCCGATGCGTAACCGCTTCGCCATGCTGGTGGAAACCCATTCGTGGAAGGACTACCCGACCCGCGTGCGCATCACGCACAACACCATCGTCTCGCTGCTGTCGCAGGTGGCGCAGCATGGCCAGGAATGGCAGAAGCTGACCAGGGACGCCGACGCGCGTTCGGTGGCGATGGGCGGCGGCGAGTTCCCGCTCAGCTACCGCACCACCTTCAACACCAAGACCATCCAGTTCGCCGGCTATGAATACACGCGCGAACATTCGGTGGTGTCGGGCGGCCTGTGGACCCGCTACGACGAGAGCAAGCCGCAGATGTGGACCGTGCCGCTGCGCGACGAAGTGGTGCCGGACCTGTGGATCAAGGCGCCGCAGGGCGGCTACATCGTGCCGCTGGCGCAGGCCGCGTGGGTCGGCGCCAAGCTGAAACAGCACGGCATCGAGTTCAAGGTGATCAAGGACGACCAGATGGCGGCCGAGGTGGAGACCTTCCGCGCCACCAAGACCAAGTTCGGCGCGCAGTCGTTCGAGGGCCATCAAACGCTGGCGGTGGAAGGGGACTGGGGCCGCGAACGCCGCGCGCTGACCAAGGGTTCCCTGTTCGTGCCGATCGCGCAGCCGAAGGCGCGTCTGGTGATGACCATGCTGGAGCCGCGCGGCGCTGATGGCCTGCTGGCCTGGGGCGAATTCAATAACGCCTTCGAGCGCAAGGAGTACATGGAGGATTACGTGGCCGAGGAAGTGGCGCGCGACCAGCTGGAAGCCGATCCGGCGCTGCGCGCGGAATTCCAGAAGAAGCTGGACACCGAGCCGGACTTCGAGAAGAGTCAGGCCAAGCGGCTGGAGTTCTTCGCCAAGCGCCACGCCTCGTGGGATGAGCGCTACAACCTGTATCCCGTGCTGCGCACCGCACAGAAATACTGATAGTTGGCGGCGCGCTGATGCATAATGCCGCCTCTTTGATTTGAGGTGGCGTGTGCTTTATATTATTTATCTGGTGGCCATATCGGCCGAAGCGGCGTCCGGCGCCTTGATGGCGATGCGCCGCAAGATGGACTTGTTCGGGCTGGCGTTGGTCGGCACCGTGACGGCGCTGGGCGGCGGATCGATCCGCGACGTGCTGCTCGGCCATTATCCGCTGGGCTGGGTGGCGCATCCGCAGTACCTGGCCATCACGGTCGGCGCGGCGATGGTGGCGGCGCTGATGGCGCGCTGGCTGGCGCGCTTCGAATCGGCCTTTCTGCTGCTGGACGCATTGGGACTGGTGGCGTTTTCCATCATCGGCTGCGACGTCGCGGCCAGCACCGGCGCGCATGTGTCGGTGGTGATCCTGATGGGCATGATTACCGGCATCGCCGGTGGCCTGCTGCGCGACATCCTGTGCAACCAGGTGCCGCTGGTGCTGAAGCGCGACCTGTACGCCACCGTGGCGCTGCTGACCGGCGCGCTGTACATGGGTCAACTGCACCTCGGCGTCGACCAGCATGTGGCGACACTGGTGGCGCTGACGGTAGGCTTCTGCGTGCGGCTGCTGGCGATCCGCCTGGCACTGACGCTGCCGGTGCTGAAGGAGCGCTAGAACAGCGTGGCGGCGCTGGTGCCCTGGTTCCCCGCTGCCTGCTGGCTCATCTCCTGCTTGATCATCTCCGCGATTTTGGCGGTCACCGAGGCCTGCTGATCCGGCGACATGGCGTCGAACTCTTCCTGGGTGATACCCAGCTTCTTCATCATCGCTTGCGTCATGCGCTGCGCCGGCGTCATCTGCACATACTTCTCCAGCTCAGCCGCCGTGGCGGACTGCTTGCTTTGGGCCGTCTTGAGCAGCGCGCCAAAGTCGCTGTTTCCGCTTTTTTTCGTGCCGGCGGCATTGGTGGCAAAGGCGTCGGCCAATGCGGTGGTATCGATCTTCATGGTTTCTCCCCGGTGGTGGTGTGGTTACCGGTCACCATAGCCGGGGGACAGGGGAATGCTTACGGCGCGATGCCGGACTGGTTTTGCGCCGGCACCGCGTTCTTTTACCCTCGTTAATCTTCCCGCTGTAGCGAAATGATGCCGGGCGTGCTGGTGGGCGTCGAGCAGGGTTCTTCGTCGAAGGCGATGTCGCCCAGCGGGTTGGCCAGGCCGTCGGCTTTGATGTCCTTGAAGCCGAACAGGTCGCGGTCCATCAGGTGCGACGGCACGACCGTCGACATCGACGAGAAGATGTTTTCCACGCGGCCTGGATGCTTTTTCTCCCATTCGCGCAGCATGTTCTTGATCTGCTTGCGCTGCAGGTTTTCCTGCGAGCCGCACAGGTCGCACGGGATGATCGGGAAGCCTTTGACCGCAGCGTAGCGCTCGGTGTCCTCTTCCTTCACATAGGCCAGCGGACGGATCACCATGTGCTTGCCGTCGTCCGACACCAGCTTGGCCGGCATGCCCTTGATTTTCCCGCCGAAGAACATATTCAGGAAGAAGGTTTCCAGGATGTCGTCGCGGTGGTGGCCCAGCGCGATCTTGTTGCAGCCCAGTTCATCCGCCACGCGGTACAGGATGCCGCGGCGCAGGCGCGAGCACAGCGAGCAGGTGGTCTTGCCTTCCGGGATCAGGCGCTTGACGATGCTGTAGGTGTCCTGGTTTTCGATGTGGTACGCCACGCCCAGCTTGTCCAGGTAGGCCGGCAGGATGTCGGCCGGGAAGTTCGGCTGTTTCTGGTCCAGGTTGACGGCGACGAGCTCGAAATTGATCGGCGCGCGTTCGCGCAGCGTCATCAGGATGTCCAGCAGGGCGTACGAGTCCTTGCCGCCGGACAGGCAGACCATGACCTTGTCGCCGTCTTCAATCATATTGAAGTCGCCGATGGCCTGGCCGACCAGGCGGCACAAACGCTTGTGCAGCTTGTTGTTTTCGTGGGCGATTTTTTCAGCGCTCTTGACGCTGATGGTGTCGTCGATGACGGCGTTCATGCTGCTTCCTTGATCTTGAATACTTCAACGCCAACGCCTTCGCAATCCGGATAGACGTCGGGCTTCATGGTGGAGACGCGCGCCGCGCGCACGCTCGGGTGTTCCAGCATCGCGCGGACGATGTCGTCGCACAGGGTTTCCTGCAACTGCACGTGGCCGCGCGCCATGCGCTTGGCGATGGTGTCGCGCATGAAGTCGTAGTCCACCACTTCGTCCAGCTGGTCGTGGGCCGGCGACGACAGCGCCAGCGGGATGTACAGGTCGACGTTGATCAGCAGACGCTGCTCGCCTTTTTTCTCGAACTCGTAGACGCCGATGTTGATCATGACTTCGTAGTTGCGCAGGAACAGGCGGCGGCAGTCGTTCAGTTGCGGGTGAATCAGGGCGGACAGCATGGGGAACCTTTTTTCGATTAAATTTATTTGGCCAACTTATTTAGCTAAGAACATCACGTCGCGCGGCAGCGGCTGCAAGTGCTGGCCGCCGTCGACCAGCAAGGTGGTGCCGGTCAGCGCGCGCGCCGAGGCGGCGTAGACCACGCTGTCGGCGATGTCGTCCGGGGTGCTGGAACGGCCCAGCGGCGTTTGCTGGTGCGCGTTGGCGAAACCGGCTTCGGTCTGGTCGCCGGACACCATGGTGATGCCCGGCGCGATGCCGACCACCCGCAGTTTCGGCGCCAGCTGCTGCGCCAGCATGGTGGTGGCGGTGTGCAGCGCAGCCTTGGACAGGGTGTACGACAAAAAATCAGGATTGAGATTGTACAGCTTCTGGTCCAGCAGATTGATGACGGCGGCCTGGGCGCCTTCCGCCGTGGCCGCGTGCAGCGCCTGCGCCAGCAGAATCGGCGCGGCGACGTTGGCGTGCATGTGGGCGTCCAGCCGGGCGTAGCTGAAGTCGTCGGCGCTGTCGTAGTCGAACAGCGAGGCGTTGTTGACCACGCACTGCACGCCGCCCAGCGCCGCCACCGCGCGCGGCAGCAGCTGGCGCACCGCCGCTTCGTCGGCCAAGTCGCATTGCAGCGCGACGGCGCGGCGGCCCAGCGCGATGATCTCGGCGGCGACGGCGGCCGCTTCGCTGGCCGAGGCGCGGTAATGCACCGCCACGTCCCAGCCGGCGCGCGCCAGCCCGAGCGCGATGGCGCGGCCGATGCGGCGTCCGGCGCCGGTGACCAGGGCCACGCGTGGCCCGGCAGTTGAATTGTCCTGTGCTGTCATCATGTTTGAACTGGATATAATGCCGGGATGTCCTTACCCGTACCTTCTAGCGACGCGCTGGCCGCGTCCCACGCCCTGCAGCACCTGATCGCCGCCGACATCGAGCGCAACGCAGGCGCCATTTCCTTCGCCCGCTATATGGAACTGGCGCTGTATGCGCCCGGCCTGGGCTATTACAGCGGCGGTTCCGCCAAGCTGGGAAAAGATGGCGATTTTACAACCGCCCCCGAGCTGTCGCCGTTGTTCGGCGCAGCGCTGGCGCGGGTTGCAGCCGCTATTATCGCCCAAAGCGCGCCGAACATTCTCGAATTCGGCGCCGGCACCGGCAAGCTGGCGTTCGATATCCTGAGCGAGCTGCGCGCCGCCGGCGTCAAAGTGGACGTCTATTATATTGTCGAGCTGTCCGGCGAGCTGCGCGGCCGCCAGCAGGACAAGCTGCGCGATTTCCCGCAGGTGGTGTGGCTGGACGCCTTGCCGGCCTCGTTCGACGGCGTGGTGTTCGGCAACGAAGTGCTGGATGCGATGCCGGTCGAGCTGGTGATCAAGCATCCGGACGGCTGGCAAGCCTTGCAGGTGACGGTGGCCGATGGCCGCTTCCAGTATCTGGAGACGCCCGCCAGCCCGGCGCTGCTGGCGCAGGTGGCGCGCCAGATTCCCGAACACGAATTGCTGCCGGCCGGCTATGTGACCGAGCTGCACGGCGTGGCCTGCGGCTTCATGGCGACGCTGGCGCGCATGCTGGACCAGGGCACGGCCAACGCCGCCTTCCTGTTCGACTACGGCTTCCCGGCGCACGAGTATTACTTCGACCAGCGGGTGACCGGCACCCTGATGTGCCATTACCGCCACCATTCGCATCCGGACCCGTTCTACTATCCGGGCCTGCAGGACATCACCGCCCACGTCGATTTCACGGCGATGGCGCTGGCGGCGCAGGAGGCCGGCATCGAGGTGCTGGGCTATTTGAACCAGTCCGGCTTCCTGCTGGGCGCCGGCATCGGCGAGTTGCTGCTGCGCACCGATCCGGCCGACGCGATGGCGTATCTGCCGCAGGCGCGGGCGATGCAAAAGCTGGTGTCGCCGGCGGAAATGGGCGAACTGTTCAAAGTGCTGGTGGTCGGCAAAGGCGTAGAATTACCGGAAGCTATCGTCCTGCAGGACCGCACCCATCGGCTGTAGACAAAAAAGCACATTGGATGGAATAGCAAGCCAATTCATTGTCTGCTCTGCGGGTTGCATGCGCTAAGATGGGCTATGATGATTGATTCTGCGTCGATTTCCAGCTATGGCCAAGATTCACACCCACTATGACAACCTGAAAGTGTCGCGTATGGCGCCGCAGGAGGTCATACGTGCCGCCTACAAAGCGCTCAGCCAAAAATACCATCCGGATAAGAACCCGGGGGATGAGAAGGCTGCGCGCATCATGGCCATCCTCAACAGCGCCTACGAGACCCTGTCCGACGCCCAGCGCCGCAAGGAGCATGACGAGTGGATCACCTCGGAGGAGTGGGAAATCGAGTGGCTGGAAAGCACCCGCCACGAAGACGGCCATGGTCCCCGGGGCGACAAGCATAAGCACGACGCCAACTGGCATCCGGAACACGTCAACGACACCGTGGTCAGGCGCGGCCGCCGGCCCGGCTGGCGCACCTGGGCCGGACTGGCGGCTTGCCTGGCGCTGGGCTGGATCGGCGGCGCCACCATGGTGTCCGAGCCACAGCTGATGGGCAGCCTGAGCAGTGCATGGGGCGGCAAGGGCGGCATCAACGCCAATGCGGCCACGACCGATACCGACCCGGCGGCGCGCCGCACAGCACGGGAGGCGCGCGCCGACAGCCGCAGTGAAGAGTCCGATGCCTGGGCCACCGTGCGGCTGGCCGACGCGCATGCGGGCAAGGCAGCGCCGATCAAGGTGGTGACCGCCTCGCAGGTGGTGCTGCCCGGCGCCGGCGCCGAGTGCGACAGCGAAACCCCGACGCAAACCCTGCTGGCGCCCAACGGCGAACCGTGGCCGGCCCGCTCCGGCTATATGGAAGGTTTCCCGGTCGGCAACCGCGGGGATGAGATGCAGCTGATGCTGGACAACGCCAGCAACGGCTCGGCGGTCTTCATCAAGGTCTACGACCTCGACCGTCGCTCGAATGTACGCTACGCCTATGTGCAGGCGCACGACAAGCTGCTGGTCGACAAGCTGGCCAACGGCAAGTACGAAATCCGCTACCAGAACCTGGATGCCGGCGCCAATCCGGGCGCTTGCGGCGCGGCCAGCCGCACGGCCGCCGCCGGTGTGGAAGCAGGGGCGTCACCCGTCAGCAACTAGTGCGGCCATGTAGCTTCGATAAGAGTTGTCACACGGTGGGAATCTGATTATCCTGAAGGTAACAACAGGAGATTGCGTATGACCGATTCCAACGCCGCAGACGACAACTGGCTGATCGACGAAGACGAAGACGAGCTTCCAGCCAGCGGTCTCGGCGCCCCGGACCAGCGTTTGTGGCGTGTGCTGATCGTTGACGACGATGTCGATGTACATGCCGTCACGCGGCTGGCGCTGCGCAACGTCAGCTTCAAGGGCCGCGAACTGGAACTGTTTTCCGCCTACAGCGGGCGCGAAGCGTTCGACATCCTGCGCGATACGCCGGACATCGCGCTGGTGCTGCTGGACGTGGTGATGGAAACCGACGACGCCGGCCTGATCCTGGCGCGGCGCATCCGCGAAGAGCTGCACAACGCCATCGTGCGGGTGGTGCTGCGCACCGGCCAGCCGGGCCAGGCGCCCGAGCAGCGCGTGATCATCGAATACGACATCAACGACTACAAGGCCAAGACCGAGCTGACCACGCAGAAGCTGTTCACCACGGTGATTTCGGCGCTGCGCGCGTACGAAAGCCTGAACATGCTGGAGCGCAGTCGCATCGGCTTGGGCAAGATCCTGGCCGGCGCCACCAATCTGTACCAGATCCATTCGCTGCGCGAGTTCGCCTCGGGCGTGCTGAACCAGGTGAGCGCGATCCTCGACGTCGGTTCCGACGGCGTGCTGTGCCTGATGCAGGGCGATACCGGCGTCACCACCGTGGTGGCCGCGACCGGCCACTATTCCACCCTCAACGAGGAGGAACTGATGCCGACCGGCCATCCGCTGTGGCCGACCATCGCCAAGGCGTTTGCCGAGAAAAAATCGCAGTTCGAGCATCCCGCCAACGTGCTGTTCATCCACACGCAGGAAAACCGCGAGGTGGCGATTTCGGTCACGCCGCCGTGGCCGCTGGCGCAGATCCAGCGCGATTTGCTGGAAGTGTTCTGCCAGCGGATTGCCGCCGCGTTCGACAACCTGTACATGTTCGGCCAGCTGCGCAAGGCGCAGGAAGCCACCGTGGTGGCGCTGGCCGACCTGGCCGAGTTCCGCGACAAAGGCACGGGCGGCCATGTGCGGCGGGTGCAACTGCTGTCGTCGTCGCTGGCGCAACGGCTGCATGAGCGCGGTGCCTATCCGGACGAGGTGACGCCGCAGCTGCTGGAAATGATCGGCCTGGCGTCGATCCTGCACGACGTGGGCAAGGTGGCGACGCCGGACCACATCCTGCTCAAGCCGGGCATCCACACGCCGGAAGAGCGCAGCGAGATGCAGCAGCATGCGGCGGTGGGCAAGACCATCCTGGAGCGGGCGGCCAATATGGTCGATGGCGTCAGCTACCTGACGTATGGCGCGCAGATCGCCGGCGGCCACCACGAGCACTGGGATGGCAACGGCTATCCGAACCAGCTGAAGGAGCGGGCGATCCCGATCGCGGCGCGGATCGTGGCGGTGGTGGACGTGTTCGACTCGCTGCTGCACGAGCGTCCGTACAAGGAGCCGTGGCCGCATACCGAAGCGGTCAACTACATCAAGGAGCGCGCCGGCAAGCAGTTCGATCCGGAAGTGGTGGCCGCGCTGCTGGACATGATCGAGCGCGACCCCACCGTCGGCCGCACCCCAGAATAAAATCCGGGGTCAGGTCCGGCACTTGGACATGAGTTCGTGTCCAAGTGCCGGACCTGACCCCGGATTTAGGCGGGTACTTCGGCGGTGAGGACCATGGCTTCGAATTGCGCGACCGGCATCGGGCGGGCGAACAGGTAGCCCTGGGCTTCATCGCATTGCTTGGCGCGCAGGAAGTCGCGCTGGGCTTCGGTTTCCACGCCTTCGGCAATCACTTCCAGTCCCAGCGAGTGCGCCAGTGCAATGGTGGCGGCGACGATCACGGCATCGTTCGGATCGCTCTCGATATCCTTGACGAAACCGCGGTCGATCTTGATGCGGTCGATTTCAAACAGCTTCAGGTAGCTCAGCGATGAGTAGCCGGTGCCGAAGTCGTCAATCGCGACCTTGATGCCGCGCGAACGCAATTCGATCAGCAGCGCGCGGCTGCGTTCCGGGTCCTGCATCGCCGCCGATTCGGTAATCTCCAATTCCAGCAAGGCCGGGTCGATGCCGTGGCTGTGCAGCATGCGGTCCAGGTGCGGCAGCAGGCCCGGTCCGTGGCACTGGCGCGCCGACAGGTTGACCGCCAGCCGCAGATGCGACAGCCCCGGCGCGCGCCACGCGTGCAGCAGGGTGCAGGCGCGTTGCAGCACCCAGTCGCCCAGCGGGATGATCAGGCCGGATTCTTCGGCGATCGGAATGAAGCGGTCCGGCCCCACCATGCCCAGCTCGGGATGGTGCCAGCGCAGCAGCGCTTCGGCGCCGATGATGCGCTGCGTCGCCAGTTCGATCTGCGGTTGCAGATACAGTTCGAATTCGTTCTGCTCCAGCGCCTGCCACAGGCGGTTTTCCAGCATCAGGCGCTCGTGGGTGGCGCTGTTCATTTCTTCCGAGAAGAACTGGAAGTTGCCGCGCCCCTCGCTCTTGGCGGCGTACATGGCGGTGTCCGCGTGGCGCATCAGGGTGCCGGCGTCTTCGCCGTCGGTCGGGAACATGGCGACGCCGACGCTGGCGCCGCTGTGCACGGTCTTGCCGTTCAGGTGGTACGGCGCGGTCAGGGCGTCGACGATGCGCACGGCGATGTTGGAGGCCTCGTCCGGCGTGACCGAGCCGTCGGTGACGACGATGAACTCGTCGCCGCCCAGGCGGGCGATGGTGTCGACTTCGCGCAGCAGTTCCTGCAGGCGCTGCGAGACGGCGATCAGCAGCATGTCGCCGGTTTCGTGGCCGTGGGTGTCGTTGATTTTCTTGAAGTGGTCGAGGTCGATGAACAGCACCGCCGCCATGCCGCCGCTGCGGCGCGTCTGCGCCAGCAATTGCTCCAGCCGCAGGTTGAGCGACAGGCGATTCGCCAGCCCGGTCAGGGTGTCGTGGTGGGCCAGGCGGTGGATGCGTTCCTGCGCCAGGTGCTGTTCGGTCAGGTCGTGCAGGATGGCGACGAACAGGTGCTCGTCCGGCAATTCCACTTCCGACACCGACATCGCCAGCGGGAATTCGCTGCCGTCGCTGCGCCAGCCGGGCAGTTCGTATTCGTGGGTGACGCCGCAGGCGATCATGCGCAGCAGGCCGGCCGCGTCCAGCCCGGCCGCTTCGCCGACGCCGACCGGAATCAGCCTGTCCAGCGGCAGCGCGCCCATCTTCTCGGGAGCGTAGCCGAACAGGCGGCCGGCGGCGGCGTTGGCCGACATCAGCGTGCCGTTGCTGTCGATGGTGAGGATGGCGTCGGCCGCTTTGTTGAGGATCGCTTGCAGGCGCGCTTCGCGCTGGCGCAGGCGGGAGGTGGAGTCTTTCACTTCGGCCTGGATGCGGGCGCGTTCGCCGCTGATCAGCATCATCAGGGTGCCCAGCAGGCCGCTCAGCAGCAGGCCGCAGGTCAGCACGGTCCAGCTTTGCCAGCCGCGCTGCTGTTGCAGGTAGGCCGGGGTCGGCGCCAGCGTCAGTTCGTAGATGCGGCCGCCGAAGTGCAGCTGGCGCTGGAAGTCGCCCGCTTCGACCTCGCGTTGCAGTGTGTCCTGCACCAGGCGGTGTGGGCCGTCGTCGTCGGTGTCTTCAAAGCGCAGCAGGAAGTGGGGGAATTCGGAGCGCTTCAGCGCCTGGTTCAGGTAGGCGTCGAACTGCATCGAGATCAGCAGCGAGCCGACCGCCTGCCGGTGACTGCTGGGCGGGTAGACGGTTTGCAGCAGCAACAGGCCGGTGCTGGCGGCGCCGGGTATCAGTTGCAGCGGCGCCGTGGCGGTCGGCTGGCCGGACTGGATGGCGCGCTCCAGCGCGGCGCGCCGTTGCGGGTCGTGCAGGAAGTCGAGGCCGAGGTAGCGGCGGCTCGGTTCCGGCTCGATGAAGGTGGAGACGAAGTAGCGCTCGCGCTGGTTGGAGACCAGGAAGTCGCCGGCCGGGTTGCGTTCGCGGATGGCGTAGTCGGGGGCGACATGCTGGCGCGCCCACGCTTCAAAGGCGTTGCGTTCGCTGTCGGCCACCGGCGTCAGCCAGGCCATCGACATCAGTTCGGGGCGCTGGTCGAGGTAGCCATGCGCCAGGTTGCCGAAGTCTTCGGCGTTGATGCTGCGGCGCGGGTCGTTGAGGGCCTTGGCCATGGCGTAGATGAAACGTTCGTGCTCGCTGAATTGCGCTTGCAGCAAGTCGCCGGTCTGCTGTGCCTTGAGGCGGAAGGTTTGCAGCTGCTGGTTGTTTTCCCAGCGGTCGGCCTGCAGGTAGATGGCGATGAAGGCGGCCGCCGACAGCATCAGCGGCAGCCCGACCAGCAGGCGGCGCCGCGCCCACAGCGCGCGCGGGCGGCCGATGACGATCCAGGTCAGCGGCGCCGCCAGCAGGATGCCGATGGTGTCGCCCATCCACCACGCCAGCCAGTCGGCCGCCAAGGTTTCGCGTTGCAAAATGCCGAGCGCCATCATGCCGGACAGCGATACCGTGCTCGACACCAGGGTGACGCAGGCCGCCAGCAAGATGAAGCGGACGACGTCGCGGCCGGAGCCGATGGCCGGGTCGATGTAGCGGCGGAACAGGGTGCTGCCGGCCCATGCCTGCAAGGCCGCACCCAGCGCCGGTGCGCCGGCGCCGAGCAGGGCGCTGACGGTGATGCCGGTGGCGCTGAGCGAGGGGTAGACCAGGTTGACCGCCAGCGAGCCGAGCGCCACGCCCGGCAGCAGGCGGGCGCCGCCGACCACGCAGGCGGCCAGGGCAATGCCGGCGGGCAGGAAGATGGGGGAGGCATAGCCGGGCGGCAGCGCCAGCAGCAGGCCGAGGCGGCCGGTGAGGAAATACAGGCCCCACAAGGCCAGGTTGGCGAACAGCAGGGTAGGCCAGCGACCGCTTCGATTGTTCAAACGCAGGGCTCCAGGAGTCTCATTGGTTCAATCGATTGTATAGGAAAACATGCAACATAAAAACAACACTTGCACTTTTGCAGTTGGTGAGTTTAAAATCTCGCCCCGAAGCAGACGAACTGTGAACACTGCACCGATGAGGTGAAAAAAGCGTTGACGGTTTGAGAAAATTGCTTCATACTCTGCGGTTCCTCGCGGAGGGGTGGCCGAGTGGTTAAAGGCGACGGACTGTAAATCCGTTCTCTCAGAGTACACTGGTTCGAATCCAGTCCCCTCCACCAAGTTTTTGCAAGAAGACTGAGTGGCGCAGTAAAGTGAAATGAATTGAACCAATACCTCGCGGGTGTAGCTCAATGGTAGAGCTGAAGCCTTCCAAGCTTATGACGAGGGTTCGATTCCCTTCACCCGCTCCAGTGTTGTTGCAGTCTGGTGTGCAAACACCAAAAAGTAGTTCAAATAAGCCCTTTTAGCTCAGTGGTAGAGCACTCCCTTGGTAAGGGAGAGGCCACGTGTTCAATCCACGTAAAGGGCACCAGAATTCGCAGTACGCAGTACGGCAGCACTATCAAGACAGTCGGGCAGGGTTCCCTGCCAATCACACAAATCGTTAGGAGTCTAAAATGGCAAAAGAGAAATTCGAGCGGACCAAGCCGCACGTTAACGTCGGCACCATCGGCCACGTCGACCACGGCAAGACCACCCTGACCGCTGCGATCGCTACCGTTCTGTCGAAAAAATTCGGCGGCGAAGCTAAAGCTTACGACCAGATCGATGCAGCACCAGAAGAAAAAGCACGCGGTATTACCATCAACACCGCACACGTCGAGTACGAAACCGCCGCACGTCACTACGCTCACGTTGACTGCCCAGGTCACGCCGACTACATCAAAAACATGATTACCGGTGCAGCGCAGATGGACGGCGCGATCCTGGTTTGCTCCGCAGCTGACGGCCCAATGCCGCAGACCCGCGAGCACATCCTGCTGGCCCGCCAGGTTGGCGTGCCATACATCGTCGTGTTCCTGAACAAATGCGATCTGGTGGATGACGAAGAGCTGCTGGAACTGGTTGAAATGGAAGTGCGTGAGTTGCTTTCGAAATACGAGTTCCCAGGCGACGACCTGCCAATCATCAAAGGTTCGGCACGTAAAGCACTGGACGGCGACACCGGCCCACTGGGCGAGCAAGCCATCATGGCCCTGGCCGATGCACTGGACAGCTACATCCCTACGCCAGAGCGCGCAGTGGACGGCGCCTTCCTGATGCCAGTGGAAGACGTGTTCTCGATCTCGGGTCGCGGCACCGTGGTAACCGGTCGTGTTGAGCGCGGTATCATCAAAGTCGGCGAAGAGATCGAAATCGTCGGTATCGTTGACACCGTCAAAACCACCTGCACCGGCGTGGAAATGTTCCGCAAACTGCTGGACCAGGGTCAAGCAGGCGACAACGTTGGTCTGCTGCTGCGCGGCACCAAGCGTGAAGACGTGCAACGTGGTCAAGTTCTGGCAAAACCAGGCTCGATCAAGCCGCACAACCACTTCACCGGCGAGATCTACGTGCTGTCGAAAGACGAAGGCGGTCGTCACACTCCGTTCTTCAACAACTATCGTCCACAGTTCTACTTCCGTACGACTGACGTGACCGGTTCGATCGAACTGCCACAGGACAAAGAAATGGTTATGCCAGGCGATAACGTGTCGATCACCGTCAAGCTGATCAACCCGATCGCGATGGAAGAAGGTCTGCGCTTCGCAATCCGCGAAGGTGGCCGTACCGTAGGCGCAGGCGTCGTAGCCAAGATCCTGGCCTAATAGGATATGAGATTGCCACCCGGGTGTCCGGGTGGTATAATCGCGATCCTTTGTAGTTTTATGTAGGGGCGTAGCTCAATTGGCAGAGCGTCGGTCTCCAAAACCGAAGGTTGGGGGTTCGAGGCCCTCCGCCCCTGCCACCGAATCTGGTGCAGGGCACCGAAAGTAAATATAAATGTCTAATCAATCCGTGCAGACCGTCAGCACGTCGAATGACAAGATTAAGGTTGTACTGGCGATCGCCATTGCAATCGTGGGCGTGATAGGGTTCTATTACCTGTCGGACAAACCAGCTCTGGTACGCGCAGGCGCACTTGTGGCTGGTTTGGCTTTTGCCGTTTTGATCTTGTGGACTTCGTCGACTGGCCGTGATTTCCTGAATTTTGCCAAAGAAGCTGTTCGCGAGACGAAAAAGGTCGTCTGGCCTACCCGTCGCGAAGCGACCCAGATCACCGGCATCGTGTTTGCCTTCGTGCTGGTGATGGCAGTGTTCCTGTGGGGCACGGATAAGACTCTGGAATTCTTGTTGTACGACGTCATTCTGGGCATACGAAAATAATGAGCGAAAACGTGCAAGATGATGCGACCGGTGAAATCCCGGCAGAGGCCGCTCAAGAAGCGGCGCCCGTCAGCGTGCCAGTCAGCAACAAGCGCTGGTACGTTGTGCATGCATACTCCGGCATGGAAAAAAGCGTGCAGCGCGCGCTGACCGAGCGCGTCGAGCGCGCCGGCATGCAAGAACAGTTTGGCCAGATCCTGGTGCCGACCGAAGAAGTGGTCGAAGTGCGCAATGGCCAGAAATCGGTCACCGAGCGTCGTTTCTTCCCTGGCTACGTGCTGGTCGAGATGGAAATGACCGACGAAACCTGGCACCTGGTGAAAAACACCAGCAAAGTGACCGGCTTCATCGGCGGCAAATCGAACAAGCCGACGCCGATCCCGGCGCGCGAGATCGACAAGATCATGCAGCAGATGCAAGAAGGCGTCGAGAAGCCACGGCCGAAAGTGCTGTACGAAGTGGGCGAGCAAGTCCGCATCAAGGATGGTCCGTTCACCGACTTCAACGGCAATGTCGAGGAAGTCAACTACGAGAAATCGAAAGTGCGCGTCTCGGTCACCATTTTTGGCCGCGCCACACCAGTCGAACTCGAATTCGGCCAGGTCGAAAAAGTCTAAATACCGTTCGCCAGAGCGGGCGACGGTGTCAAAACCCTAGTGCATCTGGCAAAAGAGGAGCCCCGCCCTGCAGCATACGCAGTGTGGGGCGCTACTACTCATATCCAAGATAGGAGCCATCATGGCAAAGAAAATCATTGGTTTTATCAAGCTGCAAGTACCAGCTGGTAAAGCAAACCCATCCCCACCGATCGGCCCAGCGCTGGGTCAACGCGGTCTGAACATCATGGAATTCTGCAAAGCGTTCAACGCGCAGACCCAAGGTATGGAACCAGGCATGCCTATCCCAGTCGTGATCACCGCTTTCGCCGACAAATCGTTCACCTTCGTCATGAAGACGCCGCCAGCGACCTTCCTGATCAAGAAACATTCGGGCATCACCAAAGGTTCGCCGAAGCCACATACCGACAAAGTCGGTAAGCTGACCCGCGCCCAGGCCGAAGAAATCGCGAAACTGAAAACCCCTGATCTGACCGCTGCCGACCTGGATGCTGCTGTACGCACCATCGCTGGTTCCGCACGTTCGATGGGCATTACCGTGGAAGGTGTGTAATCATGGCAAAACTGTCCAAACGCGCAAAAGCTATCAAAGCTAAAGTTGATACCACCAAGAACTACTCGTTCGACAACGCTGTTGCTCTGATCAAAGAACTGGCCACCGCCAAGTTCAATGAATCGATCGACGTGTCGGTCCAACTGGGCGTGGATCCTAAGAAATCGGACCAGGTTGTGCGTGGTTCCGTCGTGCTGCCAGCTGGCACCGGCAAAACCGTTCGCGTAGCTGTGTTCGCTTCGGGCGACAAAGCCGAAGCTGCTAAAGCCGCTGGCGCCGACGTCGTTGGTATGGAAGACCTGGCCGAGCGCGTCAAAGCCGGCGACATGCCTTTCGATATCGTCATCGCTTCGCCAGACACCATGCGTATCGTTGGTACCCTGGGTCAGATCCTGGGCCCACGCGGCCTGATGCCTAACCCGAAAGTCGGCACCGTTACCCCTGACGTCGCTACCGCCGTGAAAAACGCGAAAGCTGGCCAGGTTCAGTACCGTACCGACAAAGCCGGTATCATCCACGCGACCATCGGCCGCAAATCGTTCGCTGACGCTGATCTGAAGAGCAACCTGGTTGCCCTGATCGACGCGCTGAACAAAGCCAAGCCAGCCTCGTCGAAAGGCGTGTACCTGCGCAAGGTTTCCCTGTCGTCGACCATGGGCGCTGGCGTCCGTGTTGACCAGGCTACCCTGGCTGCTGCTTAAGTTATACCAACTTCCGGTGTTCCAGGAGCTGACACGCGCAGCGTGTTAGACCCTGGCACCGCTGGTTAAAGTTTTAGTCGTCAAGCTGAAAAGCTCGGCGCAGTTCTTTGGGATGGCTGCTGTTTCGGCAGCAGCCGCAATCAAAGACCGTTGGGCCAGGTGCATCAGGTAGGCATCCGGTTAATTGAATGTTTCACCCAACGCAGATGGTGTTCCCGATCAAGTTTTGCAGTCCATTGGACTCCTAACCTCGGACGCCGTTGTTCGAACCGATGGCCGGCAATTTCGCCGGCGATCATTTAAGGAGATTGACCGTGGGTCTCAATCTGAATGACAAAAAGGCCGTAGTCGCCGAAGTTTCCGCAAAAGTAGCAACTGCGCAAACTATCGTCGTGGCCGAGTATCGTGGCATCCAGGTTGCTCACTTGACGCAACTCCGTGCCAAAGCGCGCGCTCAAGGCGTGTACCTGCGAGTGTTGAAAAACACCCTCGCTCGTCGCGCCGTCGAAGGCACGCAATTTGCCGCCCTGGCAGACAGCATGACCGGTCCGCTGATCTATTCGATCTCGGACGATGCCGTTGCAGCAGCTAAAGTCATCAACGACTTCGCTAAAACCAACGACAAACTGGTCATCACTGCCGGTAACTACGCAGGCAAACAGCTGGACAAGTCCGCTGTTACCGCGTTGGCGAGCATTCCTAGCCGTGAAGTCCTCATCTCGCAGCTGTTGGGCGTTATGCTGGCTCCGGTGTCGGGCTTTGCACGTGGTCTGGCTGCTCTGGCAGCGAAAAAATCCGAAGGCGCTCCTGTTGCAGAAGTTGCAGCAGAAGAAGCCCCAGCAGCCTAATAGGCCGTTGCGTGCCGGCCCTGGCGCCGGCGCGGGTTTTTTATCAAGTAGCATTCTGATGTATTAACGAATCAAAAAATTATTGGAGTTTCAAATGGCAATTAGCAAAGACGACATCCTGAACGCAGTGAGCGAAATGTCCGTAATGGACCTGAACGACCTGGTCAAAGCTTTCGAAGAAAAATTCGGCGTATCGGCTGCTGCAATGGCTGCTCCTGCTGCTGGCGGCGCGGTTGCTGCTGCTGCTGAAGAGCAAACCGAATTCAACGTTGTTCTGACCGAAGTCGGCGCGAACAAAGTTGGCGTGATTAAAGCAGTTCGCGAAATCACCGGTCTGGGCCTGAAAGAAGCCAAAGACGTGGTCGATGGCGCACCAAAAACCGTAAAAGAAGCCCTGTCGAAAGCTGACGCTGAAGCCGCTAAGAAAAAGCTGGAAGAAGCTGGCGCCAAGGCCGAACTGAAGTAATAAGCTGTACCGGTTGCTAACAGTTTGTGTTAGCGCCACGAGCCAAAGCTGCGGACTTCCCTTGTTAAAGAGGGAATATCCGGCTTTGGCTCCTTTGTCGTCTGTGTCGTATTTGTAGCGTTTTCCCGGCGTTGCAGTCCCAATTGAATCAGCTGGAAATGGTAGAAGTTTCAGGTTTCGTCTGTGTGACAGACTGCCTAAGCCACACAGGCTAAACCTGAAATTTTTTCCCTTTCTGTCACTCACGGAGTGTCCATGCACTACTCATTTACTGAGAAGAAACGCATTCGCAAATCATTCGCGAAGCGCGCCAACGTTCACAACGTTCCGTTCCTGCTGGCTACCCAGCTCGAGTCCTACCACAGTTTCTTGCAAGAAGATGTTAGCGCATCGGCCCGCAAGAACGACGGCCTGCAGTCGGCCTTTACCTCGATTTTCCCTATCGTTTCGCACAATGGTTTTGCGCGTCTCGAATTCCTGTCGTACGTGCTGGGCGATCCTGCCTTTGACGTCAAGGAATGCCAACTGCGTGGCCTGACGTTCGCGTCGCCGCTGCGCGCCAAGGTGCGTCTGGTGATCCTGGACAAGGAATCGCCGACCAAGCCGGTCGTCAAAGAGATGAAGGAACAGGAAGTCTACATGGGCGAACTGCCCCTGATGACCTCCACCGGTTCGTTCGTCATCAACGGTACCGAGCGCGTTATCGTTTCGCAGCTGCATCGCTCCCCGGGTGTGTTCTTTGAACACGACCGCGGCAAGACCCACTCGTCCGGCAAACTGCTGTTCTCGGCCCGTATCATTCCTTACCGCGGTTCGTGGCTGGACTTCGAGTTCGATCCGAAAGACATCCTGTACTTCCGCGTCGACCGTCGCCGCAAGATGCCCGTCAGCATACTGCTGAAGGCCATAGGCATGTCGCCGGAACAGATCCTGGCCAACTTCTTCGTGTTCGATAATTTCCACCTGCGCTCCGAAGGCGCCGAGATGGAATTCGTCGCCGAACGCCTGCGCGGCGAAGTCGCGCGCTTCGACATCGTCGATCCGAAGACCGGCAAGACCATCGTCATGAAAGACAAGCGTATCAATGCCAAGCATGTACGCGACATCGACGCTGCCGGCCTGAAACACATTTCGGTTCCAGAAGACTACCTGCTGGGCCGCGTGCTGGCCAAGAACATCGTTGACGGCGACACCGGCGAAGTCATTGCCAACGCCAACGATGAACTGACCGACGAAGTGCTGAACCGCCTGCGCGACAGCAATGTGACCGACATCCAGACCCTGTACACCAACGATCTGGACCAGGGTGGCTATATCTCGCAAACGCTGCGCATCGACGACACCGCCGACCAGACCGCTGCCCGTATCGCCATCTACCGCATGATGCGTCCTGGCGAACCGCCGACCGAAGATTCGGTCGAAGCGCTGTTCAACGGCCTGTTCTACAGCCCGGACCGTTACGACCTGTCGGCGGTGGGCCGCATGAAGTTCAACCGCCGCATCGGCCGTGACGAACTGACCGGCGCCATGACGCTGTCGAACGAAGACGTGCTGGCCGTGATCAAGATCCTGGTGGAACTGCGCAATGGCCGCGGCGAAGTCGACGATATCGATCACCTGGGTAACCGTCGCGTACGTTGCGTCGGCGAACTGGCCGAGAACCAGTTCCGCGCCGGCCTGGTGCGCGTTGAGCGCGCCGTCAAGGAACGCCTCGGCCAGGCCGAAGCGGACAACCTGATGCCGCACGACCTGATCAACAGCAAGCCGATTTCGGCCGCGATCCGTGAATTCTTCGGTTCGTCGCAGCTGTCGCAGTTTATGGACCAGACCAACCCGCTGTCGGAAATCACGCACAAACGCCGCGTTTCCGCCCTGGGCCCTGGCGGTCTGACGCGCGAACGTGCCGGCTTCGAGGTGCGCGACGTGCACCCGACCCACTACGGCCGCGTATGCCCGATTGAAACGCCTGAAGGCCCGAACATCGGTCTGATCAACTCGCTGGCACTGTACGCCCGCCTGAATGAATACGGCTTCCTGGAAACCCCATACCGCAAGGTGGTGGACTCCAAGATTACCGACCAGATCGATTACCTGTCGGCGATCGAAGAAGGCCGTTACATCATTGCTCAGGCGAATGCCAAGATCAATGAAAGCGGTCAGCTGGTCGACGAGCTGGTGTCGTCGCGTGAAGCGGGCGAGACCATTCTGGTGTCGCCAGAGCGCGTCCAGTACATGGACGTGGCGCCAGGCCAGATCGTCTCGGTGGCAGCCTCGCTGATTCCATTCCTGGAACACGATGATGCGAACCGTGCACTGATGGGCGCCAACATGCAGCGTCAGGCTGTGCCTTGCCTGCGTCCTGAGAAGGCGCTGGTCGGTACCGGTATCGAACGTACCGTGGCAGTCGACTCCGGCACCACCGTGCAAGCGGTACGTGGCGGCGTGGTGGACTACATCGATGCAGGCCGTGTGGTGATTCGCGTCAACGACGACGAAGCCACTGCTGGCGAAGTCGGTGTCGACATCTACAACCTGATCAAGTACACCCGTTCCAACCAGAACACCAACATCAACCAGCGTCCAATCGTGCAGGTTGGTGACCGCGTCGCCAAGCACGACGTGATCGCCGACGGTGCATCGACCGACCTGGGCGAGCTGGCGCTGGGCCAGAACATGACCGTGGCCTTCATGCCATGGAATGGTCTGAACTTCGAAGATTCGATCCTGATCTCGGAAAACGTCGTCAAAGACGACCGTTACACCTCGATCCACATCGAAGAGCTGAGCGTGGTGGCGCGCGATACCAAACTGGGCGCGGAAGAAATCACCCGCGACATCTCGAACCTGGCTGAGAACCAGCTGGCTCGTCTGGATGAATCCGGTATCGTGTACATCGGTGCTGAAGTGCAAGCCGGCGACACGCTGGTCGGTAAAGTGACGCCGAAGGGCGAAACCCAGCTGACCCCGGAAGAGAAGCTGCTGCGCGCCATCTTCGGTGAAAAAGCCTCGGACGTGAAAGACACCTCGCTGCGCGTGCCTTCGGGCATGGTCGGCACCGTGATCGACGTCCAGGTGTTCACCCGCGAGGGCATCGTGCGCGACAAACGCGCCCAGCAGATCATCGACGATGAACTGAAACGCTTCCGCCTGGACCTGAACGACCAGATGCGTATTGTGGAAGGCGATGCCTTCCAGCGTCTGGAAAAAATGCTGATTGGCCAAGTGGTCAACGGCGGTCCGAAGAAGCTGGCCAAAGGCGCCAAGATCACCAAGGAATACCTGGACGATCTGGACAAGTACCACTGGTTCGACATCCGCCCAGCGGAAGACGCATCGGCGACCGCGCTGGAAGCAATCAAAGAGTCGATCAATGAGAAGCGCCACCAGTTCGATCTGGCCTTCGAAGAGAAGCGCAAGAAACTGACCCAGGGCGATGAGCTGCAGCCTGGCGTGCAGAAAATGGTCAAGGTCTACCTGGCCGTGAAACGCCGCCTGCAGTCGGGCGACAAGATGGCAGGCCGCCACGGTAACAAGGGTGTGGTCTCGCGTATCGTGCCAGTGGAAGACATGCCATACATGGCGGACGGTACCCCGGCCGACGTGGTGCTGAACCCACTGGGCGTTCCGTCGCGGATGAACGTGGGTCAGATTCTGGAAACCCACTTGGGCTGGGCGGCAAAAGGCCTGGGTATCCGGATCGGCGAAATGCTGGCGCAACAGATCAAGGTCGCCGAGATGCGCAAGTATCTGACCACGGTCTATAACGAAACCGGCCGTCCGGAAGACCTGGACAACTTCAATGATGAAGAGATCATGAAGCTGGCGCACAACCTGAAACGCGGTGTGCCGTTCGCCACCCCGGTGTTCGACGGCGCGCACGAGTCGGAAATCCGCCGCATGCTGGACCTGGCTTACCCAGACGACGTCGCCCGCAACCTGGGCATGACGCCGTCGAAGAATCAGGTCACCATGTATGACGGCCGCACCGGCGAAGCGTTCGAGCGCAAGGTCACCGTCGGCGTGATGCACATGCTGAAACTGCACCACTTGGTCGACGACAAGATGCACGCGCGTTCGACCGGTCCATACTCGCTGGTTACGCAGCAGCCACTTGGCGGTAAAGCCCAGTTCGGTGGTCAGCGTTTCGGTGAGATGGAGGTGTGGGCACTGGAAGCGTACGGCGCATCGTACGTGCTGCAAGAGATGCTGACTGTGAAGTCGGATGACGTGAACGGCCGTACCAAAGTGTACGAAAACCTGGTCAAAGGTGACCACGTGATCGACGCCGGTATGCCTGAATCGTTCAACGTGCTGGTGAAAGAGATCCGTTCCCTGGGTATCGATATCGACCTGGAACGCAACTAAAGCTTCGGCTTTAAATTCACACGCACGGGCCCCGCCGGCCTTCGCCGGCGGGGCAGTTTAAGAATTCATCACTACCTGGAGTGATACATGAAAGCACTGCTCGATCTATTCAAGCAAGTACAGACGAACGAGACTTTTGACGCGATCAAAATCGGTCTCGCTTCGCCTGAAAAAATCCGTTCGTGGTCCTACGGCGAAGTTAAAAAGCCGGAAACCATCAACTACCGTACCTTCAAGCCTGAGCGCGATGGTCTGTTCTGCGCCAAGATCTTTGGCCCGATCAAAGACTACGAATGCCTGTGCGGCAAGTACAAACGCCTGAAACACCGTGGCGTGATCTGCGAAAAATGCGGCGTCGAAGTGACGCTGGCCAAAGTGCGTCGCGAGCGCATGGGCCACATCGAACTGGCGTCGCCAACCGCGCACATCTGGTTCCTGAAATCGCTGCCGTCGCGTCTGGGTATGGTCCTGGACATGACCCTGCGCGATATCGAACGCGTGCTGTACTTCGAAGCATATGTCGTGACCGATCCAGGCATGACCCCGCTGAAGAAGTGCCAGATCATGTCGGAAGACGACTACGCCGCCAAGTACGAAGAGTACGGCGACGACTTCACCGCCTTCATGGGCGCCGAAGGTATCCGTGAACTGCTGCGCTCGATCGACATCCACCGCGATGCCGAGACCCTGCGCGTGGAACTGAAGGAATCGAAGTCCGAAGCGAAGATCAAGAAATACGCCAAGCGTCTGAAAGTGCTGGAAGCGTTCCAGCGTTCGGGCATCAAGCCTGAGTGGATGATCATGGAAGTGCTGCCGGTGCTGCCACCGGAACTGCGTCCACTGGTGCCACTGGACGGCGGCCGTTTCGCGACCTCGGATCTGAACGATCTGTATCGCCGCGTGATCAACCGTAACAACCGTCTGAAACGCCTGATGGAGCTGCGCGCTCCAGAGATCATCACGCGCAACGAAAAGCGCATGCTGCAAGAAGCAGTCGACTCGCTGCTGGACAACGGCCGTCGCGGCAAAGCGATGACCGGCGCCAACAAGCGTCCGCTGAAATCGCTGGCTGAGATGATCAAAGGTAAGGGCGGCCGTTTCCGTCAGAACTTGCTGGGTAAACGCGTCGACTACTCGGGCCGTTCGGTCATCGTGGTGGGTCCACAGCTGAAACTGCACCAGTGCGGTCTGCCGAAACTGATGGCGCTGGAACTGTTCAAGCCATTCATCTTCAACAAGCTGGAACTGATGGGTCTGGCTACGACCATCAAGGCAGCGAAGAAACTGGTTGAAATCCAAGAGCCTGTGGTTTGGGACATCCTGGAAGACGTGATCCGCGAACACCCGATCATGCTGAACCGTGCACCAACCCTGCACCGTCTGGGCATCCAGGCTTTCGAGCCGGTCCTGATCGAAGGTAAAGCGATCCAGCTGCACCCACTCGTCTGCGCGGCATTCAACGCCGACTTCGACGGTGACCAGATGGCAGTTCACGTGCCGCTGTCGATCGAAGCACAGATGGAAGCCCGTACGCTGATGCTGGCGTCGAACAACATTCTGTTCCCATCGAACGGCGAACCGTCGATCGTTCCTTCGCAGGATATCGTGCTGGGTCTGTACTACGCGACCCGCGAAGCGATCAATGCGAAAAACGAAGGCATGCTGTTCCCGGACGTGTCGGAAGTTATCCGTGCCTACGACAACAAGGAAGTGGAACTGACCACCCGTATCACGGTGCGTATCGTCGAGAATCCAAAAGATCTCGAAACGGGCGAGTTCGTCCGTACCGTTACCCGCTACGAGACCACGGTTGGCCGCGCCATCCTGTCGGAAATCCTGCCGAAAGGTCTGCCTTTCTCGGTGCTGAATCGCGCGCTGAAAAAGAAAGAAATTTCCAAGCTGATCAACACCTCGTTCCGTAAGTGCGGTCTGCGCGCGACGGTCGTGTTTGCTGACCAACTGATGCAGTCGGGCTTCCGCCTGGCAACCCGCGCCGGTATTTCGATCTGCGTGGACGACATGCTGGTACCGCCACAAAAAGTCACCCTGATTTCGGCTGCAGAGTCCGAAGTCAAACAGATCGAGCAGCAGTACGCTTCGGGTCTGGTGACCGCCGGCGAGCGTTACAACAAGGTGGTCGATATCTGGGGCAAAACCTCGGATGAAGTCGGCAAGGCCATGATGGACCAGCTGAAAGTGGAAGACGTCATCAAGCGTGACGGCACCAAGTCGACCCAGGAATCGTTCAACGCGATTTACATGATGGCCGACTCGGGCGCGCGCGGTTCGGCAGCCCAGATTCGCCAGCTGGCGGGTATGCGCGGTCTGATGGCGAAACCGGATGGTTCGATTATCGAAACGCCGATTACCGCGAACTTCCGCGAAGGTCTGAACGTGTTGCAGTACTTCATTTCGACCCACGGCGCTCGTAAAGGTCTGGCCGATACGGCACTGAAAACGGCAAACTCGGGTTACCTGACCCGTCGTCTGGTCGACGTGACCCAGGATCTGGTCGTCATCGAAGATGATTGCGGCACCAGCAACGGTACCGTGATGAAGGCGATGGTTGAGGGCGGTGAAGTCATCGAAGCCCTGCGCGATCGTATTCTGGGCCGCGTGGCCGGCACCGACATCGTCAATCCTGAAACCCAGGCGACGCTGTACCCAGCCAACACGCTGCTGGACGAAGACATGGTCGAAGAGATCGAGCGTCTGGGCATCGACGAAGTCAAAGTCCGCACCCCGCTGACCTGCGACACCCGTTTCGGCCTGTGCGCCATGTGCTACGGTCGCGACCTGGGCCGCGGCATGCTGGTCAACTCCGGCGAAGCAGTCGGTGTGGTGGCAGCGCAGTCGATTGGTGAGCCGGGTACCCAGCTGACCATGCGTACTTTCCACATTGGTGGTGCGGCATCGCGTGCGGCAGTGGCCTCGTCGGTTGAAGCCAAGTCGAACGGTGTGATTCGTTTCACCTCGACCATGCGTTACGTCACCAACGGCAAGGGCGCGCAAATCGTCATTTCCCGTTCGGGCGAAGTGCTGATCACCGACGACCACGGTCGTGAGCGTGAGCGTCACAAAGTGCCGTACGGCGCCACCCTGATCGTCAAGGATGGCATGGTCATCAAGGCCGGTACCGCACTGGCAACTTGGGACCCGCTGACCCGTCCGATCATTACCGAGTACGCCGGTACGGTGCGTTTCGAGAACGTCGAAGAAGGCGTGACCGTGGCCCGTCAGGTGGACGAAGTGACCGGTCTGGCAACGCTGGTGGTGATCGATGCGAAACGTCGCGGTTCGTTGACCAAAACGCTGCGTCCACAGGTCAAACTGTTGAACGAAGATGGCAACGAAGTGAAGATCGCCGGCACCGAACACGCTGTGGCGATTGGCTTCCAGGTCGGCGCGCTGATCATGGTGAAAGACGGCCAGGCAGTATCGGTGGGTGAAGTGCTGGCACGTATCCCGACCGAATCGCAGAAAACCCGTGACATTACCGGTGGTCTGCCGCGCGTTGCCGAGCTGTTCGAAGCACGCTCGCCAAAAGACGCCGGCATGCTGGCGGAAGTCACCGGTACTGTGGCCTTCGGTAAAGAAACCAAAGGTAAGCAGCGTCTGGAAATTACCGACATGGACGGTAACAAGCACGAGTTCCTGATTACCAAGGATAAACAAGTGCTGGTCCACGACGGCCAGGTGGTGAATAAAGGCGAGATGATTGTCGACGGCCCGGCCGATCCACAAGACATTCTGCGTCTGTTGGGTATTGAAGCGCTGGCACGTTATATCGTTGACGAAGTGCAGGACGTTTATCGTCTGCAAGGCGTGAAGATTAATGACAAGCACATCGAAGTCATTGTGCGTCAGATGCTGCGTCGTGTTCAGATCGTGAATGCTGGCGACACCAACTACATCGTTGGCGAGCAAGTTGAGCGTTCGGAATTGCTGGACGAAAACGATCGCGTGAATGCAGAGAATAAGATCCCTGCCACTTACGAGAACGTTCTGCTGGGTATTACCAAGGCATCGCTGTCGACCGATTCGTTTATCTCGGCCGCATCGTTCCAGGAAACCACCCGCGTGCTGACCGAAGCAGCGATCATGGGCAAACGCGACGGTCTGCGTGGCCTCAAAGAAAACGTGATCGTGGGTCGTCTGATTCCAGGCGGTACCGGTCTGGCCTTCCACCGCGCTCGCAAGGAAAAAGAAGCGTGGGAAGTCGAAGAGCGCCAAGCGCTGCTGGCTTCCGAGAAGGCAGCCATGTCCGGTGGCGATGTGGAAGCAATCGAAGCGGTTACTCCACACAGCGACGAAGCGTAATCTTCTAAGCACCAACAAAAACGGCACCTTCGGGTGCCGTTTTTTTTCGTCCATGCTTGTGACGCTCCTCTATATGCATGCCAGACTGTAGTGCGTTCATGCTAAGATTTGGCTATGATTGCTCAAGCCCTCTTCACTCCCGCCCAGCAAAAACTGCTGGGCTTGCTGTTTGTACGTGTCAATCAAGGATTCCACTTGAATGAGATCATGCGCTTGACCGGCTTGGGCAGCGCGTCGGCGCAGCGCGAGTTGAAGCGGCTGCATGAGTCGGGCGTGATCGTGTCGGAGCGGATCGGCAATGTGCGCCGCTTCAAGCCGAACAAGGACTGCATCGTGTTCGGCGAACTCAGCGGCTTGGTGAAGAAAACCTTCGGCCTGGTCAGCGTGCTGAACTCGGCGCTGGCGCCGCTGCAGCATGTGCTGAACGTGGCGTTTGTGTATGGCGCCACCGCCAAGGAACAGGAGAATATGGATACGCCGGTGGAGTTATTGCTGATCGGCGATAACACCAGTTACGGTGAATTATTATCCCGCCTGCCGGTGGCCGAACGTTTATTACGCCGCAAGATTAATCCCAACCTGTATTCCATTCCCGATTTTAAACGCCGCCTGCGCGAACAACAGCCATTTATTCTGGATGTTTTAAGCGGCCAAAAGATTTATGTTTTAGGCGATGAAACGGATCTGGATAAAGTCAGCGGTGAAGACGTTGCTCAATTAACCGGGTAATTAATACGCTGCGGAAACCATAATGAGAAGCGGGTATATCTTCCTGCCTGCGATTCACATTGAATACTGCCGCCAAACGCGGTAATCACTTTCTGGCAAAACGCCAATCCTATTCCCGTACCGCCGGTGCTGTAAAACGGCTCGAACACATGCGGCAATACGTCGTCCGGGATACCCGAGCCGGTATCGGTGACCAGTAACTGCCGGTCCGCCAGCGTTATCTCCACCTCGCCCCGTCCAGCCACCTTGATGGCGTGCAGCGCATTCTTGAACAGGTTATACAGCACGTAGACCAGCAGCACGTCCGAGCCGAAAAAGGTGAAGTCGTTGCTGCCGCGCACGCTGACTTTCTCCCGCATCGAGCTTTCAAACGGATAACTGGCCAGCGCCTCGTCCACGCATTTCTTCACCGAGTGGTCGGCGAAGTCGGTGGGATTCAGCGTGCCGGCGCGCGCCGAGGCCAGCATCATGTCGACGATGAAATTGGAGCGTCGGATTTCCGCCTCGATGTGCTGGTTCAGTTGATGCAAATATTGCAACTGCGCCGCCGGCAGCGTCGGCCGGATGTGCCCGTGCTCGACCGCCATCTGGTAGCCGGCCAGCAGGTCCGGCAGGCACTTGGCCAAAATGCGCGACTGGTTGCGGATGGTCGCCAGCGGCGTGCGCATTTCGTGGGCAATGGTGGCCGCCACTTCCAGCGGATCGGCCAGCAGGTTGTGGCGCACCATGGCCTGGGCGATCAGGCCGAGACTGGTAGCGACAAACAGCACGCCGGGTGGATAGAAGGCCACGCCGTAGTTGCACAGATAGTCGACCGCGGCGAAGAAGTAGATTAGCAGGCTGACCAGGCAGTAGCGCAGCCGGGTCTTCTCGGTGGACACCGCCAGCCGCTGGCGCCGGTACAGCAGCCATAGCCCGCGGCCGACCACCAACACGGTCTGGAGCAGGTGCAGCGGATGCAGCGGGCCGGCCTTCGGATAGAAGCCGAAGAAATACGGATACAGCCCGGAAATCATCCAGTCGCTGGCCAGCAGCAGCACGCCCAGCAGGCCCGCCACGCCGTACGACAGCGCCACCCAGCGCCGTTCGCCGCGCTGGTTGGTCAGTTCCGCGATGAAGTGGTACAGCGTGGTCGGCAGGAACAGGATCAGCAGATAGCCCAGCTTGGCCAGGGAGAATGCTTCGTGCTCGTCGTGCAACTGGAACAGGATGGCCCAGGTCGACTGCCAGCAAAAGGTGGTGACGCACAACAGGAAGAAAGTCAGGCTGATGCGGCTCACGCCGCGCGAGTGCAGTACGTAGGCGCCGTAGCACAGGAACAGGATGGAAACCACGGCAGGCAGAACGGAATGCATAGCGCTGTCCAGGATGAGTGAACCGAACGCCAAGTATTGCGCGGACCGCAGCGCCTCGCTTGATTATCGCGACAGCCTTTGCGGCAGATCAAACTTCCGCCACGCCAACTCCCGCCTAGTGGGATTGCCCGGTTGCCGGGTAACCAACTATTCATTAAGGAGTGACATCATGTTGATGCAAGTTTCCGCCGAGACCTTTACCCACTCGCTGACGATTTATCTGAAAGACTCCAACGCCTATGGCAACACCTACTTTGCGCGCTATTTTGAGTGGCAGGGCATTTGCCGCGAAAAGTGGTTCTTCGAGTGCATAGCGCGCGATATGCTGCAAAAAGAGGGCGTGTTCATCACCAAGCACGCGGAACAGGACTATCTGCAGGAGACTTTCCCCTTCCAGGAGATTTCTTGCGAGTTGAACGCGTATGACGTCAAGAAGTGCTCATTTTGGCTGGAGTTTCGCTTTTATGCCGAGGGCAAGCCGATCTCCGTCGGACGCCAGCAGATCGTATTTGCCAACCACGCCAAGCAGATTACGGCGTTGCCTGAGCCGATTATCGCCAGCATCAAGCGTTATGTGAAATAAGAAAGGGAAGGGCGGGCCAAGCGGCCCGCCTGTGCGTGACCAGTGTTACTGTTGTTGCGTAGCAATCCAGTGGTTCACTTTGTCTTCCAGCAAGGCCAGCGGCAGCGTACCGTCGCCCAGCACCACGGCGTGGAATGCCGGCAGGCTGAACTTGCTACCCAATGCTTTCTCGGCGCGCTGGCGCAGTTCCTGGATCTTCAGCGAGCCGACCTTGTAGCCCAGCGCCTGGCCCGGCCATGCCATGTAGCGTTCGGTCTCGGTCTTGGCGACCACGTCATAGCCCAGCGTGTCTTTCATGTACTGGATGCTTTGCTCGCGGGTCCAGCCTTGCGCGTGCATGCCGGTATCCACCACCAGCCGCACGGCGCGCAGCATCTCGTCGTTCAGGTGGCCGAAGTATTGGGCCGGATCGTCGTACAGGCCCATCTCCTTGCCCAGCGTTTCCGCATACAGCGCCCAGCCTTCGGTAAAGGCGTTGTTGCCGCCGTATTTGCGGAAGTTCGGCAGGTTCAGTTCCTGCATCAGGGCGATGTGGAAGTGATGGCCAGGCTTGCCTTCGTGCAGGAACAGCGTGGTCATGCCGGTGCTGCCGTACTTGGTCGGATCGTTGACCACCGACCAGAACACGCCCGGACGCGAACCGTCGCCGGCCGGCGCGGTGTAGTGGTCGGAGGCGGTGGCGCGGCTCAGTTCAGGCTCCAGGCGCAGGTCCAGCTTGGCTTTTGGCTGGAGGGTGAACATCAGCGGCAGCTTGGTGTCCAGCACGTCGTTCAGCTTGTGATAGACGGCTTGCACTTCCTGCTCGGTCTTGAACGGGAAGAACTTCGGCTGCGCCGCCACCCACACCGGCAGGCCGGCGGCCGGACCGTCGTAGCCCAGCTTCGGACCCAGCACGGCAAACTGCGCCTGGATGCGCGCGACTTCTTTCAGGCCGATAGCGTGGATTTCGTCCGGTTTGAGCGTGGTTGTCGTCGCGTTGGCGACACGTGCCTGGTACCAGGCGGCGCCATCCGGCAGCGCGCCGAGGCCGGTCGACGTGCGGCAGGCCGGCACATACTCTTTTTCCAGGAAGGTGGACAGGCGCACCAGCGCCGGCATCACCTTGTCGTTGATGGTCTTGCGGTAGGCGGCGGTCAGGCGCTGCTTGTCGGCGTCGGAGAAGCCGGCCGGCAGCTTGGTGATCGGCGTGTAATAGATGCTGGCTTCCGGCGTGGCGCTCACCAGTTGCTGGAACTGCGGCAGCGCCGAGATCATGATGGCCTTCGGCTGCGTCACGCCTTTCTTGATGCCTTCACGCATGTTGGCGATGGCCTGGTCGATCCACGCCGGCATTTGCGACACGCGGCTCAGATAGGCATCGTATTCCTTGACGGTGCCGATCGGCTGCGACGCTTCGCCGCCCGCGTAATTGGCCAGTGTCACCGGCACGCTGTCCATCTGGTTCAGCGGCAGCAATTGCTCGGGGAAGCGCTCCATGGCGATCAGGCCGGTTAGCTCGTATTGCAGGATGTCGTAGTTGATGCGGGCTTTCACATCCAGCTGGTAAGGCTTGATGGCTTGCAGGCGTTGCAGGAATTTGCGGTACAGCTTGAATTGCGCGGCGCGCTTGGCCGGCGCAATGCTCATGCCCAGCTGGTTGTCGAAACGGTTATCGCCGTTCTCGGTGGCGCCGATCGGCTCGAAGCGGGCGACCGCATCATAGTATTCGTCGGCAATCGCCAGCACCGCCTTGTTGGCCGAGGCGGCCACTTCGGCGCTGACTTTGCCGGCCGGGGCGGCAGCATACACAGGACTCATCGGCGTGAAGGCAAGCGCGACGGCGGCGGCGAAAGGGGCGAGGGCGAACAGGGTACGGCGAGACATCATGATCGGAATCCTTGGGATGGACAAAGTTGGCCGATAGCATAAGCCATTGCCTCAACCGCAGGAAACAAATTTTGTATCAGGCTGCCGCTTCCGCGAAACGGCTCTCGTACAGCGCCGCCACCAGGTCCGATTGGGTGATGATGCCGACAAATCGCTGCTCATGGTCGACGATCGGGATGTGGTGGAAACCCGAGTCCGCCATCAGCGGCACCAGGTCGACGATCGGCGTATCGACCCGCGCGGTGGTCGGATGCTGCGTCATGATCTGGCCGACCACTTCGGCTTTTTCCGTGTGGGTCACGCCGCTTTTGCGCAGGAACCGGCGCAGTTGCTGGCGGATGCTGCGGTAGTCGTCCAGCCCGCCATGGTCGAGGAAATCGGTTTGCGTGACGATGCCGATCAGGCGCCGCGCGCGGTTCAGCACCGGCAGGCAAGTCACGCGGTGCGCGCGCATCTGTTGCCACGCATCGTCCAGCCCGGTACCGAACTCGGCGCTGACGATATCGCGCGACATGATGTCGGCGCAGCTGATGATGCCGAAGCGGCGGTGATAGGCACGCTGCTCGGTCTGCATGAACAGCGATTCCAGGTCGTCGCGGCTGATGTCCAGCACCTGGTTATGCTGTTGCAGCACCGCGTCCAGGTCCTCCGGCGTGAAGCCCAGCCGCACGGTCGGCGCCGCATCCTTGGTGGCGTGCGGATTGGCGTGGGCGTTCTGCACGTGCGGATAGCTGCGGCCGGTCAGGTTGTTGTAGGTGATGGCCATCAGCACCAGCAGCACCGAATCGGCCAGCACCGTCATCAGCACGAACTCATAGCCGGCCGCTTGCACCAGCGAACCGCCGATCACCGCAGTCAGCGCCACCGCGCCGCCGGGCGGATGCAGGCAGCGCGTGACGAACATGGCGGCAATCGCACCGCCGCAGGCCAGTCCGGCCAGCAAGGGCAGCGGCAGGCTGTCGCCGAACCAGTGCACGCAGGCCACGCCGACCAGGCCGCTGACGACGTTACCGCCGATCACCGACCATGGCTGCGCCAGCGGACTGGCCGGCAGCGCAAACAGCAGCACCGACGAGGCGCCGATCGGTGGTACCAGGAAGATGGCCGCATGGGTCGATTGCAGCAGCAGATGGCTGAGCAGGGCGGTCAGCAGGATGCCGCACAGGGCGCCGAAGGAGGCGCGCAGCTGTTCGCGGCGGTTGGCGGTAGGGGCGCTGGGCAGCCAGCTTTCAAAGAAGGCGCGCATTGGCTTTAAATCAAGTATTTAACATGAAGCATTATCTCATGAATGCCCCTTATTGGTGCGAGACCAGCCCCAGCGGTAGCGAGGTGGTGATCTTGATCTGTTCCATCGAAAACGCCGACGACACCCCGGTCAGCTGCACGGACTTGATCAACTTCTTGTAAAACCGGTCATAGCCGGCGATGTCGATCGTCACCACCTTCAGCAGGTAATCGACGTCGCCGCTCATGCGGTGAAACTCCTGTACTTCCGGCAACGCTGTCACCGCAGCGGCAAAGCGGGCGAACCATTTCTCATCGTGCTGGGTGGTGCGCACGCTGACAAACACCGTCACCGGCAAGCCGACCTTGTTGCGGTTGATGATGGCCACGCGGTTCTCGATATAGCCTTCCTCTTCCAGCCGGCGCAGCCGTTTCCAGCACGGCGTGGAGGACAAACCTATTTGTTCGCTGAGCTGGGCAACGGACAGCGTGCCGTCCCGTTGCAGGGCGTCAAGGATGGCGTAGTCAAAACGGTCAAGTTGATTCATTCTATTTATCAGCGAAAGAGAGCATGTAACATCTCCATCTTATGCCTGAGCGCAGAATTTTGGTACGTTTATTTCGGCATAACTGCGTAAGCTATATGGATGACTACTGAAATCTACCTCGACAGCAACGCCACCAGTGTTGTTCTGCCTGCCGCGATTGCCGCCGCCACCGACGCCATGGGCCAGCGCTACGGCAATCCCAGCAGCACCCACGCGACCGGCCTCAAGGCCAAGGTCATCCTCGATGAAGCGCGTGCCTGTGCCGTGCGCCTGCTGGGCGTGGGCAACGGCCGCCTGATGTTTAACAGCGGCGCCACCGAGGGCATCCAGACCGCCGTGCTGTCGTCGCTGGTGGCGCTGCGCGAACGCAAGGACGCCGGCGAGGCCATCGGCACGCTGCTGGTCTACGGCGCCACCGAGCACAAGGCCGTGCCGGAAAGCCTGGGACACTGGAATCGCCTGCTGGGCCTGAACCTGACGCTGCACAAGCTGCCGGTCGATCACAATGGCGCGCATAGCCTGAACGCGCTGCGCGACATCGCCGGCCAGGCCGCAATGGTGTGCACCATGGCCGCCAATAACGAAACCGGCGTCATCTCCGATCTGGCCGGCATCGAGGCGGTGCTGCGGCAAACCGGCAGCAAGGCTTACTGGTTGGTCGATTGCGTTCAGGGGCTGGGCAAGCTCAAGCTGAATCTGTCGGCTACCCGCATCGATTACGCGCCGTTCTCCGGCCATAAACTGAATGCACCGAAAGGCATCGGCATGCTGTATGTGCGCGCCGGTACGCCGTTCACCGCGCTGATCCAGGGCGGCGGCCAGGAAGCCGGGCAGCGCTCGGGCACCGAGAACATGGCCGGCATCGCCGCGCTGGGTGCTGTGCTGGGCGCGCTGGAGCGGGGCGATACCTTCCGCAGCCAAACCGAGCTGTGCAACTTCCGCGCGCGTCTGGCGGACAGCCTGCGCACCGCCTTGCCGGGCGTGGTGTTCAACCACCCGTTCGACACTGCGCTGCCGACCACGCTGAATTTCTCGGTGCCGGGCCTGTCCAGCCGCGAGCTGATGGATGTGTTCGACGCCGCCGATGTGCGCGTCAGCGCCGGCAGCGCCTGTTCCTCGTCCAAGGCCGCGCCGAGCTATGTGCTGGATGCGATGGGCTTCCCGCTGTGGCGCAGCGCCGGCGCCATTCGCATGTCATTCGGCCCGCTGACCGACGAGGCTACCATCGCCGCCGCCTGTGCCCGCATCGAGCGCTGCGGCGCTGCCTTGCGCGCCAGTTGCCTGATCCCGTCCGACCGCACCGCCGTGCCGCACGACGGCTTGCTGCAACTGGGCGTGGAAGGCGCGTGCAGCTGGATGGTGCTGGACGCCGCCAGCCGCAGCTGCATCGTCATTGATCCGTTGCCGGAGCACACCGCGCGCATCGAAGCGTATGTGCGCTGCCAGAACTATCAGGTGCAGGCCGTGGTCAGCACGCTGCCGAATGCCGGCCGCGCCATGCTGGTCGAGGCGCTGGGCCGCCACTTCAACCGCGCGGCCGATGCCGACGCTTACGGCTGGCCGCAAAACGCCGCCGACATTGCGCTGGAGAATGGCGCCGGCGCCACCGCCATCATGCTCGGCGCGCAAGTGCTGGCCTGCGTTCCCTGCGGCACGGGCAAGGAATTGCGTGCCTATCTGCTGGGCTCGGCGGAAGAGGCACGGCTGCCGGCGTCTGCAGTGCGCTTTGCGTTCAGCGCTCTGCCGGCGCAACAGGCTTTGCACGACGTCACCAGCGACCGCACGCTGCTCTGCCCGACGCGCGATGAGCAGAATCAGTTCTGCGCCAGTATGAACGCTGGGTCATCGGCAATCATTGCTGCCGATGCGCAACTCGACAGCCGCGCGCTGGATGCTTTCCTGCAGGCGCATCCAGATGCTTGCCTGGTGGACGTGCGCGAGCCGTATGAATTTGCCGCGACCATCGCGCCGCTGCCGACTGGCCGCATGGCCTTGAGCGTGCCGCTGAGCCGCCTGGCCGAGTACGCCAGTGCGTGGCTGGGGGCGGAGCAGGCGCCGCTGGTGTTCTTCTGCCGCAGCGGCAACCGCAGCATGAAGGCGGCGCTGTGCCTGCGCCGGCTGGGACATCGCTACGCATACAGCCTCAACGGCGGTCTGGCGCTGGCGACGCCGCTGTTGCTGGCAGCCTGAGTCAGTTTTCTCCTTTGCAGGGGCCGCGCAAGCGGTCCTTTTTTTTTGCTCACCCTGTTATGTACGTCACCGTACAGTCCCCTTCCGTGCGCCACCGTACGATTGCTTGGCCCATAATTTTTCATTCGCCGCGTCGAAGCGAGGTCCAAGTTGAACAAGTCCAATCCTATCCTGCCCGAGATGACCCTGGGTTTCCGCGAATCACCCTCCGGCTCCCTGGTGTCCGAAGACGATGACGAAGACCTGCCGCTGCGCGCGGAACTCTTCAGTGCCGCACAAATGGCCGCGCACGGCAAGACGCTGGCCCAGCATCATGAGCTGAGCAAGCGCGGCGGCCGCGACCGCCTGCTGTCGCGTCTGACGGAAAACGCCGCCGTCATCGATTCCACCTGCGATGAACTGACCGCCGCCATCAAGGCCGGGCGCCAGATCACGCCGGCGTCGGAATGGCTGCTGGATAATTTCTACCTGATCGAAGAACAGATCCGCATCGCCCGCCGCCACCTGCCGAAGGACTACAGCAAGGAATTGCCGCGCCTGGGCAAGGGCGCACCGGATGGCTGCCCGCGCGTCTACAAGATCGCGCTGGAGATCATTTCGCACGGCGATGGCCGCGTCGATCCGGAATCGCTGTGCCGCTTTGTCGACGCCTACCAGGAAGTCGCCACCCTCAAGCTGGGCGAACTGTGGGCGATTCCGATCATGCTGCGCCTGGCGCTGATCGAGAACCTGCGCCGCGTGGCCGCGCGCGTGGCCGACAACCGCGCCCAGCGCGACCTGGCCAACACCTGGGCCGATCAGATGACCGAGATCGCCGACAAAAATCCGAGCGGCCTGATTCTGATGGTGGCCGACATGGCCCGTTCCAATCCGCCCATCACCAGCGCCTTCGTGGCCGAACTGGCGCGCCGCCTGCAAGGACAAAGCCCGGCGCTGACCTTGGCGCTGACCTGGATCACGCACCGCCTGGCCGAAATCGGCCAGACCATCGAACAGCAGATCCAGGCCGAGATCCAGCAGCAGGCGGCGGAGCAGGTCTCGATCGCCAACAGCATCGGCAGCCTGCGCTTCCTCGGTACCATGGACTGGCAGGAGTTTGTCGAGACCATGAGCAAGGTCGAACAAACGCTGCGCCAGGACCCGGCCGACATCTACGGCAAAATGGAATTCGCCACGCGCGACCAGTACCGCCATTCGATTGAAAAAATCGCCAAGCGCTCGCGCTTCACCGAAGAAGAAGTGGCGCAGCAGGCCCTGGCGCTGGCGATGGCGCATCACGGCACCGGCGATTCGCGCCATGGCCACGTGGGCTTCTACCTGATCGGCGGCGGCCTGGCCGCGCTGGAAAAACAGACGCAGATGCGCCGCCCGTGGGCCGAGGCGCTGCAACAGACTTCCAGCGCCTCGCCGCTGACCTCCTACCTCGGCGCCATCGCCGCCATTTCGCTGGTGTCGACCGCGCTGCTGCTGGAACGCGCGTCGTTCTACGGCGTGCATGGCTTTGTGCTGTTTGCGCTGGGCGTGCTGGCGCTGCTGGGCAGCAGCCATCTGGCGCTGAACCTGGTGAACTGGGTCGCCACGCTGGTCACCCATCCGCGGCCGTTGCCGCGCATGGATTTCAAGGACGGCATCCCGTCCGACGCGCGCGCCGTCGTGGTGGTGCCGACGCTGGTCTACAGCAAGGAGAACATCGACGACCTGTTCGAGCAGATGGAAGTGCGCTTCCTCGCCAACCGCGATCCCAATCTGACGTTTTGCCTGCTGACCGACTTCGCCGACGCCCGTTCCGAGAAGATGCCGAACGACGACGCGCTGACCGAACAGCTCAAGCGCTGCACCGCGCACCTGAATCACAAGTACGCCGCCGGTTCGCCGCACGCGCCGTTCCTGCTGCTGCACCGCCCGCGCATGTGGAATCCACAGGAAGGCGTGTGGATGGGCTATGAGCGCAAGCGCGGCAAGCTGGAAGACCTGAACGCCTTCCTGCGCGGCGGCGCGCGCGACAAATTCTCGCTGGTGGTGGGCGACACCTCGGAGCTGGAAAGCATCCGCTACGTGATCACGCTGGACACCGACACCCAGCTGCCGCGCGACGCGGCCAAGGAATTCATCGCCACCATGCAGCACCCGCTGAACCGTCCGCGCGTCGACCTGCAACGTGGCCGCGTGACCGAAGGCTACGGCATCCTGCAGCCGCGCGTGGCGGTAGCGCTGCCGAGCGAGAACGCCTCGCGCTATGAAAAACTGTGCGGCGGCGAGCCGGGCATCGACCCCTATACCCGCACCGTGTCGGACGTCTATCAGGACGTGTTCTTCGAAGGCTCCTTCATCGGCAAGGGCATCTACGATATCGACGTGTTCCAGCAAGTGCTGGGTGGCCGTCTGCCGGAAAACACCATTCTCAGTCACGATTTGCTGGAAGGCTGCTACATCCGCGCCGGCCTGCTGAGCGACGCGCAATTGTACGAAGCCTATCCAACCCAGTACAGCGATGACGTCAGCCGCCGCCAGCGCTGGATCCGCGGCGACTGGCAGCTGATCGGCTGGCTGGCCGGCCGCGTGCCGAGCGGCCGTGGCAAGCGCGAACGCAATCCGCTGTCGCTGCTGTCGCGCTGGAAGCTGTTCGATAATCTGCGCCGCAGCCTGACCGCGCCGGCGCTGGTACTGTCGCTGATCACCGCGTGGCGCTGGTTGCCGGATCCATGGATGTGGACCAGCGCCGTGTTGACCGTGATCTTCCTGCCGCCGCTGGTCAGCGTGGTGTATGACCTGTGCCGCCGTCCGCGCGATACCTTGTGGAGCCAGCATATCCGCGCCTCCTTGCGACGCAGCGGCATGCAGTTCTCGCACGCGATCCTGATGCTGGCCTTCCTGCCGTACGAAGCTTACTTCAGCGTGGATGCGATCCTGCGCAGCCTGTGGCGTTCCTTCGTCTCGCACCGCAAGCTGCTGGAGTGGCGCGCGTCCACCCTGGTGCGCCAGGCCGACGGCACGGTCAGCACCTGGCGCACCATGTGGTTTGCGCCGGTGCTGGCGCTGTTCGTCGGCGGCGCGCTGCTGGGATGGCATCCATCGAGCCTGCCGCCTGCCTCGCTGTTCCTGCTGGCGTGGCTGGTGGCGCCGGCCATCGCCGACTGGATCAGCCGTCCGATCGAACGCAAGTCCGCCCAGCTGTCGACCGAACAGACGCTGTTCCTCAACAAGCTGGCGCGCCGTACCTGGGCGTATTTCGAGCGCTTCGTCGGCCAGGAAGACAACTGGCTGCCGCCGGATAACATGCAGGAGCATCCGGTGCAGGTGATTGCGCACCGCACCTCGCCGACCAACATCGGCATGGCGCTGCTGGCCAACCTGACCGCCACCGACTTCGGCTACATCACCGTCAGCCAGCTGATGGCGCGCACCGCCAATACGCTGGACAGCATGGACCAGCTGGAGCGTCACCAAGGTCACTTCTACAACTGGTACGACACGCTGACGCTCAAGCCGCTGCATCCGATGTACGTCTCGACGGTGGATAGCGGCAACCTGGCTGGCCACCTGCTGACCATGGCGCCGGGCCTGACCGGCCTGTATGACGAACCGGTGCTCGGCAAGCAAATCATCGACGGCATCACCACCACCGCGCGCGTGCTGCAAGAGACGCTGGCCGATGCCGGTATTGCCGCCGGCGCCTCGGCCACCGGCGCCGCCACCACCTCCGCCGTTGCCGCCGACGCAATCGACGCGCTGCTGGCCGCGATGACGCCGGCGCCGGACGCCGGCAACCTGCAAGAGCTGTATGGCTGGCTGACGCGCGTGAACGTCGCTGCGGAGGAATTCCAGCCGCACGCCGTCACCCACAGCGAAGCCGCCGCCCTCTGGGCCGAGTCGCTGGTGCAGCAATGCCGCGCCGCGCTGGACGAACTGGCCGCGCTGACGCCGTGGGCCGCGCTGTCGCCGGACGCCATCTTCGACACCAGCATGACGCGCATGCCGACCTTGCGCGAACTGGCAGCCCTGGCGCGGTCCACCGCCTCCATCGCCATCAACGACCTGGCGCCGGATGAACGCGATCGCCAGCAGCGCCTGGCCGCACTGTTCGAGCAAGGCAGCACCGCTGCGCATGAGCGCATGCGCGCGCTGGCCGACCTGGCGCTGCGCTGCGGCGCTTTCGCCCAGATGGAGTATGGTTTCCTGTTCAACCCGACCACCAACCTGCTGGCGATCGGCTACAACGTCAGCGACCGCCGCCTGGACGCCAGCTATTACGATCTGCTGGCGTCGGAAGTGCGCCTGGCCAGCTTCGTTGCCATCGCCCAGGGACAGCTGCCGCAGGAACACTGGTTCGCGCTGGGCCGCCAGCTGTGCATCGTCGCCGGCAAGCCGGTGCTGCTGTCGTGGAGCGGCTCGATGTTCGAGTACCTGATGCCGCTGCTGGTGATGCCGAACTATCCAAGCACGCTGCTGGACCAGACCTACAATTCCGTGATCGACGCGCAGATCGACTACGGCAAACAGCGCAACGTGCCATGGGGGATTTCCGAATCCGGCTACAACACGGTGGACGCCAGCTTGAATTACCAGTACCGCGCCTTCGGCGTGCCGGGCCTGGGCCTGAAGCGCGGCCTGGCCGACGATCTGGTGATCGCGCCCTACGCCAGCATGATGGGCCTGATGGTGCAGCCGGAAGCCTCGTGCGCCAACTTGCAGAAGATGGCGGAGCTGGGCTATATGGGCCGCTACGGTTTCTACGAAGCGATCGACTACACGGCGTCGCGTCTGCCGCGCGGCCAGAGCGCGGCGGTGATCCGTTCGTTCATGGTCCACCACCAGGGCATGGGCTTCCTGTCGCTCAGCTACCTGCTGCACGACCGGCCGATGCAGCGCCGTTTCGAATCCGATCCGCTGCTGCAATCGACGCTGCTGGTGCTGCAGGAACGCAGCCCGCAGGTCGGCGCCTTCTACTCCAACACCACCGAAATGGCGGCCATCCGCAGCACCGCGCCGGAACAGTCGATGCCGATGCGCGTGCTGACGCAGCATTCGACGCCGGTGCCGGAAACCCAGCTGCTTTCCAACGGCCGCTATCACGTCATGGTCACCAACTCCGGCGGCAGCTACAGCCGCTGGAAAGACCTGGCCGTGACGCGCTGGCGCGAAGACAGCACGCGCGACAACTGGGGCAACTTCTGCTACGTGCGCGATGTGGAGGACGGCGAGTTCTGGTCCACCACCTATCAGCCGACGCTGGTCGATCCACGCAAGCATGAAGTGATCTTCTCCGAAGGCCGCGCCGAGTTCCGCCGCTCCGATCGTCACATCGATCTGTACACGGAAATCGTGGTGTCGCCGGAAGACGATATCGAATTGCGTCGTACCCGCATCACCAACAAATCGGACCGCGTGCGCACCATCGAAGTGACCAGCTACGCCGAAGTGGTGATGGCGCCGGCAGCCGCCGACAATGCCCACCCGGCCTTCAGCAAACTGTTTGTGCAGACCGAAATCCTGCCGCAGCAGAAAGCCATCCTGTGCACGCGCCGTCCGCGCGGCGCGCATGAAGTCATGCCGTGGATGATGCATTCGATGATGGTGCACGATGCGCCGGTGGTCAACGTCTCCTACGAAACCGACCGTTCGCGCTTCATCGGCCGGGGCAACACCATGGCCGCGCCGAGCGCGATGCTGAACGAGGGACCGCTGAGCGGCGGCGAAGGTTCGGTGCTCGATCCGGTGGTGGCGATCCGCTACACCATCACGCTCAAGCCGGACCAGTTTGCGACGGTGGACATAGTCACCGGCATGACCGAACAGCGCGACGTGGCGCTGCACCTGATCGACAAATACCAGGACCGTCATCTGGCCGACCGCGTGTTCGAACTGGCGTGGACCCACAGCCAGGTGGTGCTGCGCCAACTGAACGCCAGCGAAGCGGACGGCCAGCTGTATGGCCGCCTGGCCAACTCGGTGATCTACCCGAACGCCGGCCTGCGCGCCGAAGCCGCGACCCTGATCAAGAACCAGCGCGGCCAGTCCGGCCTGTGGGCATATGCGATTTCCGGCGACCTGCCGATCGTGCTGATGCAGATTAAAGATCCGTCCAACATCGAACTGGCGCGCCAGATGGTACAGGCGCATGCCTACTGGCGCCTGAAAGGGCTGGTGGTGGACCTGGTGATCTGGTACGAAGACCAATCCGGCTACCGCCAGGCGCTGCACGACCAGATCATGGGCCTGATCGCTTCCGGCATTGACGCCCAGGCGATCGACCGTCCGGGCGGCATCTTCGTGCGCCTGATGGACCAGATCCCGAACGAGGACCGGGTGCTGATGCAGTCGGTGGCGCGCGTCATCATCAGCGATTCGCGCGGTTCGCTGGCCGAGCAGATCAAGCGTCCAACGCCGCCGACGCTGCGCATGCCGCCACTGCTGGCCGATAATCGCGGCGAGTATGCGGACGCCGGCCCGGTCACGCATCCGGCGCGCGGACTGATACTGGAAAACGGCACCGGCGGCTTTACGCCGGACGGCCGCGAATACGTGATCACCACCAGCGACGCCCAGCGCACGCCGGCGCCGTGGTCCAACGTGCTGGCCAATCCGCAGTTCGGCACCGTGATTTCGGAAAGCGGCCAGGCCTACACCTGGCACGAGAACGCGCACGAGTACCGCATCACGCCATGGGACAACGATCCGGTCAGCGACAGCAGCGGCGAAGCGTTCTACCTGCGCGATGAACAGAGCGGCCAGTTCTGGTCGCCGACGGCGCTGCCAGCGCGCGGCAATGGCGACTACATCACGCGCCACGGCTTCGGTTACAGCGTGTTTGAACACATCGAGGCCGGCATCTTCACCGAGATGACCACCTTCGTCGCGGTCGATGCGCCGATCAAGTACACCGTGCTGAAAGTGCGCAACGACTCGCTGGTGCAGCGCCGCCTGTCGGCCTTCGGTTATGTGGAATGGGTGCTGGGCGACATGCGCTCCAAGTCGGGCATGCACATCGTCACCGAGGCCGATCCGGTCAGCGGCGCGCTGTTCGCCAAGAACCCGTACAACACGGAATTCAGCGGCCGCGTGGCCTTCTTCAATTGCGACGCCACGCTGCGCAGCATCACCGCCGACCGTACGGAATTCATGGGCCGCAACGGCACGCTGGCCGCACCAGCCGCGCTGCGCCGTTCGCGCCTGTCCGGCAAGATCGGCGCCGGACTGGATGCCTGCGCCGCGATCCAGGCGCCGTTCGACCTGCTGCCAGGCCAGGAGCGCGAGATCGTGTTCGTGCTGGGTGTGGCCGGCCGCCGCAACGCCGACGCCAGCAGCCTGGTACAGAAACACCGCAGTGCCGAAGCGGCGCACGAAGCGCTGCGCGCGGTGCATGCGCATTGGGAGAAAACGCTGGGCGCCGTGCGCATCGAAACGCCGGAGCCGGAGCTGGACGTCATCGCCAACGGTTGGCTGATGTACCAGACCATCGCCTGCCGCATCTGGGCACGCAGCGGCTACTACCAGTCGGGTGGCGCGTTCGGCTTCCGCGACCAGCTGCAGGATGCGATGGCCACCATCCACACCCAGCCGCAACTGTTGCGTGACCAGTTGATGCTGTGCGCCGCTCACCAGTTCCTGGAAGGCGATGTGCAGCACTGGTGGCATCCGCCGTCGGACCGTGGCGTGCGCACGCACTGCTCGGACGATTATCTGTGGCTGCCGCTGGGCGCCTGGCGTTACGTGTCCAGCACCGGCGACATGAGCATCCTCGATGAGATGGCGCCGTATCTGGAAGGCCGCGCGGTCAAGCCGGAGGAGGATTCGTATTACGACATGCCGGCCCGTTCCAGCGAGCAGGGCACGCTGTACGATCACTGCCAGCGCGCCATCCGCAACGGCCTGCGTTTCGGCGTACACGGCCTGCCGCTGATCGGTTCCTGCGACTGGAACGACGGCATGGACAAAGTCGGCGAGCATGGCAAAGGGGAGAGCGTGTGGCTGGCCTTCTTCCTGTGCGAAGTGCTGAAGCGCTTTGCCGAAGTGGCCGACATGCGCAACGACACGGCATTCGCCGCCGAGTGCCGCGAACAGGCACGCCGCGTCGCCGCCAACGTCGAGCAGAACGCATGGGACGGCGAATGGTATCGCCGCGCCTACTTCGACGACGGCACGCCGCTCGGTTCGCACACCAACGAGGAATGCCAGATCGATTCGATTTCGCAAAGCTGGGGTGTGTTGTCCGGCTCCGCCGATCCGGTGCGGGTGCGCGGCGCGATGGAGCAGGTCAATCAGCGCCTGGTGCGGCGTGATTCCGGCATCATCCAGCTGCTCGATCCACCGTTCGACAAGGCCGGTCCGAATCCGGGCTACATCCGTGGCTACGTGCCGGGTGTGCGCGAGAACGGCGGGCAGTACACCCACGCCGCGATCTGGACCGCGATGGCCTTCGCCCGCCTGGGCGATACCGAACGGGCCTGGGAACTGGCGCGCATGATCAATCCGGTCATGCACGGCCGCACGCCGGAAGACACCGCAATCTACAAGGTGGAACCGTATGTGGTAACGGCCGACGTGTACGCAGTGGCGCCGCATGTGGGGCGCGGCGGCTGGAGCTGGTACACCGGTTCGTCCGGCTGGATGTATCGCCTGATCCTGGAGTCGCTGCTGGGCCTCACGCGCACGGCCAACCATCTGAAGCTGGAGCCGCGCATGCCGGAGAACTGGACCACGTTCACGCTGACCTATCGCTACGCCAGCGCCACCTACGAGATCCGCGTCAACAAAGGCGCGACCTCGGCGCCGATCATGTCGGTGGACGGCGTGCCGCAGCCCGATGGCTTGATCGAGTTGCAGGACAGCGGCCGCACGCACCGCGTTGAGTTGCTGGTGCCGGCGGGGGCGCCGCCGGCCACTGCGATGTTAAACGCCCAGGGAGGCGCCGGCGCCTAACAGCGTCGCCACGCCCAGCACCGCGAAGATCACGGCAGCAATGCCGTGAACCAGCTTGAGCGAGATCTTGTTGGCGATCCTGTCGCCGAAGTAGACCGCAGGGACGTTGGCCAGCATCATGCCCAGCGTGGTGCCGCATACCACGGCAACCATGCTGTGGTAGCGGGCCGCCAGCGCCACGGTGGCGACCTGCGTCTTGTCGCCCATTTCGGCCAGGAAGAAGGCGATCAGCGTGGTCAGGAACACGCCGTATTTCGCCAGCTTGGCGTCTTCCTCATCCAGCTTGTCCGGCACCAGCGTCCATGCGGCCATCGCAAGGAAGGACGCGCCCAGCACCCAGCGTAGCAACTCCGGTCCCAGCATGCTGGTGATCCAGGTACCGATGGCGGCGGCGAAGGCGTGGTTGGCGATGGTGGCGACAAAGATCGCGGCAACGATAGGCAAGGGACGGCGGAACCTGGCGGCGAGTACAAAAGCGAGGAGCTGGGTTTTGTCGCCGATTTCTGCGAGAGCGACAATGCCGGTAGAGACGAAGAATGCTTCCATGATGAGTAAGGTACGCGGGCCGGAACGGTTAACCAATGATCCAGGCGCGGCTCCGGCCCATCACGGCCGCCCCAAGGATCATGGTCTCGCCAAGCCGGTGCTATTTGCACGGCCACCTGCGCCACGGTCTGCGGACCGATTATGTTGACACAGGTTCTTGCACCGGGCGGCGCAAGCCGACTACTCCCCACTAACGGCGCGGATTTTAACACATGACAGAAACATCCCTATGGTATTCTGCTTCGCGCTGAAGATAACATTGAAAGTATCGCCACATGATCAAGAAGACCATTGCCGCACTCGTGCTGACCGCATGCATGTCGCTCTCCGCTCACGCCGATCCGTTGAGCTACGCCCGCTACGACCAGGTACGCACCACCGATCTGCACCTGGACCTGAAAGCGGATTTCAGTCACAAGATCCTGTCCGGCTATGCCGAGCTGTCGCTCAACTGGATCGACAAGTCGGCCCGCACGCTGGTGCTGGACACCAATGAACTCAACATCGCCAAGGTGCTGGTGCTGGCCGCCGATGGCCGCTGGACCGCCGCCTCCTTCATGCTCGACAAGCTGGATGTGGAGAAGGGCCGCGCGCTGCGCATCGCCCTGCCGTTCCAGCCGCAGAAAGTGCGGATCTACTACCGCACCGCGCCGTCGGCCACCGCGCTGCAATGGCTGACGCCTGAGCAGACCATGTCCGGCAAGCGTCCGTTCATGTTCAGCCAATCGGAAACCATCAACGCCCGTTCGTGGGCGCCGGTGCAGGACACGCCGGCGGTGCGCTTTACCTACAGCGCCCGCGTGGAAGCGCCGTCCGGCATGCGGGTGGTGATGAGCGCCGAGAACGACCAGCAAGCCACCGGCGCCGGCGGCTGGAAGTTCAAGATGACGCAGCCGATTCCGTCCTACCTGCTGGCCATCGCCATCGGCGAAATCGACGTGCGCAATGTCGGTCCGCGTTCGGCGGTGTACGCCGAGCCGCAGCGCATCGAGGCCGCCGCCAGCGAAATGGCCGACACCGAAAAAATGATCGCCGCCGCCGAAGGCCTGTATGGCCCGTACCGGTGGGAGCGTTACGACATGATCGTGCTGCCGCCATCGTTCCCGATCGGCGGCATGGAAAATCCGCGCCTGACGTTCGTCACGCCGACCATGATCGCCGGCGACAAGAGCTTGGTCGACCTGATCGCGCATGAACTGGCGCACTCGTGGTCCGGCAACCTGGTAACCAACGCCTCGTGGAAGCACTTCTGGCTCAACGAAGGCTTCACCACCTACGTCACCACCCGCATTGTTGAAAAGCTGTACGGCGAAGAAGTGGCGGAGATGAACCTGCAAGTGGAGCAGGAAGAAGCGATTGCTTCGCTGGCGGGTATCCCGGCTGCCAAGCAGGCCTTGGTGTCGCGCGATCCGGACACCAGCGCCGCCAGCTATACCGACACTGGTTTGGTGTATCCGAAAGGCGCGTGGTTGCTGCGCACCCTGGAGCAGCGCGCCGGCCGCGACGTGTTCGATCCCTTCCTGCGCGGCTGGTTCGACCAGCATGCCTTCAAGTCCGCCACCACCGACGAATTTGTCGACTATTTGAAGAAAAACCTGCTGGACGCGCATCCTGAAATCATGTCGCAATCCGAGCTGGATGAGTGGCTGTATGGTCCCGGCATTCCCGCCAGCGCCAAGCGCGCCGCCTCGCCACGCCTGGCCGCGCTGGATACGCAGCGCACCGCGTGGCTGAAAGGCGAATTCCCGACCGCCGACCTGCCCGCCAAAAGCTGGATCGCGCTGGAGTGGATGCACTTCCTGAACGATATCGACGGCAAGGCCACGGCAGCGCAGATGCAGGAGCTGGACCAGACCTTCGGCCTGGGTAAAACCGGCAACAACGAAATCGCCTTCCGCTTCTTCCTGGCGTCGGTGCATGCCGGTTACAACGTGCGTGAGCCGTTGAATAAATTCCTGATGAGCGTGGGCCGCCAGAAGTTTGTGGTGCCGCTGTACACAGCGCTGCTGAAGAACCCCAACGAGAAAGACTGGGCCAAGGGCGTGTACGCCAAGGCGCGTTCGCACTACCATCCGGTCACCCAGACCTCCGTCGACAAGGCATTTAAAAAACAATGAAGATGATCCGACCTTTTGCAACCGCCGCGCTGACGCTGGCGGTGTGGGGCGCGCTGGCTGGTGCGCCTGTTATGGCGGCGCCGGTGACGACGCCCGATACTACCGCCGCAGTGACGGCGTCGCTGGGCGATGACGTCAACCGCGCGCTGAAGACTTTCCAGGTGCCGGGCATGGCGATCGCCATCGTCAAGAATGGCAAGGTGGTGGTGGTCCAAGGCTTCGGCGTGCGCAAGCTGGGCGAGCCGACGCCGGTGGACGGTAAAACGCTGTTCGAAGTGGCATCCAACTCCAAGGCCTTCACCGCCGCCACGCTGGCGATGCTGGTCGATGAGGGCAAGATCGCCTGGAACGATCCGGTCACCAAGCACCTGCCGGGCTTCCAGATGTACGACTCGTACGTCACCGGCCAGATGACGGTGCGCGACCTGCTGACGCACCGCAGCGGCCTCGGTCTCGGCGCCGGCGATTTGCTGTGGTGGCCAAGCACCCAGTTCAGCACCGATGAAATCATCGACAGGCTGCGCTACGTCAAGCCCGCCACCAGCTTCCGCGCCAGCTACGCCTATGACAACCTGCTGTACATCGTGGCTGGCAAGATCATCGCCGCCAAGACCGGTAAGCCGTGGGGCGAGGCGGTGCAGGAGCGCATCCTGACGCCGCTGGGCATGAGCGGCACCAGGACCAGCGTGGCCGACATGCTGGCCAGCAGCGACTACTCGGCGCCGCACAGCAAGATCCACGACAAGATCTCGGTGGTGAAGCCGATGCCGGTGCCGAATGCTGTCGGTGCGGTGGGCATCAACACCAGCGCCGAAGACATCGCGCGCTGGATGAACCTCCTGCTCAAACAGGGCAAGACGCCAGACGGCAAGCAGCTGATCAGCGCCAAACAGGTCGCCGAATTGTGGAGCGAGCAGACGCCGATGCCAATCAAGGAGCCGAAGTCGCCGTTGGCCGCCACCAAGCCCAACTTCCTGTCGTATGGCCTGGGCTTCCAGCTGCGCGATTACAAGGGGCACAAAATCGCCATGCACGGCGGCGCGTTGCAAGGCTTTTATTCGACGGTGCTGATGGTGCCGGACCAAGAGCTGGGCATCGCCATCCTGACCAATGCGGAGAACAGCCCGGCCATGGCCTCGCTGTACTACACGATACTGGACACGTTCCTGGACGTGCCGGTGAAGACCGACTGGATCGGGCTGTACGCCGACCAGGAAGCGGCCGCGCACAAGGAGGAGCTGGAACGGCAGGGCAAGGAGAGCAAGGCGCGCGTAGCCAGCTCCAAACCGTCGCTGCCGCTGGCGGCCTACGACGGCGAGTATGAAGATGCATGGTACGGCAAGGCCAGTATCCGCGAGGAGGGCGGCAAGCGCATCATGCGTTTCGAGCGCACGCCGGACTTGAGCGGGGAACTGGAGCACTTCCAGCACGACACCTTCATCGTGCGCTGGAAGGAGCGCAACTTCAACGCCGACGCCTATGTGACGTTTGCGCTGAATCCGGACGGCAGCATCGAGCGCATGAAGATGGCGCCGATTTCCACCGAAACGGATTTCAGCTACGACTTCCGCGATCTGACCTTCACCCCGGTGAAGACGGTGAAGAAGTAATCTAGGCCGCGCTCTCCACGCGGTTGCGGCCTTTGCGTTTGGCGCTGTACAGCGCCAGGTCGGCCGCATGCAGCAGATCGTCCAGCGCCGCGGCAGGTCCGGTGGCGCTGGCGACGCCGAAGCTGGCCGTCACCCGTAGCAGCTGGCCATCGGCTAGCGTCAATGGCACCGAGGCGATGGCGAGCCGCAGGCGCTCGGCCAGCGCGCAAGCCTGTTCCAGCTGGCAGTAGGCCGGCATCACCACAAACTCCTCGCCGCCATGGCGCGCCAGGATCTCGCCGTCGCGCAGTTCATCGCGCACCAGCGCCGCCACCCGTATCAGCACCTGGTCGCCGGCTTCGTGGCCGTGGGCGTCGTTGACCGCTTTGAAGTGGTCGATATCAAACAGCAGCACCGCCAGCGTTTCCCGGCAGTCGCGCGCGCGTTGCAGCCGCTGGTTGCTGGCGGCGACAAACGCGCGCCGATTCAGGATGCCGGTCAGGTAGTCGGTGTTGGCGCGCAGGCGCAGTTCGTCGATCAGGCTTTGGCGCTCCAGTTCCAGCTGCTGGCGTTCGATGCTGTTGGTGCGCAGCGTGGCCAGCGCGCGCAGCATGTCGCCGATTTCGTCGGCGCGCTGCGAACCGCCAGAGTCGCGCGAGTAGTCGCCATTCCCCAGCCGGATCACCGCGCGGGTGGCGCGCAGCAGCGGCACGATCACGCGCCGCCGCACGATCAGCAGCAACAGCGTGAGCGACAGCAGGATGGCGATGCCGGACAGGGTGGCGATCCACAGTTCGCGGCGCGCGTGCTCATGGTCGTTTTGCGCCTGCGTCTGGGCTTCCTGCAGCAGTTCGTCGCGCAGCGCCAGGATCGGCGTCATGGTCGGCACGTAGCGCTGTGCCAGTTGCGCGGTATCGAGGTCGTAGGCGCGGCCGGCGCGGCTGGCCTGCTCGATGTCGGTCACCAGTTGCAGGCCTTCGCCGAAGTAGATGTCGTCCACGCGCTGCGTCACGATGGCCAGGTTGCCGCCGCTGTCGGTCGCCTGCACTTGCTGGCGCAGCTGGGCGATGCGGCCGCGCAGCATTTGCAGCCGCGTGTATTCGGCCGGCGTCAATGGCTGGCGCGTGGTTAGCGGCACGGTCAGCAGGGAACCGAGGCGGCCGGCGTATTCGCGCAGCTCGACCGCGTAGCGGGCCTTGATCAGCGCCCGCGTGATGCGCGGGTAGGCCAGTTCGGAGGCCTGGGTGTAGCTGGCGGCGGCATCCAGCGCCAGTGGCACCAGCCCGAACATCTGTTCGATGGCTTGCTTTAGCTGTTCCGGCGTGCGTTCGGCCGGCGGCACGGCGGCAAGCTGGTCGACGCTGTGGCGTGCCGTGTCCAGCGCCGCGCGCAGCGGCGCCAGCACCGTTTGCCGCGTCATGCCATCGTCGGCCAGCAGTTCGCGTTCCAGCTGCATCAGCGCCAGGTCGGTGGCGGCGCGCCCGCGCTGCAGACGTTCGCGCCGCGCCGGATCGGCAGTAAAACGTTCTCCCAGCACGGCGTTGACCGGGCCGCGTTCAAACGACAGTTTTTCCGCCGCCACCATGGCGGCGTGCGTCAGCCGCAGCGCTTGCAGGCCGCTGCCGGTGGCGTCGTAGCGCAGCCAGGCATTGCGGGTGATGTGGCCCAGCATGCCGCATACCAGCAACGCCAAAACGGCGGTGGAGAGCGAGAGCAGGCGGGTCAGCTTCATGAAAATAGTTGAATACGTTTACAAGTAAACAATATGCCACAAAGCGACTTGCAATGGTGAGGAATGGTACAATGCCGCCCTCGCGTCGCTGCCCCCTGCCTGGACAGGATGCCAAGTTTGAACGATCACTATCGAGGGAAAGAATTCTATGCAACGTATTATGCTGCGCTCCAAGCTGCACCGCGTAACGGTGACCCAGGCCGACCTGAACTACGAAGGTTCCTGCGGTATCGACGTGGACCTGCTGGAAGCCGCCGATATCAAAGTCAACGAGCAGATCGAACTGTATAACGTCAACAACGGTGAGCGCTTCGCCACCTACGCCATTCCTGGCAAACGCGGCAGCGGCGAGATTTCGCTGAACGGCGCCGCCGCCCGCAAGGCGCAGCTGGGTGACCTGCTGATCATCTGCACCTACGGCCCGATGACCGACCAGGAAATCGAAACCCACGTGCCGAAGCTGGTGTTTGTGGATGAAAACAACAAAATCAAAAGCATCAAGAAATAAATCAGGCAGTAAATAAAAAGGCGCTCCGTGGAGCGCCTTTTTTATTACCGCTTGCTGCCGTCCAGCCGCAGCAGCTGCGACATGTACTGCGGCGTAATGCCCAGGAACGACGCCACCACTTTCTGCGAAATGCGCTGCTCCAGCCCCGGATACTCGCGACGGAAGGCGTTCAGCCGGCCCTGCGCCGGCGAGGCGTTCAGGTACAGCCGGCGGCTCTGGTCGATGATGCTGCGCTGGGCCGCGCCCAGGTAGTAATCGCGCATGTCGCTGTTGCGTTTATACAGCGCGCTGATTTCCGACCAGTCCAGCCGATAGCCATGAATGGCCGTCTCCGCCACCACAAAATTCAATGCCGGTTCCGATTCGCGCGAACGCAACAGATCGTCATGCGCGCCGACGGACTCGCCGTCGGTCTGGAAGTGCTGCGTGACTTCGTTGCCGGCCTCGGTGATGAAGCCGGTGCGGGTGACGCCGCTGTGCAGCCAGTGCACATACTGCGCCGGGGTGCCGATGCGTTGCAGGTATTCGCCCTTGCGCATGCTGAAAGGGACAGCCAGCGGCGCCAGCTGGCGCGAGGCTTCATCGTACAGTTCTGGGGTAACGCCGTAACGGCGTGACACGACTTCGCGGTATTTAGCGCGGTGTTCTAGGAATGCGTTGCTCATCTCAGTTGTTTGGGAGTGGCGTGGGAACAGTCGACAAGGTTGTCTTTAAAACCAACGATGTAAACGGCTGTACAAGTTAATCCGAAAGTGTAAACCTTTTCCCAGTCCATGACACAAGATTTGTTGCAAATTAGAATGGAAATTAAAATTTATTTCAAACTTCAAACAGTTGAAGAAGTTGCTTTTATTCATGATTTCGGAGTTACTATAGAGTTACTATATAAACATAACCAGCCAGTGGAGACGCCGCATGAAAATCAGTGACCTCAGCATAGGCCGCCGCCTTGCCCTCGGCTTTGCCATCATCCTTGCCGTACTGATCCTGAACACCGGTCTCGGCATCTACCGCCTGCAAGGCGTGGCCTCCGCCACCCGCGATATGATGCAAACGCCGCTGGCCAAGGAACGTCTGATTTCCGACTGGTACCGCACGGTGTTTGCCGGCATCCGCCGCACCACCGCCATCGCCAAGAGCGCCGATCCGTCGCTGGCTACTTTCTTCGCGGACGAGGCCAAGGAAGGCGTCAACTTCGCTTCCAGCCTGGTCAAGCAGATCGAAGCGCTGACCGACGAGCGCGACAAGAAGCTGATGGATGAACTGGTCGAGATGCGCAAGCTGTACGTCAGCTCGCGCGACAACGTGATGAAGGCCAAGAGCGCCGGCAACGACGCCGAAGCCACGCGCCTGCTGGAGCAAGTCTATCTGCCGGCCGCCAAGACCTATGAAGGCAAGCTGCAAAACATCCTCGACCACCAGCGCAAGGAAATCGACGCCGCCGCGTCCCGCATCGACGAGGTGGCGGCGCAGAGCCGCAACCTGCTGGTGATGCTGGCGATCCTGGTGGTGGCGTTTGGCGTGGCCTTCGCTTGGTGGCTGACCAGCGGCATCACGCGGCCGATCAACGAAGCGGTGGCGCTGGCCGAGTCGGTGGCCGAGGGCGACCTGGTCGACCACCGCCATGGCGCGCACGACGACTACAGCAAGGATGAAACGGGCAAGCTGCTGCGTGCGTTGCAGCGCATGTCGGCCAGCCTGGTGCGCATCGTCGGCGATGTGCGCAACGGGACGGATACGATTACCACGGCGTCGACGGAAATCGCCGCCGGTAATCTGGACCTGTCGTCGCGCACCGAGGAACAGGCCAGCGCACTGGAGGAAACCGCGTCGTCGATGGAAGAACTGACCAGCACCGTCAAGCAGAACGCCGAGAACGCGCGTCAGGCCAACCAGCTGGCGGCCAGCGCGGCCGAGGTGGCGCAGCGCGGCGGTTCCGAGGTATCGGATGTGGTGCAGACCATGGCCTCCATCGATCAATCGTCGAAGAAGATTGTCGACATCATCGGCGTGATCGACGGCATCGCCTTCCAGACCAATATCCTGGCCTTGAACGCGGCGGTGGAAGCGGCGCGCGCCGGCGAACAGGGCCGCGGCTTTGCCGTGGTGGCTTCCGAGGTGCGCAACCTGGCGCAGCGCTCGGCCGCCGCCGCCAAGGAGATCAAGACGCTGATCGACGATTCGGTCGGCAAGGTGGAAACCGGCACGCGGCTGGTGGGCCAGGCCGGCAGCACGATGGAGCAAGTGGTCAGCAGCATCCAGCGCGTGACCGCCATCATGGCCGAGATCAGCAATGCCAGCGTCGAGCAGACCCACGGCATCGAGCAGATCAACATCGCCATCTCGCAGATGGACCATGTGACGCAGCAGAACGCCGCGCTGGTGGAGCAGGCCGCAGCGGCGGCCGGCGCCATGCAGGAACAGGCGGCGCAGCTGGCCGACGCCGTCAGCATCTTCAAGCTGGAAGATACCGCGTCGCCGCGCCGTGCTGCGCCGGCCCGGAAGCTGCTGGCTTAAACCGGATCGGCCTTGCCGATCAAGCGGTAGACCAGTGCACCGAGCAGCGCGCCGGCAATCGGCGCCAGCCAGAACAGCCACAGCTGGCTAACCGCCCAGTCGCCCACGTACACGGCGACGGCGGTGCTGCGCGCCGGGTTGACCGAGGTGTTGGTGACCGGGATCGAGATCAGGTGGATCAGCGTCAGTGCGAAACCGATCGGCAGCGGCGCGAAGCCTTTCGGCGCGCGCGCATCGGTGACGCCGAGGATCACCAGCAGGAACATCATGGTCATCACCACTTCCGACACCAGCGCCGCCGTCAGCGAGTAGCCGCCCGGCGAGTGCGTGCCGTAGCCGTTGGCGGCGAAGCCGGCGCTGACGTCAAAGCCGGCCTTGCCGCTGGCGATCAAATACAGCACGCCGCCGGCGACAATCCCGCCCAGCACTTGCGCAACGATGTAGGGCGCCAGCTGCCTGGCCGGGAAGCGGCCGCCGGCCCACAAGCCGATCGACACCGCCGGATTAAAGTGGCCGCCGGAGATGTGGCCGACGGCGAACGCCATGGTCAGCACCGTCAGGCCGAAGGCCAGCGCCACGCCCAGCAAGCCGATGCCGACACCCGGAAAAGCGGCCGCCAGCACAGCGCTGCCGCAACCGCCCAGCACCAGCCAGAACGTACCGAAAAACTCTGCTCCATACTGCTTCATGTTAACCCCTAGTCAATTAAGAATTTAATAATGTTGGCAATGTACTAGGGACTGCGCCAAATGTCGAGCAGCGGCGACCATGGGCATGATGCAGCTGCGCAACGTGCGTTGTCGCGTACCTTAGTCGCGCGGTGGCGTGGCCTGGGTTTCTGCGCTACAGTGGGACACCGGAGGCGTGCTGTGAGCGTGCCCCGCGACTACGGCGAGGTGGCGTCCAGTGAAGAACGATACCGGGTTGAACAGCAAGATTCTCGTGCCCTTCGGGCTAGCCGCTGCTGGTGCTATCGGCACCGTCGTTGCAGGCTGGAGTACCTGGGGCTGGCCCACACTGATCTGGGCCGCGCTGCTGTTGGGCGCCGCCGTGTGGCTCACGCGCGACAGGGGTTTCGGCACCAGCGCCGCCACCGGCGACAACCCGATGATCGACAACTATCTTGCAAGCCGCGAGCACTTCGGCGACGCGGTGTTGCCGGTGTGGTGCCGGCATATCGAAAACTCCCGCACGCAGATGGAAGAAGCGGTGTCCGACTTGGCGTCGCGCTTCTCCAGCATCGTCGACAAACTGGACAACGCGCTGCATGTCTCCGGCGCCGGCAACCAGGGCGGCAGCGCGATGACCGAGGTGTTTGCGCACAGCGAAACCCAACTCGGCTCGGTGGTGACGTCGATGAAATCGGCGATGGCCTCCAAGCACGCCATGCTCGGGCAAATCAAGGATCTGGAACGCTTCACGCGCGAGCTGCGCGGCATGGCCGAAGGCGTGGCCAGCATCGCCGCGCAAACCAATCTGCTGGCGCTCAACGCGGCGATCGAAGCGGCGCGCGCCGGTCCGGCCGGCGCCGGCTTCGCGGTGGTGGCCACCGAGGTGCGCATGCTGTCGATGCGTTCGGCCGAAACCGGCAAGGAAATCACCAACCGCGTGGGCCTGATCAGCAGCGCCATCCTGGCTGCCAGCCAGGCCGCCGAGCAATCCAGCGAGGCGGAAGACAAATCGATGCAGTCGGCCGAGGGCATGATCGAGGCGGTGCTCAACGAATTCCGCCAGATGACGGACGCGCTGGTGCAGTCGTCCGAGTTGCTCAAGCAGGAGAGCGTCGGTATCCAGGGCGAAGTGGGCGAGGCGCTGGTGCAGCTGCAGTTCCAGGACCGCGTCAGCCAAGTGATGTCGCATGTGCGCGAGAACATGGAACGCCTGCCGGTGCTGCTGCGCGAGAACCGCGCCAGCTACGAAGCCAGCGGCGTGCTGGACGCGCTCGATCCGGACGTGCTGCTGCACGAACTGCAAAAGACCTATGCAATGGCGGAAGAACACGCGGTGCACAGCGGCGCCAGACTGGCGGCGCCGGCGGCAGCGGCCGCCGATGAAATCACTTTTTTCTGAGGATAGATGAGACATGGCAAAAACCATTATGGTGGTCGATGATTCAGCTTCGCTGCGGCAGGTGGTGGGTATTGCGCTGAAGGGCGCGGGATACGAAGTGATCGAGGGACGCGATGGCGTCGATGCGCTGTCCAAATGCACCGGGCAGAAAATCCATCTGGTGGTGTGCGACGTGAACATGCCGAATATGGACGGCATCACCTTCGTCAAGCAATTCAAGCAGCTACCCAATTACAAATTCACGCCGGTGATCATGCTGACCACCGAGTCGCAAGAGAGCAAGAAGGAAGAGGGCAAGGCCGCCGGCGCCAAGGCGTGGGTGGTCAAGCCGTTCAAACCGGAAGTGCTGCTGGGCGCCGTGGCCAAGCTGGTACTGCCATAATCGATTGAGCTAACTGGACGGAGGCTGCGATGGCGGACGACGTTACCCGGATTTCCCTGGATGGCGAACTGACGATCTACCGCGCCGCCGATCTGAAAGTCAGCGTGCTGGAAGCGCTGCGCAAGACGCGCGTGCTGGAAGTCGATTTGTCCGGCGTGACCGAGCTGGATACCGCCGGCCTGCAAGTGCTGATGCTGGCCAAGCAGACCGCGACGGCGGAGCAGCGCGAGCTGCGGGTGCTGCAGCACAGCCCTGCGGTGGTGGAAATTATTGAGATGCTGGACCTGGTCGCCTTCTTCGGCGACGCCGTGCTGATACACGCTTGAGGGGACGCCATGAACCTGGACGACGCGCTACAGACCTTTATCGCCGAAAGCCGCGAGCTGCTGGAGGAGATGGAGAACGCGCTGCTGAATGTGGACCTGGCCGGCGACCAGGACGAAGCGATCAACGCCATCTTCCGTGCCGCGCACACCATCAAGGGCTCGGCGGGGCTGTTCAGCCTCGATCATATCGTCGCCTTCACGCACGTGGTGGAAAGCCTGCTGGACAAGGTGCGCGACGGCAGCGTGACGCTCAACGACGAGATGGTGGTGCTGCTGCTATCGTGCTGCGACTACCTGTCCGGCATGATCAACGGACTGGCCGCCGGCCAGCATGAGCAGAACCCCGACACCGCGCCGGAAGGCGAGATGCTGCAACAGCAGCTGCGCCGCCACATGGACGGCGAGGCGACGGCATCGTCGGCGGCGGTGGCGGCCCATCTGACGGTGAACGCGGAGCCCAGCGTCGAGCGCATCGACAGCGAACGTGGCGACAGCGACTACTGGCACATCTCGCTGCGCTTCGGCCGCGTGGTGCTGCAAAACGGTATGGATCCCATCGCCTTCCTGCGCTACCTGGGCAAGCTGGGACGCATCGTCGGCATCGCCACCATTCCGGATGCGCTGCCGGCCGCCGACGAAATGGATGCGGAGCTGTGCTACCTCGGTTTTGAAATCGCCTTCGACAGCACGGCCGACCGCGAAGCTATCGCCGGCGTGTTCGAGTTCGTGCAGGACGATTGCGAGATCCGCATCATCCCGCCCAACAGCAAGGTATCGGAGTACGTCAACCTGATACGCTCCTTGCCGGAGCGCGCCGCACGGCTGGGCGAGATCCTGGTGCGCTGCGGCAGCGTCACCGCGCACGAGCTGGAAGAAGCGCTGCACCAGCAATCCGGCAAGCAGGATGACGCGCCGGCGCAGCAGCTGGGCAGCATCCTGGTCGGCGCCGGCAATGTGCCGCCGGTGGTGGTGGAAGCCGCGCTGGCCAAGCAGAAGCAGGTCAGCGAACAGAAGGCGCAGGAGAGCCGTTCGATCCGCGTCGATTCCGACAAGCTGGATCGCCTGATCGATCTGGTGGGCGAGCTGATTATCGCCGGCGCGCGCGCCAACCTGATAGGCCAGCGCATCCAGAATACCGAACTGCTGGAATGTACTTCGACGCTCACCGGCCTGGTGGAGGACGTGCGCGACGCCGCACTGGAACTGCGCATGGTGAAGATCGGGGCCACCTTCAACCGCTTCCAGCGTGTGGTGCACGACGTCGCGCGGGAACTGGGCAAGGACATCGGCCTGATTGTCGACGGCGAGGATTCGGAGCTGGACAAAACCGTGGTGGAAAAAATCGGCGATCCGCTGATGCACCTGGTGCGCAACGCCATGGACCACGGCATCGAGCCGGCCGAAGTGCGCGTGGCTGCGGGCAAACCGGCCAAGGGTATGATCAAGCTGAATGCCTTCCACGAATCGGGCAGCATCGTGATTGAGGTCAGCGACGACGGCGGCGGCCTGCGCAAGGAGAAGATCCTGGCCAAGGCCATCGAGCGCGGACTGGTGGACCCGGAGCGCAAGCTGACCGACAGCGAAATCTACAACCTGATTTTTGAAGCCGGTTTCTCGACGGCGGAGAAGATCACCAACCTGTCCGGGCGTGGCGTCGGCATGGACGTGGTGAAGCGGAATATCCAGGCGCTGCGCGGCAGCGTGGACGTCGGCAGCAAGGAAGGTCAGGGCACCACGGTGACCGTGCGCCTGCCGCTGACGCTGGCCATCATCGACGGCTTCCTGGTGCAGGTGGGATCGTCGGTATTCGTCATCCCGCTGGACATGATCGAAGAGTGCATCGAGTACGCCACCGAGCCGGGACAGGACTACACCAACCTGCGCGGCCAGGTGCTGCCGTTGGTGCGCCTTCGCCAGGTGTTCCGCATCGACGGCGCGGCCACGCGGCGCGAGAGCATCGTGGTACTCAAGTTCGGCAACCAGCGCGCCGGGCTGGTGGTCGATACGCTGCTGGGCGAATTCCAGACCGTGATCAAGCCATTGAGTCCTTTGTTCAGCGAAGTCAAATGCATCAGCGGCTCCACCATCCTGGGCAGCGGCGAGGTGGCCTTGATACTGGACGTGGCGGCCCTGATGCATGTCGTCGGCGCCAAGGGCGCTGTGGCGGCGCTGGCCGCATAGGAGAACCATCAGATGAACGCTGCAAACGAATCCTCTTCCAGCGTGGCCAACTACGGCAGCAGCGCCATCGCCGCGCTGCAAACCGAGGCCGCGCTACCGAGCCAGTTTCTCACCTTCATGCTGGGCGATGAGCAGTACGCGGTCGGCATCCTGCACATCAAGGAAATCATCGAATACGGCAGCCTGGCGACAGTGCCGATGATGCCGGAATGCGTGCGCGGCGTGATCAACCTGCGCGGCGCGGTGGTGCCGGTGATGGACCTGTCGGCGCGCTTCGGCCGTCCGCCCAGCGTGATCGGCAAGCGTAGCTGCATCGTCATCGTGGAAGCCGGCGGAGAAGAGAAGCAGGTGCTGGGCATGCTGGTGGACGCGGTCAACGCGGTGGTGGAAATCGCCGCGGCGGATATCGAACCGCCGCCGTCGTTCGGCACCCGCATCCGGCCCGACTTCATCGCCGGCATGGGCAAGCACAGTGGCCGCTTTGTGATCCTGCTCGACATCGAGCGCGTGCTGTCGGGCGAGGAGATTGTCGATATGGCGCGCAGCACCGCTGCCGCCCTGGCGTGAATCGCGGTGCATCATGACCGTGGCGATGATCACCGAGCGCGAGTTCCTGCAATTCCAGCGCTTTATCTTCGACGCCGCAGGGATCACCATGTCCGACGGTAAGCAGGCGCTGGTCAGCGGCCGCCTGGCCAAGCGGCTGGCGCATTATCAGCTCGATAGCTACAGCGACTATCTGCGCCTGCTGGAAAGCCGCGCGCAGCCGGCCGAATTGCAGGTGGCGGTGGATCTGCTGACCACCAACGAGACTTACTTCTTCCGTGAGCCCAAGCACTTTGCGCTGCTGCGCGACGTGGCGCAGGAGGCACACGACAAGAGCCGCGCGCTGCGCGTGTGGAGCGCGGCCAGTTCCAGCGGCGAGGAACCGTACAGCATCGCCATGGTGCTGGCCGACGTGATGGGCGTGGACGGTGCCTGGGAAGTGCTGGGCACCGACATCAGCACCCGCGTGTTGCAGCGCGCCCGCAGCGGCCATTATCCGATGGAGCGGGCGTCGCAGATGCCGCAGCATTACCTGAAGCGTTTCTGTCTCAAGGGCCAGGGCACGGAAGAAGGCACCATGCTGATCGAACGTCCGCTGCGGCAGCGCGTGCAGTTCCAGCATCTGAACCTGAATGCGCCGCTGCCCCGCCTTGGCACGTTTGACGTGATCTTCCTGCGTAATGTGATGATCTACTTTAGCCTGGAGACCAAGCGCCAGGTGGTGGCGCGGTTGCTGGCGCAGCTGCGGCCGGGCGGCTACTTCCTGATCGGCCACTCGGAAACGCTGAACGATATCAACGATACCTTAACCGCAGTCGCACCGTCGATTTATCGCAAGCCATGAACGACGCCAAGTTGATCGATATCTTCCTGATGCCGGGTGATTACTTCGTCGGCGACGGGCAGTATCGGGTGCGTACTTTGCTGGGGTCGTGCGTGTCGATCACGCTGTGGCATCCGGCGCTGCGCATCGGCGCCATGTCGCACTTCCTGCTGCCGGGCCATGGGCGGCGCAAGAGCGACCGGCCGAACGACAAGCCGGGCATGTATGGCGCCGACGCCATGCAGCTGCTGGTGGACGGCATGGCGCAGCAGGGCGTGCCGCTGATCCAGTGCCAGGGCAAGATCTTCGGCGGCGGCGCGATGTTCCCGCGCAGCGACAAGGTCAAGGATATCGGCATGCAGAACGGCGATTACGCGCGCAGCATGCTGCAGCAGCACGGCATACAAGTGGTGTCCGAAAGCCTGTTCGGCGAAGGGCACCGTCAACTCATCTTCACCATCCGTAACGGCGAGGTGCTGAGCCGCCAGGTTCCGCCGGAACCCGGATGGGGCAACGCAGGAGCAAGGATTCAGGCATGAGTGAAATCAAGGTCATGATCGTCGACGATTCCGCCGTGGTGCGGCAGGTGCTGAGCGGCCTGCTGAACGCAGCGCCCGGCATCACCGTCACCCATGCGGTGGCCAACCCGCTGTTGGCGATCGAGCGCATGAAGGTGCAGTGGCCGGACGTGATCGTGCTGGATGTGGAGATGCCCAAGATGGACGGCATCACCTTCCTGCGCAAGCTGATGACCGAACATCCGACGCCGGTGGTGATCTGCTCGACCTTGACGGAGAAAGGCGCGCAGACCTCGGTGGAAGCGCTGACTGCCGGTGCGGTCGCCATCATCACCAAGCCGCGCCTGGACCTGAAGCAGTTCTTGCATGACAGCGCCGATGAACTGGTTTCCGCCGTGCGCGCCGCCGCCGGCGCCCATGTGGGCAAGCTGGCGGCGCGCGCCCTGGCCTCGCCACAACCGCCGCCGGTCACCGTCAAGCTGAATGCGGACGCCATCCTGCCGCCCACCGATGCGCGGCCGATGACCGCCACCACGGAACGGGTGGTGGCCATCGGCACTTCCACCGGCGGCACGCAGGCGCTGGAGGAAGTGCTGACGGCGCTGCCGCGCGTCTCGCCCGGCATCGTGGTGGTGCAGCACATGCCGGAGAAGTTCACTGCGGCGTTTGCGGCGCGGCTGGACAGCGTGTGCGAGGTGCGCGTGAAGGAGGCCGAGAACAACGACCGCGTGCTGCAAGGGCAGGTGCTGATTGCGCCGGGTGGCAAGCATATGCTGTTGCGGCGCACTGGCGCGCAGTATTTCGTGGAGGTGGTGGATGGGCCGCTGGTCAATCGCCACCGGCCATCGGTGGATGTGCTGTTCCGCTCCGCCGCGCGCGCGGCCGGCGCCAATGCGCTGGGCGTGATCATGACCGGCATGGGCGACGACGGCGCGGCCGGCATGCTGGAGATGCTGAAGGCCGGCGCGCGCACGGTGGCGCAGGACGAGGCAAGCTGCGTGGTGTATGGCATGCCGAAGGAAGCGGTGAAGCGCGGCGGCGTCGAGAAGTCGGTGCCGCTGAACGCGATCTACCGCGAAATCCTGCAGCAGCTTCAATACTGAACATGAACATGCCAACCACTTCCGCTCCCTGGGCCGGCCGCCGCGTGCTGGTGGTCGAGGATAGCGCCGTGCAACGCGGTTATCTGGTCGGCCTGCTGCGGCAGCTGGAGTTTGGCGATATCTTTGAAGCGGCCGACGGCAACGAAGCCTTGCAGCTGCTGGAGCGCGAACGGCACGACCGAATTTTCCTGGTGCTGACCGATCTGGAAATGCCCGGCATGGACGGCATCGAACTGACCTGCCAGCTGCGCGAACGCGATCTGGCGGAAAACCTGATCGTGGTCAGCGCGCGCGATCCGCGCCTGCTGGAGATCATCGAAAACATGGCCTGCGAGGACGCCTCCATCGGCCTGCTGGGGACCTTGCTCAAGCCGGTGCAGCTGGATTCCCTGACGCAGCTGCTGTCCAAGGTCAATGATCGCAGCAGCGATTGCCGGCCCGCCGCGCCACCGCCGCCGGCGCAAGCTTCGTTGGAAGAGCTGGCGCAGGCGCTGGAGCGCAAGGAATTCCTGCCCTGGTTCCAGCCCAAGATCGCCATGCAGACCGGCCAGCTGAAAGGCGTGGAAGCGCTGGCGCGCTGGCAGCATCCGCAACGCGGGCTGCTGTCGCCGGCTTACTTCATCGACACGCTGGAAGGGCATCCGCTGATGGCCGACTTTACGCTGGCGCTGGTGCAGCAGGTATTGCAGTACATGCTGCACTGGCAGCAGGCCGGCCTGCCGCCGTTGACGGTGTCGGTCAACCTGTCTGCCGACAACCTGTCCGACCGCGCCTTCATCGATCGCCTGACGGCGCTGGTGATGCAGTCCGGCGTGGCGCCAGCGTCGCTGGTGTGGGAGGTGACCGAGACCAGTGTGATGCGCCAGCTGTCGCAGGCGCTGACCAATATGGGCCGCTTGCGGCTGATGGGCTTTGGGCTGGCGATGGACGATTTCGGCATCGGCTATTCATCGATGCAGCAGTTTGCGCGCTGCCCGTTCACCGAATTGAAAATCGACCGTGCCTTCGTCAACGGCGCGGCGCAATGGCCTAACCGCCTGATGGTGTTGAAAAGCGCGCTCGATCTGGGCCAGAGCCTGGGCGTGGCAACGGTGGCGGAAGGCGTGGAAACGGTGGAGGACTGGAAGCTGCTGCGCGACCTCGGTTGCGATCTGGCGCAGGGCTATCTGCTGGCCAAGCCCATGCCGGCCGAGGAGTTGGTGGGGTGGATGCGACAGGACCGGCGCCGCTTGCGCGCGTTGGCGGGGATGGAATAACTAGGAGAACCTCATGTTGGCGAAATTGACAGTCAGGACCAAGATCCTGGCGCTGATTGCTGTGGCAGTGCTGGCGTTGTTGTTGGTGGTGGTGATCGCCTTCCAGGGGCTGAAAAAGGAAGGCGAGATGTTGGCGGAAATCGGCCGGAACCGCATGCCGTCGGTGCAGGCGCTGATGACCATCAACGAAGGCAAGACCGGCATCCGTTCCTCCAACCGCGCGGCGGAAGCCGGCGCATCGTATCCGGAGAACACGGCGGAAATCGCGCAGCAGATCAAACGCCGCGCGGAGATTTTTGCGCAGATCGACCAGGCCTGGAAAATCTACGATGCGCTGCCGCAGGCGCCCGAGGAAGCCACGGTGTGGAAGACCTTCGTCAAGGCCTGGGAGACGTGGAAGAACAAGGATGCGGAATTCGGCACCTTGCTGACGCAGATCCAGGGCGCCGACCCGGCCAGGCGCAAGGACTTGTTCATCGCGCTGCATAACAATCAGCTCGACAACCGCAACGCCTTCCACGAGCTGGAAACCAATCTGGATAAGCTGGTGGAGCTGAATGTGCGCTATGGCGAGGAGGCGGTGAAGGAAGCCGATGCCGCATCGGCCTCCGCTGCTTCGCGCATGACTACCGCCTCCGTGGTGGCGCTGGCGCTGCTGGTGGCACTGGGCCTGGTGATCCTGCGCGGCATCATGAAGCAGCTGGGCGGCGACCCTTCGTATGCAGCGGACATCGTGCGGCAGGTGGCCGACGGCGACCTGAGTGCGGAGGTGCTGCTCAAGGCCGGCGACACCAGCAGCCTGCTGGCGGCGATGAAGGGCATGATCGACAAGCTGTCCAGCGTGGTGCAGGAAGTGAACAACGGCGCCGAGGCGCTGGCGTCGGCGTCGGAAGAAGTCAGCGCCACGGCGCAGTCCTTGTCGCAGGCGGCCAGCGAACAGGCGGCGGGCACCGAGGAGACCAGCGCTTCGGTCGAGCAGATGACGGCCTCGATTTCGCAGAACACCGAAAACGCCAAGGTCACCGACAGTATCGCCAGCAAGGCCGCGCTGGAAGCGGCGGAGGGCGGCGCGGCGGTCAAGTCTACCGTGGCGGCGATGCAGCAGATCGCCAAGAAGATCAGCATCATTGACGATATCGCCTATCAAACCAATCTGCTGGCGCTGAACGCGGCCATCGAGGCGGCGCGCGCGGGCGAACATGGCAAGGGCTTTGCCGTGGTGGCGGCCGAAGTGCGCAAGCTGGCGGAGCGTAGCCAGGTGGCGGCGCAGGAAATCGAACAGGTAGCATCCAGCAGCGTGGAACTGGCGGAGAAGGCCGGGCATCTGCTGGATGAAATGGTGCCGAATATCCGCCGTACCTCGGACCTGGTGCAGGAGATTACGGCGGCGTCGGAAGAGCAGTCGGCCGGTGTTGGTCAAATCAACTCGGCGGTGACGCAGCTGAGCCAGACCACGCAGCAGAACGCGTCCAGCTCCGAACAGCTGGCGGCGACGGCGGAAGAGATGAGCGCCCAGGCGGAGCAGCTGCAACAGGCCATGTCCTTCTTCAAGCTGGCCGGTGGCAAGCGGCCGGTGCGCGCGCCGGTAGTAAAACAGAAGCCACGCCGCGCCGGCCGCCAGCCCGTCGGCACGGGCTCCAGCCGCCGCATGCCGGAGATGAGCGACCCCGATGAGACAAACTTCGTGAAGTTCTGACGCTGGAATGGCGCACGGTTATTTTTGGTGAGAATTAGCGGGAAATATTGGTTCACAATGAATCGTGATCCCGTCTCTCCAAGGAGTACCCGCCCATGTTCAAGCAGATGAAAATGGAGACCCGGCTGCATGCCGGGTTTGGCCTCGTTGTTGTATTGGTGGTGCTGATGGGCGTGATCGCCTTCAGCAAGCTGACGTCCCTGCACGATCACTGGACCGACTTTGAAAACGTCACGCTGGCACGCAAGAACGCCGTGCTGGAAGCGGTGACGGCGCACGGCCGCGCGGTGCGTCACTTCAAAAATTATATCCTCCGTGGCCCAGACAGCAATGTGCAGTTCCGCACCGAACTGGCGGCCATCGAAAAAGAGATGGCTGCCTACCGCGATGCCGGTTCGCTGACTGCGGAAGAACAGGCGCTGTTGGGCGAGGTGCTGACCAGCGTCAAGGCGTATGACCACAGCATGGGACAGCTGGAAGCCATGCACGAAAAGGGCATGACGGCGCTGGAGATGGACAAGAACATCAAAGGAGCGGATGAGGCCATCGCCGCCGCCCTGCGCAAGCTGCTGAAGGTGAACGACGCCGAGACCAAGGGCGAGTCGGCCGCCATGACGGATGTGACCAACTCCGCGAAGCAGATGATATTGGTGGTGGATGTCGTGATCGCGATTCTCGGTTGCGTGCTGGCGGTATGGCTGGCACGCAGCCTGTCGTCGATTGTGCGTGATGTGCAGATGGTGGTGTCCGGATTGTCCAGTGCATCGCAGGAGGTCAGTGCGACGGCGCAGTCCTTGTCGCAGGCGGCCAGCGAGCAGGCGGCGGGCGTGGAGGAGACCAGCGCCTCCATCGAGCAGATGACGGCGTCGATTGCGCAGAATACCGAGAACGCCAAGATCACCGATGGTATCGCCACGCAGGCGGCGGTGGAAGCGGCGCGCGGCGGCGAGGTGGTGAAAGCCACCGCGTCGGCCATGAAGCAAATCGCCGGCAAGATCGGCATCATCGACGATATCGCTTACCAGACCAATTTGCTGGCGCTGAATGCTGCCATCGAAGCGGCGCGCGCGGGTGAGCATGGCAAAGGGTTTGCGGTGGTGGCGGCCGAGGTGCGCAAGCTGGCCGAGCGTAGCCAGGTGGCGGCGCAGGAGATCAGCGCGGTGGCGGCGGACAGCGTCAAACTGGCGGAGCAGGCGGGCGAGATGTTCGATCAGCTGGCGCCGAATATTCGCAAGACGTCGGAGCTGGTGCAGGAGATTACGGCGGCCTCGGAAGAGCAGTCGTCCGGCGTGCGGCAGATTAATGGCGCGGTGATTCAGCTGAGCGAGACTACGCAGGTGAATGCGGCCAGTTCGGAAGAGCTGGCGGCGACGGCGGAAGAAATGAGCGCGCAGTCGGATCAGCTGCGGCGCCTGATGGCTGTGTTCAAGCAGTACGCGGTGGACGACGCGCCGCGCGTGGCATTACGGCGGCCGACGGTGTTGAAGAACGCCGCTGCCGCGAGGCCGGTGCGTACGGTCGGGTTGGTGTCCGACAGCACCCCGGACGAAACCAAATTCACGCGGTTCTGACTATTACCCCGCAGGTCGATCAGCGGCGGGGTCTGACCCCGTACGGGGTCAGACCCCTCTCACGCAGTGCGGGTTACGGCTTGACGAATTTGAGCGTCATGCGGTCGCTCTCGCCGATGGCCTGGTACTTGGCGCGGTCTTCATCCTTGTTGGCATAGGTCGGCGGCAGTGCCCACACGCCGCCCTTGTGATCGGCGGTGTCCTTCGGGTTGGCGTTGACTTCCGAACGGCCGGCCAGCTTGAAGCCTGCCGCTTCCGCCAGCTTGATCACATACTGCTCCTGCATATAACCGCTGCTGGCCGTCGCATCCTGCGTCTTCGACGCCGGCAGGCGATGCTCTTCCACACCCAGCACGCCGCCCGGTTTCAGCACCGTGTACAGGTTGCCGAACAAATCCTTCATCTTGTCCGGACCCAGCTCGATCCAGTTGTGGATATTGCGGAAGGTCAGCACCATGTCGACGCTGTTCGGCGCCGCCAGCTCGTATTTGCGGCCCGGCGAGAACACGCCAATCGCCACCTTGTTGTAAGCCTCCGGCTTGGCGTTCAAACGCGCCATGAAGCGCTCGGCGCCGCGGCGTTCACCTTCGTTCGGCGACGCCAGGTCATTGCCGCCCGTGATCAGCTTGCCGTGATCGCGCAGGTACGGCGCCAGGATCTCGGTGTACCAGCCGCCGCCCGGCGCCAGCTCCACCACCGTCATGGTCGGCTTGATGCCGAAGAAGCTCAGCGTCTCGTACGGATGGCGATAGACATCGCGCTTGACGTTGTCCGGCGTGCGCGTTGGCGCGGCGATGGCGGCCTTCAGCGCGTCGTCGGCCTGCGCGGCGTTGTTCACGCCGACCAGCGTCATGGTGGCGATAGCCGCCAGGATAAATCGTTTCATGCACAGTCTCCTGATGTGTGGTGGTGAGCGCGATCATCGGCCAAGCACTCAAACAGGTCAAGCGAAAAGGCGTCGCCGCACTGCGCCGGTGCGCGGACAAGCTGCGGACACTTCGCGGACACCCTGCGGACACCGCCCGGACAAAAACGGACACTTCATCAAACATGCCACACTAATAAAACAGACACTTGCACAACACTTGTCGATGGCATACATTTTGCAATCCGTGTTCTTAATCCGCCGCTAATATTGGCAAATCACTAGAACAGGCGACGGATATTTTGCCAAATGGGCGGCTGGCCCACAACAATGTTGGAGATACTATGGAACGACGTGCTTTCCTCAATATCAGTAGTCTGGCGCTGGGCACGATGCTGTTGCCCTCCTTTGGCCGCGCCATCGCTGCAGAAGAACTGCTGACGCAAGTGGATGTGAAGTTCAAAAAAGCCCTGGCCGACACCGCGATGACGGCCGCCACTCAGGCCGGCGCTTCCTACTGCGACGTGCGCGTGGGCCGCTACCTGAATCAGTTCATCACCACGCGTGACCTGAACGTGGAAAACGTCACCAACACCGAATCGGCCGGCGTCGGCGTGCGCGTGATCTCCGGCGGCGCCTACGGCTTTGCCGCCACCAACGACATGACGCCGGACGGCGTGGCAGCCGCCGCGCGCCAGGCGGTCGCCATCGCCAAGGCCAACGCCAAACTGCAAACCGAACCGCTGATCCTGGCGCCGGTAAAAGGCGTGGGCGAAGTGGCGTGGGCCACGCCGATCACCAAGGACTGGCGCACGGTGCCGATCAAGGAAAAGGCCGAGCTGCTGATCGCCGCCAACAAGGCCGGCATGGACGGCGGCGCCAGCTTCATGCAGTCCTTGCTGTTCCAGGTGAACCAGCAGAAGTACTTCGCATCGACCGACGGCTCCTACATCGACCAGGACGTGCACCGTTTGTGGGTGCCGTTCTTCGCCACCGCCGTCGATCAGAAAGAGAACAAGTTCCGTTCGCGCCAGGGCCTGTCGGCACCGGTTGGCATGGGCTACGAATACCTGGACGCGCGGCCCGAGCACAAGCTGCAAGCGGCGGGCGGCGTGACCACGCTGTACACCAAGTCCTACGACATCATCGAAGATGCGCGCCTGGCCGGCAAGCAGGCAAAGGCCAAGCTGAAAGCCAAGTCGGTCGAACCGGGCAAGTACGATCTGGTGCTGTCGCCGGAACACCTGTGGCTGACCATTCACGAATCCGTCGGCCACCCGACCGAACTGGATCGCGTGCTGGGCTACGAGGCCAATTACGCCGGTACCAGCTTCGCCACGCTGGACAAATGGCAGTCGAAGAAATTCAAATACGGTTCGGACCTGGTCAACATCGTGGCCGACAAGACCACGCCAGATTCGCTGGGCGCGGTCGGCTATGACGACGAAGGCGTCAAGTGCAAGAACTGGGACATCATCAAGGACGGTATCCTGGTCAACTATCAGGCCACGCGCGACCAGGCCCACATCATCGGCGAGAAGGAATCGCACGGCTGTTCGTATGCGGACAACTGGGCCAATGTGCAGTTCCAGCGCATGCCGAACGTCTCGCTCAAGGCCGGCGCCAAGAAGCAGACGCCGGACGAAATGATCAAGGACGTCAAGAAGGGCATCTACATCGTCGGCGACGGCTCGTTCTCGATCGACCAGCAGCGCTACAACTTCCAGTTTGGCGGCCAGCTGTTCTACGAAATCAAGAACGGCAAGATCGGACAGCAGCTGGAAGACGTGGCCTACCAGTCCAACACCCAGGAGTTCTGGAACGCCTGCGTGGGCATCTGCGACGAGCGCGATTGGCGCATGGGCGGTTCCTTCTTCGACGGCAAGGGCCAGCCACCGCAAGTGTCCATCGTGTCGCACGGCGCGGCGACCACGCGCTTCAACGGCATCAACGTGATCAACACCGCCCGCAAGATCGGCTAAGTCCTGGAGAGAGACAAGATGAAATTCCTGAGTCAAGAAGAGACCAAGCGTATCAGCGACAAACTGCTGTCGCTGACCAAGGCCGACCAGTGCGAGGTCACCATCAACGGCAGCCGCAAGGGCAATATCCGCTATGCGCGCAACGCCGTCTCCACCGCCGGCCTGATTGAAGACACGCAGCTGGTGGTGTCAGTCGCCTTCGGCAAAAAACAGGGCACGGCTTCCGTCAATGAGTTCGACGACAAGTCGCTGGAAAAAGCCGTGCGCCGCGCGGAAGACCTTGCGCGCCTGGCGCCGGAAAATCCGGAGTTCATGCCGACGCCGACCAAGCAAGAGTACAAGGCGTCGCAGACCTTCTTCCAGAAGACCGCCGACATCGATCCTGAATTCCGCGCGCAGGTGGCGGCTTACAGCATCGAGAACTCGCGCAAGAACAAGCTGGTGGCGGCAGGCTTCTTCACTGACGGCACGCAGTTCACTTCCATTGCCAACTCCAACGGCGTGTTCGGCTACCAGACCGATACGGGCCTGGACTTTACGCTGACGGTGCGCACCGAAGACGGCCGTGGTTCCGGCTGGGTCAAGCGCAGCGTCGGCGATGCCAGCAAGTTCGATGCGCGCGCCGCGTCGGATGTCGCCATCGAGAAGGCTTTGCGGTCGGTCGATGCCAAGGCGCTGGAACCGGGTCGCTATACGGTGATCCTGGAGCCGGCCGCCACCTCCGACGTGCTGGCGTATATGTTCAATTCCTTCAGCGCGCGTTCGGCCGACGAGGGCCGCAGCTTCCTGTCGAAAAAAGGCGGCGGCAATCGTATGGGCGAAAAGCTGTTCGATGAGCAGGTCAATGTGTGGGCCGACCCGTGGGACAAGGATGTCGCCGTACTGCCTTGGGATACCGGTAGCATGCTGGCGCGCGAACGCCAGGACATCATCAAGAACGGCCGCATCGCCAATCTGGATTACTCGCAGTACTGGGCCAAGAAGCAGGGCAAGCGCGCCATCGGCACGCCGGGCAATATCATCATGGCCGGCACCAACAAGTCGACCGAAGAGCTGATCGCCAATACCAAGAAGGGCATCCTGGTCACGCGTACCTGGTATATCCGCATGGTGGACCCGCAGTCGGTGCTGCTGACCGGCCTGACGCGCGACGGCACCTTCTACATTGAGAACGGTAAGATCAAGCATCCGATCAAGAACTTCCGCTTCAATGAAAGCCCGGTATCGATGCTGAACAATATCGACGAAATCGGCAAGCCGGAGATTCTGTCGGGCGATGAGTCGCAGTACCAGTTGCTGATTCCGGCCATGAAGGTCCGCGACTTCAACTTCACTTCCTTGTCGGACGCGGTGTAATCATGGAGCGACGTTCATTCTTAAAAGTGGGCGCCGTCGCTGGCGGCAGCCTGCTGGTGCCGGTCTTCGGTAACGCGATTGCAGCCGAGGAGCTGCTCAACCCCATGGCGGTGCAGTTCAAGAAATCGCTGGCCGACGCCGCAATGAACGCCGCGACCAAGGCCGGTGCCTCGTACTGCGACGTGCGCATCGGCCGCTATCTGAACCAGTTCATCACCACGCGTGACCTGAACGTGGAAAACATCGTCAACACCGAATCATCTGGTGTCGGCGTGCGTGTGATTGCCGGCGGCGCTTATGGCTTCTGCTCGACCAACGTGATGACGCTGGACTCGGTGGCCGATGCGGCGCGCCAGGCGGTCGCCATCGCCAAGGCCAACGCCAAGCTGCAAACCGAGCCGGTGGTGCTGGCGCCGGTCAAAGGCGTGGGCGAAGTGGCTTGGGCCACGCCGTTCAAGAAGGACTGGCGCGCAGTGCCGATCAAGGACAAGGCGGACATGCTGCTGGCCGCGAACAAGGCCGGGCTGGATGCCGGCGCCAGCTTCATGGCGGCCAACCTGTTCCAGGTGAACCAGCAGAAGTATTTTGCTTCTACCGACGGTTCGTATATCGACCAGGACATCCATCGTCTGTGGTCGCCGTTCACCGCCACCGCTGTCGATAAGGCCAGCGGCAAGTTCCGCACCCGCGACGGCCTGTCGTCGCCGGCCAGCATGGGCTTTGAATTCTTCGACTGCAAAGCGGAGAACCGCGTCAAGGCTGCCGGCGGCGTCACCACGCTGTACAAGGGCGCTTACGATCTGATTGAAGATGCGCGCGCGGCGGGCCGCCAGGCACGCGAGAAGTTGACCGCGAAGACGGTCGATCCGGGCAAGTACGATCTGGTGCTGTCGCCGGAACACCTGTTCCTGACCATTCACGAGTCGGTCGGCCACGCCACCGAGCTGGATCGCGTGCTGGGCTACGAGGCCAATTATGCCGGCACCAGCTTCGCCACGCTGGACAAGTGGAAGTCGAAGAATTTCAAGTATGGCTCGGAGCTGGTGAACATCGTCGCCGACAAGACCACACCGGCTTCGCTGGGCCTTGTGGGGTATGACGATGAAGGCGTTGCTTCCAAGCGCTGGGACTTGATCCGCAACGGCATCCTGGTCAACTACCAGGCCACGCGCGACCAGGCGGCCATCATCGGCGAGAAGGAATCGCAGGGCTGCTCGTATGCAGACAGCTGGAGCAGCGTGCAGTTTCAGCGCATGCCCAACGTATCGCTGGAAGCGGGCAAGAAGCAGCTGACGCCGGACGAGATGGTCAAGGATGTCAAGAAAGGTATCTACATCCTGGGGCGCGGTTCGTATTCGATCGACCAGCAGCGCTACAACTTCCAGTTTGGCGGCCAGCTGTACTTCGAAATCAAGAACGGCAAGATCGGCAACCAGCTGGAAGACGTGGCCTACCAGTCGAACACGCAGGAGTTCTGGAACGCCTGCACCGCGCTGTGCGATGAACGCGACTGGCGCATGGGCGGCTCGTTCTTCGACGGTAAAGGCCAGCCTAGCCAGGTGAGCGCCGTGTCGCATGGTTCGCCAACGACGCGCTTCAACGGCATCAACGTAATCAACACCGCTCGCAAGATTGGATAACAGATGAAGATGCTGAATCAGGAAGAAGCAAAACGCGTTTGCGACAAGCTGATGTCGCTGTCCAAGGCGGACGAGTGCCGGGTGCAGATCAGCGGCACGCGCAACGGCAATATCCGCTATGCGCGCAATGCGGTGTCGACGGCTGGCCTGGCGGAGAACACGCAACTGACGGTGAGCGTCGCTTTCGGCAAGCGCCAGGGTACTGCCTCCATCAACGAGTTTGACGAAAAATCGCTGGAGAAGGTGATCCGCCGTGCCGAAGATGTGGCGCGCCTGGCGCCGGAAAATCCGGAGTTCCAGCCGGCGGTGAAAAAGCAGGATTACAAATCGTCGGCCACCTTCAGCGAGGCCACTGCGGCCATCGATCCGGAGTACCGCGCCGAAGTAGCGTCGCTGAGCATCAACTCGGCGCGCAAGCACGGGCTGGTGGCGGCGGGCTTCTTCAGCGATACCAACGGCTTTGAAACGGTGGCCAACTCGAATGGCGTGTTCGGCTACCAGACCTTGAGTAACCTCGGCTTCACCGTCACCACGCGCACCGAAGATGGCCGCGGCTCCGGTTGGGTGACGCGCTCCGCCAACGACGCGCGCAAATTTGACGTGCGCGAAGCTTCCGAGATCGCCATCGAGAAGGCGCTGAAATCGGTCGATGCGAAAGCGCTGGAGCCGGGCCGCTACACGGTGATCCTGGAGCCAGCGGCGACGTCGGAAATCATCGGCCGCATGTTCGGCGCCTTCGATGCGCGCCAGGCCGACGAAGGCCGCAGCTTCCTGTCGAAGAAGGGCGGCGGCAATCGCCTCGGCGAGAAGCTGTTCGATGAGCAGGTCAATATCTGGGCCGATCCGTGGAATCCGGACGTCCCGGTGCTGCCGTGGGATGGCCAGGCCATGCTGGCGCGCGAGCGCGCGGACGTGGTCAAGGGCGGCAAGATCGCCTCGCTGGACTACACGCGCTACTGGGCCGAGAAACAGGGCCAGCGAGCCACCGGTCGTCATGGCAACATGATCATGGCCGGCGGCGGCAAATCGACCGAGGAGCTGATTGCATCGACCAAGAAGGGCATTCTGGTCACCCGCTCCTGGTATATCCGCATGGTCGATCCGCAGTCGCTGCTGCTGACCGGCTTGACGCGCGACGGCACGTTCTACATCGAGAATGGCAAGATCAAGCATCCGGTGAAGAACTTCCGCTTCAACGAAAGCCCGGTATCAATGCTGAACAATATCGATGAACTGGGCAAGCCGGTGGTGATCGGCGGCGACGAGGTGCGCTATCAGATGCTGATTCCGCCGATGAAGGTGCGCGACTTTAACTTCACGTCCTTGTCGGACGCGGTGTAAGGACGGCTGTGGCCTCGTACGATTTTTATTTCACGCGCCTGACTTACGAGTCGGGTGATTGGGATGTGGATGTTCGCATGCCCAGCAATGTGCTTAACTCGCTGGTGGAGTACACCACTTTGCGGGTCGATCCCGTTGAGCGCATTGTTGCGCTGTCCGATCCGAAGATGCTGGAGGCGCCGTTCTGCTATTTCGCCGGACACAAGCTGGTGCAGTTCACGGCGGCCGAACGCAAGAACCTGGAGCGCTACATCAAGGGCGGCGGCTTTCTGTTCGTGGACGACTGCAACCACGATATCGACGGGCTGTTTGCGAAATCGTTCGAGGCTGAAATCGGCCGTATCTTCGGGGCCAAGGCGCTGCACAAGATCCCAAACAATCATCCGATCTATTCGAGCTTCTTCAAGTTTGAAGATGGCCCGCCGAATACCGGCGTGGAGCTGAACGGCTGGGGCGACGATCTGGTACACGACTATCTGAAGGCGATTGAGGTCGGAGGCCGCGTGCGGCTTTTGTACAGCAACAAGGACTACGGCTGCGAGTGGGATTACGACTTCCGCAACAAGCGATTCCTCGCGGTCGACAATACCCGCTTTGCGGTCAATATCATTCAATATGCGTTGGGAGCGTAGTTATTATGGCTGATGGTGCAATCGCCTGGAGCGAAAATGAAATCGGCGCGCTGACCGCCAAGGTGAAGGCGCTCAAGGCCAGCATGGCGCGCGTGATCATCGGCCAGGAAAACGTGATCGATTCGCTGATCATCTGTCTGCTGGCCGGCGGCCATGCGCTGGTGGAGGGCGTGCCGGGACTGGGCAAGACGCTGCTGGTCAAGTCGCTGTCGCAGGCGACGGAGCTGGACTTCCATCGCGTGCAGTTCACGCCGGACCTGATGCCGTCGGATATCGTCGGCACCGAGATCCTGGAAGAAGACCATGCGACGCGCAAGCGCGAATTCCGCTTCCAGCAAGGGCCGGTGTTCACGCAGGTGCTGCTGGCCGATGAAATCAACCGCGCGCCGCCGAAGACGCAATCGGCTTTGCTGGAGGCGATGCAGGAACGTTCAGTCACCTTCGCCGGCCAGACGCACAAGTTGCCCAAGCCGTTCTTCGTGCTGGCGACGCAGAATCCGATCGAGCAGGCCGGCACCTATCCGCTGCCGGAAGCGCAGCTGGATCGCTTCCTGCTGCGCATCGATGTGGTGTATCCGACCGAGGCCGAGGAAATCGCGATGGTGTCGGCCACCACCCACGCCGGCCTGAAAGACGCCGATCCGGTGATGGACGTCGCCACGCTGCTGCGCCTTCAGCAACTGGTGCGCGATATCGAAATCGGCGAGCATCTGCTGGCGTACGCCACGCGCCTGGTGCGCGCAACGCGCCCGGCGCTGACCATAGTACCCGCGGTGCAGAAACATATCGCCTGGGGTGCGGGGCCGCGTGCCGGCCAAGCGCTGGTGCTGGCCTCCAAGGCGCGCGCGCTGATGCAAGGCCGCCTGGCCGTGACGCGCGAAGACATCGCCGAGATGCTGCTGCCCGTGCTGGCGCACCGCGTGCTGCGCAACTTCGAAGCGGAAGCGGATGGCGTGGCAATCGCCGACATCCTGCAAGCGCTGCGCGAACATATTCGCCCGGACTAAGCTGCGATGCAATCGACCGCAACACAGCCCGCTGGTGCAATGACCGCCATGCTGGCCCAGACCAGGGATCTGGATCTGGTGATCCGTCACGTGCTGGCGGGTCTGGGCCATGGCATTCATATCGGTCGCGAGCGCGGCGCCGGTGTTGAATTCTCCGAGTACCGCGCCTACGCCCCCGGCGACGAATGGCGGCGTGTGGACTGGAAACTGCTGGCGCGCGCCGACCGCTATTTTGTTCGCGAGGCGGAGCGTGATAGCCATGTCGCAGTCTGGCTTTGGCTCGACGCCACGGCGTCGATGGCGGAGCCGAGCCGCGAGATCAATGGCATCGATAAGCTGTGGTTTGCGCGCACCGTGCTGGCTTGTGTGGCGGCCATCGCGCAACGCCAGGGTGACGCTTTCGGGCTGGTGGTATGCAGCGCCGAGAAGGTTGACTACATGCCGGCTGCGCGCGGGCCGCGTCAGCTTCAGCGGGTGCTGGCGGCGCTGAACAAGGCGACGCCGCAGGGCGAGCTGCCATCGGCTGAAACGCTGCGCGCCAGCCTGCATTTCGCGCGTGCGCCGGGCATGATCTTCGCCGCCAGCGATTTCCTCGACTGGCCATCGCCGCTCAGCGAGGCTTTGCTTCGTTTGCGGAATATGCGCCACGACGTGCGTCTGCTCACGCTGCGCACGCAGGCGGAGGTGGACGCCAGTTTCAAATCCGGCGCCGGCTACCGCGATCCGGAGCGCGACGATGGCCTGCATCGCATGAGCAACGCCGAACGCGAACACTACAAGCAGCAAAGCCTCGCGCACTTCGGCAGCGTGGCGGCAAGCTGTCGTCAACATAACATCGTCCACTACGAGGCGCGCATCGAGCAGCCATTGAGTGGCGTTTTGCGCAGCTGGTTGCAGCTGGCGGGAGCGCGGGCCAGATGATCTTGAGTTCTTATCCCTGGTGGTGGCTGGCATTGCCGTTGCTGCTGTTGCCGGTGTGGTGGCATCGCCAGAAGCGCCAGCGCCTGAAAGCCGAGCCGCTGGCTACTGCGCGCTTCCTGCCGTCGGCGCCGCCGGAGCAATTGCGTGTCTGGCAATGGCGCGACAAGGTGCTGTTGCTGGTGCGCTGCCTGCTGCTTGTAACGTTGATCGCCTGGCTGGCCGCCACCATCTTCCCGTGGCGTGGCGACACGGTGATGATTGATGCCGGTGCTGACAAAGCGTGGGCCGAGCAGCAAATCTCCGCCGCAGGCTTTACCGCCGCCGCGCGCATCGACCTGCCGCCCAATCCGCTGGCATGGCTACGCGCCAATGAACGCGATTGGCGTTCGACAGCGCGATTGCTCATCGTCGCCCGCGCCGATCAAATCGCCATGCCGGCCCGCGTGCCGCAATTCAGCCACCAGCTAGAACTGCGCACCGCTAACGTACCGGCCGCCCCGCCGGCCGCAATCGCGCAGCACATCGTGCTGGCCGCACCGGCCGCTCGCGCGCCGGCATGGCAATCATTGTTCGCCGCCTTCGACGTTGCCGGCAACGCAGCCACGCGCCACCAACTCGCCACCGAACCAGACGCCGGCACGACGCTGATCGTATGGGACACGCCCGCCACCTCACCGCCCGGCAACTGGCGTGCCCCGCACTGGTGGATCGCGCCGTCCGCCGCCGTGACTCCCAGCCTTGCGACCACCGCCTCCGGCGCGACCACGAGCGCCATTGCCGGCTTCCCCGAGCTGGCCTCCGCGACCAAGCTGACGATTAACGGCATCACTCTGCGCTATGCCGATTCACCGCGCGGCCGCCTGTGGACCTCGGACGCCTTCCCGCCACGCGACGCCGACACCGCCCGCGCGCTGTACGAAGCCTGGCAACTGCTCTCCGCCGCGCCGGCACCAGCCTACGCCACACCATCCCAAACCTTCAGCGCCACCCGCAGCGCGCTGCCCGCCATCACCAACGCCAAGCCAGCCTACTGGCTCGCCTTGGCCCTGTTGGCGCTTTTCATCCTCGAACGGACCCTCACGCATGCACGGCGAAACTGACCACCTGTGCCGCCGCCTCTGGACCACCATCTGGCGCCGCCGCGCCCCGCAATGGCTGGCCGCACTCTTGCCAATGCTATTGGCCAGCCGGATGCTACCCGCCACCCGCATCGCCATGGCAGCAGCCATCACCCTCTGGGCAATCTGCGCCATTGCCGACGGCTACCGCTGGAAGCAACGCATCGCCGAACAATGGCAATCGTGGCTCAACGCCGCCATCCCATCACTGGAAGACAGCAGCGAACTACTGACAAGCGATGCCAAAACGCCCATCGCCAAACTTCAGCAACAACGCCTGCAAGCCCGCCTTGCCAGCGCGCTCACAGACGCAGACTACCAGCGCATCGCCCGCACCCAGGCACGCCTCTCCATCTGGCCGCTGCTGCTCGCCATCCTTGCCACCGGCGCAGCCATCGCATGGCAAGGCCAACCCGTACCAACGCCACCACCACCACCAGTGGCGGCCCACGCCAACAAACCAATCATTGACGGCGAGGTATACCTCAGCGTTACACCGCCAGCCTACACCGGCGTCAAACCGTTTGAGACCGGCGCGCGCGACATCCAGATCCCGCAATACACCGACGTCCGCTGGTGCGTCCGCAACGCCACCGGCGCCGAACCCGCCGTCGAACTTGGCGACGGCCATACGCTCGCCATCGGCAAAGACTGCGCCAAGCTCCGCGTTGAAGACTCTCTGTTCTGGCGCGTACGCGGCACCTCCGCCACCCGCTACAACATCCGTGTCACGCCGGACCAGGCACCGCAAGTCAGCATCATCGAGCCGACAGAACTGATCCACCTGCTGCAAAAAGACGCCAAGTCAGTACAAATCTCCGTTAGCGCCCGCGACGACTACGCCATCGTTCGCGCCAGCCTGCACATGACCCTCGCGCGCGGCAGCGGTGAAAACATCCGCTTCAGCGACAAGGAAGTCCCGCTGCCGCAATCCAGCGATCCCAAATCGCGCAGCTGGGAAAAACAATGGACGCTGGCGGAACTCGGTATGGAACCCGGCGATGAGCTCTACTTCTTCGTCCGCGCCACCGACAACGCGCCGGAGAACCCGCATACCGCGCAATCGCCAACCTACACGCTGCGCCTGCCCGGACCGGAAGCCGAGAGCCTGGACTCCACCGCATTGCCATCCATGAGCAAACCGGAAAACCTGCGTAGCCAGCGCCAGATCATCATCGACACCGAACAACTGGTCGCCGACCTGAAAGCCAATCCCGGCATGCCGGCCGCTACCCAGCGCTCGCGCAGCGAAGGCATCGCCGCCGACCAGGCCGCGCTGCGCCTGCGCTACGGCCAATTCCTCGGCGAAGAATCGAGCCTGTTCGGCGATGAAGAACATGAGCATGAGCATCACGGCCAGGAAAAAGCCGGCAGCGAAATCAGCGTCATGAAGGAATTCGGGCACGCGCACGATGTTGAGGACAACGCCACCATCTTCGATCCGCAGACGAAGGCGGTCCTCAAACGAGCACTGTCCGCGATGTGGGACGCGGAAAAATCGCTGCGCGCCGTCTCGCCCAAGACCGCGCTGCCGCCGGAGTACAAGGCGCTGGACGCCATCAAGGAATTGCAGGCCGCAGAGCGCGTCTACCTGCACCGCACTGCTTTTGTGCCGCCGGCGCTGAAGGAAGAGAAGCGCATGACCGGCGACATCGTCGGCGCCATGAGCTACAAGCGCGCGCAAGGTGCGGCCAGCGACACGGTGCCGGCCGAAGTGCGCGATCTGGTTCAGGCGCTGTCGCAGGATGGTGCCTTGCCGGCATTGTGGAGCAAGGCAGCGCGTGAGGCGATTGCCGCGCGCATCAGCGATCAGGAACAGAAACTGAGCGCACAGCGCGCCGTGCAGGATGTTCAGGATGGCTGTGTGCCATGCCGTGCCGAGTTGCGCGCGTGGCTGCGCGGCACGCTGACCGACGCCCCTGTGCTGCTGCAAGCACGCCCCTTGGCGGATACGCCATTCCGTCAGGCGTGGAGCGGTAAGGAGCAGGCTAAATGATTATTTCTACTGACCTGGCGAATATTGCGCCGCCGTTGGCAGCGCTGGCTGCTGGCTTGATCAGCGCCGTGCTGTATGGCCGCAAGCGCCGCTGGATCGACGCAGCGTTGACTGGCGTGGCGGGCGCCGCGCTGGCGGTGGCGATAGCAGATGTGCGTTTGCCTGTTGGCGCGGCGGCGCCGTTGGCCGTCAGCACAGAAGCGGGCCGCATCAGCGCGTCCGATCTTTATGCGATTCCGGCGGCATCCGGCATTGTGTTGAGTGGCGACGGTGTACGCGAGGCGGAGTGGCGCGATTTGCCTGCGCGTCCGCTGCAATGGAAGCCTGCGGCGGCGGATTTGCTATGGCTGGATTTCCCGCGTTCGATGTCGGTAGGCCGTATCTTTTCGCTGACTGTGCGGCGTTCTTCCGCGCCGGGGCAGTGGCGCTTGCAGCTGCTGGCTGAGAATAAGCAAGTACTGGCGGATTCTGGTTTGGCGGCGGAGTCGCAGTTGTCCGTGCAGTGGTTGCCGCCGGTGGCGGAGGCTATGGTGCTCCAAGCTCGCCTGCTCGACAAGGATGGCAAGGCGATTGCGCAGGGACCTATACCGTTGCAGGTAAAGGATGCGGTGCCATTGCAGATTCAGGGGCGTTTCGATGCGCCGTCGTTTGACTCGCGGGCCTTGAATCAGTTGCTGTCCGATGGTGGTGCGGTATTGGATTGGAATGTCACGCTGGGCAAATCGATTACGCGCAGCGAGACTGCGCGCGCGCCGCTGGTGGCGGCCAATGCGGTGTTTGTCGATGCGGCGTATGTGGAGCATTTGAGTTCTGCGGCGCGCGCGGCTTTGCTGGCGCAGGCAGGCAAGGGCGTGCCGCTGGTGGTCCTGGGCGGGAATGCTTCCGATGCCGGTATGTGGCAGCGGGATTTTGGTTTGTCGCTGCGCCAGCAATCGCCAACCACGGAAAAGGAGGATGTGCGGCAGTTTGGCGCGCTGTCGCTGCCGCCGGCGCAATTGAATCCTTCGGAGAGTGTTTCGGCGTCGTGGACTGTGCTGGCGCGGGATGGGCGAAAGCAGCCGTGGTTGTGGCAGCGTGGTCTTGGTCAGGGACGCGTGGTGTGGATAGGCGTGGCGGATTGGCATAAGTATGCGATTAGCTCGCCGCACGCGCTGGCGTTGTGGTGGCAGTCGGCGATGGATTTGATCTCGCTTGATGGCATGCAAAAAGCGGTTTGGCAGATGAACGATCCACTGCCTGTACCGGGATTGCGCAGTGAGGTGTGCGCGCAGGGTATGAAGGACGGGGCGGCGTTGACAGCCGAAGGCTACGCGGCCATGACGCTGGCTGCGCGCACGGACAAGGCGGATGCTGTGTGTGCGGCATTCTGGCCGCAGAAGGCTGGCTGGATGAAGTTCCGCGCGGCGGGCATGGCGGAGCAGGGCGAGGAATACGTCTACGCCGCCAGCGATTGGCCCGCGTGGCAGAAGGCGTTGCGCCGCGCCGCGACCATGCAGTACGCCGCCCGCTCCGCGCCAATGGTCGCCGGCCAGGGCGCTGCCGCCACGACGGCCGATGCCACTGTCGTTACGCGCAGCGGTGCTGCCAACGCCACGGCTTCGGCCAGCGCCGCGGCCATCGACACCGCAGTCCAAGTCTCTGCCGGCGCTGGCATCGCGGATGGCGGCAGTTGGCCGGGCGCGCGGGTGGCTGGCGTGCTATTTGGGCTGGTGCTGCTAGCTTTGTGGTGGCGTGAGCAACGGCAGATCGGCGGCGCTGGCGATAGGTTATGATATCCGGCACATCAGCCACGACGGAGTTGTCGCCATGTTTTCCGGACTCAGTGCATTCCCACTAACGCCCATGAACGAAGACGGTATCGATACCGTCGCCTACGCGGCTCTGGTCCGGCGCCTGGCTGATGCCGGCGTTGACTCCATCGGTGCGCTTGGCTCGTCGGGCAGCTACGCTTACCTCTCGCGCGAAGAACGTGCACAGACCGCGCGCATTGCGGTGGAAAACGCGGGCACCGTGCCCGTCATGATCGGCATCGGCGCGTTGCGCACGCGCGATGTTTTGCTGCTGGCGGAGGACGCACAAAAGGCCGGCGCCAGCGCGGTCCTGTTGGCGCCTGTCTCGTATAACAAGTTATCCGCCGAGGAGGTGTATAGCCACTTTGAAGCGGTGACCCGCAATCTGTCGATTCCCCTCTGCGTTTACGACAATCCTGGCACCACCAATTTCCAGTTCAGCGATGAACTTCATGGGCGCATCGCCCAACTGCCGAATGTCCGTTCGATCAAAATCCCCGGCATGCCTCTGGACCCGCAGGAGGCCAAGGCGCGTGTCGATCGTCTGCGCGCATTGATTCCCGCGCATGTGTCGATCGGCGTCAGTGGCGACTGGTTTGGCGCCATCGGCTTGAATGCCGGCTGCGAGGCCTGGTATTCGGCCTGGGGCGGTCTCTTCCCGCGCACCCTGCTGGAGATCACGCGCGCTGCGCAACGTGGCGACGAGCAGGAAGCCAGTCAACTGATGGAGCGCTTGCGTCCCTTGTGGGATCTGGTCGCGAGGCAGGGCGGTAGCCTGCGCGTAATGGCCGCCGCCGCCGAGTTGCTCGGGCTGGCGAAATCACCCTGCCTGCCGTTGCCGCTGAAAGCAATCCATGGCCCCGACCGCGCACATCTTGCAGAGCTGATCGAATCGCTGGAGCTGGCCTGAGGCCCTGACGTCAACCCTGCTGCCAACGCCGCACGTATTCCGGTGCCGGGAGTGTGCAGGCGGGATCGGTGATCGGCGCCTGCTGGGTGCGGGCGAAGGGCAGTACGCCGGCCCATGCTGGCCAGCTCAGGTCTTCCTCATCGTCGCCGGGCAGGCCGCTGCGGATCTTGCAGGCCGCTTCTGTCAGCGGGATGCGCATGACGGTGGTGGCGGCGTATTCCTTGTCCGAGCCGGGCCGGATTTCTGCCTGCCGGCCGGGCACCAGCTTTTCCATGAAGGCTTCCATCGCATTCCGCGCGTCGGCTGCGTCAACCACTTCAAAACGCCCATAGATCATGGCCGAGCGGTAGTTCATCGAATGGTTGAACGCCGACCGCGCCAGCACCAGGCCATCCAGATGCGTGATGGTCACGCAGCATTCGCTGTCCATCAGGCGCTTCAGCATGCGGCTCCCGTTGGAGCCGTGGATGTACAGATAGTCACCTTCGCGCCAGCAGGCTGTGGGAATGCAGTGCGCGCCTTTGGCGTCGCCGAAGGCGATGTGGCACAGGTAGGCGTCGTCAATGATGGCGTGCAGCGTGGCGGCGTCGTAGTGGCCGTTGGTGGCAATGCGGCGGATGCGGGTGCGGTCGGTCGGTGCTTCGTTCATGGTTCTCCTCGTAAGAATACCAATATAATGAAACGCTGGCTCCATCAGTAGAGCCATGAATAACTATTTTGATGGAGCCATGAATGGATCTTGCCCTGCTGATCAACGACTACACGGAACAGCATCGCGATCACGGCTGGCCGCGTCAGCGCATGCTGCACGAGTGTCTGCGGTCGGCGATCCGCAGCGGCACGCTGGCAGCAGGTGCGCGCCTGGCCGCTTCGCGCGCGCTGGCGGAGGAGTTGGGTGTGGCGCGCAATACGGTGCTGTATGCGTACGAGCAGCTGGCCAGCGAAGGCTTCGTGGTGACGGACCGGCGCGGCACGGTCGTGGCGGCGCTGGCGGCCGAACGCAAGCCGGCCAGACGCGCAGCGGCGGTGCAGCAAGCCGGCTTGTCGCAGCGCGTACGGAATCTGCGCGCGGTGCCGGGACCGGCGGACCGCATGGGCGCTTTCGTGCCCGGCTTGCCGGCGCTGGAGCAGTTCCCGATAGCGCTGTGGCGGCGCATGATGGAACGCGCGCTGCGCACGATAACGGTAGAGCAGCTTAACTACGGCGAGGCGGCCGGCGAACCGCAGCTGCGCGAGGCGATTGCAGACCATCTGCGCGCCTCACGCGGCGTGGTGTGCGAAGCGGCGCAGGTGTTCATCACGGACGGCACGCAGAGCAGCCTGGATATTTGCATGCATGCGCTGGCCGACGTGGGTGACACGATGTGGATCGAGAATCCCGGCTACGGCGGCGCGCTTGCTGCCGCGCGTGGCGCCGGCCTCGCGGTAGCCGGTATTGATGTCGATGACGATGGCATGTCGCCCACGGCGGAGGATTGGCTGCTGCGGCCACCGCGCCTGATCTACACCACGCCGTCGCACCAGTACCCGGTGGGCAGTGTACTGAGCTTGCGCCGGCGGCTGGCGTTGATCGAGGCCGCACGCGCGGCCGGCGCCTTGATCATCGAGGACGATTACGACAGCGAATTCCGGCATGATGGTGCGCCGCTGCACGCCATGCAGGGCTTGGCGGCGAACGCGCCGGTGGTCTATCTCGGCACCTTCAGCAAGACCATGTTCCCGTCGCTGCGCATCGGCTTTGTGGTGGTGCCGGCGTCGCTGGCCGATGCGTTTTTGGAGATGCGCGAACAGTCGTCGGCGCGCGGGCGCGTGGCCGAGCAGTTGGCGCTGGCCGAGTTCCTGCGCAGCGGACAGTTCGCGTTGCATCTGCGGCGCATGCGGCGGCTATACCGGCAGCGGCGCGATGCGCTGGTGGCGGCGCTGCGGCAGCATCTGGGATCGGTGGCGACGGTGCACGGCGGCTCGGCCGGCATGCATCTTTCATTGCGCTTCAATGACGCAGCAATCGATGACGAAGCCATTGTGGCGCAGGCGCTGGAGCGCGGCATTGCCGTCAATGCGCTGAGCGCGCATGACACACAGGGTGAATCGGGTTGGAAGGGATTGATGCTCGGCTATGCACAAGTGCCGGCCGAGCAGATGGAAGGATTGGTGAAGCAGTTGGCGGCGCTGGTGCACCTTGCGGCTTATGCCGCCAACTGCTCAAAGACGTTTAAAACGCCGTATCCGCCCGCACGTAGAACGAGCGGCCGTTCACGCCGATAGGGCAGGTTTCCCAGCAGCGGGTGAAGCCCAGTTTCGGGAAGTCGCCGCCGTTGGCCCACAGGTTAGGCAACTGGTTGAAGGCGTTGTTGACGCCCGCGCTGAGGAAGGTGCGTTTGCTGAAGCCATAACGCACCGTCGCATCCACCAGCCAGCGCGCATCCCATTTTTGCAGAGGGCTGAAGTTGGACGCTTCCACCGGACCATAGTAGTTGGCGCGGGTGTTCAGGTTCCATGGACCGGTCGTGTAGTCGGCGGCCACCACATGGTGTTTGCGCGGCTGGCCATGTTCGATCAGCGTGACCTGCGACTGGTCGAACAGCTTCTCGCCGCTCAGCACCGTGGACGTCGAATGGCGCTTGGTCACTTCGGTTTTGTTGAAGCCCAGTTGGCCCGACAGTACCAGCGTGGACGTATCGAACTTGGTGGTGTTCTCGGCCACCACGTCCAGGCCACGGGTGCGCGTGTCCACCGCGTTGGTGAAGAACTGCGCCTGGCCCACGCCCAGCGGCTTGAGGATGTTGGCAATCGGGCCGCCGCCGGCTTCCGGCGCGATCTCGCTGGAGAATACGATGCGGTCCTTGATCTTGATCTCGTACACATCGGCCGTCAGCGAGAAGTTCTTCACCGGACGCAGTACCACGCCCATGCTGCCGTTGGTGGAGGTTTCCTCTTTCAGCGGCTTGATGCCGAAGGCCTGGGTCACGGCGCTGCCCTGGCGCGCGGTCAGCGTTTCGGTCAGCACGCCGTTATTCAGGTTGGTGGAGACGGAGCTGTAGAACTCCTGCTGCACGCTCGGCGCGCGGAAGCCGGTGGACAGGCTGGCGCGGAAGCCGACTTCCTTGGTCGGGTCGAAGCGGCCACTCAGCTTGCCGGTGACGGTGCTGCCGAAGTCCGAGTATTTTTCATAGCGCACCGCGCCGCCCAGTGTCAGCGTGTCGACCGGTTTGGTCTCGGCGTCGAGGAACAGGGCGATGTTGTGGCGGCCCGAATCCACCGCCGTTCCCGGCGTGTAGCCAGGGAAGCCCTGGATGCCGGAAGCCGCGGTGGCGCCGCTTGGCGTGGTGATGGCGATGGCCGGATTGTTGGTGCGGCCGTACTGGTAGGAGACCGGATCGCCGGCGATGATCTGGTAGTTGTCCTGGCGGTACTCGAAGCCGGTGGCCAGCGAGACCACGGTGTCGCCCAGCTTGACCGGACCCTTGACGTCGGCGTTGAAGGTCAGCTGCGAGAATTTCAGTGTGCCGGTGTCGGCTTCGCGCGGCGAGTCGGCGTAGATGCCGCCGCCCGGTTTCGGCTCGTACCAATAGGAGACGTTCAAGCTGTTCGACTCGTGGAACGCCAGTTCGCTCTGGCCGTAGTTGATGCTGATGTCGGCCTTCCAGTCGCGCGGCAGGTCGCGGCGGTAGCCGAAGGCGAACGAGGCGTCCTTGATGTCGGTGCTGATCGCCGGCAGGAAGCCGTTTGGATACACGGCCGGCACGGTGCGGTCGTCGCCGGCGGAACGGAAGAAGCCATACGAATCGCTCTTGCGCTTGGAGACGCCGCCGAAGGCGTAGATCTCGCTCTCTTTGTCGATCGGCAGCGCGCCGTTCCACCAGAAGTAGCCATCCTTGGTGTTGCTGTCGCCGATGTGCTGCGTCACGCGCGGCGGATTGACGCGCAGCGAATCCGGGCCGGCACGGTTGGTTTCGCCGCGCTTGCGGCCTTCCAGCGTCAGGTTGATGTAGCCGCCGTTTTCGCCCAGTGCGAAGCCGCGGTTGGCGCTGGCCGAGTACAGGTCGCCGTCGCCTTCGGAGGTGGTGCCTAGCTGGCCGCTCAGCGAGGTCTCGCCGGTGTTGGACTTGAGGACGATGTTGATCACGCCTGCAATCGCGTCCGAGCCGTATTGGGCCGCCGCGCCATCGCGCAGCACTTCGATGTGGTGGATCGCGCCGAGCGGAATGGCGTTGATGTCGGTACCTGCCGAGCCGCGGCCAATGGTTTGCTGCACGTTGACCAGCGCCTGCTGGTGGCGGCGTTTGCCGTTGATCAGTACCAGCACCTGGTCCGGGCCCAGCGAACGCAGGGTGGCCGGGCGGATCGAGTCGGTGCCGTCGCTGATGAAGGTGCTGGAGAAGTTGAACGACGGGTCGAGCGTTTGCAGCAGCTTGCCCAGTTCCAGCGGGCCGGCGGTTTGCAGGTCTTTGAGGCCGATCAGGCCGACCGGCGAAGAGGTGTCCAGCGCCGTTTTGGCCACGGAGCGCGAGCCCAGTACCACCACGGTTTGTTCGTCAGCCTTGGCGCCGCTGTCGGTAGACGTTTGCGCGGTGGCGGTTTGTGCCGCCAGCAGCAGGATAGCGCTAGCAAGCATGGTGCGTTTGAATTGCGGAGCTCTTGTCATTGTTCTCTCTCGTGGTATTTTTGAAGACGGCCCGCGGGGGTAAGGCCGTTGGAAAAATACTAATGGGAGGAGTCGTGGAACGACAACGCGGCATGCACCACAATGTTGCGAATTATGCACATTTGCACATACTTCGTGCACTGTAACGTAATGTATCGTAAGCTGGCCGGCGACCCGGCACGTGTCTGCGCAATGCAGGTGCAAAAGTGTGGCGCGCGCGCATCGGTATGATGCGCTTGCATATCAATAGACGGAAAACGGCGCTGCCTATTGCTGGTCGCGCATCCACTCTTTCAGGCCGTTGACCCACGACTTGGCCGGCAGGTTGAGGGTTTTCTTGATCTCGCCGGCGCGCTCATACAGCACGCTGAAATCCAGCGACGGCGCGTTTTTGAAGGCGATGACGACGATGTTCGCATCGTGCACTTCCGGCAGCCACACCACGGCGTCGAACACCATTTCCATGGTTTGCAGGTTCTTGTCGTAGTTGGAGAAGTCGTCGCCGAAGACGTTGGTGGTCATGATGCCGCCGTCGCGCAGCACGTCTGCGCAGCCCTGGTAGAACTCCGGCGAATCCAGCACCGGGCCGCGCGCTTCTTCGTCGTACAGGTCCACTTGCAGGATGTCGACCGTGTTGCGGTTGGCCGGATCGAGCACGAAATCCATGGCGTTCATTTCACGCACGTCCAGCCGCTCGTCGTTGGATGGCAGGGCAAACTGCGCCTGGCACATGGCGATGACGTTGGGATTGAGTTCGACGGCGGTCACGCGCGCCTGCGGCAGGCGGCGGTAACAGAACTTGGTCAGCGCGGCGCTGCCCAGGCCCAGTTGCACGATGTGCTGCGGATGCTCGTTGAAGAGTAACCACATCATCATCATCTGGATGTATTCCAGTTCGATGTTATCGGGTTTGGCGATGCGCATCGCGCCCTGCACCCAGGAGGTGCCAAGGTGCAGGCTGCGCACGCCCTGGAATTCGGTGACGGTGGCGGGCGGGTGGCCTGGTTGATCGAAGCGGGGGGAGGGGGATGAAGACTTGGACATGCCGCTAGTTTATCAGGCCAGCGGCAAAATGATGGTCACAGTCAGGCCGCCGCCTTCGCGGTTGGTGAGGGTGATGCGGCCACCGTGGGCTTCGGCGATTTCGCGCGCCAGCGCCAGACCGAGGCCGGTGCCGCTGCGTTTGGTGGAGTAGAACGGCACCAGGGCATTGGTCAGTACCGCGTCGCTCATGCCGGGGCCGCGGTCCAGCACATCGATGCGCACGGCATCGTGCAAGCGGCGCACTTCCAGGCCCACTTCATCGGCCGGCGAGCCGGATTCGTGGGCGTTCTTCAGCAGGTTCAGTAAGGCTTGTTCCAGCTGGGCGGGATCGAAGGCGCAGGGTTCGGCCGGCGCTTCGCCTATCTGCTTGAAGATGACCTGCTCACCCAGTTGCGTCAGGAAGCCTTGCCAGTGCTGGGTTTCCAGCCGTGGCGTCGGCAGCTTGGCGAAGCGCGCGTAGCCGAGGATGAAGTTTTCCAGATGGCGCGTGCGTTCTTCGATGGTGCCCAGGATTTGCGGCAGGCGCTCGGTCTGGCCGCGCCGCACCAGTTCCGCGCCGGAGTGCGCCAGCGAGGTCAGTGGCGCCAGCGAGTTATTCAGTTCGTGGCTGATCACGCGGATGACTTTCTTCCACGTCTGGACTTCCTGGCGGCGCAGTTCCATCGTCAGTTGGCGCAGCAGCAGCAGTTCGTGTTTGCGGCCATTCAGTTTGAAGCTGCGGCGCGCCAGGTGGTAGACGTCTTCCTCGTCGATGTCGGTATTGGCGCCGGTGGCCTTGGTGGTGAACAGGCCGTCGCCGCCGCGTGCCAGGGCCTCCAGTAGTGCCGGTGAGGCGTGGGCCAGGATATCTTCGAGCTGATGGCCTTCCAGCCGGCGGCCCTGGTTCAGCAACTGGCGCGCGGCGATGTTGGCGTAGACGATAGGGCCGGCGTCGCTGACCAGCAGCATGGCGACCGGCGTGTTTTGCACCATGGTGTCCAGCAGCAGTTCGCGCTGGACCAGGTCGAGGCGTTGTTTGCGCAGCACTTCGCCGAGCGCGTTGTGGGCCGCTACCAGATCGCTCAGTTCATCGTTTTGCGGCCAGTGCAGGCTGAAGGAAAAGTCGCCGTCCTGGTAGCTGGTGACGGTGCCGGTCAGCGCGCGGAACAGCGACAGCATGCGCTCCAGTTCCGCGCGGATGGTGATGATGGAGATCGGCAGGACGCACAGCAGGCAGATCGCCAGCACCAGGCTGGAATTGTCGGGGAAGATGCGGGTGAGTTCGAGCGCGATCAGGATGCCGACGGTGAGCAGCGTGCCAACCAGGGCAGTCCAGCGCGTGAGCAGCGAGAGGCGCAGGCCGCGCCGTGGCGGCGGCTCGCCGGCGGCGCCATCGTTGCTGTCGCGATGCTCGGTCACGGCCGCACGATGCCCAGCCGTTCCATGCGGCGGTACAGCGCCTGACGCGACAGGCCCAGTTCAGCCGCCGCTTGCGCCACCACGCCGCCGGCGCGACTCAGCGCCAGGCTGATGGCGTCGCGGTCCGGCTCACGGCTGCCTTCATCGCTGCTGGCCGATGCTGCGCCAGTCGACATCGATGCAGACGCCGAAGCCGGCGGCAGGCCCAGGTCGGCCACCTTGATCACGTCGCCGCTGGCCAGCAGGCCGGCGCGCATCATGACGTTTTTCAGTTCGCGCACATTGCCCGGCCACGCATGCGCCAGCAGCGCCGCCTGCGCATCGGGATGCAGCTGCTTGCCGGCGCCGAGGAAGTGCATCGCCAACGGCAGGATGTCCAGCGGCCGCGCCGCCAGCGGCGGCAGCCGCAGTTCGATCACGTTGAGGCGATAGAACAGATCCTCGCGGAAGGTGCCGGCCTTGATCATGGCCTGCAGGTCGGCATTGGTGGCGCTGATGACGCGCACCTTGACCTGGCGTTCGCGGTTGGAGCCGAGACGCTCGAAGCGGCCGGTCTCCAATACCCGTAGCAGTTTCATTTGTCCGGCCAGCGGCAGGTTGCCGATTTCGTCGAGGAACAGCGTGCCGCCGTCGGCCGCTTCAAACTTGCCCTCGCGCGCTTTGGAGGCGCCGGTGTAGGCGCCGGCGTCGGCGCCGAACAGTTCCGCCTCAATCAGCTCGGACGGGATGGCGCCGCAGTTCAGCACCACGAACGGGCCGCCGCGCACGGCGGAATTGGCCTGGATGATTTCCGCGATGCGCTCCTTGCCGGTGCCATTGGGGCCGGAGATCAGCACCGGCACGTCGGCGCGCGCCACCTGGCAGGCCAGGTGGATCACGCGTTCGGTGGCCTGGTCCTGGAACACCATGCCGCGCAGGTCATGGCCGTGTTCCAGTTCGCGCCGCTGGCGCAGGTCGGCCTGCACGCGTTGCTGCAAGGCGCGCTTGGCCTGTCCCAGTTCGATCAGGTTGTTGACGGTGGCGATCAGCTTGTTGTCGTCCCACGGCTTGGCCAGATAGTCGGCGGCGCCGGCCTTGATCAGGTCCACCGCCGCATTCAGGTGGGTCCAGGCGGTCAGCAGGATCACCGGCAGGTCCGGATGGCGCGCGCGGATAGCACGGAACAGCGCCGTGCCTTCCTCGCCGGAGGTGGTGTCGGCGCTGAAGTTCATATCCTGCAAAACCAGGTCGACGCTGTGCTGCTCCAGCAGCGCCAGGCCGGCTTCAGGCGAGGCGGCGCGCAGCGCCTCGATGTCGTGCAGCGAGAACAGCACTTCCAGGGCCACCGAAACGGCGGCGTTATCGTCGATGATGAGTACAGTAGGCATGCCGCAAGCATAACATTGTCGCGGCATGCCTTGGGCTCCGGTTGCCGTCATTACGCGGTGCGGGTGGCGGTGGCCGGCGAGATGCTGGCGGCGCGCCATGCCGGGCCGTAGACGGCCAGCACGCCCAGCGCCAGGAACACGCCGGAACCAATCAGCAGGTAGCTGGCCGGCAGCCGTGCCATTTCCAGCTTGCTGACCAACAGCTGGTTCAGCCCCAATGCCAGCAGCACGCCGGCCACCACGCCGGCACTCGTAATCAGTACGTTCTCGGTGATGAAGTAGCGCAGGATATCGACCCGGCGCGCGCCGAGTGCACGGCGCACGCCGATCTGCTTGCGGCGCTGCGTGACCCACAGGCTGGCCATGCCGACGATGCCGCTGGCGGTGATCAGCAGCAGTAGCACGCTGACCGTCACCAGCATCCACGCCAGCGCCAGGTCGGCGCGGTAGCGCAGCTTGCGATATTCCGGCAGCGATTTGGTCCGGATGATAAGCGGCTCCGGCGAGGCGGCGCGCAGCGCGGCTTCGGTTTCCTTGATCACCCGATCCAGTTGGCCCGGCTCGGCGCGCACCGTGTAGCCGTAGCCGGCATCGCCCGTGGTGCGGGCCGGAATGATGAAGGATTGCTCGCCCTTGGCGCCGATTTGGGCGCTTGGCGTTTGCAGTTTTTCGACCACGCCGACAATGCGCAACGGATTGGCATCGCTGCCGGTCCCGTTCAGCATTTGTTTGCCGACAAAGCTGGTGGCGCCGGGCCACAGTTTTTCGCCCAGCACGCGGGTGATGATGGCCACCTTCGGGTATTCCTTGCTGGTGGTGCTGTCGATTTCCAGTAGTTCGCCAGGCAGGAAGTCGCGCCCCTCGGTCAGTTGCAGCCCCCAGGTTTTCACCAGCGATTCGGCGGACTGGTAGGTGGAGCCCAGCGCCACCGCAGTGACCTGCTTGTAGTCTGTCGCCAGGCCGGTGGTGTTGCCGGAACGGCTCAGCGGGATCTGGCTGACCTGGGCCACCGAGGTCACGCCGGCCACGGCGCGGATGGTGGCGATCTGGGCGTGCTGGTCGGCCAGGCTGGCTTCGTGCGGCAGCGCCTTGAGGCGGCGCACCTGCACGGCGAACACCTCGTCTTCGTTGGCGACGCCGCTGGCGCGGGCCGACATGGCCTGGCGGTCCTGCACGATGTAGATGGCGTTGGACAGGATGGCCAGGCTCAGGGCCACCTGCACCGCGACCAGTATCGGCCCGGTTTTATTGCGCAGCAGCGCGGACAGGATAGGACGGATTTCCATGAGTAGCCTCGCTTATTGGGATTTGAGTTGCAGTGCCGGCGTGACCTGGCAGGCGCGCCAGGTCGGCAGCAGGCCGGCCAGGACCGCCGCCAGCACCGCCAGCACGAAGGTGGTCAGCAGCATGATCCAGTCCATCTGCGCCACCGTTGCCAGTGCCTTCGACTGCAGTGCGATCAGCGCCAGCGCGCCGACCGCCAGCAGCAGTCCAAGCAGGCCGCCGACCAGGCCGACCACCGTGGTCTCGATCAGGAACTGGGTGAAAATCTCGCGGCGCGAGGCGCCCAGCGCGCGGCGGATGCCGACTTCGGCGGCGCGTACCGAGAACTTGGCCAGCAGCAGGCCGATGGTGTTGACCAGGCAAAGCAGCAGGAAGCCGAACGACAGGTACACTGCCAGCTTGTTGTCATTGTCGACGACCTTTTCGAATTCCAGCCATTCCATGACGTCGTACAGCTTGTTCGGCGTATTGCGTTTCAGGCGTCCCAGCTTGCGCTGCTCGGCGGCGTAGCTGTCCAGATAGCTTTGCAGCGCCGAGCGGTCTGCGCTGGCGGTCTCAAACCACACCTGGATCCAGGTGCACTCCGAATCGAGGAAGCCCTGGTAGCCCGGTTCCACGTTGCCCTGGCAGCCAACGCTGCCATTGCGATCCACCTGGTGGCGGATGGCGGTGGCGAAGGGAATGTACATATCCTCTTCATCGCCGAAGGCGGTTTCAGGGCCGATCAGGTGCTGGTAGCGCGGGATCACGTTCCAGGTGTCGAGCACGCCGACGATCTGGTAATCGAAGCCGCCCATGCGCACGCGGCGGCCCACCGGATCGGCGTCGCCGTACAGTTTTTCCGACAGCTTGCGGCTGATGACAATCACGTCGCCGCCGCGCTGGTCGGCGTCCGGCGCCCAGCCCTGGCCGTGCAGGAAGGGCGCTTCAAACATATTGAAGTAATCGCCACCGGTGGCGATGCCGCGCACCACGAACACGCCCAGATCCTTGCGCTCCGGTTCCAGCGGCAGGCTGACGCCAAACAGCGCGGTGCGCCGCTCGCCGGCCTTGCTGTTCATGAAATTGACGGCGTCTCGGTAGCTCATCTGTTCGTCATTCGGCTTGTCGCCAACCTTGTAGCTTTCAATCGGGCCGTTGTCGAACTGCGGCACGAACAGGCGCTCGCTCTTGGTCGGGATCGGGTTGCCGGACATGACGTGCAGGATGGTCAGCGTCGACACGCTGGCCGCCACGCCGATGGCCAGCGTCAGCACCATCAGCGCGGTCAGGGCCGGATTGCGGCGCAGGCTGCGCAGGCCGAGCAGGAAGTAGTATTGGAACATGCTGCGCTCCTTACGCTTGGGCGGCGTGGCCGACGGTGCTCAGCGACGGCGACTTGCGCACCAGGTCGGACACCTGGCCGTCGATGATGTGGACATTGCGCTGGGTGCGCACCGCCAGTTCGGGATCGTGGGTCACCATCAGGATGGTGGTGCCGGCGGCGTTGATCTCTTCCAGCAGCTCCATCACGCCGCGCGCCATTTGCGTGTCCAGGTTACCGGTCGGTTCATCGGCCAGCAGCAGCTTGGGCGAGCCGGCCAGCGCGCGGGCGATCGCCACCCGCTGCTGCTGTCCGCCGGACAGTTCGGCCGGATAGTGCTTCATGCGCGAGGCCAGGCCGACCTTGGCCAGTGCGTCCTCGATGCGCTCCTTGCGCTCGGCGGCGTTGAAGCCGCGATAGCGCAGCGGCACGTCGACGTTATCGAACAGCGACAGGTCGGGAATCAGGTTAAAGCCCTGGAAGATGAAGCCCAGCTTTTCATTGCGCAGGCGCGAGCGGGCGTTGTCGTCCATGCCGCGGACGTTGACGCCGTCCAGCACATACTCGCCGTCGGTGAATTCTTCCAGCAGGCCGGCGATGTTGAGGAAACTGGTCTTGCCAGAGCCGGACGGCCCGGTGACGGTGACGAATTCGCCTTGCTTGACCTCGATCTCGAAACCGCGCAGCGCGTGGGTTTCGATCATGTGGGTGCGATACACTTTGCTCAGGTTTTTCATGCGCAGCATAGGGAGCCTCTTAAAAGTTATTGATTGATCGAGACGCGTTCGGCGTTCTCAAAGGTTTCGGTACCGGAGATCACAATCTTGTCGCCTTGTTTCAGGCCGCCGAGGATTTCCACGGCGGAGACGCTGGTGGCGCCCAGCTTGATCGGGGTGCGGATGGCGACGCCGTCGCGCACCACATACGCATAGCGGCCGCCTTCCGATTCGACGAACGGGCCGCGCTGCACCATCAGCGCGTCGTGCTTCTCGTCGATCAGCAGGCGGGCGGTGATGCGCTGGCTCTGGCGCAGGCCGGCCGGCTGTTCGCCGTTGAAGCGCACCCGCGCCAGCACCTGGTTCTTCACCACTTCCGGCGACAGCGCCGACAGTTTGCCGTTGGCGGTGCCGGTGCCGTAGTTGACTTCCGCCGTCATGCCCAGGCCCAGGTCGGACACATACGTCTCCGGCACTTCCAGCTCGACTTCAAGGCGCGACAGATCGACCAGCGTCATCAGCGGTGTGTTGGCCGGCACCACGCTGCGGTTGGCCACCGACAGCGTGCCGATGAAGCCATCGACCGGCGCCCGCACCGTCAGCTCGTCGACGCGGCGCTGGGCGTTGGACAGCGTGCTGCGTTGCTGCTCCAGCTGCTTGATCTTGGATTCCAGCTCCAGCGCCACGTTGTCGCTTTCCAGCGCCGAGGCCTGGTCGGCGTGCTTGGCGCGGATGGCGGCGGAGTTCAGCGCGTCCTTGGCCTTCTGGTATTCGATCTTGGCGATGATGCCTTCGTTGGAGACAGCGTCGTAGCGCTCCAGCGTGCGCTGCGCGGACAGGCGCTCGATTTCGGCGGTGTCGGCGTCGCGCTGCGCCAGCAGCTTCTGTTTGCGGGCCAGGATGCGCTGGCGGGCCACATCGGCTTCGATCTGGGCGTAGGCCGCTTGTTCCTTCTTCAGCGCGTCGGACAGGTCGGGCGATTCCAGCACGGCCAGCACGTCGCCTTTCTTGACGGTGTCGCCGGCGTGAGTCTGCAGCGTGACGGTGGCCAGCGACGGCGCGTACAGCGTCGGGCTGACGGCGGCGACGATGCGGCCGTTGACGGCGGCGTCGCGAATCAGGGTGCCGCGGCCCACTTCAGCGATGCGCAGGCGCGAGATGTTGACCGAGTGGTCGGTGTTGCGCCAGTTGTGGAACAGGTACCAGCCCACGGCCAGCAGTGCCACGGAGGCGCCGGCGATGATCAGGCGGCGCTTGGTGGCCTGGCCTTTGGGCGCGGCGATCACGGCGTCTTGGGAGGAGGTGTCACGTATCATGATGGTCGTATGGTGTATGGATAGGCAACATTACGCAGAAAGCGTGCCAGATTCTAAGTGTTTGATTTATATGGAATAGTTAATGGCGTGTCCGCTGTCCGCATGCGTCCGGGAGCGTCCGGCAACGTCCGTGATGTCCGCGTTGTCCGGCCGGACTTGAAAATCTGGCAATTGTGCTCAATCTGGCGCAGTGTTGCCACCTGATAAGCCTTTCATGACCGATTACCCGTTTGTGCCGAGCGATGTTGCGCTCTACTGCCGTACCCTGTCCGACGCGGACACTTTGCTGGACACCGCCACCTGGGACGACCTGCTGCTGCCGGATTACAGCGCACAGCTGGCGCGCGAGACCAGCATCTTCGGCCAGCAGGAACTGCACCGGCGGCTGCATGTGCAGGAGGATGTGTCCACCTCGGTCGTCCGTGTCCGCGCGTTGGTGGCGGACGATGGACTGCGGACGCGATTGACGTCCGCCGCCACCGGTCTGCGCCAGGCGGACCGCGAGATCAGCGAGACCGTGTTTGGCGCGCCGCTGTCATCAACGCCGCGCTGGGTGCCGCTGCTGGGCTGGTTGCCGTGGGCGTTCCTGCTGTCGGTCGGGCTGGCGCTGGGCATGAACTGGCTGTGGATGTGGCTCGTGACGCTGGCGCTGTTCCTGTCGCTGTGCGCGATTCAGGCGGGCTATCATGATGCGGTGCAGGAGTGGACCAGCATCCTCAACGCCATGCAGCAGATGCTGCGCGCGCACGGGCTGCTGGCGCAAATCGACGACCCGGCGACGGCGCCGCTGCGCGATGACGGCGCCGAGGCTGCGCGCCTGAACCGGGGTCTCGGCCGTTCGCTGCTGGCTTACCTGCCGGGCGCGCGCGATTACGCCGACTGGATGTTCCTGGAAAATGTGCGGCACTACTTCCGCAGCCGCGAGGTGGTAGGTGAGCACATCGACTTCCTGCGCTCCAGCTTTGCGCGGGTGGCGGCGCTGGAGGCGGATCTGGCGCTGGCGCGCCATCTGTCGCAGGTGCAGGCGTTCTGCTGGGCGGAGCAGGGTGACGAAGTGGCGCTGGACGATGTGGTGCATCCGCTGCTGGCCGATGCGGCGGCGCTGACGTTCGGCATGGCGCGGCAGGGCGTGTTCATCTCCGGCCAAAACGGCATCGGCAAGAGCACCTTGCTGCGCACGATAGGCCTGAACCTGATCACCGCGCGGGCCTTCGGCTTCTGCTACGCGACGCGTGCGGTCACGCCGCTGCAGCCGGTGTACACCAGTATGCAGAACGACGATGCGATGGACAACGGCGAGAGCTTCTATATGGCCGAACTGCGGCGCGGGCAGGAACTGCTGGCGGTGGCGGCGCAGCGGCGCGCCATCTTCCTGATCGACGAAATCTTCCGCGGCACGAACTACCTGGAATCCGTATCGGCGGCCGGCGCGGTGCTGCACACGCTGGCGCAGCAGGGGCGGGTGGTGGTGGCGTCGCACCATCTGGTGCTGGCGTCGCTGCTGGCCGACAGCCTGCGGCCGTGGTGCGTCAGCCGCGAGGGCGGGCGCTGGCAGCTCAAGCCTGGCCTGCTGCAAGCCACCAACGGCATCGCCCTGCTGACCGCGCGCGGCTTCGACAGCGCCATCACCACCAAAGCCGACCGCATCCACGCCTGGCTCAGCGACTACATGGCGCATCCGGACACTGATCTGCCGCAACTGGCGACCTAAGCCCGTTCACTACACTGCAAGTTCCGCCCGCCTTTGGAACTTGTAATGCTAAAAGATGTCCAACTGAATTGGTTGTCGGCAGCCCGGTGTTTCGCGGCGGGACCGGCTTACAGCACTCTCGGAATATTTTGTATTATTTGTGGGGTATTTTGCGGCATGCAGTTGCTGGCGGCGATGACCGAACGCGGAGCCGACCTCAACTGGCGGCCAGGCATCAACTTTAAGATTGTCGCCGTGATCGTAGTCGTCATCACTTTGTGCTCTGGCTACATGGCTCGGCCGGTTGCTCAGTCATGCGCAGCAAGTGCGCAAAAGGAATCGAAATGAGCGGGAACGGGGATCTTAAAAACTGGGGTCGCGTACAGTTAAAGGAAATGCGAGCTGCGCTGCCATTCACTAAATTTACTGTTGCTACGTCCTTGGGCGGTGAAGTGGGAATGCTGCTTATGATGGTGTTTTCGGTTGAGGCGCACGTGGCGATTGCGGTGGCCATGGTTATTGCTGCTGCGGCTGGTTGGGTGTGGCGAAATCCCAAGAAAAGTCTTTGACTTTGGGTTGAGCGAGGCATAACATTTCTGTGTTGACAGAAATTAGAGAAATCATGGACCTTTCGCCGACCATCCAGAAGTACATCCTCCACTGGGGCGAAATGGGCGCGCGCTGGGGCGTGAACCGGACCGTGGCCCAGATTCATGCGCTGCTGTTCCTGGTCAACCAGCCGCTGAACGCGGAGCAGATCGCCGAGACGCTGAATGTGGCGCGCTCGAATGTCAGCAATAGTCTGAAGGAGCTGCAAAGCTGGGGGCTGGTGCGCATCATCCACATGGCGGGCGACCGGCGCGACCATTTCCTGGCCTTGCAGGATGTGTGGGCCATCTTCCGCGTCATCGTGGAAGAGCGCAAGAAGCGCGAGATCGATCCGACGCTGACCGTACTGCGCGCCTGCGCCGCCGAGGCGGAGAATGATCCGCTGCTTGAGCAGGCCACCAAGGTCAAAATGGAGCAGGTGCTGGAGTTCCTCGAAATGCTCACCGCCACCTATGACGATTACAAGCACCTGCCGCCAGCCATCATGCAGCGCTTCCTGAAAATGGGCGGCAAGGTGGCGCGCCTGCTCGGCAGCGATTAAAAAATTCACTAATAATTTCTGTGCCTACAGAAATAACAGACGACGCTAACCATGTTGATTCCATCCGAAGGTGAGCTGTTCAAGAAAATCCTTGGCCCGACCTGGGGCCAGCTGCATCCCGATATCCAGGCGCGCTTCGACAAAAATCCGCTGCCGGGCAAGCCGCTGTATTACACCGGCACCTTGTCGGAACTGCGCTGCTCACGCGTGGGCAGCTTGTTGGGCTACCTCAGCATGCCGTTCGTGAAAGGCGCGCTGATGCCGTATAACGATGCGGATTTCCCGGTCGATATCCAGGTCTATTCCCGCCACAATTGCGCGTGGATTTTCAAGGAACGCACCTACCGCCTGCACGCGCGCAAACCGGTGATGTTCACTTCCTATATGGCGGAGAGCCCGCAGGGCGAAGTGCTGGAGTATGTCGGCATGGGACTGGGCATGAAGCTGGTGCTGGATGTCCGCGACGGCAATCTGCATTTCGAAAGCGATGGCTATTTCTGGCAGGTGTTCGGCGTGCGCATTCCCTTGCCGGATGTGCTCACGCCGGGCAAGACCTTTCTCCGGCATCGCAACAACAGCGCCAACCAGTTCGATATCCACATCGAGATCCGGCATTCGCTGTTTGGCACGACCTTCACGCAAGCAGGTATCTTCAGGGAGGTGACGGCATGAACACGCACACACTGGCGTTGCAACTGATGGCGGCGCAGGGTTGTCTCGGCGCCTTCGATACGCTCTATCACCATGAGCTGACCGAGGCGCTGCCCGGCCGCGCCACCGCGCGGCGCGAGCTGTCGATTCACGCCTTGCGCGCACTGATCTACAGTGCCTTGTTCATCGGCTTGTCGTCGTGGGCGTTCCAAGGCTGGTGGGCGTTGGCGCTGCTGCTGGTGTTCAGTATCGAAATTGTGTTGACGCTATGGGATTTCGTCGTTGAGGACCGTACCCGCCTGCTGCCGGCGACCGAGCGCGTCACCCATACCGTGCTGGCGATGAACGGCGGCGCCTTCATCGCGCTGCTGGCGCTGGACATGCCCGCCATGCTGGCCTTGCCCACTGCATTGGTGTGGGAGCCGCATGGTGCGCTAGGCGTATTCCTGGCGCTGTGCGGCGTTGGTGTCGGCGTGTCTGGCTTGCGCGATGCCTGGGCGGCGCGCAGCATCGGCCGCATGGCGCAGCGTGATGCCGGCGATGCCCGAATAAGCTTTGCTGCAAGTGAGCGCAGTTTCCTGGTGACCGGCGCCACCGGCTTTATCGGTCAGCGCCTGGTGCGCGCTTTGCTGCGTGATGGGCATCGCGTGACCGTGCTGACACGGCAGCCGCGCCAGGCGGCGTGGATGTTTGACGGCCGCGTCGAGTGCGTCGCCGGCATGGCGCAGTTGCCGCCGACGCGGCGTTTCGATGTGGTGATCAATCTGGCCGGTGCCCGCATCCTCGGCTGGCGCTGGACGGCGGCACGGCGCGCGGCGCTGCGGCAAAGCCGGATCGGCCTGACCGGGCAATTGGCGGCATGGATCGGCGCGGCGGAACACAAACCGGCGATGCTGTTGTCGGCATCGGCGATCGGCTACTACGGCGTGCAGCCGCGTGGCGATGCGACCGTGCTGACCGAGCAGGACGGCCCGCAGCCGATCTTCATGTCCGAGTTGTGCCAGGAATGGGAAGCTGCGGCGCTCGCAGTGGAGGCGGATGGCGTCAAGGTGGCCTGCATGCGTTTCGGCTTGGTGCTGGGCACGCAGGGGGCGCTGCCGATGATGCTGTTGCCGGTGAAGCTGGGACTGGGCGGGCCGCTTGGTGGCGGCACGCAGTGGCTGTCGTGGATCCATGTGGATGACCTGATCGGCGCCATGGCCCATCTATGCCGCACTGGCGGCAGCGGCAGCTACAACTTCACCGCGCCGGAGAGCCTGACACAGGCGCAGTTCAACCGCGTGGCGGCGTCGGTTCTGCATCGCCCATATGGTATGCCGACGCCGGGCTGGCCAATGCGGCTCGGCTTGGGCGAACAGGCGGACCTGCTGCTCGAAGGGCAGCGGGTTGCGCCGGTGCGCTTGCTCGACAGCGGCTTCGTTTTCACCTATCCAGAACTGCGGCAGGCCTTGTCCAACCTGTTGTAACCACACCTTTTGAATAGTTAATTTTAAGGTTAGAAAACTTCAAAATTTGGTATAGTGTTTCTAGTCAGAAATATCAAATTTGGAGGCGGGATGAATAAGGTTACAGTACGGGCAAGCTTGCTTGGAGTGCTAGTTCTGTTTACGGTGATGTTGCTGGCTGGTGCCGCGCTGGGCATCGTCGCCTTGCAGCAGTCCAATCGTTCGATCGTGGAAGTACACACCATTTCCAGCCAGATCATCACCATCAACGATGCGTACAAAGACACCACCCGCACCCGCTCCGCACTGACGCGCGGCTATGCGGCGCTGAAAGAGGGCGACGACAAGGCCACCCGCGATTCCGCCCTGACCAACGCCAAGAAATCCTACCAGCGCACGCTGGACTTTCTCGACAAGTTCGAGAAAGCGCCGGACTTTCCTGGCCAGGATACGCAACTGAAAAAAGAGCTGGTGGACTCGGGCCGCAAGCTGTCGGCGGTGCTGGACCGCGCCTCCGACGCGCTGGCCAAGGATGATCCGGGCACGTACTCGGCCATTAATTCAAAAGAGCTGACGCCGGTAGGCGCCGCCTTCTCGGCCGCGCTGGAAAAATTCCAGAAGCTGGGCGATGAGCAGATCACCACGCTGACCGAAAAGCGCGCCAGCGAGTATGCGATCGTGATGTGGCTGGTAGTGCTGGGCCTGCTAATTGCGCTGGGCGTGGTGTTCGGCACGCACCTGATGCTGCGCTCGACGGTGCTGGTGCCACTGGCCGGCGCGGTGGATCAGCTGGACCGCGTGGCCAGCGGCGACCTGACCGCCAATATCGAAGCTGATGGCGACAACGAAATCCAGCGCCTGCTGAAGGCGATCCAGCGCATGCAGGGCGACCTGCTGTCGACCGTGTCGCGCGTGCGGCATGGCGCGGACATCATCAACACCGGTTCGCAGGAACTGGCGGCCGGCAATATGGAACTGTCGTCGCGCACCGAGACGCAGGCCAGTTCGCTGGAAGAGACAGCGGCCTCGATCGAGGAGCTGACCAGCACCGTCAAGCAGAACTCGGAGAATGCGCAGCATGCGCGCACGCTGGTGGAAGGCGCGTCCAACACGGCGGCGCAGGGCGGCGAGGTGATGACGCAGGTGGTCAGCACCATGAACGCCATCAACGACGCGTCGCGCAAGATTGTCGATATTACCGGCGTGATTGACGGTATCGCTTTCCAGACCAACATCCTGGCGCTGAACGCAGCAGTGGAGGCGGCGCGTGCCGGTGAGCAGGGCCGCGGCTTCGCGGTGGTGGCGACCGAGGTGCGCAATCTGGCGCAACGTTCGGCGGCCGCCGCCAAGGAGATCAAGGTGCTGATCGACGACTCGGTGCAGAAGATCCAGCTGGGCACCAATCTGGTCGAGCAGGCCGGCACCACGATGACCACGCTGGTGGGCAACGTGCATCAGGTGACGCAGATCGTCGGCGAAATCGCCGTCGCCAGCCGCGAGCAGAGCGAGGGCATCGACCAGGTCAACCAGGCCGTGGCGCAGATGGATACGGTGACGCAGCAGAATGCCGCGCTGGTGGAAGAAGCCGCCGCCGCCACGCAGTCGCTGCAAGACCAGGCCAGCGAGTTGCAGTTGACCGTCAGCGTCTTCAAGATCAACGAAAGCGCCGTCGGCGCCACCCGCCGCCCCGGCACCCAGCTGGCGCTGCGCTGATCTTTTCCGGCGGCCGGTTCAGGTCGCCGTCTTGACTGGCACGGTGCGGCCGTGCCAGTCGTTGTTTTCTTCTGCGATGACCAGGTAGTCGCCCGGGCCTTCGGCTTGGGCTATCAGGGTGCCGCCCGGCGCCCAGATGGCGCTTTTGCCGGCGCATGTGTAGCCGCCGGACGGGGCGCCGTGGTTGGCCATCAGGATTGTCATGCGGTGTTCTTCCGCGTAGCGGCGCAGCAGCGCCGCGTCGGCCTCGTATCCCCCGTTGGAAATCAGCACGCCGGCCACGTACAGTGTGGCGCCGGCGTTGGCTGCCGCGCGCGCGTGTTCCGGATGGGTGGTGTCGGCGCAGATGGCTTCGACGTAGCGCTGGCCGTGCAGGGCGTGAGCTTGCGCGCCGCGTGGACCCGGCTGGACGTGGGCGTCTTCACCGGCGTGCAGGTATTGCTTGCGGTAGGTGGTGGCGCTGCTGTCCGGCCGGAAGGTGATGCTGGCGATGCAGGGCTGGGCGGCGCCGTCGTCGATCAGCGGGGCGCCGACGATGATGGTCATGCCGGTGTTGACCGCTGCGGCGCGCAGTGGCGCCAGGCGCGCATCGTGCGGCGACAGTGCGCACTCGCGCAGCAGCGGCAGTTCGTAGCCGCACAACGACAGTTCCGGGAACACCAGCAACTGCAAGCCTTCCGCATGGGCGGCGGCGATGAAGCGCAGGTGGGTGGCGAGGTTGGTGGCGATGTCACCCGCCACCGAGGGCGTCTGTGCAGCGGCGATGCGCATTATTTGTCCTGTTTGATGGGCTTGCTTTTGTCGATCACTTCGCGGCAGTCGCCTTTGAAGTTGGCGTTGTCGTAGTTGGTCCAGCCGTAGCTGTCCACGTAGCGCTTGTGTTGTTTGAATTGCTGGTTGAGGAAGCTCCACTCCAGTTTTTCATCGCCGTACTCGATGTCGCCCAGGTCCAGCAGCGTGTGGAAGATGTTCTCGGTGGCCAGCCGCGCCTTGCGGTGCTTCAGCAGCTGGCTAACCTTCTCCGGATAGCGTTCCTTGTATTCGTCCGAGTACCAGACGATGGCCGGCACGTGGAATTCATACTGCGTGTTGTGGCCGTGGAAGGCCAGCTTGCACGTGCCGTCGTACAGTGTCTGGCCGTGGTCGGCCACGTAGACCATCGAGGTCAGCTGCTGCGTATCCTTCAGCTGGTGGATCACCTGCGACAGGAACCAGTCGGTGTAGAGGATGGAGTTGTCGTAGCTGTTGTTGAGCTGCGGCTTGATCTTGAGGTCGGTGTACACCGGCTTGTCGATGCCGAACAGCGACGGCTGCCATTTGTCGAAGTCCTTCGGGTAGCGTTGGCTGTAGTTCCAGTGGTTACCCAGCGTGTGCAGCACGATCAGCTTTTTCGGCGCCGGGTCGGCGATGGCGTGCTGTAGAGGCTCCAGCAAAATCTGGTCGAAATTGGAGTTGTTGGTAAAGCCGCCCAGGTTCATGAACTGGATCACGTCGGCTTCCTTGGCGAACACCGACACCGGCGTGTCGAACTGGCCGAACGAGATCTGGTTCGACAGCCAGAAAGTCTTGAAGCCCGCTTCTTTATAAGCGGTGAGGAAGGATTTTTCCGAGAAACCGTCTTTCAGGCTTTGCGTGGCCGGCTTGCGCGAGATGATCACCGGCACCGACAGCCGCGTCGCCGACACGGCGGTGATCACGTCCGGCAGCGTGACCAGGTTGGCTTCCTTGCTCAGCAGCGGGGTGGTGTCGCGCGCGTAGCCGTTGATGCCCCAGCGGTCGTAGCGCGACGATTCGCCGATCACCATGATGACGATTTCCGGCGTGTCGTTTTTGGCCGGCTGGTGTGCGTGGAAGCTGAAGTCGCGGCTGCGTTGGCCCAGGTCGGCCAGGTATTCGCGCTCTTTCCAGAAGTCGATGCCGCGCGCGGTCAGGCCGAACGGCCACGACGAGGCGAAGTCGCTGAACGTCAGCGGCGAGCGCATCCGCCATGGCAGCGGGCCGAGTTTCCAGTCCAGCCGGTGTTCGCCGGTGATGGCGGCGCGTTCCGGATCGCTGGCTTCCTCCGATGCGTCTTCCTCGCTGGCGGAGGACTCTGAGGCTGAAGCCGACGCCGACGCGCTGGCGCTGCTGTGCGCCACCGGCGCGGCATGCACGCCGAATTCGCGGCCATACAGCCCCAGCGCGGCCAGCGCTATTAATATAGCCAGTGCCGTCTTGCGGCTGGCGCCGTGCCAGTTCAGCGCCGGGCTGCGGCGGGCCGCCACCTGCACCGCGATCCACCAGGCGATCACGCCCACCAGCACGGCCGCCATCAGCCACACTTTGCGGCCGAGGAATTCCATCGCTTCCTTGGGGCTGGTCTCGGCGATGATGCCCAGATGGTGGGTGGAAACGCCCTGGCCGTAATAAATAAACAAGTAAATCTCGGTCGGCAGCGCCAGGAAGGCCGGGATCAGCAGCCAGTGAAACCACGCCGGCCGGCCGACCACGCTCCACACCACCAGCCAGGCCAGCAACTCCACCAGCAGCACATGGCCCAAGTCCGGCACTTGCCGCCCCAGCAGCAGGGGCACGCAGGGCACCAGCGTCAGCAACAGGTAACTGGTCAGCACGAACAGCGGGGCGGGGCGCAACAAGAATCGCATTGAGGGCTAGCAGGATGGGAATTATTTGCTATTATCAAGTGTTTTCAGACCTTTCTGCTAGTGGCTGCTTTCCCGCTGCAAGCCGCCATCCGCCGCGAAATTGATTGACTGAGCTACCGTTCACGTCTATACTCGCGAGTTCTCAATTTATTCTGCACATCGTATACGTTGAATCCGGCTGCTCCATGAGAGTGGCTGTTTGCGCCTCCTTTGGCCCAATAGATCGAGAGAAGGTTTTTTGTCCCCGGCATTTTGACCGGGTTGTTAATGTTGTTATTTAGTTGGGTTTAGAACGATGCCAACCATCAATCAACTGATTCGCCAACCACGCACCAAACTGGTCGTGAAGAGCAAATCGCCGGCGCTGGAAAACAGCCCGCAAAAACGTGGCGTGTGCACCCGTGTGTATACCACCACTCCTAAGAAGCCTAACTCGGCACTGCGTAAAGTTGCCAAAGTGCGTCTGACCAACGGTTTCGAAGTTATTTCGTACATCGGCGGTGAAGGCCACAATCTGCAAGAGCACAGCGTTGTTCTGCTGCGCGGCGGTCGTGTAAAAGACTTGCCAGGTGTGCGTTACCACATGGTTCGCGGTGCACTGGATACCCAGGGCGTTAAAGACCGTAAACAAGCTCGCTCGAAATACGGTGCCAAGCGCGCCAAGCAAGCTAAGAAGTAATCATTATTAATTGAGTTGAGCCGGTCGCGAGACCGAGTAAGTGGCTGGCTATGATGGCCGCCGCGAGTGACCGCAAGGCACTCAACTGAAGAGAAAAGGAAATGACATGCCACGTCGTCGTGAAGTACCCAAGCGCGAGATCCTGCCGGATCCAAAATTCGGCAACACTGATGTCGCCAAATTCGTGAACGTTCTGATGCTGTCCGGTAAAAAATCGGTCGCAGAAAACATCATCTACGGTGCCTTCGAGCACATCTCGGAGAAATCCGGTAAAGACCCGCTGGAAGTGTTCGCTACCGCGATCAACAACGCCAAGCCGCTGGTTGAAGTGAAATCCCGTCGCGTTGGTGGTGCCAACTACCAGGTGCCGGTTGAAGTCCGCCCAGTGCGTCGTATGGCGCTGTCGATGCGTTGGCTGCGTGAAGCGGCTAACAAGCGCAGCGAAAAATCGATGCCACAGCGTCTGGCGGGTGAGCTGATGGAAGCCGCTGAAGGTCGTGGCGGTGCGATGAAGAAGCGTGACGAAGTTCACCGCATGGCTGAAGCGAACAAGGCGTTCTCGCACTTCCGCTTCTAATAAAATCGGCCAGATCCTGCGTGATCTGGTTGTCATCTGTTGTTCGAGGCCGGGCTCATTTTTTCTCCAAAAAATGGCGCTCGGTTTTGTCCATTCAAAGATTTAGGATTAATTATGGCCCGCAAGACCCCCATCGAGCGCTACCGCAACATCGGTATCTCCGCTCACATCGATGCAGGTAAGACCACCACCACCGAACGCGTTCTGTTCTACACGGGCGTGAACCACAAGATCGGTGAAGTTCACGATGGCGCCGCCACCATGGACTGGATGGAGCAGGAGCAGGAACGCGGTATTACCATTACCTCGGCTGCGACCACGTGCTTCTGGAAAGGCATGGCGAACAACTTCCCAGAACACCACATCAACATCATCGACACCCCAGGCCACGTTGACTTCACCATTGAAGTGGAACGTTCGATGCGCGTGCTGGATGGCGCTTGCATGGTTTACTGCGCAGTGGGCGGTGTTCAGCCACAGTCGGAAACCGTATGGCGTCAGGCTAACAAGTACAAAGTGCCACGTCTGGCCTTCGTCAACAAGATGGACCGCACCGGCGCGAACTTCTTCAAAGTGTACGAGCAAATGCGCGCACGCCTGAAGGCCAACCCAGTCCTGATCCAGATCCCAATCGGCGCCGAAGACAACTTCAAGGGCGTGATCGATCTGGTCAAGATGAAAGCGATCCTGTGGGACGACGCTTCGCAAGGCATGAAATTCGACTACGTCGATATCCCTGCCGAGCTGGCTGATTCGGCTGCCGAGTGGCGCGAAAAGATGGTCGAAGCTGCTGCTGAAGCCAACGAAGAGCTGATGAACAAGTACCTGGAAGAAGGCGACCTGACCGAAGCCGAGATCAAGAAAGCGCTGCGTGATCGCACCATCGCTTCCGAAATCGTTCCTATGCTGTGCGGCACCGCGTTCAAAAACAAGGGCGTACAAGCCATGTTGGACGCCGTGATCGAGTACCTGCCATCGCCAATCGACATCGCTGACGTTAAAGGCACCGACGAAGACGAAGCCCCGACCACCCGCAAGGCGTCGGACGACGAGAAATTCTCGGCACTGGCCTTCAAGATCATGACCGACCCGTTCGTCGGCCAGCTGGCCTTCTTCCGCGTGTACTCGGGCGCCATCAATTCGGGCGACACCGTGTACAACTCGGTCAAAGGCCGTAAAGAGCGTCTGGGTCGTATTCTGCAGATGCACGCTAACCAGCGCGAAGAGATCAAAGAAGTGCGCGCCGGCGACATCGCCGCGGCAGTGGGTCTGAAAGACGTGACCACCGGCGAAACCCTGTGCGATCCATCGTCGATCATCATCCTGGAACGCATGGTGTTCCCAGAGCCAGTGATTCAACAGGCTGTGGAACCAAAAACCAAGGCCGACCAGGAAAAAATGGGCCTGGCGCTGAACCGTCTGGCACAGGAAGATCCGTCGTTCCGCGTGAAAACCGACGAAGAGTCGGGCCAGACCATCATCGGTGGTATGGGCGAGCTGCACCTGGAAATTATCGTCGACCGTATGAAGCGCGAATTCGGCGTGGAAGCCACCGTGGGCAAACCACAGGTTGCATACCGCGAAACCGTCCGCAAATCGGTATCGGATGTTGAAGGCAAGTTCGTTAAGCAGTCGGGTGGTCGTGGTCAGTACGGTCACGCAGTGGTGACCCTGGAACCACAGGAACAAGGCAAAGGCTTCGAGTTCATCGACGCAATTAAAGGCGGTGTGATTCCACGCGAATTCATCCCTGCGGTTGAAAAAGGTGTGCGCGAAACCCTGAACAGCGGTGTTCTGGCTGGCTACCCAGTGGTTGACGTCAAAGTCACCCTGACCTTCGGTTCGTACCACGATGTTGACTCGAACGAAAATGCATTCCGCATGGCCGGTTCGATGGCATTCAAAGAAGCTTGCCGTCGCGCCAGCCCAGTCATCCTGGAACCAATGATGGCTGTGGAAGTCGAAACGCCGGAAGATTACGCCGGTACCGTGATGGGCGATCTGTCGTCCCGCCGCGGTATGGTGCAAGGCATGGACGAAATCCCAGGCGGCGGCGGCAAGATCATCAAAGCCGAAGTACCGCTGTCGGAAATGTTCGGTTACTCGACCACCCTGCGTTCCGCAACGCAAGGTCGTGCGACTTACACCATGGAGTTCAAGCACTACTCCGAGGCGCCTAAGCACGTTATCGACGCTATCGTTACCGCGAAAGCTAAGTAATTCTGTAATTTTTGCGGCCGGGTAGATCATCCGGCCGCACATTTAAAACTTTGTTCTGAGGAAGAATCAAAATGGCAAAAGAAAAGTTCGAGCGGACTAAACCGCACGTCAACGTAGGCACCATCGGTCACGTCGACCACGGCAAAACCACCCTGACCGCAGCAATCGCTACCGTTCTGTCGAAGAAATTCGGCGGCGAAGCCAAAGCTTACGACCAGATCGATGCTGCTCCAGAAGAAAAAGCACGCGGTATTACCATTAACACCGCTCACGTTGAGTACGAAACCGCCGCACGTCACTACGCTCACGTTGACTGCCCAGGCCACGCCGACTACATCAAAAACATGATTACCGGTGCAGCGCAGATGGACGGCGCGATCCTGGTTTGCTCCGCAGCTGACGGCCCAATGCCACAGACCCGCGAGCACATCCTGCTGGCCCGCCAAGTTGGCGTGCCATACATCGTCGTGTTCCTGAACAAATGCGATCTGGTGGATGACGAAGAGCTGCTGGAACTGGTTGAAATGGAAGTGCGTGAGTTGCTTTCGAAATACGAGTTCCCAGGCGACGACCTGCCAATCATCAAAGGTTCGGCACGTAAAGCACTGGACGGCGACACCGGTCCGCTGGGCGAGCAAGCCATCATGGCCCTGGCCGATGCACTGGACAGCTACATCCCTACGCCAGAGCGCGCAGTGGACGGCGCCTTCCTGATGCCAGTGGAAGACGTGTTCTCGATCTCGGGTCGCGGCACCGTGGTAACCGGTCGTGTTGAGCGCGGTATCATCAAAGTCGGCGAAGAGATCGAAATCGTCGGTATCGTTGACACCGTCAAAACCACCTGCACCGGCGTGGAAATGTTCCGCAAACTGCTGGACCAAGGTCAAGCCGGCGACAACGTTGGTCTGCTGCTGCGCGGCACCAAGCGTGAAGACGTGCAACGTGGTCAAGTTCTGGCAAAACCAGGCTCGATCAAGCCCCACAACCACTTCACCGGCGAGATCTACGTGCTGTCGAAAGACGAAGGCGGTCGTCACACTCCGTTCTTCAACAACTATCGTCCACAGTTCTACTTCCGTACGACTGACGTGACCGGTTCGATCGAACTGCCACAGGACAAAGAAATGGTTATGCCAGGCGATAACGTGTCGATCACCGTCAAGCTGATCAACCCGATCGCGATGGAAGAAGGTCTGCGCTTCGCAATCCGCGAAGGCGGCCGTACCGTCGGCGCTGGCGTTGTTGCAAAAATCCTGGCCTAATTTTTAGGCTGGATTGAAACTGGGCCGATAGGGTGTGATACCATATCGGCCCAGTTGTATGAAACTTCGTTCTTTTTAAAATTGCTGGCGCTACAAAGTTGCCAGTTCGCTCTTTTGAGGAATTATCATGTCCGCACCAAACCAAAAAATCCGTATCCGTCTGAAAGCTTTCGACTACAAGCTGATCGACCAGTCCGCACTGGAAATCGTTGACACCGCTAAGCGCACCGGCGCCGTTGTCAAAGGCCCAGTCCCACTGCCAACCCGCATTCAACGTTTCGACGTTCTGCGTTCGCCACACGTCAACAAGACCTCGCGCGACCAGTTCGAGATCCGTACCCACCAGCGCCTGATGGACATCGTCGACCCAACCGACAAGACCGTTGACGCACTGATGAAGCTGGACCTGCCAGCTGGCGTTGATGTCGAAATCAAACTGCAATAATCGTATTGAAGCCGGCGGCGCTGCATAGCGCCACTGCCAGCTGATGATGGGGCCGGACGTGCAAACGTCCGGCCCCATTTTTTTGTCTGCACAAAATATCGGCGCGCTTGTCCCGTCTGCATTGGCATGGACAACACCTTCCCCACCAGGCGCGCCGGCCTGTTTGAATCGGCAGTACAAAAACTCTTCACCCGCCCCGCGCGCGTGCTGGAGATCGAGAACCTCGGACCGTATCGCCTGGTCACGCTCGGTGGCGACGCCCTGCGCAATGCGGCGTGGCACGCCGGCGACAAGATTCAGATCCAGCTGGGCGGCTGGGTGCAGCGCACCTATACGCCGCTGGACTGGGATGCCGAGGCCGGCCGCCTGCGCATCCTGATTTACCTGCATGCAGACGGTCCCGGCACGCAATGGGCGCGCACGCTGCGCCAGGGCGACAGTTGCGTGGTGTTTGGCCCGCGCAAATCGGTGCGCCTGGCCGAGCCGCAACCAGCGCTGATTTTCGTTGGCGATGAGACCTCGGCCGGCCTGGCGGCGGCGCTGTCACCAGCGCAGATATTGTTGGAGATGAACGCACCGGCGGACAGCGCCGAAGTGCTGGCCATGCTGGGCCTGCAGCATGCGCAAGTGTGCGCGCGCCATGGCGACGACGCGCACATCGCCGAGCTGGGGAATCTTCTGCTGGCGATGCTGGCGGGGCAGCCTTCGGCCGCGATTGTGTTGACGGGCAAAGCCAGCACCATCCAGCACCTGACGCGTTTGCTGCGGCGCCAGCCCGGCCCGGCCGCACAGCGGCACAGCAAGGCTTATTGGGCCACCGGCAAAAGCGGCATGGACTGACAGGGCAGGGAACTCAGGCGGTGCCGAGGCCGTGCTCGGCGAATGGACGCATCAGGTAGTGGCGCGCCATGGCGGCGCCGCCGATGGCGATGGTGTTGGCGCCAAACTGCGGCGTGCGGATCACCGGCGCCGTCAGCGAGGTGGCGCTGGCGTAATCGTGCAGCACCTGCCGCGCCGGCGTGACCAGGTGGTCGCCCAGCCGCAGCGCGGCGCCGCCCAGCACGATGCACATCGGATCGAACGCCACCCACAGATTGTTCAGCAGCACGCCCAGATGGCGGCCGGCGGCTTCCACCGCTTGCAGCGCCGGGCCGTCGCCGGCGTCGGCGGCAGTGAATAGTTGTTGCAGCTGTTCCATTGTCGATGGCGCTTGCTTGCCGTACACGGTGTCCAGCATGGCTTGCAGGCCGATCAGCGCATCGGCACAGCCGCGCCGGCCGCAGGAGCAGGGCGGTCCGCCCTGTTGCAGGATGGTGTGGCCGACCTCGCCGGCGAAGCCATACAGGCCGGTCAGCAGGCGGCCGTTGACGATGATGCCGGCGCCCACGCCGTAACCAATACTTACATAGATCAGCGGATCGGCGCCGTGCTGGCCGGAGAATTCCACTTCGGCCAGCGCCGCCACATTCGCTTCATTCTGGGCGAACAGCGGCAGCGCCGCCAGCGCCGAGCCGGCCAGTCCGGCACGCAGCAGGCCGGTCACATCGATATTGCGCCAGCCCAGGTGGGGCGCGATGTGCAGCAGGCCGGTGGCGTCGTCCACCGCGCCGTGAAGGCCGACGCCGACACCCAGCATGGTGCGTCCTGCCAGCTCGGCGCTGGTGCTCAGCTGGATCAGCGCATGCGCGGTCTGGGCAATGCAGGCGGCGGCATCGGCCGCGTCGGCATAGGGCAGTTCGCGCTCGGCCAGCACCTCGCCCAGCAGATTGGTGGCGACGATGCGCACCGTGCCAATCCCGAGGTCGGCGCCCAGCAGGGCCAGCCGTTCACCGTCCAGGTGCAGCGGGGTGGCGCGCCGTCCCAGGGCGCCGGTGGCGCGCAACGCGCTCTCGGTCAGCCAGCCTTCGTCCATCAATTCCCGCACCAGCAGGCTGACGGTGGATTTGGTCAGGCCCACGGTTTCCGACAGCCCGGCGCGCGACATGCCGGGCTCGCTGCACAGCTGGCGCACCAGGGCCATGCGATTGATTTGTTTCAGTAATTGCTGGTCACCGGCGACGATCATGGGTCCTGTTCCAAGGGAATGTCGAGCGATGATACACCGTGCATGCCGTTAGCACATTATTACAACATTACGCCGTTACGTAACGGCGAAAAACCGCCACGATGAAGCGCATCAATTGACGAATGGAAGCGTTTCTCCTATTCTTAAGTTGCCGAATTTGTCACATCAATGAACTAATTCAGGTGCGTGCCGGTCGATGTTGCGCCCCCGGCATAAATCATAAATAAGGAGACAAAATGCAACGTACTTTGAAAACGTTTTCAAGGGTGCCGGCCCGCCGCCGCCTGATCGCCATGGCAGTCGCCGGCGCCTGCGCCACCTTGTCGGTCGCCCAGGCGCAGGATGCCGCCAACCCCACCGACAGCACCACCAGCGCGCCGACGGTGGTGGTGACCGGCATCCGCGCCAGCATGCAATCGACGCTGAACATGAAGCGCAATTCCGACGGCATCGTCGACGGCATCGTCGCCGATGACATCGGCAAATTCCCCGACACCAACCTGGCCGAATCGCTGCAACGGATTTCCGGCGTGTCCATCGACCGCAGCAACGGCGAAGGGCAGAAGGTCACCGTGCGCGGCCTCGGCCCCGACTTCAACCTGGTGCTGCTGAACGGCCGCCAGATGCCGACCACCGACCTGAGCGACTTGTCGGGCCGCTCGTTCGACTTCTCCAACCTGGCGTCGGAAGCGATCTCGCAGCTGCAGGTCTACAAGACCGGCCGCGCCGACAGCCCCACCGGCGGCATCGGCGCCACCATCAATGTGATGACCGCGCGCCCGCTGGACAATCCGGGCATGCGCGCCAGCATCGGCGCCAAGGCCGTCAAGGACAGCTCCAACGACCACCTGCCCGGCATGCTGAAGGGCGACAGCGTCACGCCGGAAATATCGGGCATTTACAGCAACACCAGCGCCGACGGCCGCTTTGGCGTGGCGGTCAGCGCCAGCTACCAGAAGCGCGATTCCGGCTTCAACCGCGCCGGCCTGGCCAACGGCTACCAGGGCCCGTACCTGGGCTCGGCCACCACCGACGGCGTGACGCTGCCGCAGCCAGGCCAGCCTGGTTCGCAGAACATCACCAACCGTCCCGGCCCGACCGACCTGTACTCGATTCCGCAGAACTTCGGCTACAGCGTCAACGCCATCCAGCGGCAGCGCACCAACGGCCAGCTGGTGCTGCAATTCCGCCCGGTCAAGGAGCTGACCACCACGCTCGACCTGACCTACTCGGAGCAGAAGATCCAGACCAAGCGTAACGAGCTGAGCGTGTGGTTCGGCCAGACGCCGACCTCGACCAGCAGCTGGCCGGGCGGCCATGTGCAATCGCCGCTGACCTACGAGGAAACCTACAAGACGCCGCAGGACATCTCGGTGGTGGGCGGCGACTACGCCACCAAGACCAAGAACCAGTCGATCGGCTTTAACACCGTGTGGAAAGCCACGCCGACCTTGCGCGTCGAGTTCGATGCCCACCACTCCACCGCCGAGTCCGGCGCCGACAGCCCGTTCGGCAGCGAGAACAACCTGTCCAACGCCAGCTTTAGCCGCGGCAACACCAAGATCGACTTCACCCACGAACTGCCGGTGCTGAGCATGCCGGCGGCCGACCTGGTGAACCAGCCGATCCAGGCCGCCGGCTCGTGGTTCCACAACAGCTGGGAGAAAGCCACCATCAGCCAGGCCCAGGCCAAGGGCAATCTGAAACTGATGGAGGCGTCCGAGCTCAATTTCGGCGTCGGCTACACCGACGCCAGCAACCGCTCGACCTATTCCAACGTGCAGAACAACACCTGGGGCGGCGCCACCAAGGCATCGGACTACCCGGCCAGCATCTTCCAGGCCAATCCGCTGGGCTCGTATTTCCAGCAACTGGGCGGGCATGACGCGCCACAGCTGTTCGGCACGCTGTACACCTTCGACTTCGCCACGCTGCGCGCGCTGACCGCCAAGGTCACGGGCAACGCCGCCGGCTACCTGCCGAATTTCGCCACCGCCGACACCGACCGCGAGCTGAAAGAAAAAACCAGCTCCGGCTACCTGTCCTTCGGCACCGACTGGGACACCGCGATCCCGTTCCACTCGGCGCTCGGGGTACGGGTCGAACGCACCAAGGTGACTTCGCACGCCCAGATCCTGCCGGGCACCGGCATTTCGTGGGAGTCGCAGAACGAATTGCCGCTCAAGTTCGCCGGCGCCGCCTTCAGCGACCAGGACGCGTCGTACACCAATGTGCTGCCGAGCCTGAATCTGGACTTCGACCTGCGTCCCGACATGAAGCTGCGCGCCAGCGCCGGCAGCACCATCGGCCGGCCGCGCTATGACCAGATGCAGGGCGGCCTGACGCTGGGCACCATCGCCAACGTCTTCACCGGCGGCACCGCCTCGGTCGGCAATCCGGCCCTGAAGCCGGTCAAGTCGAAGAACCTGGACCTGTCGTGGGAGTGGTACTACGATCAGCAAAGCGTGCTGTCGCTGGCGCTGTTCCACAAGAAGATGGACAACTACGCCGGCCAGACCGTCACCTCGCAGTCGCTGTACAACCTGCACACGCCGATCGGCGGCGCCTACTACAACGCCGCGCTCGCCTCGGGCTGCACGGCGGCCGACACCAACTGCCTGCGCAACTACATCCTCAACACCTTCGACGGCCAGCCGGGCGTGACCAAGACCGGCGTCAAGTCGGACGGCAACCTGAACGGCACCATTGTCGGCCAGCCGAACGATCCGCTGGCCAACTTCCTGGTGACCAGCTACGCCAACCAGAAGTCGGCCACCGTCAAGGGCGCCGAGCTCAACGTGCAGCACATGTTTGGCCGCAGCGGTTTCGGGGTTCAGGCCAACTACACGTATGTGACGTCGCCAACCAAGTACGACAACGCCAACACCAACGACCAGTTCGCCATTCTCGGCCTCAGCAATTCGGCCAACCTGGTCGGCATCTACGAAGACAACAAGTGGTCGGTGCGGGTGGCCTACAACTGGCGTGACAAGTTCCTGGCGGCGACGGTGGATGGCGGCGGCCGCGCGGCGCCGGTGTACACTGACACCTACGGCCAGACCGACGTCAGCGTGGGCTACAACTTCAACGATCGGCTGAGCTTCCAGGCCGAGGTGATCAACCTGACCAACGCCACCCAGCGTCAGTTCGGCCGCACCGACGCCTCGACCCTGAACGTGACGCAAGCCGGACCGCGTTACATGCTGGGCGCGCGCTACAAGTTCTGATCGGTAGCGTCTGACCGTGCCACAGGCCGCCGTTGTCCAGGCGGCCTTTTTTCATGAGAGTCCAACCCGTCCAGCATGAAACCGATTGCCGAAATAGATTGCCAGCGCAGCCGCCAGCTGCGCGCCGACCCCAGCCAGCCGCTGCCGGACGAGATCCTGCATTCGCCGGCGCCGCTGGTGCTGCGCGGGCTGGTGGCCGACTGGCCGCTGGTGCACGCCGCACGCCGTTCGCCGCAGGCGGCCGACGCCTACCTGCGCCGCTTCTACCGCGACGCCACCGTGCTGGCCAGCCACGCGCCGCCGGAGACGGGCGGGCGGATCTTCTACAACGACGACCTGAGCGGCTTTAATTTCCAGTCGCAGATGGTGCGCTTCGACCAGGTGCTGGACGCCTTGCGCGCCCACCTCGACCATCCGGCGCCGCCCACCCTGTATGTCGGCTCGACCAGCATCGACACCTGCCTGCCCGGCCTGCGCGCTGAAAACGATGTCAACTTCGGCGCGCGCGATCCGCTGGCCAGTATCTGGATCGGCAACCGTACCCGCATTCCGGCCCACTACGACGTGCCGGACAACCTGGCCTGTGTGGCGGCCGGCCGCCGCCGCTTCACGCTGTTCCCGCCCGAGCAGCTGGCCAACCTGTACGTCGGCCCGCTGGACTTCACGCCGGCCGGGCAGTCGGTCAGCCTGGTCGACCTGCACCAGCCCGATCTGGCGCGCTACCCGCGCTTTGCCGCAGCGCTGGCGCAGGCCCAGTCGGCCGAGCTGGAGGCGGGCGACGCCCTGTTCATTCCCAGCATGTGGTGGCACCACGTGGAAGGACTGACGCCGTTTAACATTCTGCTCAATTACTGGTGGCGGCAGTCGCCGGACTGGATGGACACGCCATTTAACACATTGCTGCTGGGACTGATGACGCTGCGCGAGCTGCCGCCGGCCCAGCGTGCTGCCTGGCAACAGCAATTCGATCATTACGTGTTCGCGCGCGACGGCGGCGCCGCGCCGCTGGATGCCGACGGCGCACGCGCGCTGCGCGCGCAGTTACTACGGCTGCTGAGTCGCTAATCCCGCATTTAATTTGGGGCTATTGCTTTAGAGATACGGTATATCCGGCTGTTGGTGATACCAGAAAACAACAAAAACAAGGCAATTCATTAATAATTGCACCACCATTGCACATTTTTGCTTTGTGACACCGGCAATATTGTGCGAAATTGTTACACAACGTGAAGGTGACATCTGTCATAGAACAGCTGCGCCAAGAAGCGAATTAAAAGTATTTTTCATCACTTCAGGGAGTAGTCTTGAAACACACCATGAAAAAAAGCGCCATCGCTATGGCGCTGGGCGTAGCATTTTCGCAATATTCTATCGCGCAAGAAGCGCCAGCCGCTGACGACAGCAAGCTGCAACGCGTCACCATTACCGGTTCCAGCATCAAGCGTACCGAAGCCGAGGCCGCTGGCTCGGTGCAGGTCCTGACCCGCGAAGACATCGCGCGTACCGGCCAGACCACCGTTCTGGGCATCCTGAACTCGTCGTCCGCCATCAGCACCGACATCAGCTCGGCATCGAGCAGCTCGGGCAGCTTCGCGACCGGTTCCTCCGGCGTCGGCATGCGCGGTCTGGGCAAGGTTGCCACCCTGGTGCTGGTCAACGGCCAGCGCATCTCGGAATACGGCCTGGCGGATAACGCCCAGCAAAACTTCACCAACCTGGACGCGATCCCAGCGTCGGCCATCGAGCGCGTTGAGATCCTGAAAGACGGCGCATCGGCAATCTACGGTTCCGACGCCATCGCCGGCGTGATCAACATCATCCTGCTGAAGGATTTCGAAGGCGCCAAGCTGACCGGTAGCTACAAAGAATCGGAAAAGTTCAAGGACCAGCGTAACCGCAGCATTTCCGGCATCATCGGCTGGGGCGACGTTGACACCAACGGTTTCAACACCTACCTGACCTATGAAGGCTACAAGAGCGACGGCTACAGCACCGGCGACCTGCAGAGCAACTACCCGGACTGGCACCGCCTGACCCCGGGCCGCTCGACCTGGGATGCGCCAAGCGTTTACTCGCCAACCGGTAACCTGTACCTGAACGCCAACAACTACGTTGCCGCGCCAGGCTGCCCGGCCGATGCCATCGATCCAAAAGACAAGCTGTGCAAATACAACATCTTGCCAGTCACCGGCCTGACCACCAACGCCAAGCGTTACGCGCTGGCCAGCAACACCCACTTCCGCATTGGCAAGTCGATTGACGCCAACCTGGAAATCACCAACGCCGCCGCCAGCAACGATTACATCGTCGCCCCGTTCGCCGTGCAGCCGACCACCTCGTCGAGCACCTGGTACAACGCGATCGACGGCAAGATGGTCGGCCCGTTCTTCTATCCGAAGCTGCCAGTTGGCCACGCCAACAACCCGTACAGCACGCCGGTCGAATTCCGCGCCCGCTTTGCTGACACCGGCAACGGCTTCAACTTCAACCGCACCGAATCCGAACAGTCGCGCGTCATGCTGAGCCTGAACGGCGACCTGTCCGGTTGGGACTGGAAATCGGCAGTTGGCTACATGAGCTCGGAAGCGACCAAGGCCACCCGCGCCGCCAGCGCCGCCGGTTACACCAACGCCATCGTCAACGGTACCTACAAGTTCGGCGGCCAGAACAGCTACACGCTGCTGGACTCGATGTTCCCGGTCCGTACCACCAAAGGCAAATCGCGCACCTCGTTCGCCAATGCCACCGTCTCGGGCGAAGTGGCGCAACTGCCGGCCGGTCCGGTCAACGTCGCATTCGGTACCGACATCCGTCGCGAACACTATGAAATGTCGAGCTCGGACAACGTGCTGCGCGGTGACCTGATCGGTATCGCCGGTCTGCAAGTCAACGACAACATGGACCACTACGCACTGTTCACCGAAGCGACCATCCCGGTGATCAAGCGTGTTGAACTGAGCGCTGCTGTGCGTGCCGACAAATCGACCAACAGCGACGTGCACTATTCGCCGAAACTGGGTCTGCGCGTCAACGCCACCGACAGCCTGCTGCTGCGCGCCACCGTCTCGGGCGGCTTCCGCGCCCCGAACATCGTGGAAACCGGTAACGGCCTGGGCCGTAGCTCGTTCGCCACCAGCATCAGCGACCCACGTCGTTGCTCGACCGCCAGCGCGCTGAACAAGCTGGTCCAGAACGCTGCCGGCGCCACCAGCGCCGACAAGGCGCAAGGCAACGCCCTGCAAAATGCCGACTGCCTGGCTGGCATCCCGACCTTCGTGTCCGCCAACAAGGACCTGAAACCGGAAACCTCGCGTTCGATCACCGTCGGCGCAGTCTGGGAGCCGATCAAGAACTGGAACGTGGCACTGGACTACTTCCACATCGAGCGCAAGGACGAAATCGGCACCCGCGCGACCTCGGACATCCTGCGCGGCGAAGCCAGCCTGCCAGCTGGCCAGCTGGTCCGCGTAGACAACACCGCGTCGGACAATCTGTTCTACTCGCTGGTGAACAAGTACGTACCAGGCAACACGCTGAACTTCGGCGGCGTTGGCGCCATCGGCCTGCTGTACAACCCATACGTCAACAGTGGCAAGACCCGTGCTTCGGGCTTCGACTTCGACGCCTCGGGTCGTTTCAACACCGCCCTGGGTCAGGTTCGCCTGAAACTGGAAGGCAGCTACCTGTGGAAATACCAGCAGTTCAGCCAGACCGACAACGCGTATGACACCAACATGGCCGGCACGTACGACCTGGGTGCAGGCCGTCTGAACACCAAGCTGCGCGGTAGCCTGAAAAACGGCGCCTTCGACCACGGTATGACCATCAATTACGCCAGTGGTTACAGCAACAACAGCCTGTCGTCGCCGACCTACTGCGTCACCAACAACGTTGCAGCGGCTTATGTCGACACCTGCGGCCGCGTCGGCAGCAACACCACGGTCGACTACAACCTGACCTACTCGGCGATCAAGAACACCACGCTGGCGCTGTACATCGACAACGTGCTGTCGAAAGACGCACCAGTCCAATGGCGTGATGGCTACCAGCCACAGTTCCGTCGCATTGGCCTGACCGCCAGCTACAAGTTCTTCTAATGTAGTTGTGCTTGCCCGGCGCTGCCGGGTGATGCCTTCGCATGCCGCCCAGTGCAAACTGGGCGGCATTTTTTTTATGTGGAGAAAGAAACCATGTAGCCGCTTCCACTCTGTGAGAGCTGGTTTTTGTGTTGTAAAAGCCCCCATTTGTATATACCAGATACAAATCAAACAACGTTTCTTTTGTAAATTTTACAGGCGCCGTGCAGACTGAAATCACCCCGCTGCTGAGAACCAGTCGCAGGGCTTTGTCATGCGGCCGACCACGGCCGTGCAAATCGGGAGCCATTTAAAATGCATAAAGAAAAGCAGTCCGTTCGTTCCGTTCGCCTGGCATTGAGCCTGCTGGCGGGCGCGACATTATTCACTTCCAACACCCATGCGCAAACGGCCGGCGATGCCACGCCAGCCGATCCGCCCAAGGTGATCATCACCGGTTCCAACATCGCCCGCATCGCCGGCGAAGGCGCGACCCCGGTGGAGGTCATCAACCGCACCCAGATCGACAAGAGCGGCGCCTCGACCGTGGTCGAGCTGTTGAGCAAGCTGCCCTCGGTCAGCGTGGCGCTCGACGGCAACAGCTACAACTCGTTTGCCGGCGGCGCCAGCTCGGTGTCGCTGCGCGGCCTGGACGCCAAGTACACCCTGATCCTGTTGAACGGCCGCCGCCTGGCCAACTACGGCTTCGCCAACGGCGCCGAAAACAGCTTTGTCGACCTCAACAACATCCCGCTGGCGGCACTGGAGTCGGTCGAGATTCTGCGTGACGGCGCCTCGGCGATTTACGGCTCCGACGCGGTGGCCGGCGTGATCAACTTCAAGACCCGCAGCAACTACCAGGGCATGGAAGCCAGCGCCAACCTGGGCGGCAACGTCAAGGGCGACGGCAGCAGCGGCAACGCCAGCCTGACCAAGGGCTGGGGCGATCTCGACAAGGATGGCTACAACGTCCTGATGACGGTCGATCTGTTCCGCCGTAACTCTTTGCTGAGCAACAAGCATGATGGTTTCGCCGTGCCGGATTACCGCCGTTTCGGCGGCACCGACAACCGCGCCTCCACCCAGTTCCAGGGCTATGTGCGCGACTACGACAACGGCGAACCAGGCTACGCCATCCCTGGTTGCAAGGGCACGGTAGGAATTGCCGAAGGCACCGGCGACCAGGTCTGCTTTACCACCCCCACCACCCAGCTGACGCCGTCGATTTCGCGCGCCGGCATTTCGACCATCGTCACCAAGCGTCTCAACGGCGGCGACGAACTGTTCCTGGAACTGGGCCTGAACCACAACAAGTCGACCTATCAGCAAGGCTATCCACGCTTTGACAGCGCGCTGCTGGCGCCGACCGACGGCACCACCAATCCGGGCGTGCTGGGCCTGCCGGGACCGACCGACGACACCTACGGCTTCACGCCGGGCGACCGGCTGCAGATCTTCCACGCCATCACCGAGGCCGGCCACCAGGTCGAGACCATCACCAACAATACGCAGCGCGTGGTGGCGGGCTGGCGCGGCAAGGTCTATGGCTGGGATAGCGAGTTCGCGCTCAATCTCAACCGCAGCAAGCTGAGCGACGACACCAGCAACGCCGTGCTGAAGGACGTGTCTGACCAGCTGGTCACGCAAGGCCTGGCCGGCACCGGCGGCTATGACCCGTTCAACCCGGCCAATCCGATGAGCGTGGTGTCGCCGATGATGTACACCATGCACCACCACGCCACTTCCGAACTGGGCGTGGCCGAGTGGAAGATGAGCACGGCCGATCTGTTCAGCTGGCAGGGCCGCCCGGTCGGTTTCGCCTGGGGCGCGCAGGGCAGCCACGAATCGATCGACGACGTCGCCGATCCGCAAACCGCGCTGGGCAACATCGTCGACTACGGCGCCACCAGCAGCAAGGCCTCGCGCAATCTGTATTCGATCTACGGCGAGCTGGCGGTGCCGGTGCTGACCAACCTGGACGCCCAGGTCGCGCTGCGCGGCGACCATTACAGCGATTTCGGCACCACCTGGAATCCGAAGCTGGCGCTGGCCTGGCGTCCGAGCGACAAGGTGCTGCTGCGCGGTTCGGCCACCACCTCGTTCAAGGCGCCGACCTTGCCGGAAATCGGCTCGGTCACCACCGCCTATGCCACCGTCGCCGACTGGGCCCGTTGCGGTCCGCTCGGCTATGTCGGCGCACAATGTTCGTATAGCCCGAAAGACTACCTGAAGGGCAATCCGAACCTGAAGGCGGAAAAAGCCAGCAACTACTCGGCCGGCATCGTGCTGCAGCCGGTCAAGGAACTGGTGGCGTCGCTGGACTGGTATGGCATTCACCAGCGCGACACCATCCAGGCGCTGGATGCGCAGTACATCGTGGATAACGAGGACAGCATTCCCGGCTTTGCCGCGCTGATCGGCCGCGACCCTCGCAACGCTGCGCTGGAAGCCACCCATCCGGGCCTGAACAAGGGGCGCATCAACAGCGTCACCACGCCGTTCAGCAACGTCGGCAAGACCACCATCTCCGGCTTCGACCTGGATGTGCGTTACGACCTGGCGCTGGGCAACTACGGCAAGCTGCATTTCCGCGAAGTGAACAACCACACGCTGACCTACGACCAGAGCATCGCTCCGGGCCAGGAGCCGACCAGCCGTCTGGGCGGCGTCTATCACCCGCGCTGGAACAACTCGTTCCGCACCTCGTATGAGTACGGCGTCAGCGAGTTCGCCATGACCGCGCGCACCGCCGCCGGCACGCTGAACATCGACGATCCTACCCATGAGCAGGATTCGGCGGTGACCCAGGCACGCATCGGTTCGTACACGGTGTGGGACCTGAACTACACGCTGAAGGCGAATGAGAAGCTGACGCTGAACATCGGCGTCAACAACGTGTTCGACAAAGGCCTGGTGTACGCCAACAGCGCCTACGTCAACACCTATGTGCAGGGTTTGTCGGACGCCGTCGGCCGCTACGCGTACGTCAACGCGCGCTACACCTTCTGATCCAGCGTCGTCATGAAACCGCCCCAGCGCTCGCCGCTGGGGCGGTTTTTTTTTGCCCCGCCGGTATGATTCGCGTTACAGTTGTCTTCCATGAAAACCATATTGATTGTCGAAGACGAGCAGGCCATTGCCGACAGCATTGCCTACGCCTTGCGCACCGAGGGCTTTACGCCGCTGCATGTGACGCTGGGCGAGCAGGCGCTGGCCGCCATGCGCGCCGAGCCGGCGCCGTTGCTGGTGGTGCTGGATGTGGGCCTGCCGGATATGAGCGGGCTGGAAGTATGCCGGCAGCTGCGCCAGTTTTCCGATGCGCCGGTCATGTTCCTGACCGCGCGCAGCGATGAGATCGACCGCGTGGTCGGGCTGGAAATCGGCGCCGACGATTACGTCACCAAGCCGTTTTCGCCGCGTGAGCTGGTGGCGCGCATCCGCGTCATCCTGCGCCGCATGTCGCCGCCGGCGCCGCGCACAACCACCGCGTCTGCGCCAGCGACCGCGTTCGAGCTGCGCGCGCTGGAAGCCCGCATCCTGTTCCGTGCCCAGCCGCTGGAACTGACCCGCTACGAATACCTGTTGCTGAAGACGTTGCTGGAGCATCCGGCCCACGTGCTGTCGCGCGGGCAGCTGATGGACCGCGTCTGGACCGATGCGCCCGATACGCTGGAACGCACCGTCGATGCCCACATCAAATCGCTGCGCGCCAAGCTGCGTCAGGTCGACGCCAGCGCCGATCCGATCCAGACCCACCGTGGTATGGGTTACAGTCTGGTCCTATGAAAATCGGCCTGCGCATCCTGCTGGGCTATTTCCTGATCGTCGGCCTGGCCGCCTGGTTCCTGCTGAACGTGTTCGTGGCCGAAGTCAAACCCGGCGTCCGTTCGACGCTGGAAGACACGCTGGTCGATACCGCCGAACTGCTGGCCGGCGTGGTGGCAGGCGATTTGCGCAACGGTGTGCCGGCGCTGGCCAACGTCGAGAACTACGCGCGCCGCAATATCGAAGTCAAGATCGGCGGCGTCACCAAGCGCAAGCTGGACTTCCGTATCTACATCACCGACGTGCATGGCGTCGTCATCTACGATTCCGCCAACCTGGCGCTCGGCCAGGACTATTCGCGCTGGAACGACGTCTACCTGACGCTGCAAGGCAAGTACGGCGCCCGCAGCACCCGCAGCGTGGACGGCGACGACCGCAGCACCGTCATGTACGTGGCCGCGCCGGTGCGCGACGGCGACCGCATCATCGGCGTGCTGACGGTGGCCAAGCCGATCGCCAGCGTGCAGGCGTTTGTCGACCGCAGCCAGCGCAAGATCCTGCAACGCGGCACGCTGCTGCTGGTGCTGTCGCTGCTGATCGGCCTGGCGTTTGCGTGGTGGCTGGCGCGCGCGTTGCGCCAGCTGATGCGCTACGTGGCCGACGTCGAAGCTGGCCGCAAGGCGGTGCCGCCTGCGCTGGGCAATAACGAAATCGGCACGCTGGCGCAGGCGCTGCATGCGATGCGCACGCGGCTGGAAGGCAAGGAATACGCCGAGCAGTTGATGCACACCTTGGCGCACGAACTGAAAAGCCCGATCGCCGCCATCCAGGGCTCGGCCGAGTTGCTGTCGGAAGACATGCCGCGCGAGGAGTTCCGTCACTTCCTCGACAACATCCTGAGCCAGAACGCGCGCCAGAAGCAGCTGATCGACAAGCTGCTGGCGCTGGTCCGCGTGGAGCAGCAGCAGGGATTGGATGCGGCCGAACCGCTGGCGCTGGATGCGCTGCTGCGCCAGGTGGTGGCCGACGCCGCCAGCCAGTTGCAGGCGCGCGCAGTGCAAGTGCAACTGGACTTGCCACCCGCGCCGCTGCAGGTGCAAGGCGATGGATTGCTGCTGCGGCAGGCGCTCGGCAATCTGCTCGACAATGCTATCGGCTTCGCGCCGTCCGGCAGTACGATCCGGCTGGCGCTGGCCGGCGATGGAGCCGACGCCGTCATCAGCATCACCGATAGCGGCCCCGGCATTCCGCCATACGCGGCGGCGCGCTTGTTCGAGCGCTTCTACTCGCTTCCGCGTCCGGGCGGCGCCAAGAGCACCGGGCTGGGCCTGCCGTTCGTGCGCGAAGTGGCGGCGCTGCATGGCGGCTCGGTCAGCGTGACCAACGCGGAAGAGGGCGGCTGCCGCGCGGCGTTGCGCCTGCCATTGCCGCTGGCTTTGTAGACTTCACACAGAACGCATCAACAACGCATAGTGATTTTCTAGACTGGTTGCACTTTCAACCAGAGGAATCGTCATGCAAAAAGAGCTGTTTCAAAAATCCCTGATCATTGTCGCGCTGATGCTGCTGATCGGCCTGCCGTTGATGATGGTCCAGGGCACCATCAGGGAGCGCATGCTGTTTCATGAGGCGGCGGTGGAGAGCATCGCCGCCGACTCGGTGCGCGCGCAATATGTGATCGGGCCGGTGCTGGTGCTGCCGTACAGCGAAGAGATCAAGGACGGCGACAAGCTGCGCACGGTGGCGCATCGCAAGCTGGTGTTCCCCAATGAGCTGAAGATCGCCGGCAAGATCATCACCGAGCGGCGTTATCGCGGCATCCACCAGGTGCTGATGTATAGCGGCGGTCACAGCTTTGCCGGCGATTTCACGCTGCCGGCCAGCGCCGACCTGACGCGCGAAAGCGGCAACTCGCAGCTGGTCATGGGGCAGCCCTATATTTCGCTGTCGGTGTCGGACGTACGCGGCATCCGCGATATCCCGACCATGCTGGTGGCGGGGCAGAAATACAAGTTTGAACATGGCTCGCGGCTGCCGGGCTTTAGCAACGGCATGCATGTGCCGATCAACCTGGCGGACCTGAAGGCGGCCGGCGCCAGCGTGCCGTTCGGCTTCTCGCTGTACCTGGCGGGGACACAGCGTCAGCACTTTATCCCGGTCGGCACCAACAACCTGGTCAACCTGGAGTCGAACTGGGCGCATCCACAGTTCAGCGGCGACTTCCTGCCGGAAGCGCGCACCATCAGCGACAGTGGGTTCCGCGCCGGCTGGCGCATCTCGGCCATGGCCAGCAGCGCCCAGCAGCAGCTGACGGCGATCGCCACCGGCCCGGCGCCGGCCTCCAACAACGCCTATGAGCAGGTGGACAGCTTCAGCGTCGGCTTCATCGAGCCGGTCAATGTGTACGCCCAGGCCGACCGCGCCACCAAATACGGCTTGCTGTTCGTGGCGCTGACGTTTGCCGCCTTCTTTGTGTTCGAGGTGCTCAAGCGGCTGCCGATCCACCCGATCCAGTACTTATTAGTAGGCTTGGCGCTGATCATGTTCTTTCTGCTGCTGGTCAGCCTGTCTGAACACCTGGACTTTCTGGTGTCGTACCTGATTGCCAGCGCCGCCTGTATCGCCCTGATCACCTTCTACCTGAGCGCCGTGCTGCGCAGCCGGGCCCGCGCCGCCGGCTTCGGCGCTGGGCTGGTGGTGCTGTACTCGGCACTGTACGGCTTGCTGAATTCGGAGAACAACGCGCTGGTGCTGGGCGCACTGCTGCTGTTCGCCGCCCTCGGCGCCGTCATGGTCGCCACCCGCAAGGTCGACTGGTATGCAATTGGCAAGATAGAAATAACTGAAACAATGCCCGTGTGAGTTTGAGTCAGTTCAAACTAGAGGTTGCGGTACGTGTGCTAGATTCGTTCTGTTATCGGCAGGAGGAATCATGAAAATGCAGACGATAGCGGCGGCTGAGCTAGGCATGCTGGTCGATGCCGGCGGTGACTTCAGCGTCTCCGCCCAGGCGGAGGGGGCTGGCTGGCTGGTGTATATCCACGACCAGCAGGGTGATCGTGCCCTGCTGGATCTGGAAGGTAAGGCTGTGGCGATCTTTGATGCGCTGGAAGCCGTCGGCCAGCGCTTGCAAACCTTGGGTATTGAGCACTTCGAGGTCGAGCCACTGCAAAAGGACCACGGCTACGACAGATGGCTCGACGCCGAAATACAGGAAGCCCTTGACGAGCCTGGGCCATTAATTCCGCATGAAGAGGCCGTGCGCCTGATATTAAAAGCCATCAAGGTAAAGTAAATGTCGGCCCCGTGTTCCGTCTATTGGAGCCGGGCGGCCACCAGGGATATGGCGGCGATAGGCCGGCATATTGCCAAGGATAGTCCGGATAATGCGCGCAAACTCGTGCTTCGGATAGCCGACCGAGTCCAGTTGCTCGGCGCCAATCCATTCATGGGGCATGTTGGCGTCAAGGGGCGACGGACACTGGTAGTTCATCGCCACTATTTGGTCTTTTATCGCCTTCTGCCCGACGGAGTACATATCCTTCGCGTTAAGCATTCGGCAAGAATGCAGCCGCTTTAAATGGGTCGCCAGCCCGCATGGGACCGTGATTTGGACGGCGCGCGCGGCGGCTCGCAAAAAACTGACATACCTCGTACTAAGTTGTTGCGTCAACCCCCAAATCACGCTACACTAGCCGGCTTCGGTATGGATTCGACTTTTTATTGGTCCGTACTAATTTTAGTAGTTCAACATATCCCCGCCCAATCGTAGGTGGGAATTGGAGAAAAAATGAGCCTTGGCCTCCTCGGTCGCAAGGTTGGTATGATGCGCATCTTCACCGATGACGGGGACTCGATCCCAGTCACCGTTGTTGACGTATCGAACAACCGTGTTGCGCAAATCAAAACCCCTGAAACTGATGGTTATACCGCGGTTCAGGTCGCATATGGTCAACGTCGCGCCTCCCGCGTGACCAAAGCTGTTGCGGGTCACCACGCTAAAGCGGGTGTTGAAGCTGGTACTCTGTTGAAAGAGTTCCGCGTTGACGCTGCTAAAGCCGCCGAACTGAAAGCTGGCGAAGTTGTCGCCGTTTCGCTGTTCGAAGTTGGTCAAAAAGTCGACGTTCAAGGTGTGTCGATTGGTAAAGGCTATGCCGGTACCATCAAGCGTCACAACTTTGCTTCGGGCCGTGCTACCCACGGTAACTCGCGTTCGCACAACGTTCCAGGTTCGATTGGTATGGCGCAAGATCCAGGCCGCGTGTTCCCTGGTAAACGCATGACCGGTCACATGGGTGATGTCACCACGACCGTGCAGAACCTCGAAATCGCCCGTATCGATGCCGACCGCCAGCTGCTGCTGGTCAAAGGTGCGATCCCTGGCGCCAAAAACGGCCAGGTTGTGGTTTCGCCTGCTGTCAAAGTTAAAGCAAAGAAGGGAGCTTAAACGATGGAACTCAAGCTCTTGAACGCCCAAGGTCAAGCCGCCTCTAACGTAGCTGCCGCCGATACCGTCTTCGGCCGTGACTACAACGAAGCCCTGATCCACCAGATCGTCGTTGCTTACCAAGCCAATGCTCGCAGCGGCAACCGTAAACAAAAAGACCGTGAAGAAGTCCACCACACGACCAAGAAGCCATGGCGCCAAAAAGGTACCGGCCGTGCTCGTGCTGGTATGTCGTCGTCGCCACTGTGGCGCGGCGGTGGTCGCATCTTCCCGAACTCGCCTGACGAGAACTTCACCCACAAAGTGAACAAGAAGATGTACCGCGCTGGTATCTGCTCGATCCTGTCGCAACTGGCCCGCGAAGAGCGCCTGGTTGTGGTTGAAGATTTCGCGATCGAAGCACCAAAAACCAAGCTGCTGTCGCAAAAGCTGACCGGCATGGGCTTTGATTCGGTACTGATCATCACCGATGTTGCCAACGAAAACCTGGAACTGGCTTCGCGCAATCTGCCGAACGTCCTGGTGGTTGAGCCACGTCACGCAGATCCAATGTCCCTGGTGTTCTACAAGAAGATCGTGGTCACCAAAGCTGCATTGGCCAAGATTGAGGAGATGCTGGCATGAGCGCATTGAAATTTAGCGAAGAACGCCTGCTGAAGGTACTGGTTGCTCCAGTGATTTCCGAGAAGGCCACCATGGTCGCGGAAAAGAACGAGCAGATCGTGTTCCGTGTTACCACCGACGCGACCAAGCCAGAAATCAAGGCTGCCGTTGAACTGCTGTTTAAAGTCGAAGTGGCGTCGGTGCAAACCGTCAACCGCGAAGGCAAACAAAAGCGTTCGGGCGCCCACATCGGCCGCCGCAACCACACCAAGCGTGCTTTCGTGTGCCTGAAGCCAGGCCAGGAAATCAATTTCACCGAGGAGGCTAAATAATGGCACTCGTTAAGATGAAGCCAACCTCCCCAGGCCGTCGCGGCATGGTGAAAGTTGTGAACTCCGACCTGTTCAAAGGTCGTCCGTTCGCAGCCCTGGTTGAGAAAAAATCGAAAACTGCTGGCCGTAACAACAACGGTCACATCACCACCCGTCACATCGGTGGTGGTCACAAGCAGCACTACCGCGTGATCGACTTCAAGCGTAACAGCAAGGATGGCATCCCGGCGAAAGTGGAGCGTATCGAATACGATCCAAACCGCACCGCGCACATCGCGCTGCTGTGCTACGCCGATGGCGCCCGTACCTACATCATCGCCACCAAAGGCATGGCTGTGGGCGACGCGGTGATGACCGGTTCGGAAGCGCCGATCAAGTCGGGCAACTGCCTGCCGATCCGCAACATCCCAGTCGGCACCGTCATGAACTGCGTCGAAATGCTGCCAGGTAAGGGTGCCCAAATGGCCCGTACCGCCGGCGCCGGCGTCGTGCTGATGGCCCGTGAAGGTACCTACGCGCAAGTGCGTCTGCGTTCGGGTGAAGTCCGTCGCGTGCACATCGAGTGCCGTGCTACCGTTGGCGAAGTCGGCAATGCCGAACACAGCCTGCGTAAAATCGGTAAAGCTGGTGCGATGCGCTGGCGCGGTGTTCGTCCTACCGTTCGCGGTGTGGTCATGAACCCGGTCGATCACCCGCACGGTGGTGGTGAAGGTAAAACCGCAGCTGGTCGTCACCCTGTTTCGCCATGGGGCCAACAGACCAAGGGTAAGAAGACTCGCAGCAACAAGCGTACTTCTTCGATGATCGTCTCGCGCCGCGGCAAGAAATAAGGATAAATCATGACTCGTTCATTGAAAAAAGGGCCGTTCTGTGACGCCCACCTGGTGAAAAAAGTCGAAGCCGCGCAAGCGACCAAAGACAAAAAGCCAATCAAAACCTGGTCCCGTCGCTCGACCATCATGCCTGACTTCATCGGCCTGACGATCGCTGTGCACAACGGCAAGCTGCACGTGCCAGTGTATGTCTCCGAGAACATGGTTGGTCACAAGCTCGGCGAATTCGCGCTGACCCGCACGTTCAAAGGCCATGCCGCTGACAAGAAGGCGAAGAAATAATGGAAACCAAAGCTATCCTCAAAGGCGTGCGCCTGTCGGACCAAAAGGGCCGCCTGGTTGCTGACCTGATCCGTGGCAAAAAAGTTGACGCTGCGCTGAACATTCTGCAGTTCAGCCCGAAAAAAGGCGCCACCATCATCAAGAAAGTGCTGGAGTCGGCTATCGCCAACGCCGAGCACAACGATGGTGCCGACATCGACGAACTGTTCGTGAAAACGATCTACGTTGAAAAGGGTCCGATCCTGAAGCGCTTCACCGCGCGTGCAAAAGGTCGTGGCGATCGTATCTCGAAACAATCGTGTCACATTTATGTGACCGTAGGCAACTAAGGAGCCAAGATGGGTCAGAAAATTCATCCAACTGGTTTCCGCCTGGCGGTTACCCGTAACTGGGCTTCGCGTTGGTATGCTGGCAATGGCAACTTTGCCGCCATGCTGAACGAAGACTTGAAAGCACGTGCTTACCTGAAAACCAAGCTGAAGAACGCTTCGGTCGGCCGCATCGTGATCGAGCGTCCAGCCAAGAACGCGCGTTTCACCATCTACAGCTCGCGTCCAGGTGTGGTTATCGGTAAAAAAGGCGAAGACATCGAAGTACTGAAGTCGGCGCTGGCGAAGATCATGGGCGTGCCAGTGCACGTCAATATCGAAGAAATCCGCAAGCCGGAAATCGATTCGCAACTGATCGCTGATTCGATCGCGCAACAGCTGGAAAAACGCATCATGTTCCGCCGCGCCATGAAACGCGCGATGCAGAACGCCATGCGTCTGGGCGCCCTGGGCATCAAGATCATGTCCTCGGGTCGTCTGAACGGCATCGAGATCGCCCGTACCGAATGGTATCGCGAAGGCCGTGTGCCACTGCACACCCTGCGCGCTGACATCGACTACGGCACTTCGGAAGCTTCGACCACCTACGGCATTATCGGTGTCAAGGTGTGGGTATACAAAGGTGACCGCGCGCCAAACGGCGATGCACCAGTCATCGATACCCCGCCGGACGAGAAAAAGCCACGTGGCCCACGTCGTGAAGACGGCAAACCAGCTGGCCGTCCGCGTCCAGCCGGTGCTGGTGGCGCCCGCCGCGCTGCCAAGCCAGCCGAGAAAGCAGGAGAATAATCATGCTGCAACCAGCACGCAGAAAGTATCGTAAAGAGCAGAAAGGCCGTAACACCGGCATTTCGCACAGCGCCGGCACCAATGTGTCGTTCGGCGAATTCGGTCTGAAGGCAGTGGCCCGTGGTCGTATCACGGCCCGCCAAATCGAGGCAGCACGTCGCGCCATGACCCGTCACATCAAACGTGGCGGTCGTATCTGGATCCGCGTGTTCCCGGACAAACCGATCTCGAACAAGCCGGCCGAAGTCCGTATGGGTAACGGTAAAGGTAATCCAGAGTACTACGTCGCTGAAATCCGTCCGGGCAAAGTCCTGTACGAAATGGACGGCGTAGGCGAAGAACTGGCGCGCGAAGCATTCCGCCTGGCCGCTGCCAAACTGCCACTGGCGACCACGTTTGTGGTCCGTCAAGTTGGTCAATAACAGGAGTGAAATATGAAAGCATCTGAACTCCGCGGCAAAGACCAGGTAGCTCTGCAAAAAGAGCTGAATGACCTGTTGAAGGCACAATTCGGCCTGCGTATGCAAACCGCGACGCAACAGCTGAGCAACACTTCGCAGCTCAAAAAGGTACGTCGCGATATCGCACGCGTAAAAACGGTATTGAACACGAAGGAAGCAAAATGACCGAGCAAGTAAAGCTGAAGCGTACGCTGATCGGTAAAGTTGTGTCCGACAAGATGGACAAGACCGTTACCGTTCTGATCGAACGTCACGTGAAACACCCTCTGTATGGCAAGATCATCGTCCGTTCGGCAAAGTACCACGCCCACGACGAGACCAACCAGGTGAAAGCCGGTGACACGGTGGAAATCGTGGAAGGTCGTCCGATCTCCAAAACGAAGGCATGGACCGTGACCCGTGTGGTGCAAGCCGCACAAATCGTTTAATTGAAGCCGACGCCGCCAAAACCGTGGTTTTGGCGGTGTTTTTCAATTAGTTCTTGCAAGCCCGCGAGTTGTATGTAATACTCGTGGGCTTCGTTCATGTAACGCCGCAAAGTGTCTGGCCACAGACGCTGAACCGTGCGGTCAGTATGCAGTACGAAGGTCAAGCACCCAAGCAGTGAGGCCAGCAGGTCTCATTGGCGGGACCAAGACTGACCGTTAGGTCCGCATTGTGTGGATTCTTCGGCTTAAGTTGGGAAAGAGAATATTATGATTCAAACTGAAAGCCGGCTCGAAGTAGCCGACAACACCGGTGCCAAGGAAGTCATGTGCATCAAGGTGTTGGGCGGTTCCAAGCGCCGTTATGCTGGCATTGGCGACGTGATCAAAGTAACCGTTAAGGTTGCTGCGCCACGCGGCCGTGTCAAAAAAGGTGAAATTTATAACGCCGTGGTAGTGCGCACCGCTAAAGGTGTACGCCGCCAAGACGGTTCCCTGGTGAAGTTCGACGGCAATGCCGCCGTTCTGTTGAACGCCAAGCTGGAACCGATCGGTACCCGTATCTTCGGACCAGTGACGCGCGAGCTGCGCACTGAAAAGTTCATGAAGATCGTGTCCCTGGCACCTGAAGTACTGTAAGGAGTCAGCAATGGATAAGATTCGTAAAAACGACGAAGTCATCGTTCTGGCCGGTAAAGACAAGGGCAAACGCGGTGTCGTTTCGCGTCGCGTAGACGCAGAACACGTTGTGGTTGAAGGCGTCAACGTTGCTAAAAAAGCGACCAAGCCGAACCCAATGACTGGCGTTCAAGGTGGTATCGTCGACAAGACTATGCCGATTCACGTGTCCAACGTTGCATTGTTCAATGCAGCGACTGGCAAGGCAGACCGGGTAGGTTTCAAAGATGTCGACGGCAAAAAAGTCCGCGTCTTCAAATCGTCCGGCGAAGTAGTGAAGGCTTAAGAAATCATGGCACGTCTCCAAGAGTTCTATAAAGAAAAAGTCGTCGCTGACCTGACCGAGAAATTCGGTTACAAGTCGGTGATGGAAGTACCACGTCTGACCAAGATCACCCTGAACATGGGTGTGGGTGAAGCGATTGCTGACAAGAAAGTGCTGGAGCACGCTGTCGGCGACCTGACCAAGATCGCCGGTCAGAAACCAGTGACCACCAAATCGCGTAAGGCAATTGCGGGCTTCAAGATCCGTGAAGGCTACCCGATCGGTACCATGGTCACCCTGCGTGGCGCCCGCATGTACGAGTTCCTCGACCGCTTCATCACCGTGGCCCTGCCGCGCGTGCGTGACTTCCGCGGTGTGAATGGCCGCTCGTTCGATGGTCGTGGCAACTACAACATCGGTGTGAAAGAGCAGATCATCTTCCCGGAAATCGAGTACGACAAGATCGATGCGCTGCGTGGTATGAACATTTCGATCACCACCACCGCTAAGACCGACGACGAAGCGAAAGCTCTGCTCGCCGCCTTCAAATTCCCGTTCAGGAACTAAGAGATCATGGCAAAACTCGCACTGATTAACCGTGAAGCAAAACGCGTAGCCCTGGCGACTAAATTCGCCGGCAAACGCGCTGCGCTCAAGGCCATCATCGATGACCAGTCGAAATCGGAAGAAGAACGTTACGAAGCGCGCCTGAAACTGCAAGCGCTGCCACGTAACTCGGCTCCGACCCGCCAGCGTAACCGCTGCGCGATCACTGGTCGTCCACGCGGCACCTTCCGTAAATTCGGTCTGGGCCGTATCAAGCTCCGTGAATTCGCCATGCGTGGTGAGATTCCGGGTATGACTAAAGCTAGCTGGTAATAGGAGAATAAGCAATGAGTATGAGCGATCCTATCGCCGATATGCTGACCCGCATTCGTAACGCCCAGGGCGTGCAAAAAACGACCGTGGCCATGCCATCGTCGAAAGTCAAAATTGCGATTGCCAACGTCCTCAAGGACGAGGGTTACATTGAAGATTTCGCAGTCGCTGTAGATGGCGGCAAGTCGGAACTGAAAATCGGTTTGAAATATTATGTCGGCCGTCCCGTCATCGAGCGCCTGGAGCGCGTGTCCCGTCCGGGTCTGCGCGTCTACAAAGGCAAAGACGAGATCCCTTCGGTAATGAATGGTCTGGGTGTGGCGATTGTATCGACCCCACAAGGCGTCATGACCGACCGTAAAGCACGCGCAACCGGTGTCGGCGGCGAAGTGATTTGCTACGTGGCCTAAGGAGTAAGACATGTCCCGAGTAGCTAAAATGCCAATCGCTGTGCCAGCTGGCGCTGATGTCGCCATCTCCGCACAAGCGATCACCGTCAAGGGCCCGCTGGGCGTCCTGACCCAGAACCTGAATGGCCTGGTTAAAGTAGAAAACAACGCTGGTACCCTGAGCTTTGAGCCGTCGAATGACAGCCGCGAAGCCAACGCCATGTCCGGTACGCTGCGCGCACTGGTCAACAACATGGTGAACGGTGTGACCAAGGGCTTCGAGAAAAAGCTGAACCTGGTTGGCGTGGGCTACAAAGCCCAAGCCGCTGGCGACAAGCTGAACCTGTCGCTGGGTTTCTCGCACCCGGTCGTGCACGCCATGCCAGAAGGCGTGACCGTGACCACCGCCACCCCGACCGAGATCGTCATCAAAGGCATCGATCGTCAAAAGGTGGGTCAGGTTGCTGCAGAAGTTCGTGCTTACCGCGCTCCGGAGCCTTACAAAGGCAAGGGCGTCCGTTATTCGGACGAAGTGGTTAAGATCAAAGAAACTAAGAAGAAGTAATTAGGGGCTGACGATGGATAAAAAAGAATCTCGTCTGCGTCGCGGACGTCAAACCCGGATCAAGATTGCGCAACTGAAAGTGAACCGCCTGTCGGTTCACCGCACTAACCTGCACATCTACGCAAGCCTGATCAGCCCGGAAGCCAAAGTACTGGTTTCGGCATCGACCGTTGAAGCGGAAGTACGCGCTGAACTGGCCGGCCAATCGGGCAAGGGCGGCAACGCCGCTGCCGCCGCACTGGTGGGCAAGCGCGTAGCAGAAAAAGCACTGAAAGCCGGTATCACCGAAGTCGCCTTCGACCGTTCCGGTTTCCGTTATCACGGCCGTGTGAAGGCGCTGGCAGAAGCCGCGCGTGAAGCCGGTCTGAAGTTCTAAGGAACGATCATGGCAAAAATGCAAGCAAAAATGGCAAGCGACAAGCCGGACGACGGCATGCGCGAAAAAATGATCGCGATCAACCGCGTGACCAAAGTGGTCAAGGGTGGTCGTATCATGGGCTTCGCCGCGCTGACCGTAGTAGGTGACGGCGATGGCCGCATCGGCATGGGTAAGGGCAAGTCGAAAGAGGTACCGGTTGGTGTGCAGAAGGCAATGGAAGAAGCCCGTCGCAACCTGATCAAAGTACCACTGAAAAACGGCACGCTGCACCACACCGTCCTGGGTCGCCACGGCGCCTCGAAAGTAATGATGTCGCCTGCGAAACCAGGTACCGGCGTCATTGCGGGCGGCGCGATGCGCGCAATCTTCGAAGTCATGGGTGTTACCGACGTGGTCGCGAAATCGACCGGTTCGAGCAACCCGTACAACCTGGTTCGCGCCACGCTGGACGGCCTGGCTAAACTGAGCACTCCTGCTGACATCGCTGCGAAACGCGGCAAGTCGGTAGAAGAGATCCTGGGTTAAGGTGAACGACATGACTACGAAAACCGTCAAAGTACAACTGGTCAAGGGCCTGATTGGCACTCGTCAAGATCACCGTGCCACCGTTCGCGGTCTGGGCCTGCGTCGCGTCAACTCGGTTTCCGAGCTGCAAGACACCCCATCCGTACGCGGCATGATCAACAAAGTGTCGTATCTCGTTAAAGTAGTTGCGTAAGCCCTTGGGCTTACTCACGGAGAAATCATGGAACTGAATACCATTCAACCAGCCGATGGCGCTAAGCACTACAAGCGTCGCGTCGGCCGCGGTATCGGCTCTGGCCTGGGTAAAACCGCAGGTCGTGGCCACAAGGGTCAGAAATCGCGTTCGGGCGGCTTCCACAAAGTCGGCTTCGAAGGCGGTCAGATGCCTCTGCAACGTCGTCTGCCTAAGCGCGGTTTCAAGTCGCTCAACGCCACCTTCAAAGCTGAAGTGCGTCTGTCCGACCTGAACCACCTGGCCGTTGGCGATGTCGACATCCTGGTGCTGAAACAAGCTGGCGTACTGAGCGTGCTGGCACGTGATGTACGCGTCATTCTGTCCGGCGAGATCACCAAAGCGGTGAACCTCAAAGGCCTGAAAGTGACCGCTGGCGCGAAAGCCGCCATCGAAGCAGCCGGCGGCTCGGTAGCCTGAGCCCCGCGAACAGCTTGATCGGAGCGAAAATTGGCGACTAATCCACAATTGGCTAAAAGTGCAGCAGCTGGTTTCCCTTGGGGCCGGCTCTGGTTCCTGCTTGGCGCATTGGTGGTTTATCGTATCGGCGCTCACATCCCGGTTCCCGGGATCGATCCGGTACAATTAGCCGCGCTGTTCAAGTCGCAAGAGGGCGGCATCCTGGGCATGTTGAACATGTTCAGCGGTGGCGCTCTGGCGCGCTTTACGGTGTTTGCGCTGGGTATCACGCCGTACATCTCGGCCTCGATCATCATGCAGTTGGTGTCGATCGTCTCGCCGCAGATGGAAGCGTTGAAGAAGGAAGGCGAAGCTGGCCGACGCAAGATCACCCAGTACACCCGGTATTTCACGGTGTTGCTGGCGGGGTTCCAGGCGTTGGGCATTGCGGTTGCCTTGGAGTCGCAAGCTGGTCTGGTGCTGGATCCAGGCTATGCATTCCGTTTCGTGACGGTCGTTACGCTGTTGACCGGCACCATGTTCGTGATGTGGTTGGGCGAGCAAATTACCGAGCGTGGTCTCGGTAATGGCATCTCGATCATCATTTTCGCAGGTATCGCGGCCGGTCTGCCGGGCGCACTGGGTGGCCTCGGCCAGTCGGTGAGCAACGGTTCGATCGGTGCCTTGTCGGCGATCATCATCATGATCCTGGTGGTGGCGGTGACGTTCCTCGTGGTGTTTGTGGAACGTGGCCAACGCAAGATTCTGGTCAACTATGCGAAACGCCAGGTGGGTAACAAGATTTACGGTGGACAAACGTCGCACCTGCCATTGAAGTTGAATATGGCCGGCGTGATCCCACCGATCTTCGCTTCGTCGATTATCTTGTTCCCGGCAACGATCGTGGGCTGGTTTACCACGGGCGCCGATACGGCCAACCCGGCGGTCCGGTTCCTGAAAGATTTGGCAGCATCGATGGGGCCAGGCGAGCCCATCCACGCACTGTTGTACGCCATTGCGATCGTGTTTTTCTGTTTCTTCTATACAGCGCTGGTCTTCAACAGCAAGGAAACAGCGGATAACTTGAAGAAGAGCGGGGCCTTTGTGCCAGGGATTCGTCCCGGTGAGCAGACTGCCCGTTACATCGACAAGATCCTGACGCGATTGACACTGGCTGGCGCCATCTACATCACTTTGGTGTGTTTGTTGCCGGAATTCATGCAAGCCGAGTGGAAAGTACCATTCTATTTTGGCGGTACTTCGTTGTTGATTATTGTGGTTGTTACCATGGATTTCATGGCGCAAGTACAAAACTACGTGATGTCGCAGCAATATGAATCGCTGCTGCGCAAAGCAAACTTCAAAGGCGGAATTCCGACGCGATAAGCGCGGTTTCAAACATACCGAATGGCAAAAGACGACGTCATACAGATGCAGGGCGAGATCCTAGAAAATCTCCCTAATGCAACATTTCGAGTAAAGCTGGAAAACGGGCACGTGGTGCTGGGGCATATTTCAGGTAAAATGCGGATGAACTATATCCGCATCCTGCCTGGCGATAAGGTGACGGTCGAACTGACACCTTACGACCTGTCCCGCGCCCGCATCGTGTTCCGGACCAAGTAAATTTAGATAATCGAACCTTAGAAGAGAGTTCATAATGAAAGTTAACGCCTCAGTCAAGCGGATCTGCCGCAACTGCAAGATCATCAAGCGCAAAGGCGTTGTTCGCGTAATCTGCGTCGAACCACGTCATAAACAGCGTCAAGGTTAATAACCGTTATTTATCGAGGAATAACGAATGGCACGTATTGCAGGGGTTAATATCCCAAATCACCAGCACACCGTTATCGGCCTGACGGCCATCTACGGTGTAGGCCGCCCACGCGCGAAGTTCATCTGCGCGCAAACGGGTATCGCGACCAATAAAAAGGTCAAGGATCTGGACGACAGCGAACTGGAAAAGCTGCGCGATGAAGTAGGTAAATTCATCGTCGAAGGCGATCTGCGTCGCGAACTGTCCATGAACATCAAGCGTTTGATGGATCTGGGTTGCTACCGTGGTATGCGTCACCGTAAGGGCCTGCCGGTCCGCGGTCAACGCACCCGCACCAATGCACGTACCCGCAAGGGCCCGCGCAAAGCCGCTCAATCGCTCAAGAAATAATCTAGGGAAATCACATGGCTAAGCAACAAAGCAGCGCAGCAGCAGCGCGCGTACGCAAGAAGGTCAAGAAGAACGTCGCGGAAGGTATCGCGCACGTTCACGCTTCCTTCAACAATACCATCATCACCATCACCGACCGTCAGGGCAATGCGCTGTCGTGGGCGACCTCCGGTGGTGCTGGCTTCAAGGGTTCGCGTAAATCGACCCCGTTCGCAGCGCAGGTTGCTGCTGAAGCCGCTGGTAAAGTCGCGATCGAATGCGGCGTGAAGAACCTGGAAGTGCGTATCAAGGGCCCAGGCCCAGGCCGTGAATCGGCTGTGCGCGCGCTGAACAACCTGGGCATCAAGATCACCGAGATCCAGGACGTGACGCCAGTGCCACACAACGGCTGCCGCCCTCCAAAGCGTCGTCGTATCTAATGGCCTAGCCGACCTGGTCGGCTACGCTGTTACACAATTCAGCTGGTGCAGGCAACCGGTAACGGTTATACTGCCCGGCTATTGTCGTCTGCCGCTTGCGGCGGACTTAAGCCACGTCTGGCTCACCCGCAGACCAGACTAGCGTTCAGCCCGTGCGGTTGGAACGTCATTATTTAAAAAAGGAAATACCGTGGCACGTTATATCGGACCTAAAGCAAAACTGTCCCGCCGTGAAGGCACTGATCTGTTCCTGAAGAGCGCACGTCGCTCGCTGGACAGCAAATGCAAACTGGATGTCAAACCAGGTCAGCACGGCGTTAAGTCGGGCGCTCGCACCTCGGACTACGGCAACCAGCTGCGCGAAAAACAAAAAGTTAAACGTATGTACGGCGTGCTGGAACGTCAGTTCCGTCGCTACTTCGCAGAAGCCGACCGCCGCAAAGGCAACACCGGCGAAACCCTGCTGAAGCTGCTGGAAGCCCGTCTGGACAACGTCGCATACCGCATGGGCTTCGGCTCGACCCGCGCTGAAGCACGTCAGCTGGTATCCCACAAAGCGTTCACCGTGAACGGCCAAGTGGTGAACATCGCTTCGTACTCGGTCAAAGTTGGCGACGTCGTTGCTGTGCGCGAAAAAGCCAAGAAACAAGTGCGTATCGTTGAAGCGCTGTCGCTGGCTGAACAAGTCGGCATGCCAGCCTGGGTTTCGGTTGACGCCAAGAAAATGGAAGGCACCTTCAAGTCCCTGCCAGAGCGTAACGAAATCGCTAACGACGTCAACGAATCGCTGATCGTCGAGCTGTACTCGCGTTAATCTGTAGCCCAAGTAGCACCAAAACCCGCCCGCTTATTCAAGCGGGCGTTTTCACTAATGCCATCAGCCTTATCGGCTTAACGCGCCGAGGGTATTGAAAAGGACATTTCATGCAAAACAGTTTGTTGAAACCACGTATTATCGATGTAGAAGCGCTGGGCGCCGGTCACGCTAAAGTTGTGATGGAGCCATTCGAACGCGGCTACGGCCACACCCTGGGCAACGCGCTGCGTCGCGTGCTGTTGTCGTCGATGGTGGGCTACGCGCCGACCGAAGTGACCATCGCTGGCGTGGTGCACGAGTACTCGTCGCTGGACGGCGTGCAAGAAGACGTGGTTGACCTGCTGCTGAACCTGAAGGGCGTTGTGTTCAAAGTGCACAACCGTGACTCCGTCACCCTGACCCTGAAGAAAGAAGGCGAAGGCGCCGTGCTGGCTTCGGACATCGATCTGCCACACGATGTGGAACTGATCAACCCGGACCACGTGATTGCGCACCTGACCGCCGGCGGCAAACTGGACATGCAGATCAAGGTCGAAAAAGGCCGTGGCTATGTGCCTGGTAACGTCCGTCGCCTGTCGGAAGACACCAACAAGACCATCGGCCGCATCATTCTGGACGCGTCGTTCTCGCCAGTGCGCCGTGTGTCGTACTTCGTGGAATCGGCCCGTGTGGAACAGCGTACCGACCTGGACAAGCTGATCATCAACATCGAAACCAACGGCGTGATTTCGCCGGAAGAAGCGATCCGTCAATCGGCCCGCGTGCTGGTCGATCAACTGAACGTGTTTGCTGCCCTGGAAGGCACCGAAGCTGCTGCTGAAGCACCTTCGCGCGCACCGCTGGTCGATCCGATCCTGCTGCGTCCAGTGGACGATCTGGAACTGACCGTGCGTTCGGCCAACTGCCTGAAAGCCGAAAACATCTACTACATCGGCGACCTGATCCAGCGTTCGGAAAACGAACTGCTGAAGACCCCGAATCTGGGTCGCAAGTCGCTGAACGAGATCAAGGAAGTCCTGGCTTCCCGTGGTCTGACCCTGGGCATGAAGCTGGAAAACTGGCCGCCTGCTGGTCTGGAAAAATAACAAGCTACCAAATTGCGTGACAGTGCTGGACATCGCTCCGCGATGTTCTGCCCTGGCACCAACTGATTAGCGTTTTGCAGCACCACCCAGCACGTGTTGTGCCGGGTGTAAATCACTAAAACCGGTCCGCGCTCATGTGAGCGATCGAAGAACTCGGATTTAAACATCATCGAAAGGAAGTACCATGCGTCACCGTCACGGCCTCCGTAAACTGAACCGTACCTCGTCCCACCGTCTGGCAATGCTGCGCAACATGACCGTTTCCCTGCTGCGTCATGAAGCCATCAAAACCACGCTGCCAAAAGCTAAAGAGCTGCGCCGCGTTGTTGAGCCAATCCTGACCCTGGGCAAGACCGACACCCTGGCTAACAAGCGTCTGGCATTTGCCCGTCTGCGCGACCGCGAAATCGTAGGCAAACTGTTCTCGGAACTGGGCCCACGTTACGCTGCACGTAACGGCGGCTACCTGCGCATCCTGAAAATGGGTTTCCGCGTTGGCGACAACGCTCCAATGGCTTACGTTGAGCTGCTGGACCGTCCAGAAGTCACCGCGATCGAAGACGCACCAACCGCTGAGTAATCCGCCGGTTGCAAGTAAGACTGAAAAGCCAGGCTCTGCCTGGCTTTTTTTTCGTCCTTTTACATCCCAAACGGTTGACTTTGAAATGAGAATCGTTATCATTCCTGTTTCGATAAAAATGTCAAAACGGGGAAGTGATGGATAAGCAATTCAAGATGAAGCGTCTGGCGGTACTGGTCGGCCTGGCCCTGCCGCTGCTGGCGCAGGCGCAAGCGGGTGGCGACGACGGCGCGGCCGTGATGCCGACCGTGCAGGTATCGTCGCAAAAGCTCGGCGACACCTCGTACACCGTCGGCAAGGCCAAGGGCGGCACGCCGCTCGACCTGTCGCTGCGCGACACGCCGCAATCGGTCAGCGTGGTGACCCAGCAGCGCATCGAAGACCAGGGCTTGCAGACCGTCACCGACGTGGTCAACAACGTGGTCGGCATCTCGGTCAACCAGTATGAAACCAACCGCGCCGGCTTCACCGCGCGCGGCTTCGACATCGATAACCTGCAGATCGACGGCGTGCCGACCACCTGGGAGCAATCGTGGTCCTCGGGCGAAGTCGCCAGCAGCCTGGCCATCTACGACCGCGTGGAAGTGGTGCGCGGCGCCACCGGCCTGATGACCGGCGCCGGCAATCCATCGGCCGCCATCAACCTGGTGCGCAAGCGCGCCACCTCGAAGGAACTGACCGGTTCGGCCGAGATCGGCATCGGCAACTGGAGCGCCCGCCGCGCCCAGGCCGACGTCTCGACCCCGCTGACCCAGGACGGTTCGGTGCGCGCCCGCGTGGTGGGCGAGTACACCGACGCCGACAGCTGGGTCGACCTGCTGAGCAACAAGAGCAAGACCATCTACGCCACCGTGGAAGCCGATCTGACCCCGTTCACCGTGCTGGACGTCGGCTTCAGCCGCCAGGAAAACAACGTCAAGGGGCCGATGTGGGGCGGCCTGTCGTACTGGTACACCAACGGCAACCAGACCAACTGGGACGTCTCCAAGACCGCAGCGGCCGGCTGGACCCGTTGGGACAACTCGTACAACAACGCCTTTGCCAATCTGCGCCACACCTTCGACAACGGCTGGAAACTGGAGGCCAGCGTTACGCGCGGCGACCGCCGTGGCGATTCGCAGCTGCTGTACCTGTACGGCTACCCTGACGCCACCAACGGCACCGGCCTGTTCCCGTTTGCCGGCGCCTACCTGACCCGCACCAAGCAGACCAACGCCAACCTGCAGCTCTCCGGCGCGTTTGAGCTGGCCGGCCGCAAGCATGAAGCGGCATTCGGCTATATGTACTCCAAGGCCGACTTCACTTCGGACCGCCGGCCGGAAGGCACCCTGGCCGACCTCGGCAACTACAACAACTGGAACGGCGCCGCCTATCCGGAGCCGACCTGGGGCGCCGCCACGTTCTATGAACAAAGCGTGACCAAGCAGGAAGCCTTGTACGGCGTGGCGCGCTTCTCGCTGGCCGATCCGCTGAAACTGATCGTCGGCGCCCGCGTGACCAACTACAAGAAAACCGGCCAGCTGGTCGACAGCGCCGCGTATGAAGTGAAGAACGACAACGAGATCACGCCATATGCCGGCCTGGTCTACGACATCGACAATACCTACTCGCTGTACGCCAGCTACACCAGCATCTTCCAGCCGCAGAATTACAAGGACCGCAGTGGCCGGACGCTGGACCCGATTCGTGGCAAGGCCGCCGAAACCGGCATCAAGGGCGAATTCCTGGATGGCCGCGTGAACGCCTCGCTGGCCGTGTTCCACATCAAGCAGGATAATCTGGCGCAGGCTGACGGCTTGGCCCCGGCAACGGGTGGCGGTGTACCTCAGCCGGTCTATGTGGGCGCGGACGGCGCCACCAGCCGTGGCGTGGAGATGGAAGTCAACGGCGAACTGACGCGCGGCTGGAACGCCAGCGCCGGTTACAGCATCTTCCGCGCCAAAGACGCCACCGGCGCCGACTTCAACAGCATCTACCCGCGCAAACTGTTCCGCGTGTTCACCACCTACAACCTGCCGGGCGAATTGAGCAAGCTGACCGTCGGCGGCGGCGTCAACTATGAAGGCCGCACCTACACCGTCGATCCGGGCGCGCCTGGCTTCGCCACCAATGGCGGCGTAATCCAGCAGGATGCCTTCACGCTGGTCAACCTGATGGCGCGGTATGACATCAGCAAAAACCTGTCGGCCCAGCTGAACGTCAACAACGTCACCGACAAAAAGCACTTCGGCATGTTTGCCGCGTACGGCGCCATCACCTACGCCGCACCGCGCACCACGTCGCTGACCTTGAAATACAAGTTCTAATCTTGTCAGCCGGGGCCTTCGCGGTCCCGGTTTTTTATGGGGATCGCCATCATGCGAGGCTTTTGGACCTTAGTACACCGATATGCCGGCCTGCTCACAGCGGGCTTTTTGTTTATTAGCGGCTTCACCGGCGCCATCATTTCGTGGGATCACGAGCTGGACGACCTGCTCAATCCGCACCTGATGGAAGCCCATACGCCCGGCACGCCGCAATCTGCGCTGGCCCTGGCGCAGCAAGTCGAGGCGCGTTATCCGCAGATCCAGGTCTCCTTCATGCCGATACAGGTGGAGAAGGGCGAGGCGATTGCGTTTGGCGTGTCGCCGCGCGTGGACCCGGTAACGCAGAAACTCTACCAGCCGGGCTTTAATCAAGTGTTTGTGGATCCGGTCAGCGGCGCTGAATTGGGCAAGCGGGAATGGGGCGCGGTCTGGCCGATTACCAAGGAGACTTTCGTTTCCTTCTTATATCGCCTGCATTACACGCTGCATATTCCGGAAATGTGGGGCATCGACCGCTGGGGTTTATGGCTGATGGGCGGCATCGCCATGATTTGGGTGGTGGATAGTTTTGTCGGTTTCTATCTGACCTTGCCATTGCGTCGCCAGAATGCCGCCAAATCCTGGGGCCAACGCTGGAAACCGGCCTGGAAAATCCGCTGGAAAGGCGGCAACAATAAACTGAATTTCGATCTGCATCGCGCCTTCAGTTTATGGACATGGGCGTTGTTGATTATTCTGTCTTTCACCGCATTTTCGCTGAATCTGTACAGCGAAATATTTTATCCAGTGATGAGTAAGATATCGAAAGTTACGCCAACGCCGTTTGATACGCGTCCCATGGCCGATATTCACAAGCCATTTACGCCAAAAGTCGAATATGCAGCAGTTATTGAAACGGCGGCGAAAGAGGCGAAACAGCGTAATTGGTCGGAACCGGTAGGCAGCGTGTTTTATACCAATGCATTCGATGTCTACGGCGTCAGCTTTTATAAACCGGGCGACGATCACGGTTCCGGTGGCGTAGGTCCGGCGTATTTATATTATGACGGCGCCGGCAAGCTGCTGGGCGAGCGTCTGCCATGGAAAGGCACGGCGGCGGATATTTTCGTTCAGGCGCAATTCCCGCTGCACTCCGGCCGCATCCTCGGCCTGCCGGGCCGCATCCTGATTTCCTTCATGGGGATCGTGGTGGCGATGCTGAGCGTGACCGGGGTCATCATCTGGTGGCGAAAACGCGTGTCCCGCGCTGTGACGGCGGAGCGCCGCAGCGGTGATCTTGTCGAGGCCTGACGCTTGATCATGCCGGAAATTGGCATGATCAAGTCAGTTTCCGGCGTGAACTACTTCAAACGGCGATCGCCGGCGGCCTTGAATTCGGAGTCGGCATTCCAGGTTGGCGTGGCGCCCTGGGCGATTGCCAGGCCGACCTGGAACAGTAACTGGATATCCTGCACGCCGCCGCTAAAGTCCCAATCGTTACGCACGCCGTCCGTTACCTGATGATAGTCGTGCGTGACATAGTTATTCACGACTTTCGTCGCGTAATCAGCTGGCTTATTCAAATAGCCGCTGCGCGCTTTGGTATAGAGAACCGGCACGCCGGCACGGGCGAATTCCAGCTGGTCGGCGCGATAAAAGCTGCCTAACTCCGCACGCGAATCTTTTTCCACTACACGGTTTTGAGTTTTTGCATATTGCTCCAGCAATCCATCAATGCTGGAATGGCCGGACGTGACATTTTCAATTTGCCCCGTTTTCCCCCACGCATTGATGCCATCAATATTAATATTGGCGACCGTATTTTTTAATGGATACAGCGGATTGCTGGCGTAATATTTCGCGCCGAGTAAACCACGCTCTTCTGCGGTGGTGGCAATAAACAGAATCGAACGTTTCGGCGCTTCCGGCAGCGCTTTATATGCTTTGGCTAATTCCAATAAGGCTGCTACGCCGGAAGCATTATCCAGTGCGCCGTAATAGATTTTTCCGGTAGCTGCATCAACACCCAAATGATCCCAGTGCGCGCTATAAACGACATATTCGTCTTTCAGCTTGGGATCGCTGCCTTCAATTTTCGCCACCACATTATTGGAGGTAATCGTGCGGGAGCTGTTTTCGATATGAAAATCGGCGGTGGCTTTCAGACTGACCGGGTGGAAGTCTTTGGTAATCGCCTGTTTTTTCAGCGCGTCGAAATCGTAGCCGCCGGCGGCCATCAGCGCCTTGGCCTTGTCCAGCTGGATCCAGCCAGGTACCGGCGGTGCGTCAGGATCGTCGCCTTCCCGCAGCAGGCTGAACTGCTCTGCATTGCCGCCGCTGCGCACCACGTCCCACGGATAAGCGGCCGGGATTGTTTCATGAATGATAATCGCGGCGGCCGCGCCCAGCTTGGCGGCGATCTCGTATTTGTAGGTCCAGCGGCCGTAATAGGTCATGGCCTTGCCCTTGAACATATTCGGGTCCAACTCGGCCGGATTGTTAGGATCGGGAATGGCCGGGTCATTGATCAGCATCAGGATGGTCTTGCCGCGCACGTCCACGCCCTTGTAATCGTCCCAGCCGTATTCCGGCGCCTGCACGCCGTAGCCGACAAAGACGATTTCCGAATTGTTGACGTTGACCATGGCCGGCTGGCTGGTTGAATGCGCAACATAGTCGTTGGGGAAATTCAGCGCGACTTTGCGGCCGTTGACGGTGTAGCTGAAGCTGGGCGACGGCTTCTGGCCGCGCATCGGCACGGCTTGCACCCAGCTGCCGTCCGGATTGCCGGCTTGCAGACCCAGCCTGCGGAACTCGCTCTGAATGTAGGCGACAGAATTCGCTTCGCCCGGCGTGCCGGGCGCGCGGCCTTCAAATTCCTCGGAGGCCAAAGTACGGATGTGGGCCAGCAGGTCTTGCTCGGTAATGGCGTTCAGGGCCTGGGCCGGGGCTTGCGCCAGTGCGGGCAGGGCGCTCATGGCGAGCGCGGACCACAACAAGGGGCGGAGAGGGGACATGAAGAACTCCAATGCGTAGGGGAAAGAGCTAGTTTCGCATAGAGCAATGTTTTAAGGCCGCATTCAGGCGTGAAAAACGTCATCGGTGTACTATGCTGTTGCTCCAATGAACAGTGCCCCTGAGAGAAGGTTTTATGTCCCGTTTTGTCCGCTTTGTCGCGCCCCTTCTGGCGCTGATCGCGCTGCTGATGCAGCCTGCCCGTGCCGAAGACTTCCTCGATCCGTCGGAGGCGTTCAAGTTTTCTGCGCGCATGGTGGACGGGCATACCGTTGCGGTGACTTTCCAGATTGCCGACGGCTATTACATGTATCGCGAGCGTTTCAAGTTCAGCGCCGCCGGCGCGCAGCTTGGCGCGCCGCAGATCCCACCTGGCAAAGTGCACTATGACGAGACGTTTGCCAAGGACGTGGAGACGTATCGCAAGAGTGTGACCATCACCATTCCGGTCAACGCCAGCGGCGCGTTCACGCTGCTGGCCGGCGGCCAGGGATGCTCGGAAAAAGGGCTGTGCTATGCGCCGCAGGATTACAAGGCTGCGCTGACCGGCAGCGGTTCGGTACCGTTGCCGGCCGCGGCCGCGCCAGCCACGCCAGCCGCCACATCGGCAGCAACCCCGGCAGCAGCGCCGGCCAGTGCGGCCACGC
>NZ_WWCT01000104.1 GCF_009857605.1 Duganella levis | reverse complement strand
GACGTTGATAGGTCAGGTGTGGAAGTGCAGTAATGCATTAAGCTAACTGATACTAATTGCCCGTACGGCTTGTCCCTATAACCTTGACGGTTATGCGCATTTACTCTGATGATGAGTGGTGCTACCCAACACAAAACTTTACTTCTCCCAGATTCGCTGTGGCGCCCAATTGGCGGCGCCAGAGCACACAAGTCAAAGCTTGATGACCATAGTAAGTCGGTCCCACCCCTTCCCATCCCGAACAGGACCGT
>NZ_WWCT01000103.1 GCF_009857605.1 Duganella levis | reverse complement strand
GACGTTGATAGGTCAGGTGTGGAAGTGCAGTAATGCATTAAGCTAACTGATACTAATTGCCCGTACGGCTTGTCCCTATAACCTTGACGGTTATGCGCATTTACTCTGATGATGAGTGGTGCTACCCCAACACAAAACTTTACTTCTCCCAGATTCGCTGTGGCGCCCAATTGGCGGCGCCAGAGCACACAAGTCAAAGCTTGATGACCATAGTAAGTCGGTCCCACCCCTTCCCATCCCGAACAGGACCGT
>NZ_WWCT01000102.1 GCF_009857605.1 Duganella levis | reverse complement strand
TTTGAAACAGCTTCATGAAGAACTAAAGGAGTTGGGCTTTGAAGGGTCTTACGACCGGGTTGCAGCGTTCGCCAGGGTATGGCGGGCGGGTCAAACTGACAGGGTCAATTCAGCTAGCAAACGCACAGCTGGTGAGGCAATTGCACCGCTGCGAATTCCTGCAATCGGTCCATAACGTCGTATTGGTCGGTGGCCCTGGCACCGGTAAAACCCACCTCGCAACCGCACTAGGAACTCAGGCGATTGAGCAGCAT
>NZ_WWCT01000101.1 GCF_009857605.1 Duganella levis | reverse complement strand
TAGAGTGCTCTTTCGTAGCAACTAATGACAAGGGTTGCGCTCGTTGCGGGACTTAACCCAACATCTCACGACACGAGCTGACGACAGCCATGCAGCACCTGTGTAATGGTTCCCTTTCGGGCACTCCTCAATCTCTCAAAGATTCCATCCATGTCAAGGGTAGGTAAGGTTTTTCGCGTTGCATCGAATTAATCCACATCATCCACCGCTTGTGCGGGTCCCCGTCAATTCCTTTGAGTTTTAATCTTGCGACCGT
>NZ_WWCT01000100.1 GCF_009857605.1 Duganella levis | reverse complement strand
GGTAGCTTAACCGCAAGGAGGGCGCTTACCACGGTAGGATTCGTGACTGGGGTGAAGTCGTAACAAGGTAGCCGTATCGGAAGGTGCGGCTGGATCACCTCCTTTCTAGAGTTTGCAGGTTCTTCGGAACATTTCAAGCGCTCACACTTATCGACTGTAGACAATAAAAGAACAGCAAATATTGGGGCTGTAGCTCAGCTGGTTAGAGCACCGTGTTGATAACGCGGGGGTCGTTGGTTCGAGTCCAACCAGCCCTA